>NC_020813.1:1328946-1993419 GCF_000348725.1 Pseudobdellovibrio exovorus JSS
ATGTACTGATAATGGTGGTCAGTTAAATGAAGCCAACCTTATGTGTACATGTCCAGGAACTCCTGCAAGTGAAGTGACTCCAGGAACACGATGTGTGCCTGCTCAGGTGGCAACGGCGACTCCTCCACCTGTTGAAACTCCGGCTCCACCTCCAGCGGTGGAACCACCAGCAGCGCCTGCGGAACCGCCACCTCAAGCAAGAGAGCGCCAACGTGGTAATGAATGTAATTGGTTATGTAAACTTGGAAAAGTTGCTGTGCCAGTGCTGGTAACAGCAGGGGCGATTTATGCGATCACGAAATTGATCCCTAAAAATACAGTGGCAGGTCCACAGGCCGCTCCAGATTTATGCCCGAATGGACTTCCGGCTCCATGTCTTCAAACATGTACTCCGCCATTGGCATCTATTAATGGCCAGTGTGCATGTACGGCGTGTCCTCCGGGACAAAGTCGTGCGACAGGAACAACTTCTGATCCATGTCCAGTTTGTGCTACAACAGCGGCTCCAACAAATACTTACACATGTCCGGATCAATCTATCGTGACAGGTTCGACATCAGAAGAAGCTTTGGCGAAATGTCCGTCATACTCATGTTGGAATGGACAAACGTATCAGAATCCAATGAACTGTCCTCCGGAATCAAGCACGACTGAAACAGGAACTTCAACTGGAACAGGATCTGGAAGCGGTAGTGGAACGGGTCGATAGGGTTCATGAATGCTGAACCCAGAGATCATTCGACAAGATATACCTCAACGTCATCCAAATAAGTCTTATGACAAAATCTCTGGTCTTTTTAAAAAAGATCAGGGATTTGTTGATGCGGACACTGGCTTTCGCAGCGGGGCACGTAAAAAATCTGGCTTTAAATTAGCGTTATGGTCTTGGATGTCTGCCTCTATCGATACGCTCGTTCTTATTTCTTTGAGTTGTTTTAGTGTAGTTATTTTCTCTTTAATCATGAAAACACAAGCTCGCGAGTTTTTTAGAATTCTTGCAATTGATAATACAGCTGAATTGTTTGTCTTGGCCTTTCTTTTTAGTGCGTGGGGATATTTGGTGATGATGCGTCTGTTTTTAGGTGCGTCTTTAGGAGAATGGACTTGTAGCTTGCGGTTAGGGCAACCAGCTCAAAGAGTTCAGAGGAACTACGCTTTAAAAGTGATTCTTAGAACAACAGTGGTCTTATTAACGGGTGTGATTGTGCTGCCTTTGCTGTCCTTAGTTTTTAAAAGGGATTTAGCTGGTAAGATTTCCGGTTTACATGTTTATTCTTTAAATCCATGATGCTGACGCTTCAATAAAGCTACGCTTTCATAATGATCTGTCTGTGGAAACTGGTCGACTATTTTCAAATCAATTAAATCATAACATGAACTCAACTGTTGAATATCTGTAGCCATACTTTGTGGATAGCAAGAAACATAAATAATATAATCTGCAGAAGATGCAATGACTTGTTCTGTGAATTTTTTCAATCCCGATCTTGCAGGGTTTACAAAAGCCCATTCGTAGATAGATGAATCCGTCTGTTGAATGGGCATCGTATCGACAATGGATTTCCGGTGGAAGTCAGCCACATGAATTTGTAACCTGTCACTAAGACCTAAATGTGCTGCATGCAAAGATAGATTCTGTGATGAGGATTGATCCACTTCGCAGGCGGTAACGCGATGGCCAGATTTTAAAAATGACAAAGTAAACTGTCCTAGCCCACTGCCAAATTCCAAAATAGTTGATGTTTGGTTTTTAGAGAATTCATGCAGCCATTGATTCGTAATTTGAACCAGTAAAGAGGCACTTTCCCATGAGGGTTGTGTAAAATCCGAGATCAGACCTTGCATCGAAATCGGCTGGCCATATCTATCGTAAGTTTGAAACCAGCTTCGAGGTTGAGGATCAGCTAGCTTTAAATTCCCATTTAGTCTAATTAACGACTTTCCTTTTTGGCCGATCTCAACAAAAAAATCTGAATCTAAAAGTTTTTGTAATAATATTTGGTCATCTAAAAGCTCTTTGATTTCGACATTCGAAAAGTCAAGCCAGCATCCTTTTTGACCATGAGGACTGACTCGCAGTCGGACAGATCCTTTTTTGATAGGAATGTCACCTTTGTAGAAAAAAGGAAGGCTTGTAAATTCCGAGTAGATGGACTGTAGGCTCGGGGCCATTTGCAGGCATTTTTGAATATCCAAAAGTTGCTTATTCTGATTATAAAAGCCAAAGATGTGTTTCTGAGTCACTTCATCATATTGAACAGTGAAGTCGACACGATGGCGTAGCTGAGATTCGCCGCAACTTAAGAACTCAATTTCACAATGAGGAAGTTCGTGTTGAACGATAAGATCCCGTAGATTCTGTATTTTTAAGGCCTGTTGTTCAGCATAGGGTTTGTCCCAGTGCGTACAACCACGACATTGAGGGAAATATGAGCAATCGTTCATTTCAATACATTATCAGAAAAAGATCTATTTGAATAGATTTTGACATATTCACTCGTGATTCGTAGAAATTAAGCATGAAAAAATATCACTTCTTTTTGGTTTTTTTAGCCTCTGTTTTAGCCATAACTTTGTCTACAATTGAGGTTTTAGCGCAAAACACTTCAAAGCCTTTATTTATTGATAAGCCAAACACCCTTATTACGAATTCGAAGCAACTGACTTTTGTTGGCAGCCGATCTGGTGAAGGTTATTTCAGTGCAGATGGTAAAAAGATGGTCTATCAATCAGAAAGAGAAGAGGGGAACCCCTTCTATCAGATATTTTTACTAGATTTGGCCAGCGGTAAAAGCTCACGTATTTCGACAGGTAAAGGCATGACAACCTGTGCATGGCTACATCCAAATGGCAAAAAAGCAATGTGGTCTTCGACACACCTTGACCCTAAAATTGCGGAAAAGGTGAAAGCTGAATATACAGAAAGAGCACAACCAGTAAAAAAACGCTATTCATGGAACTATGATGACCAATACGACATTTTTGAATCAGATCTTAGTGGTAAAAACATAAAGCGTTTAACTAAAGAATTGGGATACGATGCTGAAGGCTCTTATTCTCCAGATGGAAAATGGATCGCCTTTGCATCTAATCGCTCTTTTTATACGGATGAACTGACTGCTGAAGAAAAAAAGATTGCAGAACAAGACCCATCTTACATGATGGAAATCTACATTATGAAGTCTGATGGGTCACAGGTTAAAAGACTCACTCATGCTCGTGGATATGATGGAGGTCCGTTCTTCAGTGCTGATGGTAAGAAAATTACATGGAGACGCTTCACTCCGGATGGTAATCGCGCCGAAATTTACACAATGAATGTAGATGGTTCTGAACAGCAGTCAGTGACTCGTTTGAATGCCATGTCGTGGGCGCCATTTTACCACCCATCAGGTGAGTATATCATTTTTGGCTCCTCAATTTTAGGATATGCGAATTTTGAGTTGTTTATCGTAGATGCTAATGGGCAGGGGATACCTATACGTGTGACTTTTGCAGATGGATTTGACGGGCTTCCAACATTTACTCCAGATGGTAAAAAAATATCTTGGACCCATAGAAATGAAAAAGGTGAAAGTCAGATTTACTTGGCAGATTGGGATCACGAACAAGCTTTAAAGTTAGTGATAGAAAATAGACCTCTTAATAAGTCAGCTTTACATTTGTCTCCAGAGATCTCAGCTGACGACACCAAGCAAATCGTAGACTATTTGGCCTCTGAAGAGCTTAAGGGACGCATGACTGGCTCGGAAGAAGAGCGCTTATACACAGATCAAATTGTTAATTTGTTTAAACAATGGGGATTGGTTCCTGTCTTTGGAAACTCTTTTATTCAGAGCTTTGAGTTCACTTCATCAGTTATTGCTACAGAAAATAACTCAATTGAATTCAAAGGACGTTTAGAAGCTAATTTAAAGCGTGGTGAAGATTATCAAGTGATCTCCTATTCACGCTCTGGGGACTTTAATGCGGCTCCAGTCGTATTTGCTGGTTATGGAATTAAAGCTCCTGCGACAGACAAACTAACGGCTTTTGATTCGTATAAAAATCTAGATGTTAAAGATAAGTGGGTGATTCTTTTAGATCATCTGCCTATTGGTTCAAATAAAGAACTCAATCAGCATCTTCTAATCTACTCAAGACCGCAGCACAAAGTGACCGTGGCCAAGAACCAACAGGCCGCTGGTGTTATTTTTGTAACGGATGTCGGATTGAAGAATTTGAAATTCGAAGGAAGTATTTCTGAAAATACTTTACCAGTAATTAAGATCTCAACAAAAGCTTTCAACCGATTGCTCTCAGCCTCTGATGCTAAAGTTAAAAATTATTCTCAGTTAGAACAGTCCTTTTCGACTGGTAAGCTGACGGAAGGCTTTTCTTTAAGCTCGCAGTATATCTCGGCCAAAATTGGGTTACAGCAACAGCGATCAACAGGTCGAAACATTGTCGGAAAAATTCTACCCGCTGTGAAATCTAAAAAAACACCTAAATCAGTTATTATCGGGGCTCACGGCGACCACTTGGGACAAGGTACAGGAATTGATTCCTCTTTAGCGACGGCCACAGATAAGTCGGATATACATTATGGTGCCGATGATAATGCGTCTGGTGTCTCTGGGATTTTAGAGCTTGCACATTATTATTCATTAGATGCACAAAAAAAGCAGCTCAAGAAACCTGTGTACTTTGCGGTTTGGTCAGGTGAAGAAATCGGAGTTTTAGGCTCGGCACATTTTACTAAAAGCTGGAAAAAACAAACAGGGCGGGACTTTAATCAAGATTTTGAAGCGTCATTGAATATGGATATGATTGGTCGCCTTCGCGATAAACTTCAAGTTCAGGGCACTGGTTCGGCAAAAGAATGGGCGGGACTAAGTGAAGAGGTCGCTTTAGTTACGGGCGTGCCTTTAACACTAACTTCTGATCCCTACTTACCAACGGATGCTATGTCGTTCTATTTGGCCGAAATCCCATCGATTTCATTTACAACAGGCTCTCATGAAGAGTATCACACTCCGCGTGATACAGCGCAGACGATTAATCATTCTGGGCTTGTACGAGTCATAGATGTCGTCCGTGTCTTTACTTCAAAGTTAGCACATTTTAATTCTCAAATTGTAAATTACGCCCATGTTTCAGGAAATTCAGGATCTGGTGGTGGCGGTAGTAGAAACTTCCGTATCTACTTGGGTACTATACCTGATTACAGTCAGGAAGGTGTTAAAGGCGTTAAAATTTCTGGGGCTTCTAAAGATTCTCCGGCTGAAAAAGCAGGTTTAAAAGCGGGTGATGTGATCATAGAATTCAACAATATCAATATAGAAAACTTGTATGATTATGTTTATGCTCTTCAGTCAGCTAAGCCGGACCTTGCTGTTACAATGGGCGTTGTTCGCCAAGGCAAAAAGTTAGAGCTCAACATCACGCCGGTTTTAAAAGAGTAAAATTAAAAACTCAGTTGTCCGCAGGAATAACGAAGAAACTCGATTAGATTTTCGTCGCCATAGCGGACAACAAAATTACCTTCTTTGTAGGCCAAATACTCTTGGTTTGTGAGGCGGCAAGATATAACGGAAGGGCTTTTGGCAGATCTTAAAACGGAAGTAGCCAATGGGTAGCTTAAAGGGCTAACTCCAACACGAAACCCTCCATCAAACCAGAAACCATCTTTTAGATAAAATTCAAATCCCCCAGAGTTATCGCGTGCTAAGGGACTTTCTTGAATGAGTCCCGGCGATAATTCCTTAACGGCAAAGTCGCGTCCAGCAATACGCAGAACATGTCCAGAAACTAATGTGACGCTGACATCGCGGTTAGATTCAATTTTGTATGTGGGTTTGTAGTTTTTTAAAGGCAGAATGAAAAACTCACGGTAGCCTTTATGCGTTTTTGCAGGCCCTAAACCATAAGAGTTTTGCACGACAAATAGCCCTGAACTGTCCACATAGAAAGAGCGATACTGAGAGCTTGGTGTATTACGAGGTTGAATATTCAAGGCGCAAGCCGCTCTATTTGTATTCCAAAATTGTGTGATTTGGATAATTCCTGAATAAGTCGTACTGTTTTCACAAATAGCCCATGCAGGTGAGGCAAAAAAACCTAAAGTAGCCAATAAAATCCATTTCATAAAATCCCCCAAAAACGATCTATAAAAATATAAAGAGATACTAAAAGCCTAAAAAAAGGCTCAATCAAAGTCTAGTTTTATAAGAATTAATTTATAGGGATCGACTGCAAAAAAAGTGATCATATAATAGATCTTTGGAAGAAATCGTCTGAATCATGGAAAAAATCGAATTAAAAAAATCCATAGAACGTGAAAAAGCCTTATTAACTTTAGCATTTGTCTTAACAGTGCTGGCGGCTCCCTCTTTTTTGATAAGCATGCCTCAGGTACGTGTTCATGTGCTTCTGCTGGTAATGATGATATCTGCTACCATTTTCAAACGAATCAAAAGATTGAACTATAAGTTATCCATTTTAAGTAAATAGAGGTGATTTATGTCCGAAGAGTATGTTCTAGGTAATGATCAAGAAGAGTTATCTAGACTGAAGCTTCAACACGATCTTTGGCGTGATGAACTATTAAAACTTTGGGATCAAAGCTCTTTGCGGGATGCAAAGAAGATATTAGATCTTGGATGTGGCCCTGGCTACACCAGTTTGGATCTCTTGAAATATAATCGTCAGCAGGCGCAAATGACCTCAATTGATATTTCAGATAACTTTATTAACTATTTGAATTATCAGCTTAAAGAAGAAAAACTCGACTCACGTGGGCAGGCTAAAAAATCCTTTATTGAAAACCTTAACTTAGAAGATACTGATTTCGACGCAGCTTTTTGCCGCTGGCTCATGATCTTTGTTCAAAATCCAGAAAAAGCCTTCCAACAAGTTTATCGCCATTTAACCAGTGGATCTGAGTTTATTCTGCAAGAATATGTCAGCTATGACAGTATGGATCTTGTTCCTGATTATCCATCGATGAAGCCAGTTGTTGATGCCATTTTTAAAAGTTGGAAAGCTCAAGGCGGGGATCCAAATCGGGGAAAACATTTGCCCAGTCTACTGGAAAAAGTAGGTTTTAAGGTCACGCACTTACAGCCCGTGGCCAAGTTTGCACAACCTCAAGACCCATTCTGGCAATGGCCTGATAGTTTCTATCGAAGTTTTTTACCGAGACTTCAAAAGTCAGGTTATTTAAATGAACAGCAAGTTCAAGATTTCTTTGCTGATTGGCAGGCTGCTGAAAAGAGTCCCGGATCTTTTTTTGTAGCTCCGACAGTTATTAATATCATCGCTAAGAAATTGTGATAGTATTGTAACATAATGTTTGAAAGACTTTACATCGAAATTAGCAATATCTGTAACTTGCAATGTAAGTTCTGTCCGGAAGTTATCCGAGAGAAAAAAATATTGGCTCCATCTGATTTTCGTAAATTTGCTACTCAAGCGAAACCCTTAACCAAACAGATCTGCCTGCATTTAATGGGTGAACCTTTAGCCCATCCTCAGTTCGCTGAAATCATGGATATCTGTGATGAATTAGGTCTTAAGATCTTTTTAACGACCAATGGAACACTTTTAAAACGCCATTCTGAAAAGCTACTGAACTGGAAGTCTCTCGAGCAGATCAATTTTTCAGTACATTCTTATTTTGCCAATCCAGCGCGATTAACCCTTCAGGATTATTTAGCCCCCATATTAGATTTTTGCGATAAATCATTGGAAAAACATGAAAAAAAGCAGACGGATTTCTACATTAATTTGCGACTTTGGAATCTGGCTAAGTCCAATCAGCAAAAAGATCAAAACCTACAAGTCTTTGATGTTTTGAATCGGCATTTCGGTATCGAATTGAACGAAAATGTCGATATTAAGATGAATAAATCGAAGAAAATTCAGCACAAATTATACGTGCACTTCGATACAGAATTTATCTGGCCCGACCTCAGTCAGATGAAACGATCTGAACAGGGAAGTTGCTACGGACTTCGTAAACAGCTCGCCATCCATGCCAACGGCGATGTTGTTCCGTGCTGTTTGGACAAGGAAAGTCTGCTTAAAATCGGCAATGTCTATGAAAATACTCTATCAGAAGTTATGAAATCCGATCGGGCCAAAAGAATTAGAACAGGCTTTGAAAATGGACGACTGGTGGAAGATTTATGTCAAAAATGTCAGTATGCAGACAGGTTTCGAAGTCAAAATACACAGACAGGTTAACCCCGCAAAATATCCGATAAGTTATATTATGTTACAATAGGTATTGGGCTATGTTTAAAAGGACCTGAAAATCTGGCTTATTCACCAAATATCTCAGTCCCCAATCCATTTGTTGAAACCTAGTTTTGTAGCGGCTGCTAGGTCTTTTTCATCTATTTCATAGACATTACTCAATCCAGTTGGTTGGCCACAAACTTGGATTCGCATCATGCCATCATGTTTATTTTCTGAAGAAAAAACTTCGATATTTCCAAGTTCTTTGCGCATAGCCTGCAAATCTATCTTAGTTCCCATACCACATTGAAGAGATCCATCTGGCTTATAGACAAAAACTCTTTTAGTGAGATCTTTCTTAGATGATGAGACTTTTTCATTTCCAGTCATCACGATATCCGTTCTATCTTCGATTCTACAAGGTTGATTTGAACATGCACTCAACAGTAAAACCACTGCAAGACCAATAATACCTATATATTTCATCATAAAAAGACCTCTATTTTAAATAGTAAATCGAAGACTTCGTATCATAATAAGCTTTTAGTCCGTAAATGTTGCCTTCGCCAGATATGAAGTAAAATCTATCGCCCTCTAAACTCGGTTTAGAGAAAACACCACGGCCAGGTTCAAATGAATTAACGATAGCGCCGCTGTCTTTTTGTAAGAACAACAATTTACCACGGGATTCACCTGTAACAATTAAATCCTCGTAGGCGAGGGGATCGGTCAGGATTCCATTTTTAGAAGAGTATTTCCACTTCTCCTGCCCGCTTTTCTTATCCAGAGCTGCGATCTCCCCTCTTGATGAGGTGACATAGACCACTTCTGATGTAACCAAAGGAGTGCTGAAGCCCCCAATAGGAGACTCCCAGATAATTTGACCATCGGACTTCGCAATACAGTACAAATGATCATCGTAGCTATTGATATAGATGAAATCGCCATCAAAAACAGGGCTCGCATCAATATCTCTGAATCGGGTATTGCGATTTAAGGATACTTCCCATTGCTCAGTCCCCGTTTTAGCATTCAATGCCACTAATGTTCCATCGCTGAAGCCAGCGTAGATCAAGCCATCTTTAAATGCAGGCTTTGAGCCACCTCGAACTGTCATAATATTCGATGTTTCTTGGCGATTATGAACCCACAATTGTTTTCCAGTCGAGGCGTCTAATGCATAAAGAGACTGACTTCCAGATACAAAGTAAAGGATTCCATCCTGCAAAAGAGGTTCGGCTACAATTTCAGACTTCGTATCAAAAGCCCAAACCTCTACCCCTTTAGACAGATCAATCGAATACATTTTTCCGTTATTTGATCCAATAAATAGAAAATCACTGACAGAAATAGCACTAGCTTCTACGCCTAAATCAATAGGAATACGCCATTTTTCGTATTTGGTTTCTTTATCGTAAGCCACCAGTCCATCATAAGCATTGCCGATAATAATCAGGTTTTCATGGATAACAGGAGTCATACGATTCACTTTACGGAACGCATGATTGGCTTTAGCAAGAGTATCTTGAGCCCAATAAGCATTAACTCGAAATTCTTTGTTAGGTTCAACCCTGTCTTTTAAAGACGAGACACAACCCACTAAAAAAATCGAACTACAGAAAGTAAGGGCTCGAAAGAATTTCATTCGGATTATGTTCCGCTTACTTTTTTGAATTGGATTAATCTTAGATATTTTTCAGCTTCTTTTGGTACAGATGAGTTGCCGAAGTCTGGGTTTACAGTTTCATTTGCCAACCCAGTTAAAATCTCCTCAGCCTTTTGAAGTTGATTTAGTTTTGTTAAACATAGCGCTTGCTGCAATTTGCTTTCACCATGCAAGAAAGAAGCTTCTTTACGTTTGATCACTTGTTCCCAAGACTGAATAGCTTCTTCGCATTTACCCATATCAGCTAAAAGCTGAGCTTTTTGTTGCTGTACTAGTGTGTTTGTCAGGTTTTTAGAGCCCGTTTCAACTTTTTCCAAAGTACTTAGAGCTTGAGCTGCGTTATTTTCTAAAACAAGAATATGAGCTAAATGCAATCCAGCCATTTGCGCTGCAATCGAGCCTTCATATTCATTTACGATCTTTTCAAAATCTGCTTTCACTGAGCTGTAGTCAGCAGCAACAGCTTGAGTTCCTTGCTGTTGACGACTTTTAACATCAACAAGTTTTTTCTCTGCCATGAAATAGCTCTCTTGAGCCATTTTTTCTTTTTTTGCAGCATTAGAGCTGATTAAAGCAACTGCCCCAACCGCAACAATAACAACCACAACTACACCAAGGATTAATTTCCATTGTTTTTCTACTACGTTAGCTAAGCTCATTGTTTCCTCTTTAAATAATTAGCGGTTGTAAACTTCTTTTAAAGTCGTGAACGCGCGGTTTGATTTACCTGGATGTTTTTGTTTCAGTTTACCAATAGTTTGAATACGCTCTTCCGCAACACGATCAGCAGCTGTGTGAGTTCCGATATTATCGCGCTTTGCAATTTCGATAACTTTTTTAACATTATCATAAACTTTTCTTGTTTTCTCAAAAGCTCTTTCTGGAGAATATCCTTCAAGCTCTACGAAAACGTTCATCAAACCGCCAGCATTAACGACGTAGTCTGGAGCATATAAAATACCCAATTCACGCAATTGATCGCCATGACGAGCTTCAGCTAATTGGTTGTTAGCTCCACCCGCGATAACTTTACATTTAAATTCACCGATAGTTTTATCGTTAACGATCGCACCCAAAGCACAAGGAGCCTGAATATCACATTCAATTCCTAAAATTTGGTCCGGAGACACCACATCTACTTTATAAACATCATGGTGATATTTCACGCGAGTTTGATCGATATCTGAGACGATAACTTTAGAGCCTTCTTCAGTTAAATATTTCACAAGATTTGAACCTACGTTCCCTAATCCCTGAACAGCAATACGCATACCTTTTAAAGAATCTGTGCCAAACTTTTCATGAGCAGCAGCTTTAATTCCCATTAATACGCCATGAGCTGTGTATGGTGATGGATCACCCGATCCACCGAAATCTTTAGGAATACCAGTTACCCACTGTGTTTCCATGTAGACATGTTCCATGTCATCAACACATGTTCCTACGTCTTCAGCTGTAATGTATTTACCATTTAATGAGTTAACATATTGTCCAAAGGCTCTGAAAAGTCCTTCAGATTTTTGCGTCTTTGGATCACCAATGATAACAGCTTTACCACCACCAAGATTCAATCCTGCAGCAGAAGCTTTGTAAGTCATACCTTTAGAAAGACGTAAAACATCCACTAACGCTTCTTCTTCAGATTTGTAATTCCACATGCGAGTGCCGCCCAAAGCTGGCCCCAACGATGTGTTATGGATAGCAATAATCGCTTTAAGACCTACGCTCTTATCATGACAAAAAACAACCTCTTCGTGGTCCCCGTGTTTAGAAATCAACTCAAATGGTCCCATTACGCTCTCCTTTTTTAGATTAGAAAATAATAGCCAACAGGGTCTGTCTTTTTGCAGAAAAACACCAGTTGTTACACTTTGCGAAAAGAATCTGCCTCATTTAGTAGCTAGTGAATACTAAATGACAATTCCCTTCCAACTCTCTTCCGTTATTCAACAATTTTTAGTTCTTCATTTAGAAAGTTAAACTCTTTTTGCTCAACGCGCGCACTATTTTCGATATCCGTGCGCACTGCTGTCGTTGTTGTAACGGCAACCACCGGAATATTCGGTAAAGATACTGTCACTTTTTCACGAACTTCTTCTCGATTATTCAGATCCAGCTCTTCACTCATTTTTTCATGAGTTTCTTGCTGCACTTGTATTTGTTGCTTGATCAACAAACCAAAATCTAAGCTCGCAAAAGCCACACTCGATAACCATAAAACACTTATAAGGATAGAAATTGTTTGCATGCGAAGCTTATAACCTAAAGTCTACCGAGATGAAACTGCAAAAAATAGCGTTTTTGAGCAAAATCTGACCATGACAAACACTGTCTGTTTGCGCTAAATCAAGGCATGCACAAATTATTCGTAACACAGGTTTATCAAGCGAAAATCAAAACTGATTTAAAAGACTTAGAACAAGAAATTTATCAGATTCAAAACGCCGATATTGAGGGGAAAAAGTGGTCTTCAAGTCACTATCCAAATGGCTACACCTCTTACGGCTCTTGGGACCAACTTCAGCAGATGTCCTCTACATTTGCCAATCTTGAAAAGCGAATAGATTTACATGTTCATAAATTCACTCAGGCCTTGGGTTATGACTTACCGAAAAAGAGTCTTCGAATGAATTCTTTCTGGGTCAATATTATGCCCGCTGGGGCCTTACACACCGCCCATATTCATCCGCATTCAGTCGTCAGCGGCACTTACTATGTTTCTATTCCTCCACGCGCAAGCGCTATTAAATTCGAGGACCCTCGGCTCGTTTCATTTATGAACTCTCCGCTTGTAAAACCCAAAGCAGCTAAGGAATTACAGCGTTTTTTCAGTCTCGCTCCAAAGGCTGGGGATGTTGTTTTATTCGAAAGTTGGCTCAAACATGAAGTGCCTATGAACCAAAGCAAGCAGCCACGTATTAGCGTGAGTTTTAACTACGATTGGGCCTAGTAAGAAATTCTCAGTTCTTTCCTTGATTGGTTATTTCTTTGACCAAAAAAGCCCTATGCTGTAGCTTCTTTCCGCTATGAAAATTAAACTAAATGAAATCCCAGAAGATGGCAGACAATACAGCCTTAATCGCGAAACAGCAGAGCTTAATGGAACCCTAGAAGATCTGATTAGCCAAAATGATTATAAGATCAGTTTGGATATCAGACCCCTTAATAGTCGTGATTTCACAGTAAATGGTCAGGTTTCAACAAAAACCCACGAACAATGCTCTCGGTGCGGTCAAGATTTCAATTTTGGTGTAGAAAAAACGATTCGTGAGATTTTAATCCCCACTCAAGAGCAAGGGCGCACAGGAAAGTACGCCAAGTCTGCTAGCCACCATGTGACAGATGCCGACGAGGAAGTTTCTGTGACGGAATACAGCAAACAGCAGTTTGATTTAGGCGAGTTCTTACACGAAGCTATTGCTTTAGAAGTCCCTTTTAATCCTTTTTGCGATGATTGCCTGCAACCTGAAAATAATAAGGCTTTCATTTATGATGAGAAAATGGGCGAAGAACAGAAGCCAAACCCTTTTAGTGCGCTAAAAGGTATAAAAATAGATTAAGCCTATTGATTTTAAGAGAAGTTTGAAGGATAAATAAAACCTTTTGCGGAGGATAACATGCCAACACCTAAGAAGAAGACATCTAAGTCGCGCCGCGACATGAGACGTTCACACGATGGTTTAGAAGCGCCAGCAATGGCTATTGATAAAAAATCTGGAGAATTAGTTCGTCCACATCGCGCTTTTAAAGCTGCTGACGGTGCTCTTTATTACAAAGGCAAACAAATCAGCGCTGCTAAATCTAAGTAATTCGACAGAAGTACACAGATATGCATCGCTCTAAAGTAGCTGGCGTAGGATCATTCTTACCTGAAAAGGTTTTAACCAATCACGATCTTGAAAAGATGGTTGAGACCTCACATGACTGGATTGTTCAACGTACAGGAATTGAAAGACGTCACGTCATCGCTGATGGCGATGGTACGTCTGATATGTGCGTGCGCGCAGCTCAAAGAGCCTTAGAAGATGCAAAAATATCTGTGGATCAACTCGATCTTATTATCGTCGCGACTTTATCTGGCGACTATAAAATGCCGGCCACAGCCTGCTTAGTTCAATCTAAATTAGGCGCCAAAAATATCATGGCATTCGATCTGAATGCGGCTTGCTCTGGTTTCGTATACAGCCTACATATCGCCGACCAATTTATTAAAACAGGTGTTTACAAAAACATCCTCATTGTCGGAGCCGAAACTTTAACTCGCATGATGAACTATCAAGATCGCGAGACTTGTATTTTATTTGGCGATGGAGCTGGTGCTTTTGTTATCACCCGTGCCGATGAATCCGACAAGAACGTCGTTATGACTTCTCATACTCACGCTGAAGGTTCACTTTATGATTTATTGTGGGTCCCAGCAGGCGGCGCATTAGAGCCCTACAATGCCGAGACAGCAACCAACGGACGTGGTTTTATGCGTATGAAGGGAAAAGAAATCTTCAAAAACGCAACTCGCGCCATGGCCTCTTGCTGTAATGAAGCTCTTGAAGCTACCGCTACAAAAGTATCTGACCTCGATTGGATTGTTCCACATCAAGCTAACTTGCGTATTACAGAAGCTGTTTCTAACTACTTTGATTTCCCAATGGATAAAATCATTTCCAGTGTACACGAAACAGGTAATACATCAGCCGCTTCGATTCCAATAGCTTTCGACATGGCTTATCGTGATGGCCGCATTAAACGTGGTCAACTTATCATGCTAACTGCTTTCGGAGCTGGTTTAACATCAGGCTCGGCACTACTCAGATTCTAATATAAAATCTTTCTAAAACAGGGAGGATCGAATGAATGCTTTTCTATTTCCAGGACAAGGCAGTCAAGCCCCTAACATGGGTGCGTTTTTATTTGAAAACTTCGAAATTGCACGCCGTACATTTGAAGAAGCCTCGGATGCCATCTCTTTAGATTTAAAAAAGCTTTGCTTTAACTCTTCCGTCGAAGAGTTAGCACTCACTGAAAATACACAGCCAGCCCTATTAACTGTCTCAACAGCTACCGCTCGAGTGCTCACTCAGGACCTTGGGGTCAAACCGACGATCACAGCAGGTCACTCGATCGGTGAATACGCCAGCTTTGTGTTATCTCAATCTTTAATTTTTTCAGATGCTGTTCGCGCTGTTCGCTTGCGTGGTCAAGCCATGCAGTCTGCTGTGCCTGTTGGCCAAGGCGGCATGACGGCCACTTTAGGACTGAACGAAGAGCAGGCTCAGTTCCTTTGTGATTGGGCGGTGAAAAACTCAGGTTCTGGCCCCCTATCGCCAGCCAACTACAACTGTGACGGACAAATTGTTATCAGTGGAAATATGAAAACTTTGGATTGGCTTAAAACTAATTTTAAGGCCGATATCTTACCCGGTGAAGCTCGTCGTGCGAAATTGATTCCATTACAAGTTTCGGCACCTTTTCACTGTGAAATGATGAAGCCGGCTCAAGAAAAAATGGCAGAATTCTTCCTTTCTACAGAGGTTAAGAATGCGCAGATTCCTATTATTCAGAACGTTCATGCGCAAAGCGAAACCGACGCGGCCAAACTAAAAGAAAATTTGATTGCACAGGTTTCAGCTCCTGTAAAATGGACTCAAAGCATGCAGACTCTGAAATCTTTAGGTGGCAATGTCTGTTTTGAAGTCGGTCATGGAGCTGTTTTGAAGGGCCTTTTAAAGAAAATCGATGGTGATTTTTTTAAAGTTTATTCAACCTCAAGCATGGATGACCTCAAGGCAATCGAAGGCCTATCTAAGTAGCTATTTACCGAGGTATTTACTCAATGCGAAAATTTGCATTTATCACTTGAGCTATCACTCTAGTTCGTACAACCTTGAGCCATAAATATGATGAATTTAACTGGCAAAAAAATTTTCGTTACAGGTGGTAGCCGAGGTATCGGAGCAGGCATAGTAAAAAAGCTCTCTGACCTCGGAGCTCAGGTTGCATTCACCTACTCTACGAATGAAGCTAAAGCCCAAGAGTTATTAAAGTCTCTTAAAGGCGATGGACACCTTTGTTTCCAACTCGATATTTCAAATACGGAAGCTGTCGAAAACACAGTCGCACAATTATATTCCCAATGGACTCAAGTTGATGGCGTCGTTAATAATGCTGGAATCACGAAAGACCAATTGCTTTTGCGTATGAAGACCGAGGATTTTACGCAGGTGATTCAAACGAATTTAACTGGTGCATTCGCCGTGACTAAAGCCTTTAGCAAACACATGTTGAAAGCCCGCAAAGGCAGCTTTGTAAATATATCATCTGTTATTGGCTCGACTGGTAATGCAGGTCAAACGAACTATGCAGCTAGTAAAGGCGGCCTTGAATCGTTCACAAAGTCAGTGGCTTTAGAGTTAGCTTCACGCGGAATTAGAGCCAACTGCATTGCTCCTGGCTATATCAAAAGTGATATGACGGACGCACTTACTGAAGATCAATTAAAAGCCATGACTGAGAAAATCCCCTTACAAAGAGCCGGTGAACCATCTGAGATAGCATCTGCCGTTGCCTTTTTGTTAAGCGATGAGGCCTCTTACATTACGGGTCAAACCCTGCATGTAAATGGTGGGATGTATTGAGCTAGACATTTGAATTAAATAAAAAATAGAATATAACTTTAAAAATACAAATAAAAGGAGACATCAATGTCAATCAACACAAAAGTAAAAGATATTATCGTTGAACAACTTGGAGTAGACCCAGAGAAAGTAAAAGCAGAAGCATCTTTTATCGATGATTTAGGCGCTGACAGTCTTGATATCGTTGAATTAGTTATGGCTATGGAAGAGGAATTTGACTTAGAAATTCCTGATGAAGATGCTGAAAAACTAAAAACTGTAAACGATGTTCAATCTTACTTGAGCTCAAAAGGAAAAGTTTAGTCTTTGGCGACTTCCTTTGTTAGACCGAATGGTCAAAAGAGAGTGGTTATCACTGGTGTTGGAGCTATCTCGCCCTTGGGCAATAGTTTACAAGACTCTTGGCAAGCGGCCTTAAATGGTCAGTCAGGTATCGCCAACATCACCAAATTCGATACTGAAAAGTTCGATGTGAAATTTGCTGGGGAAGTAAAAAACTTTCCTGCAGATCAGTACATCGATAAAAAAGAACAAAAGAAAATGGATCTTTTTATTCAGTATTCGTTGGCCGCTACTAAAATGGCTTTTGATCAATCAGGTCTAAAAATTACGGAAGACAATGCAGAAACAACTGGTGTTTTCATCGGTTCAGGTCTCGGCGGTCTTCCTGTAATTGAAGAGCAGCACCTTAAGCTTGTTGAAAAAGGTCCGTCTCGCGTTTCCCCATTTTTTATTCCATCGTGTATTGCCAATCTAGCTCCGGGCTGGGTGTCGATGACCTATGGAATCAAAGGCCCCAACTTCACTCTGACTTCAGCATGCGCCTCTGGCGTTCATGCATTAGGTGAAGCCTATAACTATATCCGCTTTGGACTTCTTGATAGCGTTGTTGCTGGTGGCTCTGAGTCCACTGTATCTCCAATGGCTATTGCCGGATTTAGCAATATGCGCGCATTATCCACTCGCAATGAATCCCCATCCGAAGCTTCCCGTCCATGGGATAAAGACCGCGATGGTTTTGTTTTAGGTGAAGGCGCTGCTATTTTTATATTGGAATCTCTTGAGTCTGCGACTCGTCGTGGAGCTAATATTTTATGTGAAATTTCTGGTTATGGCGCCTCTTCAGATGCCTACCATATCACATCACCAGATCCCGATGGAGCTGGTTTCGTTTCAGCAATGAAAGTAGCCTTAAAAGATGCTCAACTGAATCCTTCAGATATTCAGTATGTGAATGCCCACGGAACAAGTACACCAGTTGGTGATCCTTTAGAATCTAACGCTGTAAAAAAAGTTATGGGTGATCACGCAAAAGACATTTGGATTTCATCTACGAAATCTATGACAGGCCACTTATTAGGTGCTGCAGGTGCGATTGAATCCGCTTTCTGTATTATGTCTATACAAGATCAAAAAGTAGCTCCAACAATCAACTTGAAAAATCCAAGCCCAGAGTGTGATTTAGATTACGTAGCTAATACGGCTCGTGATGGTAAAATCAAACACGTCTTGAATAATTCTTTTGGTTTTGGTGGCACAAATTCATGTCTGGTTTTCTCGAAATACGAGGGTTAAATGAAGATTTTAGTAGCTTCTGATCACGCTGGCTTTGAATTAAAAGAACAGATCGTAAGCGCATTAAAATCTGCAAACAACGATGTCGAAGACTTCGGGACCCACTCCTTGGATTCTGTTGATTATCCTGATTATGCGGATCGCGTCTGTAAAAAATTAAAAGCCAGTTCAGAACAAGAATCAGAACTTTCTGAGTTTGGTATCCTTATCTGTGGCTCAGGACAAGGAATGGCTTTGCGAGCGAATAAATTCTCTCATGTTCGTGCCGCTCTTGTTTATAACGATGAAATTTCACGTCTTTCACGTGAGCACAACAATGCAAACATCATTTGCATTGGTTCACGCTTCTGCGACTTAGAATCCGCATTACAATGGATAAATACCTTTAAAAAAACACATTTTTTACAGGGAAGACACCAAACTCGTGTTGCTAAAGTCGGGGCTCTGACTACATAATAAAAGAATGAACATCACGAATCACTCATTGCAGCAAGACTCTGAGATTTTTGACCTTATTCAAAAAGAGACTATCAGACAAAGCGATGGCCTCGAAATGATCGCATCAGAGAACTACACATCAAAAGCCGTTATGCAAGCTCAAGGCTCTGTTTTAACTAACAAGTATGCTGAAGGTTATCCGAACAAACGCTATTATGGTGGATGCCATTATGTTGATGGAATTGAAACCTTAGCTATCGAGCGAGTAAAAAAACTCTTCAATGTGAGTTTCGCTAACGTTCAGCCCCATTCAGGTTCTCAAGCTAACATGGCTGTTTACTTAGCTGCGGTCAAAGCTGGTGAAACTATTTTAGGAATGGATCTATCCCATGGAGGTCACCTGACCCATGGCAGTCCAGTTAACTTCAGTGGATTACTTTTCAAAGCCGCTTCTTATAAGCTGGATGAAGCCACAGGACTTATCAACTACGACACTATTCGCAAAACAGCATTAGAGGTAAAACCTCGCTTAATTATCGCGGGCTACAGTGCCTATCCTCGCTTTTTAGATTTTGCCAAATTTCGTGAAATCGCCAACGAAGTCGGAGCCGATCTATTAGTGGATATGGCTCACTTTGCAGGACTTGTCGCTACGGGCCACCATGAATCACCGGTTCCTTACGCTGACTATATCACCTCGACGACACATAAAACGTTAAGAGGTCCACGCGGTGGACTTATTCTGACAAACTCTGAAGAAAAAGCTAAAGCTATGAACTCGCGTATCTTTCCTGGTATTCAGGGCGGACCGCTAGAACACGTCATTGCCGGCAAAGCCGTCGCTTTTGGTGAAGCTCTTCAACCTGAATTTAAAACCTACATCGAACAAGTCGTACGCAATGCGAAGGCTCTAGCTGAAGAGTTGAAATCTTTGGGATTTGCATTAGTAACAGGTGGAACCGACAACCACTTGATGTTAATTGATTTAAGCCAAAGCTCTGAAAGCTTTGCTACATTAACCGGAAAAGTCGCTGAAGCTGTCTTGGATGAAGCTGGAATTACAGTTAACAAAAACACTGTTCCTAATGAAAAGCGCTCTCCGTTCGTTACTAGCGGTATCAGAATAGGAACTCCCGCTCTTACTACCCGTGGTATGAAAGAGCCTGAAATGAAAAAGATTGCAGCTTGGATCAGCCAAGTACTTAAAAATTCCGACAACACTGAAATCAAAAATAAAGTTAAAGGAGAGGTAAAAGAACTATGTCAAAGTTTTCCTATTTACTAATCCTCGGCGCTTTAGCAAGCACTCTTTCTTTGGTATCTTGCGTACACAGCGCAGATCGTAGCGGCAATAACAAAAGCGCTGTTCGAGAAACAGCTGTTTCTGACGATGAAGAAAGCCAAGTACTTGTTGACCGAGATAACAACTCTATCAAAATTCAAAATAAAAACTCTATCCCCAGTTCACAGCGCTTAAAACCTATGTTTGACTGGCCTGTTTGGGAAGCGCGAATGACTCGCGGTTATTTACCAAGAGGCACTAAAAGACGTCGCCGTCCGCATAGAGGAATTGATTTAGCAGCAACTCGTGGTTCAGCTGTATTAGCTTCACATGACGCCGTTGTTATCTATACAGGCTCTGGATTTAATGGCTACGGCAAAATGGTCATGCTCGAATCTGTGGACCCACGTGATGGTGGGAATTGGGCTACATTGTATGCTCACTTAGATAAAATTCTAGTCTATGAAGGTAAACGTATCAAACAAGGTGAAGTCATTGGTGCCTTGGGGAATACAGGCCGCTCTTCTGGACCACATCTACATTTCGAGATCAGACGTTTAAATGGGCCTATTGACCCACTTCCACTTCTTCCTGCCGGAACTGCTTTAACTAATAATGTTGATAATGGTGCGGCTGCTGAATAGCAGCCGTTTAAAAGAAACCTAGTTTCCAGCGCAATCATTCTGTGGAACAGCCGATGGATATTGACGAGGTATCATATTATCCGCCTCTGTAATGCTGCGATAAAAACTACCCGCATTTGCACTCGACGAAACTGAATAGAACTTACAGTCATCTTTATAAGACAAAGCCACTGACTGAAAAACCATTTGGTTATTTCTTAAAGCCGTTACCATAACAATATACTTATAACAGTTATCTGACGAACAACGGGCCTGCACATTCACCAGCACACCTCGGCTGCTATCCGTGTAATTGCCTTGTGAGTCCAAATAGCCATTTTCGTGCTGGGTTGTTACTGGCAACACTTTTCCATCTGGAGTTTGTAGCTCAACATTAACTGTATGACCCGATGTCGTTTGGTTGGGAACTGATACAGTTAATACAGTGTAGTTAGCATTCAAGCTGGCTGCTTGTGCTTCTGCCTGTGCTGATGTTGAAGCATTTAAGTCATTCTTTTGCGTTTTGACTTCAGCTCTAATTCCACTAGGTTTTTTCGAACAAGAACTCACTGACAACACTACAACTGCGGCTAAAACCAAAACTTTTAAGCTGCTTTGAATATAGTTTCTAGTCGACAACATAGTTTCTCCCTTACTAATAACTCTCTTTAATTCTTTATTGTTCAAATTAGAGGCCAAAAGTTACGATTTCATAAAATTGAATTCATGAGTTATTTCAATAGTGTTCTCAAAATGAGAAAATCAGCTCGATGTCTCACTCTGAGAACCTCGACTAAAACGTCACAGCATCGAAGTTTATTTGACAGAGGAAAGTGCCTCTTCTTAGTATTTCATTATGAGTCACAAAACAGCTTTGATTTTATCCGGTGGAGGTGCTCGTGGGGCCTATCAAGCCGGGGTCCTTAAAGGACTATCCGAAATTTTACCTGAAAAGAAAAAAAGTCCTTTTCAAATCATCTCAGGAGTCAGCGCCGGCGCTATTAACAGCGTTAAACTAGCCAGCGAGCTGGAGTCCTTTTCCAATGCTATCGAAAGAATGACTTTCCTCTGGTCACAGATGACTCCAGATCAGGTTTTTAAAACAGATTTGCTCTCGGTTAATCGTCTTTCTCTGGGGCTTTTCGGCAGTGGCTCTAAAGGCTTCGATGCCCTATTAGATACAGCTCCACTCAACCAGTTGCTGAATGCTCACTGTGATTTTTCAGGCATTAAGCGAAATATCGATTCAGGAAATCTAGAGTCGCTGATCATCACAAGCAACAATTACAACAGTGGTGCGGCCACAAGCTTCATACAAAGCAGCAGCTCTAAACTGACATGGAAAGAAAGCCGTCGAATTGCCCAGTTATCTGAAATCAATTCAGATCATATTATGGCCTCTGCTGCTATTCCGATGCTATTCCCTGCTATCCGCATTGGTTCACAATACTATGGCGATGGATGTGTTCGTAATAATACTCCCTGCTCACCTGCTATCCGTATGGGCGCAGATAAATTATTCGTTGTTGGAGTACGCACCCAACTTCATGCGGAAACTGCAGCTCGTGCAGATAAAAATGTGGCTGACACACACAAACCCAGTATCATCAGCATCTTCAATACTTTACTGAATGCAGTTTTGTTAGATTCAGTTGAACAAGATGTTCAGCGCATTCAAAGAATTAATCAGTTAATCGACCTGACAGGTTACAGTGGAACGCAGAATAAAGGTTTCAAGAAAATTCCGGCTCTTTGTATTTCTCCGTCTCAAGATCTCGGAGAAATCGCACGTCAGCACGCACACAGATTGCCTCGTCTAATTCGTATGACGATCTCGGCGTTTGGATCTTTAGATGAAGCCAGTGAAATTTTAAGTTATTTACTTTTTGACCCGCATTTTTGTCGCAAAGCTATAGAAATGGGCTACAATGATGCTATGGACTCAAAGTCTCAGATAGAGCAATTCTTTTTGGAATCATAAGGACGGCAACATGAGCGACGCTAAATGGTTTATTCAACTACATGGACAGATTCAAGGACCGCTTAACCAAAGCGACTTTGAAAATACCGTAAGTGGACTAAATGACGAAATCGCTCACTCAGCTATGGTCTGGAGAAAAGGCTTTTCTCAATGGGTGAAAGCCAATGAATGGACCATCGAAGATCAGCGCAACTCTTTACTTGGAGCCAAATCTGGAGTTAGTAAACCTGCAGAGCAAGACGGCGATGGCGACCTTTTTGAAAAAACATTTGGGCAAAGCTTTACCGAAGGGGAATTCTACCGTGTTCAACTGAACTATGTAGATCAGCCCCTGATGTCGAAAGAAGAACTCTTAACTTTTATTGCCAAACAGCCAGATGTCTCGGCGATCTCTATTCAAGATCCTAAAAGTAAAGAGTGGAAAGAGGTCTACGTATTTGCTGATATCGTCGAAAAACTCGGTCTTTCTAGACGAAAACAAGCACGTGTTCCCATTCTAGCGCAATTTGCTGGAAAATCGAATAAAAGCGAAGATGTCTCTTATCGTGTGATCACTATCAGCCAAGGTGGAATGGGATTTACCGAGAACTTCGATCTTCAAATTGGTGACGAAGTCGAAGGTCAAATTTCAAGTCCACACTTTTTCCAACCTGTTCAAGTAAAAGCCGAAGTTATTTATGCAGGCCAAGATGGTTATGTTGGTTTGAAATTTTCTCAGCTGACAGACGAAGCTAAGACGGCCATTATCGATTACATCAAGAAGTTTGGTAAAAATTCGGCAAATACGCCTTAAGCTTGCCTCTTAATGCCAATGTGGAGTCGCTCTTTCCTTTAAATCGCGTACGCTTAACAAATTCAAATCCACGAGACACCAGTACTCTCTTAAGAATCCCTGTACAAGCATAGGTTGTAAATACACAGTCCTCTTCGCAATGATTGTCGATAAATTTTTGCAAAAAATCTTCCGTCCACAAATCCTGATTCGTTTTACTACTGAAGGCATCGTAACAAACTATATTCCAGCGCAGTGGTTTAGACGGACTTACAAAATCTCTGAGATCATGCTCGATGGGGTTAAGCTGAAAGTTTTGCTTCAGATGCTGTTTTACCTGAATTTGAGGAGCACTGATGCCAAACTCCTTTAGCGATTGATAAATATCATCGTAAAGAGTGTGTTCTAAAGCGTCTGTCGGAAGCTCTAGCCACGACATGAAGTTTTGACGTAGTGATTCCTCTATTTCAAATGAAACCAAGCTATGCGCCTCTGTATTGGGAATAACTTGGGCCCATGATATTTCTATATACCCAAGTCCAAGACCTACCACGCAGGTTTTAGAGCGCTCTAGTAGCTGACTGGCCTCCTGTATGACGGATTTATAGATATAAAAGGTTTCACTGGCGGCTCCGCCAGAGTGATGCATGCTTTCACCCTGATCTGGCAGCCGCAAAGTAGGACTACCATCATTTGTGGATTCTACTGTAAATCTCATTTGCTCAAATCTATTCTTCATTCTATAAATGACCTCTGAAAAGGAGCCAAATGGAAAAAGGCTGGAGCGGACTCCCCTATCATTCAATTTCAGAGCACTTTAGACGAATTTTTAACGAAAAAGTATATAAAATTCCAGTCAGTGTTGTGGATGATTGCCCTAATAGAATGGGCTTAAAGGGTATGAAAACATGCAGTTTCTGCGATGTCTGGGGTTCTGCTGCTCGTGAAGAGTCTTTCCAGATGAGCCTCGATCAGCAAATTGAAAAATACCACGATTTGATTTCAAAAAAATATAAAGCCAATAAATACCTTGTTTATTTTCAGGCCTATACAAACACGTTTACGAAAATTCCTGCCCTTAGGCACAACTTTGAAACAGCCTTAAAATACCCCTATGTCAGTGGATTTGTTCTTGGTACGCGCCCAGATTGCCTCTCTGAAGCCGTTTTACAACTTTGGCAAGAGTACTGCCAAAAAAGCTTCGTTGCCGTAGAACTCGGAGTGCAGAGCTTTTTCAACCCGCACTTAGAGTTTATGCGCAGAGGACACACGGCTCAGGACTCTTTAAAAGCCATCACTAAAATTTCAGAAAAGACCTCTGTGGATCTTGGGATTCATTTGATTTTTGGCTCTCCGAATGAAACGGATGCCGAAATCATCGAAACTGCACGCATCTGCAACGATTTGCCTATTACCAATGTCAAATTACACAATATGCACGTCTTGAAAAACACAGCTCTTGAAGAGTGGTATAACGAAGGTAACTTTATTCCATTAGAGTTAGATGAGTATCAAAGAAAAGTTCAGTTGTTCTTATCCTATCTTCATCCGCGAATAGCCGTTCACAGACTGGCAGCCTATGCCTCTAGATGGGATGAGCTTGTAGCACCTCAATGGACACGGGATAAAATGGGTCCACACCAAGCCATTGTCGATTTTTTACGACAAGAAAAGACTTACCAAGGTTGCAAACTAGTTGCGCAGAATGATGTAGATCGCATCTTATTTCATCAAATGAGTCTGCGAGTTGAGCGAACAATTAGCACATAACAGATAATGTAAGAAATCGGGTTTTTTGCACCTAGCTATTGAAAAAAAGTGAAATTCTGACTTAAAAAATATCAAAATTTTAGCGTTTTTCCGAGGGAAACGAATTACAGGACTTAGGGCTTAATAATTTCATTTTTCAAAAGACCACATGCTTTATTTTTGGGCTAGGTGAAAATTTTTTTATTTTTTTTCTTTGCAACTTTAGAAAAAAACATACAGTCTTGAATACAAGATATAGCGCCTGATTGGTGATTTCGATACTACAGACACTAGATATAGTGGTGAGGTTAAGAGGTCGCGATAAGACGCACGACCAGGACGGTCAACTTAAATATTTTAAATAAATGATAACTAGACTTTAGACTTTTCGAGGTTTCTGAGGGGGAACCTTGCAGGGAATTTTTGTCTCAAAAGGACAAAACCATTAACGGAGGGGCAATGGACATTCTTAAACGTGATCAAATGACATCAATGGGATTCGGCGCAGACGGAGGAACAACTTCTCCTCATATTATGCGTGTAAAAAAACGCGATGGCACACTAGAGCCAGTCGATGTAACTAAGATCGTAGAACGCGTTAATCGTTGCTGCCAAGGTTTAGTTCAAGTTGATCCTCTTCGCGTGGCGACTAAAGCTATCAGCGGTCTATATGATGGCGCTACTACTAAAGAACTAGATAATCTTTGCATCCAAACAGCATCTTTACTGATTGGCGAAGACCCTGAGTATTCAAGATTAGCGGCTCGTCTATTAGCCACTTATGTTGAAGAAGAAGTTAAGTCTCAAAAAATCGGTTCTTTTGCTGACTCTATCCAATTCGGCTTCAGCAATGGCCTATTATCACAAACGACTTATGACTTTGTTATGCAACACAAAACAGAGTTATGTGCAGCTATCGAACACTACAAAACAGATCGTTTTGAGTATTTCGGCTTAAGAACAATCTATGATCGTTATCTTTTGAAAAACCCAACTTCTCGTCAGGTTTTTGAGACACCACAATACTTCTTTATGCGTGTAGCTTGTGGTCTTTCTACAAACCCAACAGAAGCTATCGAGTTCTATAAATTGATCTCGTCTCACGATTATTTACCATCGACCCCTACCCTTTTTAACTCAGGTACAATGAGACCTCAAATGAGCTCATGTTATTTATTAGACTCTCCTGAAGATGATTTAAGATCTATCTATGACAAATACACTGATGTGGCTTTGTTATCTAAATTCGCTGGCGGTATCGGTCTAGCTTATCACCGCATTCGCTCTCGTGGTTCTTTAATCAAAGGTACAAATGGTCACTCTAATGGGATCGTTCCTTGGTTAAAAACTTTAGATTCATCTGTAGCCGCAGTAAATCAAGGTGGAAAACGTAAAGGTGCCGCTTGTGTTTACTTAGAATCATGGCATGCAGATATCGAAGAGTTCCTAGAACTAAGAGATAACACAGGCGACGAAGCTAAACGTACACATAACATCAATATCGCTAACTGGATTCCAGACTTATTCATGAAGCGCGTTGAAGCTGATGCTCAGTGGTCTTTATTTGATCCGCGCGTAGTTCCTCATTTCACAGACCTTTTCGGAGCTGAATTCGAACAGGCTTATGTAGAAGCTGAAGACAAAAAACTTTATTACAAGCAAGTGCCAGCTCGTGATCTTTATTCACGTATGATGAAAACATTGGCACAAACTGGTAATGGTTGGATGACGTACAAAGACGCTTCTAATATGAAGTCAAATCAGACTGGTCGCCCTGAAAATGTAATCCATCTTTCAAATCTATGCACAGAAATCTTAGAAGTTACTTCTAAAGACGAAACTGCAGTATGTAACTTGGGTTCAGTAAATCTTGGTCGTCACATTGTTAATGGACAATTTGATTTCGAAAAATTAGCAAAAACAGTTAAAACTGCTTTGAAATTTTTAGATCGCGTTGTTGATATCAATTTCTATCCAATTAACTCTGCAGCGTCTTCAAACAATCGCTGGAGACCCGTTGGTCTAGGTTTGATGGGTCTTCAAGATGCTTTCTTCCAACTTAAACTTCCTTTTGACTCTGCTGCTGCACAAAAACTTTCAGCTCAGATTCAAGAAGAGATCTACTTCCACGCTTTAACAGCAAGTGTTGATTTAGCTGAGGAGTTCGGTGCTCACCCCAATTTCTCTGAAACACGTGCAGCACAAGGTGCGTTCCAGTTTGAATTGTGGGGCGTTAAACCAACAGACACGGCTCGCTGGGAAGCTTTACGTGCAAGAATGTTGAAGCATGGTTTAAGAAACTCATTGATGATTGCAATTGCTCCAACAGCAACTATCGCATCAATTGTTGGTTGCTATGAAGCAACTGAACCTCAAGTTTCAAATCTATTCAAAAGAGAAACTCTTTCTGGTGAGTTCTTGCAAATCAATCGCTACTTAGTAAGTGATTTGAAAGCTAAAGGTTTGTGGAACGAAGATGTTAGAAATGAAATTAAAATGAATGAAGGTTCTATTCAAGATGTTGCTATTATCCCGCAAGATCTAAAAGACCTTTATCGTACAGTTTGGGAAGTTCCAATGAAATCATTGATTGATATGGCCGCTGATCGTGGGGCGTTCATCGACCAATCACAATCTTTGAATCTTTTCATGGAATCACCAACTATCGGAAAGCTTTCTTCTATGTACATGTATGCATGGAAAAAAGGTTTAAAAACGACTTATTACTTACGCTCGCGTCCAGCTACATCGATCGCGAAAACTACAGTAAAGAAAACACCAGCAGCAACTGAAGCTCCTAAAAAAGAGTACACAGATGCCGAAGTGATTGCTTGTAGTTTAGAGAATCCAGAAGCTTGCGAAGCGTGCCAATAAATTAAATAAATTTGTTTTCGGAGGGGAAAATGATTTTAGATCCAGGGTTTGACTTAACATTAAGACCAATGAAGTATCCGATTTTTTTCGAAATGTATAAAAACGGAATTAAAAATACATGGACAGTTGATGAAGTTGATTTCTCAACTGACCTTGTAGACTTGAACTCAAAAATGACTGATGCAGAAAAGCACTTGATTCATCGTCTAGTAGCTTTTTTCGCCACAGGTGACTCTATTGTTGCTAACAATTTAGTTCTGAACTTGTACAAACATATTAACTCTCCGGAAGCGCGCCTTTATTTAAGCCGTCAGCTTTACGAAGAAGCGTTACACGTACAATTTTATCTAACTTTATTAGATAGCTACATTCCACACCCAGACGAACGCGCCAAAGCTTTCTCTGCAGTTGAAAACATCCCATCTATTAAGAAAAAAGCAGACTTCTGCTTCAAATGGATGGACTCAATCAACGAGATTAATGAAATCAGAAGCCCTGAAGACAAACGTAAGTTCTTAATGAACTTGATCTGCTTTGCAACTTGTATCGAAGGTATGTTCTTCTTCGCTGCTTTTGCATACGTTTACTTCTTAAGATCTAAAGGTCTTCTTGCTGGTTTAGCATCTGGAACAAACTGGGTTTTCCGTGACGAAAGCATGCATATGGCATTCGCGATGAAAGTTATCGAAACTGTTCGTAAAGAAGACCCAACAATCTTCAATGAACAAATGGAAGATATGATTGTTCAAATGTTAGAAGATGCAATCGATTGCGAAATGACTTTCGCTGAAGATTTACTAACAAATGGTATCGCAGGTCTTTCTTTAAATGATATGCGCCAATACTTAGAGTATATCGCAGATCAACGTCTAGAAAGCTTGAATATTCCAGCTCGTTACAACACGAAAAATCCTTTCGCTTTCATGGAATTACAAGACATGCAAGAGTTAGCGAATTTCTTCGAAAGACGAGTTTCAGCTTACCAAGTTGGAGTTTCTGGAGCTGTTAGCTTCGACGAGAGCTTCTAATACTGAATTTTACTATTCATGAGTTCTACTGAGCGGCAGGTGGTCGGCACGATACGATGTTCGACCACTTTCCGACTTGACCATAACCCACTTCACGTGTGGCTATATAATAAGTTACCCCAGGTGTTAAATTTGTTAAGTTACACCCTTGCGGCGTAATCCCACCACAAAATGCAGTCCCATCAACAAAAGCCGTTCCATTTCCAGCAACACCAGTCCAACCAGCAGATGTAGAATAACCCCACTGAGTCACAACCGTTCCTGTAGAAAAACCCGGATTAAATCTATCAATCATTGTTAAGTAGCATGTTCCAACAGCGGGCCCCGGTGTCGCAGGTGTTGTTGTCGGTGTGGCTGCAGATGTGATACTCGGCTGCGGTAACTCACACGCCGCCGTGTTCGATGTCACCGTCGGTCTATTGGCCGGAGCGTAATAAAAATTATTATCTGTCGCAGACAAAGTATACGTGTATCTCACTCCCGCGATTAAACCCGCCACTACAGATGGATTGTGTGTTGCTAAGGAATTGTCATCCCGCCATTCGTAGACGGAATCTCCAATCGTCGTCACTGTTGTGCTGCGATTACTGAAAAGATTTGTATTTGCAGTCGTCCCTATAGAATCTGTAAAGCTACGATTTAATGTGTACAACACATTTGGATTAAATCTTGTCGGAGACATCTTAACAGTACATGCAAAGTTAGGATTATCTGAGGTAATGCTATCAATACTTGGAACTGTTAACCCGCGATCTACTACTAAACGGCTCCAGCCCGTATCGGCCAAGATCCCATCTAGAGTTCTGAGTTTAAAGCGAACTGTATATTTCTGATTAGGTAGTCCCGCAGTTGGATTCACTAAGATTCGGCCTAGCTTTACTGAAAAACCAAAGCGTCCATTGTGACACTGAGGAAAACTTCTTTCCACTGGAAGTCCCGCATCTTCGGTGATTCCAATTCCTTTCGTCACAGTAAAACAATTGCGCGTATTATTTGTTGCAATAGGCGTCGCCAAAGATGGCACTACCGTTACATAACTGTCAGAAAACTGCGGCGGCACACTGCTATCCGTTGAACGCACAACCACACTTCCTGGCGTTGGCCCTGCGATGAAAGCTCCTGTTGAAGCATTGATTAGTGAAGTTCCCGTCGTATCAGTATCAGCAATAACTGAGTAAGTGTAAGGAGGAGTTCCTGTTCCCGCGATACTTGAAAAGCTGTAAGCTCCACCTGTTTGAATCACAAGCGAGTAAGGATTTAATGTATTGTGTGACAGTTCTAATCCACTTTTTTGCGTACTTGCAGAAGTATCCAAACAGCGATTGCTGACCGCATTTGAAATATAAGGGTCTTGAGTCTCGTCCTCGCCAGCAAAAACTTCCACAAGGATGCGGTTATTTCTGCGATTTAGATCTTTACAACTGCCTGTAATTTCAATTTGATCAGAATGATCTATACTCAATGCCAGTGTGGTATTGTCAGCTTGGATATCTAACTGACCTTCCGTTGTCGTTCCACCCGAGTTATCCGTTGGTAAAACCTGTGACCCTGAAGTCAAAAGAGACGTTCCAACAGGCTGACTACAACCTATTAGAAATACAGATAAAACAGCGAAAAAGAACGGCTTGGTTTTCACAGTTCTTTTATCGGAATAACTTTGATTTTAGTTAAATAGAAGTGTCTCGATTTAAGACACTTCCCCTATAGATTTGCTATGAAGATAGCTAAACTAGACCTTCTTCTGAGGTTTCACCATCTTCTTCACCATAGAATGGGATCTCGTCTTCGATGTGCCCTTCGGTTTCCTCAACGTCTTCGGCAAACTCTAGACCTTCAGTTTCTTCTGAGAACTCCAGAGTTTCCACAACATCAGATCCCTCGTCAGCCCCAGCAGATACTTCCGCCTCGCTAGTGCTTTCAGCACCCTCTTCGGCTTCGGCTAACAGTTCCGTTACATCAGTGGCTTCACTTCCATCTGTCATTTCAGTCGAAGTCGCTTCTGTAGTAGCGCCATTTTCAGCGGCTAAACGAGCTTCCTCGTAACGCTTTAACCAATTGATATCTTTTTTAGGAACTTCTTCGCCTACGGCCATTGCATCGCGAATATCTTGCGCTCTTTCTTCGTCGCGTTTCATTTTTTGTCTTTGTTTTTCTTGCTCAAAGAAATCAGACGATGTTGAAATCGCAGTCAATTGATCTTCAATTTCACCTAGCTCTTCTTCACCTTGAGAATAGCTGACGTCTTTAACTTCTGTCGCCATGCTATCTGTCACCATAGAAAGAGTTGGTTTTTCTTCTGGCTCTTCACCGATACCCTCAGGCAATAACTCATCAATTTGTGATAATGTTGGCAACTCTTTTAAATTACGTAATCCGAAGATTTCTAAAAAGCGACGAGTCGTTCCGTATTGCATTGGTTTACCCGGTAGGTTTTCTGCCTTACCTTCAAAACTCACCAAGCCTTTTTCCATTAAGGCGCGCAAAAGATGCCCTGACTCAACTCCACGGATTTGGTCGACTTCCATTTTTACTACTGGCTGCTTGTAAGCCACAATAGCTAATGTTTCCAAGGCCGGCCCAGAAAGCTTGAACGCACGTGTTTTCACCGTACGCTTAAGGAAATTCATATTATCTACTTTGGTGCGGATTTGATATCCACCTGTAACTTCTTCCAAAGCTACACCACGTCTACCCCCCGCATATTCAACTGCAATGGCATCGATAGCACGTTTGATTTTTTCTTTTTTTACAGTCGTACCTTTAAAAACTTGCTGAATCGAAGCAAAACTCACAGGTCTATCTGAGGCAAATAAAATACTTTCAACAATACTTTCGATTTGCTCATCTTCAACAAATTCAAGATCTTCAATTTGAGCCGCTTCATAGCCATCTAGTTCCGAACCTTCAACATCAACAGCCATATCTTCAGATTCTGCATCTGCTGATAAAGCTGCCTCATCTTCAACTTCTGCTTCAGGTAAAAAGCCTTCAGTTTCAATTTCTTCTGCAAGAAATATAGAGGCTTCTGTTTCCACATCGGCCGCAGTTACAGCTTCAATTTCATTGACGTCTTCTGACTGGGCTTGCATGTCTTCCATGCCAGCTTCTGTCATTTCTAAATTTGTATCTTGCTCAGTGGTCATATCTTGCTCTTCTGTTAAAGATTTTTTGTTTTTCTTTCCCATTATCTACTCCTTAAACCACTGCCTCAGGGTCCTGAGGTGTTTCTTCTGATGATGAATCTAAATCCATTTCCGCGGCTAAAATCTCTTCATCTGTAGCCATTTCTTCTTCTACAAAATCCAAGTTTAAATCTGAGCCCGACTCAAGAGCCAACGCAATTGCATCTTCGCCCATAGCTTCTGTTGAATTCATTTCTTCTTCTACTGCTGTGGCGATCTCTTCCGCCTCTAAAGCTTGTGCTTGAGCTGCGCGATTAAATAGATTGTCGGCCACTTCTTCATTGTTGATTTGCCCATATTCTTCTACGCGTGATAAAACATCGCCTTCGATAGCTTTTTTACCCTGAATGTGGATGTCACCATAAACATCTGTTTGGTATAAAGAGACAAAGCCCAATTTACCTAATTCAAGTAAAGACAAAAAGGTGATAAGCGCCTGTCTAGATTTTTGGACTTGATCCGTAACTTTATCTGACAGCAGCTCAACCATGCGCAAAGACGAGCCCGGTCGTAATACATCTTTAAGTTCTAAGATACGAGACGATATCGATTGTAGTTTAACCGACACCTTATGAACTTTTTTAGTCAAAGTTTTTAAAGCTTTACGATAAGACCCTATCAAAGAAAATAGTGCATTTTCCTCAAGCTCGATTTCGTTATCATCTACTTCGAGTTTTTCACGAATACCACGGGCCCACACATCACGATTTAATAACGTACGATCATAAAGTGACTTTGCTGCCTCTTTAAATTTTTCATATTCCAATAGCTTTTGAACAAGTTCTTTTCTTGGATCTTCTTGTTCGACCACTTCACCATTTTCATCATATTGCGGAAGCAACATACGCGACTTGATTTGAATAAGCGTAGAAGCCATCGCGATAAAGTCCCCAGCCACTTCAAGATCAAACTCTTTCATCAGCTTGATATATTCAAAGTACTGTTTTGTGATTTCTACGATATTGATATTAAAAATATCCATCTCTTCTTTACGAATTAAGTAAAGAAGTAGATCCAAAGGACCTTCAAACTGTTGTAACTGAACGCGAATACTCATTTAGCTCCCTTTTGGCCCTTTTCTGGTTTCAAAACCACAAAAGAAGACCGCTCGGATTACTCTTGATTCCTTTTAGTACCCCGCGTCCGTACGAGCTAAAATGCATCCTGCAAATGACATTGAAGCAAGCCGTTAGTCCTAATTCAACAAAATTCGTACTATTTTTAAGACTCTTTTTTATGCAAAAAGAAAGAGGAATTTCAGAGCAGAAATTCCTCAGAATCCAGATAAAAAGCAGTTAAAAATTTAAAGCTAGGCAGCCCCAGCAAAAGACATTAAAAATCTGAAGGAAGCGAAGACGGGAATTGATAAAATCTTTAGCATTCCTGTAAAGATCAGAACCATTAAAATAATTCCAGACAAATGCTCATTCTGTTCCAGCTTGTAATTCAGCGATGGAGGTAAAAACCTCGCCAATACTTTACCGCCATCCAAAGGATGAATCGGCAGCATATTAAAAATAGCCAAAAATAGATTAATCAGAACAAATGTTTGCGCGATTTCAAATACGTATCGCGAGTAAGATCCTAAAAAACCATATCGTATAGCAAAAAACATGAACACTGTTGCCAAAATAGCCAATAAAACATTCGATGCAGGCCCCGCTATGGCAATCCAAAACATGTCACTTCGAACATTCTTCAAATTACGAGGATTCACTGGGACCGGTTTGGCCCAGCCAAAGAAAATAGGCAGCTTAAAAATAATAGCCGCCATAGGAAGTAGCACTGTTCCCACCATATCTGCGTGGGCCATAGGATTCAATGTTAAGCGACCTAGCTGTTCTGCTGTGTTGTCACCTCTCCATTTAGCCACTAAGCCATGGGCAAACTCGTGAAAACATAAAGCAAATAAAAAAGGCACGTACAAAAGCGCTAATTTTCCGCCGATTTCAACTAAATCCATATAGGCTCCTAGAGTTCAGTGTTGGCCCAGCTTAAACAGAAGACCTAATAGCTGTCGAGAAAAACTCTTCTGTTGCTCGCCTGTCATTCAGGTATTATACCACTTTCCATGAGTGAAACTAAACCCCAAATCCAATCCAGACAGGAAATTATCCATATCGTCGACAGCTTTTATACAAAAGTCCGCGCCGATGAACTGATTGGTCCCATTTTCAATGATGTCGCCAAAGTAGACTGGGATGAGCATCTGCCAAAGCTCTATAACTTCTGGGAAGACCTGATTTTAGGCAGTGACAACTATCGTGGTCGCCCGTTTCCTCCCCATATAAAACTTGATTTAAAGATGGAACATTTTGAAAGATGGTTGGGTTTGTTTACTCAAACTGTCGACGAAAACTATTCAGGCTTAAAAGCCGAAGAAATTAAAGCCCGTGCCCGAAGAATAGCCTATAATTTCTCAATCAATTTAGGCCTCATTTCAACACCTCGTGTTACTTGATCAAAAGGCGCTAAAGGCTTATTTTATTTCGATAAATTGACAAAACTAAACCAAGGAGAATTCATGTCAACTCATGCTCAACACCCAGCCCTAACTATGTGGTCTGAAGACGAAATTGCTTTTCGTGATGCCGTTAGATCTTTTGCTGAAGCAGAAGTAAAACCACACGTTGTCCACATGGATGAACAAGCTGAGATGAAATCTGACATCGTTTCGAAATTATTCGAAATGGGTTTAATGGGTATCGAGTCTCCGGAACAATTTGGCGGCGCCGGCACAAGTTTTACTATGGCCTGCATCGCGATCGAAGAGCTAGGACGTGTTGATGGTTCTGTTTCTGTTCTATGTGATGTTCAAAATACACTTGTTACAAATGCGATCATTAAATACGGAAGTCCTTCTTTAAAAGAAAAATACCTTCCAAAGTTAGCTCGTGAATGGGTTGGAGCTTACTGCCTATCTGAGTCATCATCTGGATCTGACGCTTTCGCCTTAAAATGCCGTGCAGAAAAGAAAGATGGCAAATGGGTTTTAAATGGCAATAAACTTTGGATCACAAATGGTAAAGAAGCGAGCTTCTTTATCGTATTTGCTAATATCGATCCTTCTAAAGGCTACAAAGGCATCACGGCATTTATCGTCGAAAAAGGATTCAAAGGTTTCACTGTTGGTAAAAAAGAAGACAAATTAGGTATTCGCGCCAGCTCGACTTGCGAGTTAATTTTCGAAAACTGTGAAGTGCCAGAAGAAAATATTCTTGGCGAAATTGGCAAAGGGTACAAAATTGCGATTGAAACATTAAACGAAGGTCGTATTGGTATCGGTGCACAAATGATCGGTATCGCTCAAGGTGCTTACGACGCCACTTTATCCTACATCAAATCGCGTGAACAATTTGGAAAAGCAATCGGACAATTCCAAGGGGTTCAATTCCAATTAGCTCAAATGCGTATTGAATTAGAAGCAGCTCGTTTGATGGTTTACAATGCAGCCCGTTTGAAAGATGCAGGACAAGATTTTATCGAGTCAGCAGCAATGGCTAAATACTACTCGTCTAAAGTAGCAGAAAAAATCACTTCAACAGCTATCGATCTATTCGGCGGAAATGGTTTCACTAAAGAGTATCCTGTAGAAAAATTCTGGCGCGATGCTAAAATCGGTCAAATCTACGAAGGAACTTCTAATATGCAATTACAAACAATTGCAAAAATCGAAATGGATAAAGCCTAATCGTTAAAGACCAGAAAGGCCTGTGAACATGACTTACGAAAATCAAACAGTTTTGATCACAGGCGCCAGTTCTGGTATCGGTGCAGCTATCGCCAAACGCTTTGCTGCCGCTGGATACGAATTACTTCTTCTTGGGCGTGACGAACAAAAATTAGAAAAAGTAAAGTCAGAGTGTAACAACTTAAAAACAGAAACTCTGGCTTTCGATCTTGCTGATTTCACAAACCATCAGACGATATTAAAAAACAAACTCTCTGAACTGGCCCCTGTCAGCATTGTGGTGAATTGTGCCGGAGTCTTCCATCAAAGCACTTTTGAAGAAACTACCGATGATATCTGGCTTCATCAATTTCAGGTGAATTTTTTCTCAGCGGTTCAATTGGTGCAGTTCCTATGGCCCACTTTCAAAAAAAACCGCAAAGGCTCTGTCGTCAACATTGCTTCAACATTAGGGATTAAACCCACAGCCCATACAACGGCTTATTCAGCTGCAAAAGCGGCTATGATAAATTGGACTCTATCTTTAGCTCAAGATGGCGGACTCCATAATATTCGTGCTAATTGCATTTGTCCGGGGATTGTCGACACACCTATTCACCAGTTTCACTTTATGGACCCTGAACAGAAAAAAGAGAGCACAAATCAAATTCTGAAAATGCAGCTTCTGCAAGAACTTGGGAAACCTGAGGACGTTGCTGAAGCCGCCTTCTTTTTGGGTTCGGATCTATCACGTTGGACTACGGGCAGCCTATTGAATGTCGACGGCGGGATACATATCAAATGAGTGGAAAAAAAGAAGCTTCTAATTCTACCCTACGTCTTTCGAAACTGATGTCAGAAAGAGGACTTTGTTCGCGACGTGAAGCCGATGAGTATATCGCCAAAGGCCTTGTACGAGTAAATGGCGAAATCGTTAAAGAGCTGGGAACCAAAGTCACTCCTGATGTTCGCATTAGTTTAGAGGCTGAAGCCCTTAAAAAACAAAAAAAGCTAGTGACTATTATAGTGAATAAACCAATTGGATATGTATCCGGACAACCGGAACCTGGTTACGAGCCAGCTATTCGCTTAATCAATGATCGCAATCAATTTGGCCAACAGAAACGCATCCTGCAAAGAGGAGATCTGCAAGGCCTAGCTGTTATTGGTCGTCTAGATATAGACTCCCAAGGACTCCTGTTGTTTTCTCAGGATGGACGACTGGCAAAAAAGATTATCGGAGAGAATTCCGAGATCGAAAAAGAATATATCGTCCGTGTTCACTATTTAGGTCCCGAGGGACGACTTCCTGATTCTAAATTAAAACTACTCAATCACGGTCTTTCCATTGAGGGACAAGCTCTATTGCCGGCTAAAGTTGAATGGATTAACGAAGACCAATTGCGCTTTATCCTCAAAGAGGGAAAAAAACGTCAAATCCGTAAAATGTGCGAACAGGTGGGATTGCAAGTTAAAGGTCTTAAACGAGTGCGCATCGGCAAATTGGCTTTGGGGAAATTACCTGAGGGACGCTGGAGATTTATCGAAGAAGATGAAGAAATTTAGTTATTAGTCTTCTTCCAAATACTGTCTTTGTCTAAAAATGACTCGCGCAACTTTTCTAAATATAGGATTTCGTTATCTGTAAATCCGGATTTTTTACGTAGCTCACGACTGATAGGGCTAATCCTTTTCGGCAAAATACCTCGTAGGCGGTCCATTCTTTTTTCAAAGTCTTCATTAGGATCAATATTTTCTTTCTGACAAAAATTCACATACCAATCCGAACCAAACTGAACATGGCCAATTTCTTCTGTGTTGATGATCTTAACAGCTTTACGAACAGCTACGGCATCAACTCCCGCCAGTCGGCGTAAAAGGGTGTCTCCCGCGTCTAATCCACTTCCCTCAAGGTAGCGGTGCACAATTAAAATCCTATCAATCAAAGAGTCCTCACGACTTACAGAGGTCCAAAGACCACAATTAATGGGCCAGTCTCCCCATTTAAAACCTAAAGCCTCGATTTCTGTAAGGCACATTTCTAGATGCTCAGATTCAGACACCGTAATTTTCCAAAGTTCTTCTTTAAAAGCATCAGGAGCCTCTGGAAACTCGGCAAGGGTACGTAAACCCAACTCCATGGCTTGTAACTCAATGCTGGCCAAATCATGCAGCATACGGGCTTGCCCCTCATCAGTTGAAAAGCCTTTTTTAGGCGGATGAGCTTTAAACTCTAAAACAGCCACATCGCGAGCAGGAAGATCGGGAGCCAGTACGATCTCTTTCGAGTTCAATACCAGATCAGCATTAGATCTAAGCACTTCTATTTTCTGAAAGACGTCCGTTACATTAAAAGCCCACATAAAATCGACATTAACACAATTAACAGGACCTAGACAAATTCCATCTAACTAGTTAATTTTATTAGACTCATAACAAAGGAATACTCATGGGAAAGTCATGGAAAAACGCAGGTAAAACTGAGAATGCTCAGAAAAAGGGACAACTATTCACAAAGCTAGCACGCGAGATCGCTGTTGCCAGCAAGAATGGCGGCCCTGACCCCGACATGAATCCCCGACTACGCCTTGCGATCGATGCCGCTAAAAAAGTTTCTTGTCCTAACGATACAATTGATCGTGCTATTAAAAAAGGAGCCGGCCTTCTAGACGATGGCAAAATCATCGAAGAGTTAACATACGAAGGTTACGGCCCGCACGGAGTTGGTGTTATTGTAGAATGCCAAACCGATAATAAACATCGTACCGCTCCGGAAATGCGCAGTGCTTTTAAAAAGAGCGGCGGAAACTTAGGCGAAACTGGAAGCGTGGCTTGGATGTTTGCGCGTGTTGGAGAAGTCGAAGCCTCTAAAACAGGAACTTTTGATTTGGACGAAGAAGCCATTGAAGCTGGGGCGGATGATGTTCAAAACAATGAAGATGGCACTTATCAATTCTTCTGCTCTTTAGAAAGTTTAGACTCTGTTACAAAAGCACTGGTAGCTAGGGGCTGGCAAATCTCTTCGTCGTCACCTTCTTACAAAGCAACTAACGTTACAGAAATTAACGACGAACAACGTAAAGAAGTTGAAGAATTTTTAAATACTCTAGATGACATGGACGATACACATAAAGTGTACGCGACTATTTAGTTTTTTTAGTTTTTAGTTTAGTTAGTTTTAAACTCATCATTAAAGCGGGAGTCGGCTGACAGAAACAGCCGACTTGAGAAGGGCGATTACTTCTTAGTAGTTGTCTTCTTTTTCTTGGTATTGGCTGGGCGCTTCTTCTTCGGTGCAGCCTTTTTCTTAGGCGGTTCACACTTAGGAATTTCAAGTTTTTCTTTTGTCACCTGTTCGCCCAAAGCGCAGGCCTTGATTGGAATTGTTAACATAAAATAAGACGAATCGGCCTTTTTAACGTACGGATAAAGAATCTCTTTGTATTCATCTATATAAAATCTGAATTCAGAAATATCAGGAAGGCCATTTTCAGAACGAATGGAATCCCACTGTTCCAATTTCCACTGGCAAATTTTTTCGCCTTTATCTTTAAGCAGAGTTACATTGTGGACATCAGCACTGGACTCAATAACCACGCTATGCCTTAAAGTCCCCCATACCTTTTTGTGATCACGCGATAAAAACTTATCCTCATCCATGACCTTACAAACACGTGGAGCTTCTTTAACTTTACGATTTCTAATTCTGGCTTCTGAAACAGCAGAAAAAGAGTAAACAAAAAATATCATCAAAATAGCTGAAAAGTATCTCATCTACCTAAATGATACGTACAATTTATTTAGAAAGTAAATATCGAAATGCCGTTGCGTAATATTTAATTTGCTTAATCATTGAGTACAGGCCGTTAGTTCTACTTGGACTAAGACCAGAGTCAAAACCAATATCTTTTAGAAAATCAGGCTCTGTTTTTAGAATAACGTCTGGTGTTTCTCCTGAATAGACTTTGAGTACAATCGCCACTAATCCCTTAACAATAATAGCGTCGCTGTCCCCTTTGAAAATAATTTTTTTATCTGGAGTCAGATCTGCCTTAATCCAAACCTGCGACTGGCAACCTTTGACTTTCAAATCCTCTGTCTTTAAAGCGTCATCAAGTCCTTCCCAGCGCTTACCATATTCGATAATTTTTTCGTATTTCTGTTCCCAATCAGTTGTCGTAGGAAAGTCTTTTTTTATGAGTTCAATTTTTTCTTCTATTCGCATACTCAACTACTTCTTTTTCTAAACTCAGTCCTTGTGGCCCTAAAATTTCTTTAAATTGATTTCTATCTAGATTCTTCACAATTGCAAAACATTTCTTATAGAAACTGATCTTATCGTCGTAACCAATCCACAAAGATTTATCAATAGCAGGTGATATCTGTTTCTGCTCTGTCTCTTCTGCTTCAAATTCTCTTTTATTTAAAAACTCCAGTTGATCGGAAATATCTCGCGGTGAAAAACCCATTTGCACAAGACATTCTTCAGCTAAAGCCATTTCGACATAACTCAGATAATCACTGAAAACGGCCCAAAACTTTTGCCCATCCTGTCCATAGTCACTACGGCAGTAAAAGCTCGTGCAAACGACTCCTCGAAACATCCAGATATCGCATCGATTTTGACCTCTGTTGTAATAAGGGCAAAGTAAATTTTCATCATTTCCAAATTGATCATCAGATTTCGTTAAAAAGGCATACTGATAATCAAATGGAGCCATCATCCCGATTGGAAATGCAAATTCTCGTTCTGCAATTTTATTTCTAATTTTTTGAATTCCCTGATTCTTTGAAATTCCCTGATGGGCACCAGTGCTTTGCTGCTGAATCTCATCCTGTTCAAGTAGAGCCCCTATAGCATAGTTCGTTAAATAGGGATGAAATGTGCAGCATTTTAATTCTTTTTTATAAGTAAAAGAAAAACGTCTATCCCGCGCGCGCAGACAATTGTCACATGTAGCTTTTGTTTCAGTTACATCGAGCGACATGATCTTAGAAGAGATAAACCCCTTATAGACCGGAGGTAAAATAGTCTGCAGCTTCAGAGGGCTTATCGACATACTCGCGATATTTTCTTTCTTAGTTCAAGTAATTCGTCCACACGTCCCCACTGCCAACGGAAATCTGTACACTTTTTGTACTGTGGAAATGTCATCGGAGTAAAGCCATCCCAACCTATCCATGTTTCCCTTAAAATCTGTGGAAGGATCGTATTTACAAATTTTCTATAAGAGCGATCGCCTATAATCTGCTGACGTTTCAATTCTAAAGCGACCTCAATAGGTGTCACATAGCCAATTTGGTCCGCATGTAACTTCGAACCTCGTTCAAGCATAAGATCCCAAAGCTGAAATGTTCGATCCGACGAATACAATTGATGAATAAAGGTTATAACTCGGGTGTCAGAGGAAAATTCCCGAAAAAAGAGGCGATAGATTTGTGGATCTTTTTCTCCGTTATCACCAAATAAGATAACGACTTCTGGTTCTTGCTCTTTCATCAATTGGCGTAAAGTGCGAATTTTATGATTTTCGTCTTTTAAATCAGCACGTAAAAACATATCGCCATACGGAAATTGATTCATGCTTAAGAATGATCTGTGTGAAACATCCATCAGCGGCATGCCCGCAATTCTTTCAGGAGCATTAGAGACATAAGCCACACGCACATCTAAATGATTTTGCTGTTTAAGCGTATGGAATAACTCAGACATCCCACGAAAAGGAGTCGTGATATTCGCGGCTCGTGTCAGCTTACCTGACCAATTTAAAATATGGGACACCTTGATTGTATCATCGATATCACTCACCAACAGGACTCGCTTCTTTCCTGCCCACGACATAGCAGGTGCTAAAGTTAGAGCTGCCACCAAAGCTATTGATGTGATTTTTGTTTTCATATTCCCCCCATAAAAACCCCGTAAAGACGGCAAACTGTGCGACCAATAACACGATGTATCATTCGAGGCTAGAGCATTCTCTGCCAGCGAGCCACAGACAGCTGTAAAGTTTCTAGACAGCCCTTTATGTCCCAATGCGGGATTTAAATTTCAGCTTAAAATATCTGAATAAATTCAATGACTTAAACTGTTTCACAATGAGATTTTTACCATCAAGTTGGTAAGCCATTTGCATTAGCTATAAGTAGGAACTGGAGGATTTATGAAACACACTCTATTTATCACAGTATTATTTACAGGATTGATCTCGTGGGGCGCCACTGAAACTTCAGCAACTTCAGCAAAATCCTACAACTTTCAATATAAACTTCCACAGTCAAAGACACTGACGATCACACAAGCAGCTCCGAATCAGGAAGAAGCTTATAAATTAGCAGCGCGCGAATGCTTCAAAAAACTGACACAAAATCAATACCCTGGTGAACAACAAGGTTTAGAGATTATTGATATTTGCGCAAATCCAAAAATGTAGTTAATCTAGCTCTTTAAAGAGGGACTAACATGAGTTTTCTTAAATCTGTTTCGAATTTCTTATTTGGTAAAGACGCTGATATCTTTGACGACAAAGGACGCGTTCTGCATAAACTTCCAAAGAAAAAATGGGATGACTGGCACAATCGCATCATCAGAGGATCAGAGTACAATTGGCGCGAACACACTGGCTCTCAAGCTGGTGCTAAAGACCAAACTCCAGAGAGCCAAAAAAAATCTCAATAATCTATTAATTTAACTTCTCTTGCCACTCAGCGATTTTATTTAAAGCTTGCAGTGGCGAAGACTTCTGAATCGAGAACTTCTTTACCTCTTCAAATAAAGAATGTTTCTTAGCCTCTTCTTCTTTATCGAATAATGACATCTGCTTAGTAGTGCTTGATTTTAGATTAACATTAACCACTTCTGTAGGAGCTTCAGCATGAATAACCATTGCTGTTGGCTGATTCCTTTCCACAGAGCTTAATAGCGCTTCAGCGCGAACTGTGATCTCTTTCGGTATACCAGCAAGCTCAGCGACCTTCACACCATAGCTTTGCCCCGCAGGACCCGCCATCAACACATGCAAGAATTCAATTTGCCCATCAGTTTTATCTAAGACTTTCATATGAGCATTTTTAATTTGTGCGAAAGACTGATCTAAAGATGTCAGTTCGTGATAATGAGTCGCAAAGAACACATGGTTTTTTAAATTTTGCAGAATAAATTCTAAAATCGCCTGAGCTAAGCACATACCATCAAAAGTAGCTGTCCCGCGCCCCACTTCATCTAGAATCAAGAGGCTGTTTTTCGTCGCGGATTTTAGCATCTGCGCCGTCTCAGTCATCTCGACCATAAAAGTAGAAAGCCCTTCAGATAACTGGTCACTTGCACCAATTCGAGTGTAGACCGCATCGTAGATGGCCATTTCGGCCTTGGATGCAGATACATAACAACCCATTTGTGCCATAATAACGGCTAATGCCACCTGACGCATCAGTGTAGACTTACCGGCCATATTAGGCCCTGTCAGAAGAAGACACTCTTCTTCTTTCAGTTCGATTGTGTTCGCAACAAATTTTCCCCGCGTAAATTGCTCAACCACTGGGTGGCGTGAACTTTCTAACTTTAAACATCTTTCATTCAGCAAAGTCGGACGACAATAGCTTTCTTCAAGGCTCAGCCACGCAAAACTACTGATCACGTCTAGTTCGCTACACATCTGAGCTAAAGACATAAGATCTGCTGACTGCGATAAAATTTCACGGCGAAGTTCATCAAATAAAGTGAACTCCATTTCAAAGCGTTTCACTTGGGCAGAAAGAACTTTCTTTTCAAGCTCGATCAGTTCATCCGTACAATATCTTTCCGCATTGGCTAGAGTCTGCTTACGCTGATAATGAGCTGGAGCTTTATCTTTGTGAACATTTGTAATCTCGATGTAGTAACCAAATACGTTATTATATCTGACCTTCAAAGAGGGAATCCCCGTCTTTTCCTTTTCAGCTTTTTCAAGATTGGCAATCAACTCGTGAGCATTCGTCGAGAGATCAATCAACTCATCCAACTCTGCCGAGAAGCCTTTTTTGATAATATGCCCCTGACGCACACTTAAAGGCGCATCTTCATTAATGCGCGCTTTAATTCTTTCAGCTAAGGCAATACTCGTTTCAACTGCTGCTGGAAAATTCTTAATAAAAAATGTAGAGCACCATTTTAACGCCGAGACTCCCGCCTCAACAGAATCCGCTAAAGACACCAGATCGCGCCCATGACATTGTGGCTGCGCAATTTTACCAAGACGTCGTTCCACATCACCCATACCAGCTAACACTTCACGGACTTTTTTAAGCTCCATCATGTGTTCGCGGAATTGCTCGACTTGGTCATATCTTTTTTCAATTTGTGTTTTGTTTCTTAAGGGGAAGCTCATCCATTGACGCAAAAGACGAGCGCCAGCAGATGTTTTCGTTCTGTTGATAGCACCAAAAAGAGAGCCTTCAGTCTCGTTCTTGTAATTAGAAAATATCTCAAGATGTCTGAGTGTCGTTTGTGACAAATGAAGTCGATGCTCAAATTCTTTTTCAACAAAAGGCCTTAAGATTTGCATGAGTTCTGTATTGGCCAATGAACGAATGTACGCTAAAAGTCTTTCATCGGCTGTGAGCGTTTCATCTTTATATTCTGATACGACATAAGATCTAGTTAAATGATACTGATTAATCCAAGAGTCTTCTTTATCTTGAACTACGATTTCAACAACAGGAAGAACATCTAGGAGTTTGATTTTTTCAGAAAGCACATCTGACTTGAAATAAAAACTTTCACCCGTCGTGATATCGATAAAACTAATGCGGTGATTGTCTAAGGCCGCAATATAATGCGCTTTCGTCTGATCTAATGTTTCGCTGTCGTAGACCATTCCCGGAGTTAAAATACGAGTAATAGCTCTTTTCACAATTCCTTTAGCTAAAGCAGGGTCTTCGACTTGATCACAGATCGCCACCTTATGACCAGCAGCCAAAAGCTTATTGATGGGACCAGCTACCGCATGATGAGGAAATCCACACATAGGGGTTTGGTCTTCAGCTTTTTTATTTCTTTGGGTTAACGTCAGTCCTAGCAAAGCAGATGCACGGATGGCATCATCGTAGAAAAGTTCATAGAAATCCCCCATCCGAAACAAAACAATTTTGTCTTGGTGAAGAGATTTTATCTCCCAATATTGCTTCATCAAAGGAGTCAATTCGCCTGCTTTTTTTGCCATGGTAATGTTCTATTTTTATGTTACGAGGGTTTCAAATAATATGTTTTATTTGCTTAAAAAATAGGCCTTATTTGAGGCTATTTTTTGATTAAATGGCGTCCATTAAGAGCTCCGCGAAGCACCAACACAGCCCCCGCAACCCAAATGAAAATAAAGCCGACAAACTTCAAAGGTGTGACCTCTTCTTTAAAGATCACAACTCCGGACAAAAACTGCAAAGTAGGAGCTAAAAATTGAAAAAATCCCAGCAGATAATACGGAATTCTTTGTGCTGCCTCAGCAAAGAATATCAATGGCAATCCGGTCACAATCCCCGAACCAACTAATAGCGCCAGTGATATGTCTTGGTTCTGGTTCGTCATCCAATCTGTAGGTTGCAGTAGTAAGAAAACTAGCGCTACAGGCACAAATAGTGCGGACTCAAACTGGTTGGATTTCAAACCAGACACCGGATTCATTTTCTTTATTAAACCATAGCCAGCAAAGCTCAAGGCTAAATACAGAGCTATCCACGGCACTTTCATTTGGGCCACAGTGATAATTAAGACACCAATAGCTGCTAAAATCCCTGCTATTTTTTGTTCGCGATTCAATGTTTCTTTTAGAAAGATCATTCCGATCAAAATATTTACCAGAGGATTAATAAAATATCCTAAACTGCTTTCGACAATTTGCCCTGAATTCACCGCATAGATGTACACCAGCCAATTACTCATCAATAAAACAGATGCAAAACCCAAATTAAAACTGAGACCTTTTGTTTTAGGTCTAAAAAAACTGAGACCTTTTGTTTTAGGTCTAAAAAAACTGAGCTTTCTTTCTTTCCAAAATAGAACTGCGGTATAAAAAACAAATGCCCAAATCACACGATGACTGAGGATTTGCATGAGTGGGACATGTTTAAGAAATTTCCAGTAGATGGGAAAAAATCCCCATCCTATATAGGCTAACGTGGCGTAGCCCATTCCTATTTTAAGCTGATCAGATTTAGAGTTATCCATTTTTCAGCTTAAGGCGATTGATCAGTTTTTCATAAATGCCATCAAATCCACCATTGCTCATAATCAAAACGATATCTCCAGATTTCGAGCGAGCCGCTATGTTTTCAACAATTAGGTCTGCAGACTCAAACTCAGCGGCCGTTTTCCCCTGAGAACACAGATCTTGCACTAATTCCAGAGATGAAAAACGATTATCTTCATCGATTTTTCCTTGATCGAAAGCCTTTGCAATTAATATCTCATGAGCTTCCTTAAAGGCTTCAACATAGTCTTTTTGAAAGACCTTACGTCGAGAGGTCGCCGAACGTGGTTCGAAGATAGAAAAAACTTTTCTATCTTTGTATTTGCCTTGAATAGCGTGAATAGTTTCTTTCACCGCAGTTGGATGATGCGCGAAATCCTCAATCAGCAATACCCCGCTGAATTCACCCAATATTTCTTGGCGTCTTTTAACTCCGCCAAACGTACGTAAAGCCTCAGAGACTTTCCCCATATCCCAATTGTGAATATGAGCCTGAGCTACAACTGCCAAAGCGTTCAAGATATTAAAACGTCCCACCATTGGAGTATTAAAGACACCAACTAGTTGCTGACGAAACTTCACCTCGAATTGAGTTTCAGCAGTGTCTGCAGACAGGATGTTCGCTATATAGTCATTTTTTTCTGTAAGACCATAAGAGAAAGTTTTAGCGGTCTTTGAATGCTCAGCCACCGCACGCACATTCTGATCATCACCCCAAAACACCACAGAACCTGAAGAGGGCACTAATGTCATGAGTTTTACAAAGGCCGACTTCACTTCATCAAAATTTTTGTAAATGTCCGCATGGTCAAATTCCACAGAAGTCAAAACCACATGCCGAGGTCTGTAATGAGTGAACTTAGGCACCTTATCGAAATAGGCCGTATCGTACTCGTCCCCTTCGATAATAAAAGTATTCGCCGCAGGATTACGGAAGCTTTGATTAAAGTTTTTTGGGATTCCCCCAATAAGAAAACCTGGCTGTAATCCACAGCACTCTGCTACCCAACTCATTAAAGATGTCGTTGTGGTTTTTCCGTGTGTTCCTGAAATCACAAAAGACTCTCTGTTTTCAATAATGGCTTCACCCATGGCTTGTGGTAAAGAACAGAAAGGTAAGCCTAAACGAACCATCTCTTGCGCCTCTTCGTTAGAGGCTGAGATCACGTTACCAACGACAACAAAATCGGGTTTCATGCTTAAGTTTTCTTTTTTATAGGGCTTCTGAATTTGTATGCCCATATTTTCAAGCTGCGTTGACATAGGAGGATAAGGATTGGAATCACTCCCTGTAACTTTGAAACCTCTGTCTTTAAGTAATCCAGCTAAAGACGCCATCGCCGTGCCACAAATCCCCATAAGGTGAATGTGACTTCCTTGCTGCAAATCATTAATCGATGCTTGTGGCATTTAAACAGTCCTTTTCAAGGATTCATAAATCCAACTGTGTATTTGGGGACGCAAACTGATATAAGCTTTATTGTCGCGTCCATAGTGAACACGATTACTTAATATCATAATTAGAAGATCATTACGTGGATCATACCAAAATGATGTACCCGTAAATCCCGTATGTCCTATAGATCGCACCGAGAAATGTGGGCCACAGCTCGCATTTTCATGGGATGGCATCATATACCCTAGAGCCCAATCTCCAACCTCAGGAGGAATCGCGCGTGTAGCAAAAAGCTGCGCCGTTTTCTGACGAACATTGTAACGAGCAATCCCCTGTAGCTGAGAACGCACAGTTAATCCATAAGCAGCTAAATCTTCAATGCTTCCAAACAGGCCCGCATGAGTTGAAATTCCACCAAAGCTCCATGTGTTTTCGTCATGAACCTCAGCTCTTAAAATACGTTTTCTCCATGGACAATCTTCTGTAGGAGCAAATTGCTCTTTAGGTAGTGTCGTTTTATTTTCTAAATGAAAATCCAAAGTCGTTGTTGGATACGAGCGTTCTTTCAGATCTAGCCACACATCATAAATGTTCTTTTGATGTAGTTTCTCTAAAATAAAACCTAATAAGATAAAGCCTAAATCAGAATAGACAGCTTTATCTGTTTTGTTAGGTGTAGACTCATTAATCTGTTGATAAATCCACGCACGCTTAGCTGTCCACGGCATATCCAATGGTATTGACTGATAGAATGGCTTCCACCACTCAAGCCCTGATGTATGCGTTAATAAATCTTTTATTAAAATTTCATGTTTAAAATCAGGAAGGACATCACTCACTTTAGTTTCAAATGTCCACAGACCCTTATCGTACGCTTCCATGATAGCCTGCTGAGTGAAAATCACCTTCGTCAGCGACGCCAAATCATAATAAGGGCTTGTCGTTCCAACCCCAATATCACAGACCAAACGTCCTAGATGATAAGCCCGCGCCACCACACCCGGAGTTACATCCGGAATCGCGTGTTTGATTTTTTCGATGATCTTATTTTCCTGACTTGTATACTTCATCAGCTACTACCCCTCTGGAACTACTTGAATGCAGAATAGACTAGCATCCGCGCAGAATCTCCACAAGAAATATGCGTTTCGGTATTAAAAAACAGTGGTCGCTGAATTTCTCCGTGACCAGTCTCGACTCCTCTGAAAACAGGGAATTTAGCATCTGCAAAAAAACTCTTCAGCGTCTCATCCAAATAGTTTTCTTTATTGGGCTCATCACAGGCTGTCATATCACCAAAAACTACCGCCTGAACTCCTTTAAAAATCCCCGCCTGCTTGAGCTGTTGTAAGCAACGATCTATGCGGTATGCTCTTTCTGAAACCTCTTCGATAAATAAGATCTTACCTTCGGTTTTTATTTGATAGGGCGTCCCTAAGGTAGACGTCAGAACCATAAGATTCCCACCAATAACACTGGATTTTATACTCTTACGTTTGCGAGCTGATGAGTTCAAGGGCTCTAGATCTTTAAATTCTGCCACATAATTTGCATCCTCTAAAGCAGACTGCAATTCGCCTAAGTTCGCCTTGCTCAACTTTTTCAGAGCCAAACGATCTAACAAGGGTGCATGCAATGTTGGCCATCCCCACTTTTGAGTCACATAGATATGCAATGATGTCACATCACTCAGGCCTATCAAAAGCTTAGGTTTAGACGGAGCTTTCATTTTATCAAGGAATGGCAAAAGCCGAATAGCACCATAACCACCACGCAGACACCAGACCCCTTTATTCTTCGAACTCATCAGAGCTTTTTTCAGAAAACGAAATCGCTCATGATCAGTGTTAGACAAAAAATTCAAATGTGGTTGCAAAGTGCTGGGATCACTCGACACTTCATATCCCAACGCCTGTAATTCCTTAATGCCTTTTTGCAAGTTCTCTTCAGGGGAATAAGACCCTGGAGCCACGACCTCAATCAGGTCTCCAGACGATAAAGCATCTAAGCGGATAGCTCGCTTCTTATTTTTTACTGTTTTCACTTTTGTGATTTGAGATTTTTTTTTTGGATTTTTTTTCTTGCTAGACACATCGCTAGTTTGACGGATAACAGCCCTCAAAACAAGCCTTCACCTGCTTTCAGGACCTCGAAATTAAGCCAGAATATCCACTATAGCTTAAAGGTATTTTTTCAATCGCTTCTCAATAGATTTAAGATGCTTGCTGCCCGAAAATATCTTTTCCAAATCAGCCACATTAAATAAGCCAGAAGCCTTTTCATCCCTCTGGATTCGGTCGAATAGATGTTCACCCTTTTGTAGGCCGTGGGCCAAACTTTGAATGAGGGCATACGCCTCTTCGCGGCTCATTTTTCGTTTTTCAACCAAATAAAGTAACAAGTGCGACGAATAAAGAACGCCGCCTAATTGTTGCGTATTTTCAAACATTCTGTCCTGATCGACATAAAGGCCTTTTAACAAATCCTTTAGACGAATCGTCATATAATGCGCCAATTGAAATGCATCTGGAAAAACCACTCGCTCAACAGAAGAGTGACTGATATCCCGTTCGTGCCAAAGGGCAATGTTCTCTAGCCCCGCCTGAGCATAGCTTCGCATCAACCGCGATAGCCCACTGATATTTTCAGCACTGATAGGGTTCTTTTTATGAGGCATGGCCGATGAGCCTTTTTGCCCCTTAGTAAACCCTTCAATCACTTCAGAGACCTCGCTGCGCTGTAAATGCCGTAGCTCAACAGCCAGTCGTTCATATCCCGCAGCTAAAAGAGCTAAGGCATTTAAAACCCCCGCATGGCGATCACGCGGGATCACTTGGGTAGCGAAAGGCTCCACTTCTAGCTTTAAGCGCTTAGCCACCTTTGTTTCAAACTCTAATGGCAATGCCGATGAAGTCCCAACAGCCCCACTCAGTTTACAAATTTTGATATCTTTTTGCGCAACTTGCAGTCTGGCTTTATTTCGCTCGAGTTCTTGTAAAAAACCCGCCAACTTAAATCCGAACGTCGTGATTTCGGCGTAGATACCATGGGTTCTTCCTGCGCAAATCGTCTTTTCGTGTTTCTTCACTAAAGCTTTAAGCTCTTTCTGTAAGTCACTAATTTCTTTTAATAAAATTTCCAGCCCACCACTGATTTGCAAACTCAAAGCGGTATCTAGAACATCAGAACTCGTAAGACCAAAATGAATAAACTTACCACTCGCACCCACATTTTCGGCCAAATTGGAAACAAAAGCGATAACATCGTGTTTAGTTGTTTTTTCGATCTCTTGTATGCGAGCCAATTGAAAGTGGGCCTTCTTTTTGATGTCTGAAGCTGCTTTTTTTGGAATCAATCCCATCTCAGCTTGCACAAGAGCACATTCCACTTCTACATTTTTCATATATTCGAAACGGGCTTCTTGTGAAAACTGTTTCGTCATCAATTCGGTTGTATAGCGAGAGATCATTCGGATTCCTTACCGTAAAACAAAGCTTGATTATTTCTATTCTTCGCAAAGAACATATTTTTTATGTAATAGTTTATTTTTTCTTGCGACCAATAGGCAAACGAAGGAAATATTGCCGTGTACTTAGGATGATTTAATTTAGCATTTTGCAAATCAAACCCATCCGTTGCTGTAATATGAGTCGCAATGATCTCTTTGATTCGAATGCTCTCGAACACCTCAGACATAACTTTAGAAGTTCTATCTACAATAAAATCGATAAAATCCTGACTCTTATACTGGTCACTGGAAATTAATAAACTGACTCTAAGATTTTCGTCGTTCAACCAACAGATATACCAATTATCAAAAATGGTTTTAAGTTTAGTGTTGTGGACATAGAGGCACTCATTCGGCAAATGAGCTCCTTCATAAAGTCTTTCAATGGCAAAGTCCAAATTCAACAACACATTCGATTGCATAGGCAACAACGAGAACAAATTATGCCCTTGATCGTATAAGACATCCGCCACAATCTGGTGATTTTGAATAATGATATAGTCGTACTGGATTGGGTCTTTATCGCGACCTTCAATAACATATTTATTATTATCCGTATCAAATTTCAGGCGAATAATATCTCGTAGCGCAAAATGATTTGGAATAATCTTCTTTTCAGAAGCAATGGCCTCTTTGTAGAGCTTTTCTTTTCGATAGATATTGCTTTTGAATGAGAGATATTCATTTTCAATACTTTTCAGAACATGCTTATGTTTTGCCGTCTGTAAAGTCACATCTTTAGGAATAAGCACATTTTCAGCCATAATCGGCAGATCTAAAAAATCCGAATCACTGGCGCCAAAGTCATAATCACACAAATAACTATCAATGTGAGTAAAACAGGTGGCTAAAACCGAATATGTTTTAAAGACAGTTCTGTCGTATCCTAAGTAAGCTAACTTCATTGAAAACCCAACCCATTAAGGCTATCAGCCACTCCAAAAAATGAAAACCCGTTTTTCCATTAACGCTTCAGGACCAAAGAATAGCGACGTACTTTATTCTACAACTCTGTCCAACTTCATTTACAATGGAAACGTGCAAATGAACCTCATCAAGAAACTCTTCGTCGCTATTTTGCTTTCCATAAGCTTATTTCATCAGCACTCTTATGCACAAGGAACTGATATTGACGAGGGATTCGATCCTTTCGCCGATTACAATGAAAATGAACAAAGCGCCGAAGAAGAAGCTGATATCAATTTTTTCAAAAATGGTCGCTTTCTTACATTGGGGCTTATGGTGGGCTACAGAGGCTTTACTGATGGCTTTTCGCAGGCTTACTCGGCCGCTCCCGCATGGGGATTTCAATTCAGTTACTTCTTTGATTTACAACTCGCAACCTCTTTAAGCTACTCTATTTCGGATAGCTCTGTTTCCTTTAAGAGTTATAATGACGACAGCATGACCAGTGTTTCTGAAGTTTATACGGGAAATGTAAATATTCAGACTTTTGATCTTAATTTGAAGTACTATTTCAACACAGAAAATGTGACTCGCGGTCTTGCTGATTTAAGCCCATATGTCTTATTCGGCGTAGGTCAATTTACTCGTACTTACAATCTATCCAAGTCCTTACCACTTACACCAGATCGCCCATTTGGATTTAAAATAGGAACTGGTATAGAAATTCCTTTGATGCGTCACAAAGCTTATTTAGGATTACAAGCTGTTTATCACTACGTGCAATTTCCCGATGAAAACAACGATCGCATCGAAGAAGAAAAAGTTGGCCAAACTGAACCCGTATTAAGCCCCGTAAGTCCACGCCTAAAAGGTGATATTTATGAATTAAGCACCATTATTGGGATTAATTTTTAAGTAAATCTATTTTTAGATCTAAAACCAATAATCTAAAATCAGTAATACCAATCCAATTCCAATGACAGCCGGAACAGCCCACTTCAGAACGAATACCCACTGATTGTACATAACTGAACTTGTGGGTTTATTATCATCCACAAATAACTTCTTGCGATCGGAAGACGTTATAGAAGCAAAAAACACGATGATCATGCCTATTGCCGCTATCGGCAGAAATACATTAATCAGCGTGAAGTCAAAAGATTCAATCACACTGCGGCCTAGGACTTTCACATTTTTAAAAATAGTTCCCGAAAATGCAGGGAAGATCGTCATAAAAAGAATAAAAAGGACAGCCAGTGCCGTCGCCCAAGAGCGGCGAAGCTCTGGTTTTTTTTCTGTGATATTCGCTGTGATGGTTTCAAGTAGACCGATACTGGCATTCAAAGCCGCAAGCCATAAGAACAAGAAGAAAATAAATCCAAATAATATCCCACCACGCATAGATGACAAAAAGCTCGGGAGCACATCAAATAGCAATCCTGGATCCGTCGCTATTTGCTTTGAGCTTGAAAAGGCAATGGGAAATATCAACAACACCGCAATAATCGAAATCAACGTGTCTACTAATGTAACTCTAAGACCAACACTCGGCAGATGTTCCTCTTTTTTAAGATAACTTCCGAATGTCACCATACTTCCAAATCCTAAAGACAAAGTAAAAAACACATGCCCCGTGGCATGGCCTAATGAGCTGAGGTTAAGTTTAGAAAAGTCTGGATAAAACAAGAACCTTAAAACTTGCTGGGTCGAATCCAGCGATAAAGAACCTAATAAAAGAAAAACCACCAAAGCTCCGAATAGCGGCAACAAAGAGGCAATGCGTTTTTCAACCCCTTCACCAAAACCTTTGACGACAATGACTCCAGAAACCAATAAGTGAACGCTGGCTAACATAAACTGTAGCCATCCATTTTGAAATAACACATTCACTGATACATTTTTTAGATAAAAAGCCGAGTCGCTTCTGAAAAAACTCACTATGAACTGAGTTAAATAATGTAAGACCCAACCACTGATAACAGAATAGTACGCTAACGTAATCGCAGTAATACAAAGGCTGAGCCATCCAAACAGGTAAAGAGGTTTCTTCGAACCCTGTGCCAACTTACGAGTGGCAGTTGCGATACCACTGCGGGTATGATGACCAATCATCAACTCCGCAATCAGAAGTGTTAGCCCAACAGTTAATGCTAAGAAGACATACAGTAACAAAAAAGCACCACCGCCGTTTTCACCAACAATATAGGGAAATCTCCACAAATTCCCGATTCCACAAGCGCTACCGATAGCTAGCAAGTAGAATGAATATCTATTCTTAAATGATACTCTTTTGCGGTTAGTCTCGGGCATTGCTTTCGCCACCTCTGCGTGACTTCATACAGAAAATTCTTATTGGAATTCCATGTAAATTGAATCTTTCTTTTAAATTCTTAATAAGAAATCTTCGGTAAGAATTGGTAACGCCATCCGGATGATTCGCAAATGCAATAAAGGATGGTGGCATTTGATTTGTCTGAGTTAGATAATAGAACTTAATGTTCGTGATTCCCCAAACCGGAGCTGGAGCTTTACGAATAGTTTCAAAGAAGAAATCATTCAGCTCAGATGTTGAAACACGGAAGTTCAATCTGTCACTTACTGACTCGATCATTTTAAACAAATCACTAATTCCTGATCCTGTTTTCGCTGATGTGAACACAACAGGAACGTCTTGGAAGAAATGGAATTCCCGTGCCACTTGAGCTTTAAACGTTTCACGATAGGATTCAACCTCATTGCTCGCCACGTCTGACTTGTTCGCCACAATGATAACACCTTTATGATCTTCTAGAATCTGTTGCATGATTTTGGCATCTTGCTCTGTAGGGCCCACAGTTCCGTCAATAACTAACAAAACGATTTGTGAACGTCTTATAGACTCTTGAGATTTAAAAGCCGCAATAATTTCGATATCATCTTCACGACGAGACTGACGTCTAAGACCTGCTGTATCGACAATAACGTACTTTCTATCGTTGTACACAAATGGAGAGTCCACAGAATCGACTGTTGTCCCCGCCACATCTGAAACTAGCATACGATTAATACCTAGCAGGCAGTTACACAGCGAGCTTTTTCCCACGTTGGGCTTTCCCACCATCGAGATCTGCATTCCCTCTTTAATCGTTTCTTTCGCCTCTGGCAAATTAGCCTGTAACCACTCCATCACTTCAGCTACGCCACGGCGCTGCTCGAATGAAGCCGCTACCACATCTAATCCAAACTCGTAAAAATCAGCTTTTGCCAATTCATCCTCGTGTTGTGTGTCGACTTTGTTGATAACTAGGACCATCGGACGACCTGTTTGCTTAGCTAATTTAATAATATCACGGTCTTCCGGCACTAGGCCTGCACGGCCATCCATAACAGCAATAATATAGTCTACCGAATGTAAAAAGTCCGAAACCTGTTCACGAATTAACTTAGAAAACAAATCCTGAGACTCTGTTACACCGCCCGTATCGATCAAATCGAATTTCTTACCCCAAACATCGGCAGGCTCGATAATAATATCACGAGTAACCCCCGCTTGGTTTTTTACAACGGATTTTCTTGAATCCGTTAGGATATTAAACAACGTAGATTTACCTACATTAGGACGTCCAATAATCGCTACTTTTGGTGCTAATAGATTAATTTCATTTCTTTGCATCGACAATGTACCCTAATTCTTTCATAAATTGATTTTTTTCAAACCAATTTTCTTTTACAACCACGTTCAACTCTAAAAATACTTTGCCATCCATGATCTTTTCGATCTCGTGACGACTTTCACTGCTAATTTTTTTAATCACCTGAGCTTTTTGACCAATCACAATAGGCTTATGGCTCGCTTTAGCCACGATGACATCGACATAAATATGAGGGCAAGGTTTCGCGTTTTCATCAAATTTTCTAACCTGCACAGCTAATTGAAATGGCAACTCATGGGATAGGTTCTCGAAGCATCTTTCACGCACGATTTCGCTAACCAATTCCCGTACGTTTTCTGTTGTATATAGATCTTCATCAAAAAGTGGAGCTTCTGAGGCTGGAAGAAGTGACTCTAGCTCTTTTAAGATCTCATCACGACCTTCTTTGCCATCTTTAAGACATGAAATTTGAAGACATTTAGCCCCCATTTCCTCAACCATATTTTTAACAATTAAAATTCTGTGAGCTTTATCCGCCACATCTGTTTTAGTGATAACACCCATCCATGGTTTTTTTGATTTTTTTACTAGGTCTAAGACTTTTTCAATGGCATCTGAGTCTTTTTCATCAATACTTAAAACAGCTAAAAGAGCATCACTTTCTTTAATGACATCCTGAGCTTCTTTTTCAAGAAAAGCATTTAAGCCTTTCTCGGCCTTCACCAATCCTGGCGCATCAATAAAAATGACTTGAGAGTTTTCATTATTTTGAATCCCTAAAATACGACGTCTTGTCGTCTGCGGTTTTGCCGTTACAATAGATACCTTCTGATCAATTAAATAATTCATCAGCGTACTTTTTCCTGCGTTCGGTTGTCCAATTAAACCAATAAATCCTGCTTTATATCCCATATCTACGATTCCTTTAATGTCTTAACAAGCTCATTCAAATAGAGCTCTGCTGCACTTTGTTCGGCGCTTTTTTTACTAGGGCCTTCACCGCGACTTTTTTCAATACTGTTCAACTTCAACGAAACTAAAAACTTTGGCTTATGCGAAGGTCCTGTACTCAAAACAAGTTCATAAACAGGAGTTCCCAATTTATGTTTTTGTGTTAACTCTTGTAATCTGGTTTTAAAATCCGATAAAAATGAAGCGTTGACCTCTTCATAAAAATCTTCATTTGAAAACTGTGAGAGCGTCCACAAGCGAGCTGTTTCAAATCCGGCATCTTGATAAATAGCGCCAATTAAAGATTCCACACAAGAACCCTGAATTCGTGCATTTAAGTGATTTCCCTGCTTCACTTCCCCCGGTCCAAAGAACATATAGTCTTGCAAATCAAACTTCTTAGCTATTTCCGCCAGCTTGTTCAGATTCACTAACGACGCTCGTTTTTTTGACAAAACACCTTCATTAGCTTCTGGGAATAGACCTAAAAGTTTTTCAGCCACAACAAAATTTAAAATCGAATCCCCTAAGAACTCTAATCTTTCATTGTTCTCTTTTTGTCTATGCTCGTCGACAGTGTAGCTCTTGTGAGTCAATGCAATCTGCAAATGCTCCACATTAGAAAAGCTATATTGAAGCTTTTTTTCTAATTGTTCTTGCAAAGATTTATTGAGCATTTTCAATCCTCCTTGCATGTAAAATAACGTCTGTATCACCAGTTGAAACAGACTCTACGACTGCCAAAACCTCTGTATTACGAATGTGTGCGTGTTCTTCTGCCGTAAGATTTAAATTGAGATTCCAATAGTCACGTGACAAAGCCTGTACCCCATCAGAGTGCTTATTTAACACCAATGAGGATTTTACAAGCCCCACTTGTTTTAAGGCTTCGCTTTGTAGGCGATGCAAGCTGAGCTCACGCAGGCGCTGCGCACGCTCTTTGCGCTTCATCATCGGAATTTGCTCTAAAACTGCAGCGCGTGTGCCTTTTCTTTCACTGTAAGGAAATACATGTAATCGAGTCCATGGCGTTTCGCTTAAAAGGCGGTACGTGTTTTCAAACTGCTCATCTGTTTCCGTAGGGAAACCTGCGATAACATCCATTCCTACGTACGCATTTTTCACCTTAGACTGAATTCTCTCTAGGCTCTCGCGTACTTCCTTATCGCTGTACTTGCGTTTCATCTGATGCAAAACTTCCGTATCAGCACTTTGAATACTCATGTGAAAGTGAGGGCATAAGCGGTCATCTTGATACAAATCCAAAAGTCGATCACTCAGCTCAATCGGCTCTAAAGATGATAAGCGAACTCGTTGAACCGAAGTTTGATTGAGGACGCTCTCGACAAGGTCTTCGATCTGTCTTTTCTTTCCACCGACCATGTCTTCGTAATCACCAATATGAACACCTGTAAGTACGATTTCTTTAATTCCCTGTGCACAGAGCTCTTTCGCTTTATAAACAATTTGAGATATCGGGATAGAACGACTTTTACCGCGTGCGTATGGAATAATACAGAAAGCACAAAAACTATTACATCCATCCTGAATTTTTAAGAAACTTCTTGTATGGGACAGCTCTTGGCCCCCATCAGCTTCCAAATCTTCTTTCTTAAAGATGTTCGATTTAAAAACTTTCTGTTTGTTTTCATTTTTAAAATACTGATCTATAATCTGCGGCAACATCCCTTTATGAGAATTTGCTACAACTAAATCCGCCGCAGTTAGATTTTCAAAGGCTCCGGTATCCACTTGTGCCGCACACCCAGTGACAACAACTGTCGCCATAGGCTCTTTAGACTTAATTTTGCGAATAAGACGCACAGCTTGTTGTGTGGCTTCAGCCGTCACAGCACATGTATTTAGAACATGAATAACAGGTCCTTCGGATTTTTTCTTAACTACAGAAAACCCATTATTCGTTAAATTTTTTTGTATTAAGCCCGTATCGTAGGTGTTCACTTTGCAACCAAAAGTGTGCACCACGAAATCATATTCCCGACTTATACGGCGAATTTGTTCGTTTTGATTTAGCTCAACACAATTCAGTTCAACGTGATCCATCCGCCACCTATTAGTTTTTGGTTTTCATAAACAACAGCCGCTTGCCCCGGAGCCACCGCACGTTGAGGTTCTTTGAACTGCAAGCGAATGCCACGATCTGTTTTTGTCACAATAGCTTTAGAGGCTTTATGTTGATAACGAATTTTGACTTCATATTCAGAACCATCTTGAATATCGGAAAGCCACTTAGGCTCAATAACTTCTACAACATTGGAATACAGATCTTTTTCGTCTCCGACCCAAACTGTGTTATCACTCACATCGATTTTAAGAACAAAAAGCTTTTCGTGGTAAGTCATGCCCAACCCTTTGCTTTGTCCGATTGTGTACAAATGTATTCCGTCATGGTCAGCCATAACTTCGCCCGATGGATAACGTTTGATTTTGCCACGGCGTAGTTTTAATTCTTCAGTGCTGACCTGATCTTTTATGAACTGATCATAACCTCTGTTACCAACAAAGCAGATTCCTGTCGAATCTTTCTTCTTAGCAACAACTAGCCCTTTCTGTTCAGCAATCTGACGCACCTCTGGTTTCTTTAAATGACCAATGGGAAATAATAATTTTGGAACGATCTGTGGGTCTATTGTAAATAAGAAATATGTTTGATCTTTCCAGTCATCCGTTGATGTTTTGATGTGAGCGTGACCAGACTGATCATAGACGACCTGAGCATAGTGTCCTGTCGCTAGATAATCGCAATCCAGCTCTTTCATTTTTTTAACTAGATGGTCAAACTTCAAATACGTATTACAATTTACACAAGGCAGTGGAGTTTGCCCGTCCAAGTAAGCTTTAACAAAAGGATCAATAACAGATGCTTTAAATTTAGCTTCACAGTTTAAAACATAAAACGGAATATCTAATCTATCGGCGACACTGCGAGCATCATCCACATCAATACTTGAGCAGCAAGTCCCATTCCCTTCTGTGATATCACACTGAGAATAATCCCAGACTTGCATCGTAGCACCAATGACTTCGTAGCCTTGCTCGACCAGTAGTGCCGCCGCAACCGAACTGTCCACTCCGCCGCTCATCGCAACAAGTACACGTCCTTTAGAAGATTTGTTTTGTGAAGAATTAACCTGCATAGTCTTTTTTTCCTTCTTCTGCTTCTATTGCCCGTAACTTTTCAACTGTCTCTACTAAGCAGTTGATAAAACTTTTTACTTCGCCCTCGTTATTTTCCCAACCTAGGCTGATGCGCAGCGAGTTCTGCGCTTCCTGTCGGCTTAAGCCCATGGCTAGCAGCACAGGACTCGGCTCAGGATTACCACTGCTGCAAGCGGCACCCGTACTTACAGAAAAACCTTTTAAATCAAGACTCATAAGCAGAGTTTCACCATCCACACCTGTGATGACTAAGCTGGATGTATTGGCAAGTCTTTGTCCTTGCACAGCAGTTACTGAAATATTAGGGATTCTTTGCAAAAGCTCAGCTTCCATCTGATCGCGCATGCGCTGAACTTCACTGATCTTCGCTTCATAAGATTTCAACTCATCAAGCACGATATTCAATGCAGCAATACCTGTTACATTCTCAGTGCCACCACGGCGGGATCTTTCTTGACCTCCACCATGAATGAGTGGCTGCCACGGAGAAGATTTTTTAACATACACAAATCCTGTCCCCTTTAGGCTGTAAAACTTATGAGCCGAAAATGTGGCGTAATCTACATCCAGCAACTTAAAGTCGACAGAACTTTTACCCAACATCTGAACACAATCTGAATGCATTAAGGCTCCAGCCGCGTGTGCTAACTGAGTCACTTCTTGAATGGGAAAGACGCTGCCGGTTTCGTTATTAGCATACATCACCGAAACCAAGGCTGTTTTTGACGAAAGTTTCGACTTTAAAAAATCTAGATCTAGACTCCCGTTGCGATCAACAGGAATCAGGTGAACCACGGCACCCCAACTACGCAAGGCCTCTGCTGTCTTTAACACACTGGGATGCTCAACATGGCTGATTAAAAACTCATTACGAGTTTCACGCAACAAAGAATAAACAGATTTTAAAACGGAATTATTTCCTTCACTCGCACCCGAATTAAAAATAATTTCAAGCGGAGAGCAGCCCAAGAAATCTGCGATTTTTTTTCGGGTCTCGCGCAAAATGGTTTTAGATACACGACTGTCTTGATGAATCGATGAAGGATTCCCCGAAATGTCCATCAACTCCATCCACCTAGACTTTAAGCGAGATGAATGTGGTGTTGTCGCATTATGATCTAAATAAACCCGAAATTTACCTTCGGAGTTCGAGTGATTTTGCATAGCGACAAGTTGTACATGAATTTAAAAAATTTGAAAAGTTCTAATGAGTTAGACTACACATTAACAGTCGTTTTTGAATAGGGTTTTGGGCGCAAAGGATGGTACACAGGGCCTTTTTCTTGCTGCTGAGCCTCATCATTTTGAGCTGAGCCTTTCTGCAAGGGTGAAACACTGGAAGAAAAGGCAAAAACAACTAATAATATCAATATGTTATAGGTTTTTAACACGAAGACCCCACCTTACTCTTCTATAAGACACCTCGACTTGTCTACAGTGGTTAAAATTTACATACCAAAACTTCAAGATCAGCAGCCTAAAGTCCGATAAGCCCCTTGATGAGCGAAGTAAATACCAACCAGAAATGGGAAGATGTTTTCATACAAGAGTCAGTTGAGCTGGAAGAGCGCATGTCCACATTCGACATTGATTCACTGAATAAATCGAAGCTAAGACTCTCGATTGAAAATAGTATTCTCAACTGGGAAAAATACGAAACGTGGGTCATTGAAAATCTTCAGTGCTCAAGTTTAAAAAACAATATCCCTGAAAGTATTCTTAAAAACTTCTCATCTAACGCAAAACAAGCGCACGAAATCTATTCCAATTATGATTTTTGGAATGAAGATCTTATCCCCGTCTGTATTTGGGATAGCAGCTTGATTGTTTTTGGTCTTCAGTACAATGAAAACTTAGTGAATATCAAAAACCATATTTTCATTCTGGCAAAACCTGAAATTTTAGATTATTTCGCCAAATTAATTTTCAACAAAGAAGAAGTTTTAGACGCAGAAATTGAGGAACTTGAAAAGTCTTCACATCAAACCATTTCCAGAATTGAAGGTCTAGAACTCAATGCAGCCCCTCCTGTTAACTTAGACTTTAAAGATCTTTCGTTCGATACAGCACCTGACTTTGCCGAAAACAAAAATGAGCCCTTAGCTGAAGTCATTCCCCTAGCTGTATCTGAAGAACAAAAAGAAATTGATGAAAATACCATCTGGGATTTTATCAATGAGCGCCATGATGAATACAGCTTTGAAGCTCGCAAAAACTTCAGCGCCTATATTGTATTAAAAATTGATCACGATCAAAAAACACATGTATTCAAGATGGATCAGGACTTAGAAAGCCATCAAATCAACGAGAAGCTTTTTGAATACAGCCTGCGCGAAGACAATCCTTTCAGCAAGGTCTATGATTCAGGTGTATCTGCTTCTTTTAACATCTCTCAATTAGGCCTGAATCTGCTTAACTTCAAATATGCCTGCATTACGGCATTAAAACGCGCCGATAAGACCATGGGTTTTTTAATTGGCTTCAAAGAAGGTTCGTTATCTGAAACAGATCAACAATTATTAGAAGAATTAGCAAAAGAAAGCGCTTAACGATTTATTTCAAAAAATTGAATTGTACGCTTCCCATCAGCTTCAATCCGAAACGAAAGACCATATAAATTCTGTGTTAATGGAATGCTTTGCACATCTAATCTTTCAGGCCATTCTATAAGTTTATAGTCACTTGCCTGATTGAGTAGATCATAAACGCCTGCAGACTCGAGCTCTTCTTCTGTTTCAAGTCGATAAAGATCAAAATGATCGACAACAATTTGTTCATTTGCATAGCGCTGATGTATGGCATAAGTCGGAGACTGCATCAGTTTCAATCCCCACCTTTGACAAAAGTGAACAACGAAGGTCGTTTTTCCAGCGGCAAGATCTCCAGAAAGAAGAAGAATACTTCCTTTCGCACAAGTCGTAGCTATTTCGTTAGCGATTTGATTTAACTCGGCTTCTGAAGAAATAGTGCGATTCCAAATAGGCGTCATTTGAGTTCGGCTAACATCTTTTTCACTGATTTTTTTAAGCCATACTCGAGCGAATAGCAGATCAGTGAATGTCCAATATTCACTTCCTTTAAGAATGGAAGTTTTCTTATCTTATTGGCGTGTTCATAGTCTAAACCATGCCCAGCATGAACTCTCATTCCTAATTCATGGGCGCGTTCGGCTTCAGCCTGCAAGGATTTCCAAATCTTCTTTTTAGTATCGCCTTTTTCAGTCACCCAATGACCTGTATGAAATTCAATGGCATTCGCTCCGGCACGGGCCGATGCCTCCACTTGAATTTGATTGGGCTCAATAAAGAAAGAGACTTTTATACCTGCGGCCTGTAGTTGCTTCGTCATGGATTTGATTTTTTCAAATACACGGACAACATCAAGCCCGCCTTCTGTCGTCAGCTCTTCGCGTTTTTCTGGCACAAAACAAACCCATGCCGGCTTGTTAGATAAAGCTATCTTCAACATTTCAGGTGACACAGCTAACTCTAAATTAATAGGTAGTTTTGACTTTTTACAAAGTCTCACCACATCTGCGTCTTGAATATGACGGCGATCTTCACGTAAGTGAATGGTGATTTGAGATGCTCCGCCTTCGCGGGCTAGCTCAGTCATAGTCAATAGATCGGGGTACGATGTCGTATTGCCACGCACCTGTCTTAATGTGGCAGCATGGTCAATATTAACACCAAGATGAATTTTGCTTTTCATGTTCTAAGAGATCTCTTTTTCTAAGAAAATTGCCAGTTCTTCTGCAATAGTTGTGATTTTTTTCTTATCCGGCCCCTCTACAAGAATACGAATTAAGGGCTCAGTTCCTGAGTAGCGGATAAAAATACGACCTTCACCTTCCAGCTCAGACTCTTTTTCTTTTAATAGACGTGCATAACCATTAATTGTATCTAGCTCGACACGACTTCTAACACGGCAGTTAATCAATACTTGCGGAACATCTTCGAAGATATTCGCCAGCTCGCTCATTGTTTTACCTGTCTCACGCATAACAGATAATACTTTAAGAGCTGCTACTGTTCCGTCACCTGTCGTCGACTGATCTAAGAAAATAATATGACCTGACTGTTCGCCACCCAAATTGTATGAACCTTTGCGCATCTCATCAACCACGTGCTTGTCACCAACATTGGTTTTCACTACACGAATGCCATGCTCGTTCATTTTCTTTTCTAAACCGAAGTTACTCATCTGCGTCACAACTAAAGCATTATTGCGCAGTTGGCTTTTGTGCTTCATGTGGATGGCACAGATGGCAAGAATATGGTCGCCATTAATCAGTTTACCCTTTTCATCAACCATAATCACACGATCAGCGTCCCCATCAAGACCAATACCCACATCAGCGCGATATTGCACAACCGCTTGGGAAATCAAACTTGGATGAAGGGCTCCTACTTTGTCGTTGATATTGGTGCCGTCAGGACGATTACCCACATGAATAACTTCCGCACCTAATTCTTCAAAGATAGCGGGAGCCACGCGATAGGCCGCTCCATGAGCTGTATCCAATACAATGCGTAGTCCATCTAACGTGTGCTCTAATGGAAAAGCACTTTTTGCGTAAACAATATAACGCCCTTGAGAATCCTCAATGCGTTTTGTGCGTCCCACATCACGTGAAGCCGCCACTAGTTTTGACAAATTGTCATCAGCAACAAGATCTTCAATTTCTTGCTCTAATTTATCATCTAATTTAAAGCCATCCGGTCCAAAAATTTTAATCCCATTATCCTGATAGGCATTATGAGACGCCGAGATCACAATCCCCGCGGCAGCTCTCATAGTACGGGCTAAATAGCCAATCCCCGGAGTTGGAAGTGGACCCACCAATTGAACATAGATTCCCATTGAATTCAGTCCACTGGCCAAAGCTTGCTCAATCATATAACCAGACAGACGCGTATCTTTACCGATAACAACCTTATTGGCCTGTGACGGCGAAGAAATAGCTTTTTTACGAATCAAGTAGCCAATAGCTTGACCGATTCGAACGACCACTTCCGGAGTCATTGGAAATTGATTGGAAGTCCCACGTATACCATCTGTACCAAATAATTTTTTGCTTTTCATAATAACTACTGATTTTCTGTGTTTTTCTGAATGATTTCAACTCGAATCGTGCTAGGTCTAACACTTAGAACTCGTATTCCCTTTGGAACCTCAATCTTAGAAGTGTTCATGTCGACATCGTAAACACCTGGGCCTTTATCAGAAATATCTAAGGCTAAGAATTGCGCCCCTTCACGATATTTTTTCAACAGTGGCTGCGCACCTGAAATTCTTATTTTAATTCGATCACTCGACTGACCAGCCACAACCAAGCTTTGAGCAGTGATAAAATCCACATCTAAATCTTTGTGTGCCACAAAATCGCGGCGATTAAGAATCGAAAGCCATAAGATAAGCGCTATAAAAAGAGCTACTAATTTATAGGACAAATTATCCAACAAACTCGTCTTAATTTTTTCTATTTTTTCTTTTTTTGTATAGCGTCCGCGGATCATGAGTTCACCTCAGGCTGATAAGGACGATATTTATACCCGTAAGCTTCATACAAGGCCTGCCGAATTTCTGGCAATTCAGCATGTGGACTCATGTGACCTGATTGAACTATGCTGATTGATTTGAGTTCTTCAGAAACTACTAAAACCAAGGCATCCGTTTCTTCTGTTAATCCAATAGCAGCACGATGACGAGTCCCTAAGTTTTTATCAATAGCTGGATTTTTACTGAGGGGTAAAAAACATCCCGCAGAAACAACTTTTCCACCACGAATTAAAATAGCTCCGTCATGCATTGGACTCTGAGGATTAAAGATAGACTCGATGATTTCACTGGAAATTCGCGAGTCAAGTTCCGTTCCAATTTCAATGTGATAATCAACCAAGATATCTTTTTCGATAACAATCAAGGCTCCATAGCCTTTTTGCGCAATTGAAATAGCACCTTTAGCAATTTCTTCTACCATGTGAGTTTCCATCACAGAGGAAACCCCTGTGAAGAACGGATGACTTCCAATTTGCGCTAGAGCACGACGAATCTCGCCCTGGAATAGCACCACGACAATAACAAACAAGTTCGTGAAGAATTTTTCAAGAATCCAGTTTAAGGCATGTAAATCGAACCACTGGCTCACGATAAAGGAAATCGCTAAAATACCAAGACCGGACAACATCTGAATGGTTCCGGTCCTTTTAATCAAAATCAATATACGATAAATGATCAGCCAAACAAGGGCGATGTCGACAAAATCCTGCCACCGCAAGTGCTGCAGGATAAAGGACATATTTTCAATTATGTTCGTTAAAACACTCATGTGGCAGGAGCTGGTTTTCTATTCGGAACATCTTCAGAACTCTCGGTAGAGTCTGCATTATTTACCGGACCACTCACGCTGCCGCCATCTTTTTTATTACTTCTGACTTTTTGAATTTCAGAAACAGCCGCACCCTTAACCAACATATCGACTTCATTACCATCAATCGTTTCAAACTCAAGCAAGGCTTGAGTTAAACGCTCAAGAGCATCTTTATGTTTAACAAGGATATCCATCGCTTTCGTGTAGCCCTCATTGATAATTCTAGAAATCTCGCTATCGATTTCTTGAGCTTTAGATTCTGAGTATTCACGAGTTTTTTGACCATATCCCATTCCCAAGAAAACAGGGCTGTCATTTTTTTCATAAGCAAGAGGCCCTAGTGGACTCATACCCCACTCACAAACCATCTTACGCGCCATTCCTGTTGCGCGCTCAATATCATTAGCGGCACCCGTAGTGAAATCTTTAAAGATCAACTCTTCAGCCGCACGGCCGCCGAAGGCAAATGCAATCCAGTTTTCAGCTTGGTGTTTAGAAAAGCTCACAGCATCCTTTTCAGGCAATGTTTGAGTTAAACCTAAAGCCATTCCGCGAGGGATAATTGTCACCTTATGGATAGGATCCAAACCTGGAAGCATCATCCCAACAAGAGTATGCCCAGCTTCGTGATAAGCTGTTGTGCGCTTATCTTCTTCGCTGATGACCATGGACTTTCTTTCACTTCCCATGATGACTTTATCTTTTGCTTTTTCAAAGTCTTCCATTTCAAGATATTTTTTATCTGCACGGGCAGCAACTAAGGCCGCCTCATTCACTAGATTTTCTAAGTCAGCTCCAGAAAAACCCGGAGTTCCGCGCGCAATTTTACTGATCTCAACATCAGACCCCAATGGAGTCTTCTTCGTGTGCACAGATAGAATTTGTTCACGACCTTTAAGATCTGGTTTACCCACAACAACGCGGCGGTCGAAACGACCCGGACGAAGCAATGCGGGATCCAGAACATCCGGTCTATTCGTAGCCGCGATCAGAATCACACCTTCAGTTGATTCGAAACCATCCATTTCAACAAGCAACTGATTCAGTGTCTGCTCACGCTCATCATGTCCGCCGCCCATGCCGGCTCCACGATGGCGACCAACAGCATCGATCTCGTCAATAAAGATCAAGCAAGGTGCACTTTTCTTTCCTTGTTCAAACAAATCTCTTACACGGCTGGCACCCACACCGACAAACATCTCAACGAAATCAGAACCTGAAATAGTGAAGAAAGGAACTCCGGCTTCACCCGCCACAGCTCTTGCTAATAATGTTTTACCAGTCCCCGGAGGTCCCACTAAAAGAACACCCTTTGGAATACGACCACCCAATTTCGTAAATTTTTTCGGATCTTTTAAGAAATGTACAATTTCTTGCAAATCATCTTTGGCTTCATCCACACCAGCCACATCTTTAAATGTGACACGATTTTTATTTTCAACAAGGCGCGCACGCGACTTACCGAAAGACATCGCTTTACCACCACCCACTTGAATCTGGCGCATGATGAAAATGAACATCCCCACAATCAGTAGCAATGGTAACCAATTGATCAGAATAGAAGACAATAAACTGTCCGACTGAGACGATTCATAGTTAGGAGTAATCCCATGCTTTTGCAGTTCTTCAAAACCTTTATCCGAAATATTACCCGAAATCAAAAATTGAGTTCCACCATATTTCTTTTCAAACTCAGGTTTAATTTCCCCGCGAATTTCCCCGCGATCCTGAATGAAGACAACTTTATCTTCAGCAATTTCTTTTAACTCAACAGCTCTTAAAAGTTTTGAGTAATTAAAATCTTGAATTGTTTTCTGATGTTTAACGTCCCATGCGCGAAACATAAAGATCGTCAAAACAATCAAGGCAAACCAGAGTGCAAATGTCTTTTGATTGGCTTTCATTTATTAAGCCCCTTTCGTGGTGCTGTAGGAGAACCCAGTTATTGTAGCATAATTTGCGATGCGTTAATAACCCATTTTCTTCGCAGTAATTCAAATGTGAAGTCTTTTTGATTTTTGTCGAGTCTTTTTCTTATTTCTTCTAATTGTCCCGATGTGAACTGGTAAATCTGATGCTTTTTTAGGAACAAAGCAATTGCTGTTAGCTGCTCAGCCTTAGTGAGGCCTAAATACCACTCTCGACTCAATCCCTCTGCTGATTCTTTTGATTCTTTTGCAAAAACCAACTCTAAACCACCACGGGATTCCGCAGAGGAAATAATTTTAAACAAAGACCTAGCTAAATTATCAGGACCGCCCGTGACTTTTGCCTCTAAGGACTTGAGCCAGTTTTCACGTAGCCAGTTACGTAAGTAATCCTCATCTTGATTGGAAGGATCTTCCACCCATAGAAAACCTCTATCGCGAACATAACTCATCAGCTCGTCTTTAGTGCAGTTCAATAGAGGGCGAAAAATCCCCTTTTGCCACATCTTGAAAGCGCTAACCCCCTCTAACGAAGTGCCGCGAATCATTTTCAAGAGCACTGTCTCAAAGTGGTCGCCCCAATGGTGGCCCGTCACAATAACCGCGCCGTCCCCTTCTTGTGCTAGCCGATTTAAAAAAGCCCAGCGAGCGTCTCGCATTTCTTGCTCCGACACCAATGCTTGTTGGCTGCCTTCTGTGACAAACTCATAACCAGATAAACTCAGCTCGTCTACTTTCTGACGTACATGTTCTAAAGCTTGCTGACGATATTGATTTTGCGATTCCACTTCAGATGGGCCATGATGGTAATAGGCCACTTTTACTTTAGCTTGAGGCAATAATCTTGAAAAGACAGACAGCAGGGCCATCGAATCTAGCCCGCCCGAAACTGCTAAAACATATGATCCCGAACTTTCAACACCAAACTCTTTGAAATGTCCCCAGAGTTTATGCTCGAATGAGTTCCACGATGAAGAGGTCATGCGCGCGCTAAAACTTTCGTTTGAGTAAATTCAAAAAAAGCTTCGCGACCTAATTCTCTACCCACACCAGATTTTTTAAATCCTCCGAATGGTAAAAAGAAATCACTGCCAATAAGGCCATTGATCACGACTTGCCCCGCATGAATCTGGCGCGCCAATGCTTCAGCACGCTCTAGATCCGAGGTAAATACTCCTGCACCCAAAGCAAAATCAGTAGCATTGGCAATAGATACAGCCTCTGCATCTTCTTTAAATGGAATCACTAAAAGAATCGGCGCAAAAATCTCTTGATCTCGCAGCCAATCTGAATTTTTCGCCAATAGATAAATACCAGCATCAACAAAAGCCGAGTGTTGAGGCTGGCCATGACTACGACTGTAAACCAGCTTTGCCTCAGTCTTCAGCTCAAGTTCTTGTAACTGTTTTTTTAGACTCTCTTTAAATCGAACATGAGCCAAAGGCCCCAGCGTCGTCTGTTCACTAGAAGGGTCTCCGAAAATGATCTGATCGTATTGTAGCTTTAAAAGCTGTAAAAACTCTTGCAAAACATTTTCATGCACTAAAACTCTTTTTACAGAAATGCATGTCTGTCCACAGTTATTGAGTCTTCCCTTAGCCACTAAACTTGCAGCTTTCGGTAAATCAGCATCATCTAAAACAAGATAGGGATCGCTGCCACCCAGTTCAAAGACTGCTTTTTTAAGATAGCGACCAGCTATTTCATAAACTTTTTTGCCCGCACCTACAGAACCCGTTAAAGAAACCCCGCCCACAAAATCCTGCGAGAGCACAAATTCAGTGTCGTCGTGACGAATAAAACGATTCAGCAGAACAGGACCATTTGGAATCAAATCTTTAAAAAGCTCTTCAATAAGATTTGCCGTTAATGGCGTGATTTCAGAGTGTTTTAGCAGGATCACATTTCCCGCAATCAAAGCTGGAACGACCATTCGAATCACCTGCCACAGAGGTAAATTCCAAGGCATGATCGCATAGACAATTCCTAGCGGCATATACTGGACTCTGGATTGCGAATACTGGGATTTCTCTAAACGTTCATTCAAAAAACTGACATCTAAGGCAATAGCTTTTTTAACAGCATCTAAGCTTTTCAAAACCTCTGCACGGGCCTCTTGGATCGGCTTACCCATCTCTGACGTTATCAGTTGAGCTAATTCGTCCTGACGTGCTTCGATTCGCTCAGAAAGCTTAACTAGCGCCTGTTGCCTTTTTTCATAAGATAACTGACGCCAAACTTGGAATCCCTTATGCAAAGACTCTATAGATAAGAGTATTTCGTCTTGCGAACAGTATTTATACGAGTCTTTGACACTACCATCCCAAAAAGACCTTGTTTCAAATGACATTATTTTTGATCATTCTCTTTCTTTAAAATCTCAACTTCCGCTGTGATCTTAAATTTATGATTTTCGGCAAATTTTGAAAACTCTTTTACGAAATCAATTTTTCTAACCAAAGAAATCATCTCGTTTGACACTTTCAAGGTGATATCATCTTTAGCTTTCAAAGCTTGCCCCAAAACTGTACTCATTAGTTCTTTCGAGATTTCAGTGGGCGAGCCGGCACCGATAATTTTTTTAATCGTTTCACCTAGCTTTTCACCTGTTGATGAGTCTGTCGTATTGGATTTCGCCGATGTGTCTTTATCTTTTTTATCGTTATTTGCCATAAAGCTCTTTGATTCTTTTTCTAAAGTTCGTCATCATCATTGGTAAATTCGCACTAACTAAAGGCTTAGCCATCGATTCGGGCACAAACATACCAAAAGTGGCTTCTACGTTGTAATCCACAGCGCACTTGTCCCCTTGATCTTTAATCGTCCACTCGCCCTTCATTGTTTTGAACACATCGCCACCGATGAATTCAAACTTAACGCTTTCAAAAGGCTTTTCATTTGCTTTCAACTTGTATTTGAAAGTCTTAATCAAAGACACATGATATTCCATCTCTTTTGTGCCACCTGAATTTTTGTAGACTTTCACAGATTTAACTTCAGGCAAAAAATCAGAGTACTTTTCATAGTCTGTCACAATTTTAAAGAACTCTTCTGCCGTACAATTAAAAACTTCCTTGGTATTTGCTGATGCCATATATTTCGTCCTTTCGTTATTCTTGAATTATTATTTTTTAAACAGAGCCTCTGCAGCCGCTTTCAGGCGCGCTTTTTCATCCATTGGACCTGAGCCACCTTTTCTAACAGTAAAGAAGTCGCAGTAATTTCCTTTTTCCTTGTCCCTAACAACTTCCGCACTGGGTTCGCGACATTCATTATAGGATTTAACGTCATAGAAATCGCAGTTCTTACAGACGTGCAAGTCCGATCGGCAGTGAAGGCACTCTTCGCGAAAACTTATTTTAGCTGTAACAGTATTAGCTTTGTTACAGTGAAAACAAATTAACTCTATCATTTAGCTCAAAGCCTTCTTTACAGAAAAATTATGAAAGGCTTCGATATTACGGATTGTTCCCGTCTGCGAACGCATCACCACCGATTGGGTTTGAGCGCGACCTCCCGCTAAAATCTTAACGCCTTTTAAAAGTGGTCCATCGGTAATACCTGTTGCACAAAACACAACATGTCCTGATGCTAAATCCTCTAGCGTAAATTTTTTATCTAAATCCTTAACACCCATACGAGTCGCGCGTTCACGCTCTTCTTGGTTGCGGAACTTAAGACGACCTTGAAAGTCTCCGCCTAAACAGCGCATAGCGGCCGCCGAGATAACACCTTCTGGCGCGCCGCCAATTCCCATAAGAAGGTCAATCCCAGAATCATTCCATGCCGCAGCCACTGCTGCTGATACATCTCCGTCGCCAATCAATTGAATACGCGCACCAGTTTTTCTAACTTCAGCAATCAGATCTGTGTGACGAGGACGATCCAGAACAACAACGGTCACATCCCCTACAGGTTTACGATTAGCTTCTGCCACGCGATGCACATTTTCTGTAGCACTCAGATCAAGATCAATAAGACCTTTCGCCGCAGGGCCAGTTGCGATCTTTTCCATATAGGTGTCGGGTGCATGTAAGAAACCACCCTTTTCTGCACAGGCAATAACTGAAATCGCTCCAACTCCGCCTTTGGCACAAATCGTAGTTCCCTCTAGCGGGTCTAAAGCAATATCAATCTCTGGCGAGTCATCACGCTTGAAGCCCACTTTTTCGCCAATAAATAGCATCGGCGCCTCATCACGCTCACCTTCACCAATAACGACTGTTCCGTTGATACGAACGGAATCAAAAGCTTTTCTCATGGCATCAACAGCCGCTTGATCTGCTGCTTTTTCATCTCCGCGCCCCATCCATTTTGCTGATGCTAACGCTGCTGCTTCTGTTATACGTACAAACTCTAGAGCCAGGTTTCTGTCCATTTTTCTTTCTCCACTTGCTTTACCAGTTCCGGACTTGGTTTTTTAACTTTAAAATTAAGATCTAAACAACAATGAGTCGTCTGCGCCACACACATCGATACTTCATTCACTAAGAGTCTATACTGAAAAATGAGTCTGATTTTTTCAAGCTTCACTTGCGTCTGAATGACAACTCTGTCCCCAAAACGGATGGGTTTGATGTGTCTAACCGCTGTTTCAAGCACAGTTAATCCAAAGACATCCTCAATTTTTCCACCAATCAGCCCATTTCTGCGACACCAATCCACACGTGCCTCTTCACAGAAGCGTAAGTAGTTAGAATGATGGACAATACCCATCATATCGGTTTCGTACACATGAACATCACGGCTGAATGTAGACACAGCTCTCATCTTGACAGAGCCCTACAAATCAAACAACACTTATTGAGTCGCATGAGCAAATTGCCTTTATATTTAACTCTTTCTCGGATTTTTTTAATTGTTCCAACAGCGTTCTTTCTTTACATAGATCAAAGCTGGGGAGCATGGATTGCTGCCATACTTTTTACAGCAGCCTCTATTACAGATTATTATGATGGCTACTACGCTCGAAAACTCAATGCCGTCTCGAATTTAGGAAAATTCCTAGATCCTGTTGCCGACAAAATTCTTGTTTCTGGAATTTTGATCTTACTATTACAACGCGGGCAAATTGACCCTTGGCTGATCATTTTAATCATCACGCGTGACACTATCGTTGCTGGCGTCCGCGCCGCTGCTTCGGCAGATGGTATTGTTATCGCCGCTCAAACAGCGGGCAAATGGAAGGCTGCGATCCAAATGATCTCAATTCCTATGCTTATATTGAATGATTTACACCCCTACTTCCCCAATCAGAAGATAGGTTATGGACTTCTTTGGCTCAGTGTATTATTGAGTCTTAAAAGCGGCTATGACTATTGCCTCGCTTACTTCGCGAGCACAAATAAAAAGTAAAGTAGATTTAATATGCTATTCTATATGCAAATGAAGAACTGGTTTTTGATTTTTTTGATGTTAACTATCGCCTATATGATTCATCAAAAAACAAGCCCAGCCAGAAGCTACGCTCTAAAACCTATCTCGAGTATTTCAATTATTCGCTAATATTCAAAAGTAGACGCCAAGAAACAGCAGGCTAAAGATTCAAGCCTGCCTTTTTATCAAACACCCTTTTAGTTTAACTTAGTGCCAAAGAAAGAAGAACTTCAAGTTCTCCCAAACGCCCTGCTCTGGCATTTGGCTACAGTCTGTAAAGTTCCGCAAAAGTCTTGCATTCTGATACGTATTTCCTTTGCTGAGCATCCATGGTGGATATGGAAAGTACGCTGCAATCACACAGTTTCCTAGATTTACAGCCGCCCATTGACGGTCCTCACTGGAAGCCACAAATATTTCACCTGAGTGTCTATCTTTGATTCCGATAGAAAATGAAAAAACCTGTGGATTCACAGGGTCTTGTCCATTGTTGGTCACGACAGCTAAGGGAACGATAACTTTTTCAGCAGCTACCACTTCACCGACAACCTTCTTTTTAAAAACGAACGTCCAGTTGAAAACAAATAGCCAGATGATGGCAAAGACCACAAGACCACGCAATAACCACTTTTTCGCAAGCATTAAGTATTTCATTTTTTGTTTTATCCTATTTCATTTTTATCCTAGAAAAAACAGACCTTTGCACCTTATAACGCATCTTGTTTTTTAAAGCCTTTCTTGAGTAACTCCCAACGGAAGGAATACACTTAACCAATGGACATAACTCAAATTCTCATATGGTTAGCTATCGGCCTTTGCGTTGGCGCCGTCCTTATCTACGCCTCGTTTTTTATGGTTCGCCAACAGATCCTCAACGAAGCCAAAGAAGAGGCTACCGAACTACTTAAAGAAGCACGCGAACAATTCGAAGCGGAAGAAATCGAACGCAAAGAACGTATTCAAGAGATTGAATTGGAAGCTTGGTCAGAAGTTGAAGAACAACATCTTTCTTTAGAACAAAAGTGTGAAGACCTTGAACTTAAAGTTACAGGTAAGAAAACTTTAAACGAAGAAAAATATAAAACGCTAAGATCTTCTCTTATGATAAAAGAAAATGAGCTTCGCGATATATCCATGAAGCTTAAAGATAAACAGGCTCACTTCGATAAAATCATCGAACAAAAACGTGAACTTGAAAAATCATTTCAAGAAAGCCTGTTGAACAAAACGCAACTGGACTTCAAAGACGTCCTTGCTGACATCCAGAATAAGCTGATTCAAGAAGCACAACAGGATTATCAAAAGTATTCTGAACTTGCCGAGGAAGAAGTTAAAGAGTTTGCTGAGCAAAAAGCTAAGAGGATTATCTCGATCTGTATCGATAGATTCCATAAAGAGATGAGCACAGAACGCGGTATTGCCGCAAGTTACTTCCCTTCAGAACATGCCCGCAAGATATTCAGTGATCATCTGAAGGAAAATATTGAGGTTATTCAAAAAGCCAGTGGATGCGATATTCATATCGACGAAAATCCCGATCAAGATCGTTGGCAGAATATCCAAATCATTGGCTATGACCCTGTTCGCCGCGAGCTAACTCGACGTATCTTCGATCGTATTTTCCGCGATATCGAAAAACATAAAAAGAAAATCCTTCCTAATGAACTTCAAAGAGTCTGTGAAAATTTAAAAAGTGAGCTTTTAAATCAAATCAAACGCGATGGTGACTTGATTTGTAAAGAACTCGGACTTCAGCACGTCAACCCAGAGGTCCGTCAGGTTATGGGCTCCTTGAGATTCCGTTACTCTTATACTCAAAATCAATACTTTCACTGCGCAGAGGTGGGATGGTTTGCTGGCCTACTGGCTGCAGAGCTTGGGAACGAAATCAAAAAGTCTCGCCGTGCGGGTATGCTACATGATCTAGGAAAAGCCCTCGATCACGAATTAGATGGAAGCCATGCTGTTATCGGCGCTGACTTTATCTCGACTCGCGGAGAAAAAGACGATGTCATTTATGCGGTCCGCGCCCATCACCATGATGTCACACCAACACATGATATGGACTTCTTAGTTATTGCTGCCGATGCCATTTCTGGCGGACGCCCTGGAGCACGTCGAAGCACTGTTGAAACCTACACGCAGAAGGTTTCAGGACTACAAGAGATCTCAAAACGCTTTCATGGTGTTACAGATGTTTTTGTCCTTAATGGTGGACGTGAATGCCGCGTACTTGTTAACTCAAGACAGGTCGATGATTTGGGAGCATTAAAAATCTCTCAGCAAATTGCGAAAACTATCGAAGATGAAATGCAGTACCCAGGCCAAATCAAAGTTGTTGTTGTACGTGAAACAGTGACCTCTGAAAGCACATCAGGTCGCAACAAACAGGACAGATAGATGATTCGCTCTTTGACTTGCGGCATAGTTATTTATGACGAGATTAAAGAGATTCAGAATCTTATTCCAAAAATCAAACTGGAACTAAAAGAGTTTGATGTTGAATGGATTTTCGTACTCAACCATGAACAAGCCGAGATCAGAAAATGGATCTCGGACTGGATCAAAGCCAACATTCCCAGCGCTTTATGCCATGAAAACCCTAGTAATAATTTGGGCTTTGCAAGGCAGATTATTTTAGAAAAAGCCTCTCATGAATATATCTACTTAACAGATCCAGATATCGATATCCTATCTGGTAACTTAAAAAAGCTAATTCAGTTAGCCAATGTTGAAATCACCAATGAGCCTGATTTAAAATTCTTAGGTTATGGAGGAACAGTAACCCATAGATCAACGAATTCCTTGCTACAAAACACATTTGATCTGATGTCTAAGATTTCAAAACTTATTCCCTTTTCTTTTCAAATCCAAAACCATACGTTTTTAATGGCCGTTGATCACTTACCCTCTTGTCACCTACTCTTAAATAAAAGGCTTGCTATGAGGATTGGTGGTTTTTCTTCCGCTTTTCATAAATATGGTGAAGATCTGGATTTCACCCATAGAGCCTATACTCACAACTACCGCTTCGTTTTCTTACCTTCGGCGCAAGTTATCCATTGGCAGAACTTCAGCACTCTTCGCTGGGTTCAAAAGATGTTTCAACATGGTCGTATTCAAATCCCAGTTCAAAGAATGAATTGGAAAGGTGGATTACGCTACTACAGATTGATACCTTTACTCACGCTACTGGCCGTGACTGTGTACAGTATCCTCAATATCTACTTTCTACTTTTTGGATTAGCTTTCGTGACTTTGCTTGGCCTTTTCAACACCGGCATCATTGGTTTTTTCGTTACTTATATCGCTTACTCATTCGGGGAACTTTTTGAGCTAATCGTGCCACTCTTTGAATACAAAAATGCAGAACAATTGCAGGCGATAAATAAAGACCTGAGACTCCAACTCGGCGAAGCCAAAAACCATAACTAACCGCCTCTTGGGGATACTGAATCATCTTGTCTTCATTATAACCATGCAGAAACGCACGCCGAACAAAATGTTGCCATGAGGTGGTTGTAGAATGAACCACCTCAAAATCTACTAAGGTCTTAAGTTCAAAACCATTCCCCTGCAGCAAGTAAGATAAGTATTTATCTTCTGCTCCCCAAAAATTATCTTTTTGATGCTCTAAGGCAGGAAGCTCTGTCCAACTTCTGACGAGAAAAGCACCACCCAGAAAAAAATTGAATTTGGATTCAGGACGGAAAGAGTGCTCAACCCAAATATTCGCCACTAAGTTATGAGCTTTCTGCAAATAAGAAGCACACATTGGGTTGGCGTAATACCCCGCATAGACCTCGCTCTGTTGAGAGGATTTTTGCACTTCTACTAAACTTGTCAGCACCTGCAGACTTTTTGAAGTCATACGACAATCATGGTCTAAAAAACAGAGCCATTGCTCTTGATGGCTTTTGATAAAATCATAACGACTTTGCGATAAAGGATTACACCAAACGATTTGGGCTTGAGCGATCCCCATAGCGACAAGATCACGCCGTGCTAATTGATATGAACTTTCCGATTGTGCAAATATAACAAATACTATTTGCTGTAAGCCATCTTTTGTTACGATTGCCACTTTTTCATCACCACAAAAAGAAAAAGAAACCCATCCTTTACAACTGATAACTTCGAATCCCCGACACGATCGCGATAAGCGATGGGAACTTCTGATAACTTCCACTTATTTTTTACACTCAAAGCGGTGAACTCGATTGAAAATGCCAAGCCATTATCCTTTAAGGCAATGACCTCACCTTTTTTCGAAGCTTTGAAAATTCTCATTCCCGAACAAACATCACTTAGTTTTGAGCCCAACAAAACCCTTAAAAGCCAAACATAAAGTCTATTGCCCAAAGATCGTATAATGGAAATATCAGAGTTCGAATGAATTCGAGCACCATAGACAATATCCAAATCCTCTTGGTGGAGCTTCTTCCACATATCTATAAGGCTCTTTAAGGGATAGGTGTTATCCAGATCAAGAAAAGCCAAGTAGTCTGCTCTAGCATGGGCGTATCCATATTTCAGTGCCGCTCCGTAACCTTGTACGGGACAGGAAATAACCTGAAGCCCCTCTATTGAGGCTTCTAGTTTTTTCAGCAATTCTAAAGAACCATCAGTTGAATTATTATCAACAATCAGAACCGAAAAATCTATATTTGGGACAATTTGCACGCGCTTGAGTTCTTCTAAAAATAGGCGCAGTTCCTTTTCAAAGAAAGGAATACAATCGACCTCATTATAACATGGCACAATAAGCGCGAGACTAGATTTTTTGAGCATCGCTTATTAGAATAAACTCATATGAATTTGCTGTCTACTGACAACTCGTTTTATCGCTACAACATCAGTAATAGCCACGATCTGAGCGAGTCTTGCTTTAATCGAAGACAAAGCAAAGCTCAATATAACAACAAAAAGTCTTTCTTCTTTAACATAGAATCAAAGCTGGAAGATCCCACTTTAGCCCGCGATTTTTTATCTTCACATCTTAAAGAAAAAGATATTCTGTGCTGTACGATCGAAACGCATGATGCCTTTTATAAATCTGTTGAAAAAACGAAATATGTCCTCTTAATCCGCCAAGCCAGCGACTTACCGTTCCTATTAGAACATCTAAAAACCATAGAGAATGTGCTTTTGATCCCAACGAATAAATCTGATCTCGCTAGCTTTACTGAGTTCCATAAAACACATAACGACAAACTTAATATTTTCTGGAGGTTCTTACCTTTCAGCGAGAATACACCTCAGTCATTAACAGTAAAAGACATCTGTTCGACACACATCGACTACAAAACGATAACGGGCCTGGAAATTTACAACCCGAATATTCCACATCATTACGAATTAGTACCACAAAGCAATATCTCTTATAAAATCCGCTGGAAGACCCAATCAAAAAATCCCGAGAACATTCGTATTTCTGTTATCATCCCAACATTTAATAATTCTATATTTCTTTCAAATGTTGTATGGCACCTCATCAGACAAAATACGTCTCAGGATCTTTACGAAATCATCATCGCAGACGACGGAAGCACCGATAACAGCAGCGAAGTTTTGTTCAATCTCTATCATAAGGCATTTGATGGACAGGTAAACATCACCTATATTCACTGGAGTAAACAACATCCTCAGCGCGGCGAGCAAAACTTCTTCCGTCCGGGCCTTTGCCGCAATTTAGCTGCCCATTACAGTAAAGGGAATTATCTGTTCTTTTTAGACTCCGATATGCTCGTTCCCAATAACTTCATTGAGACCTGCCTGAATGAATTTACGCAAACGGATGTGATGCAATTCCAACGTTTCCATATAAATCAGGAAAAAAGCTTACAAAATCCTTCTTATAAAGATATCCAAATTGAAAAAGATACCTATATTGAAGAAAAAAACTATTGGTCACAGCTGTTCTTCTGCCGTAACTGGAGTGATCTACCCGACTATTGGAAATACACATGCACCTATGCTCTAGGCATTGAAAAGAAAAAGTTTTATGAACTCGGACTTTTTAAAAAATATTATATCTCTTACGGATTTGAAGATACCGACTTAGGATATGAAGCTTTTAAAAGGCGTTTACGTTTTTCCTTGGTAAAAGTCCCTTTGTTACATCTGACTTCATACGATTTGATGCAGTATAAAAACTCAGCTTCCAAACGGTATACTCTTTTGAAGGTGACAGCTGAGCTTTTCTTCTTGCAGCACTTACAACCAGAACTATTAACGCTTTTTGGTAGCTTCTATCGCTCTCAGCGCTCTTTAAAATTTCGCCTTAAAGAGCTTTGGCGTTAAAAACGGCTACCGCCATCTTGTTTTGATTGAATATCTTTTTTGAGCTTATCCATCAGGTGATAACGCCCTTGATTGAGACTACTCACTTGATCACGAAAAAAATGGGGTATAATTTTCCAAAGAGCTTTCTGTTGACGATAATATCCATACCAAAAAGCATAGTTCAGATACCAAAGCACCACCCGATACAAAAATGGCTTTTCATCACGCAGAGATCTATAGCTAGCCAACCGGAAGGTACTATTAAACTTTTGGTCAGAATAAGAAGCACCCATCCCTTGCTTAATAGTTTTACGAGTTAACCCAAAAAAACTTTCCTGCGTATGATGAATCAAATCCAAATCAATAAGAACTTTTTTCAGCCCTTTAGCTTCAGATGCTCTAAAGAAATCCATTTCGGTTCCACCATATATCAGGTTTTCATCAAAGCTAATGCCAGAAATTTGAATTAACGACTTCTTAGCAGAAAAGTTCCCGCCTAAAAGAAATTGGACTTCGTTCGCCGCACCTTCTTGTTTCTTTCCCCACAACAGCCACTGCTGTTGAATATAATTGTAGATTTCGTCAAAGAATTTAGTACTGGCTGGAAGCTGGTACCCCCCACCAAAGGCAAAGGTAGAAGGATTCGCTTGATGTAGATCAATGTGGATATCCAGAAAGCGAACTATATCTAACTCACAGTCATCATCCAAGAAGAGCAACAGTTCAGCTTTAGACTCTTGAATACCAATATTTCTGGCAATATTGGCTCCAATTTTTTCAGAAAATAGAAAATGAATATTCGGAGTGGACAAATAAGAAGAAAAGCGCTTTTGTAACTCATTTTTTTTCTGAGTTACTCCGCCATTAAAAACAACTAAAGTCTCGATACTTCGATTGGGAGTTTTAAATATCTGTTTTTGAATTGAATTCAAGAGCTGTTCTAATCTATCTAAATCAACACCTATACTTGGAATAATTATCGAAATTGATGGCGTCATTTCATTAACCGCTTAACTCTAGTATTATATTGATAATTACAAAACCAATAGACTTTACGAATTGGATACAGCAAATAAAGCTTTGTTATACGATAAAGGAATGTACTTAAATCATAAATTAAGCCGTATCCTTTATAAAGGCACATTAGAAAGAAATGCCTAATATCGTATTTTATAAAATTGATCGCACCAGTAATAAGAACGAAATAAAGATAATAAAAGACACGATAATATAAAAAATAACCTACTTTATAATAAAGAAAATTCCAGACATGTAGCTTCAAATAACTCCATGTATTCATGATAATTTTATAAAATATAAAATTCCAAATATAGACCTTTAAAAAAGCCCAAATATTCATAAAAACCTTATAAAATATAAAATTCCAAATATAGATTTTAAAAAAGGCCCAAGTGCCTAAGATTATTTTATAAAAGATGAAGTTAATCGATTTTACGAGTACTTGGTGATAAAGAAACAAAGTCCCTTTAAATATATAATTGAAGTAAATTCTATATAAAAATTTATAGACAAAAACATCCATAAATCTATCCCATACGCGAACAAATGCATGATAGCTATCAATAAAAATACCAAAAGATTTAAAGCCCATCATAAGTAATAAATGACGAACTCCATAAGCAATTTTAATCGCCACAATCTTAACTAAAACAAATCCATAATTAAGAGTCTTCCAAAGTCCTCCCAGAAAAATCAGAATATATTTCCAGATTATCGCTTTGCAAACAAAACCTAGGAAGGATAACAACTCAAAAAAACGATATACCAAGCGCACATTAGAGTGTTTCACTCTTTCGAAGAAGCCCTTTGCCTCGTTTATTGGATTAACAAAAAATTTTAAAAACAAAAGAAATATCAGTGGTAACCCAACTGTTTTCGTTTTTACTTTTTGTGTTTTGATAGCTGGCATCTTCAATATAGAAATATTTTTTGTTTTGAATTGTCGACTAATATACTGTCGATCTTTTAAAGCTGTTGAGTTTAGATGACCACACAAAATGATAGTTTGAGTTGCCGCTATTCCTAATTCTTCCAAATAGGATAAGTCGAAATGTTTATGTGACAGAACGTAATATCTTTTCAGACTATCCTGAGAAGATATTTTTTCCTTTTCAGCCTCAGAAAGGTATCTGTACAATAGAACGGCGCCGACCTCTTGTTCGAAATTATAATCTACATCAATCTTTTTTAAATCTAATTGCCCATAACGATTTTCTTGTATGAAAAATCCCGATTTATTATCTTCCACAGGACGTACTTCTACAAAATTCATTACGTACAACATATGTTGCCGAATATCTTGCTCTTGTCCGTAGAAAATCAACTTACTTTCGTTCACTCTTCTATCATACAAGGCGAACTCACAAAGTAAATACTGTATTTAATAATCTTGCTAAGCCCATATTTTAGTGAAAACATATCCATATATGAAGCAGATTTCTTTCTCGGCAGACGCTTTTTCTCACTCACAAATCAAATCTAAGCTATGGCTTTCCAATAGTTTTTCCACTTGGTATCGTAAATACTTTTTACCTCAAAATAGCTATACACTTCATTGGTATGGAAGTTGGGTGGGACTAGGTCCTTTTATACTACTCATTAACTCTGATATACAGATTGATCGCATTGATTTATATGACCTAACCTTAAGTGATCTGGAAGTTTCTAAAAAAATACTTAATTTTTTCGATTGCGAAGGAGTTCACGTAGTCCCTCACCATCAAGATGTAAACCAAGTACCTCCTGTAGGGATAGAAAATCAAATTTTTATCAATACGTCCTGCGAACATATGGCATCACAGGACTGGTTAATTAAGATTCCCAAAGACAGCTTCATAGTTTTACAAGCTACAGATATGCCTCACAAAGAACACATCAATAGCCCGCAAAGCCTAGATCACTTTATTGAAAAGTATGCCGATCACTTGAATATATTAGAAACAGATCAATTGCCCTTTGAGTATCCAGATAAATCTTTTACGCGTTTCATGATATTTGGTACAAAAAAATGAAAAAATATCTTGGTTGGATTTTATTGCTTCCACTGCTAATTTATGGCTGCTTCTACCATATTTCATCTTCGGAATTCTGGCCCATGACGATTTCAAAAACATGGTGGAATTGGTCGTTTTTTGAGCCATCACAATTACAAAAGCCCCTTTTTTCTTTCTTTCTTTCGTTTTTCCACATTCTTCCCTTAAGTGATTTAACCCATATTTATTTCGTTAAGTTTGCATTTTCTCTATTAGGTATAGTGGCGCTGTATATCTTTATAAAATCTGCCATTGAAATTTCTCAAAAACAAATCACACACAACAAACTCATCTTGATTGCTCTTCTTTTTTGTCTATTTAGCCCTATATTCTTGAAAAACTTCTCTCGGATACGTTCAGATCAAGTTGGTTTTCTATTCTTTATCCTGTCTGTATATTTTTATTTAATCAGAAGGATGCGACTTTCTTTTTTGTTCGCAATACTACTTCCCATCAGCAGTATTAAATCCATTTTATTTTTCATCCCCTTAGCTTTTATTATCCTTCCTCAATACTTAAGCTATTTTAAAAAGCTGAACTTTATAAAAAAACTCAACTTAACGCTTCTAACCCTTGCTGCCTTAGTTTGGGCTATTGGTTATAATTTATCCGCTCTTTCTTACCTGATCGCTACCTACCAAGATGCTTCTTTCCCAACTGTCTATTTAAAAAATTTCGTTACTGTAGAAATGCCATTTATCTTATTAAGTATCTTAACATCCTTATGGATCTTGCTTAATAAGCGGCTCCGCCTTATTCCTTATGCCCTTGCCTCTCTTAGTTCGTTAGCACTTATTGTGGCGATACCTCAATCTTACTCCTACTATATCGCCAGTTTTGTCCCTATAGTCTACCTGCCACTGCTTACCGTCTTAATCCAATATGGATTCCAATACAAAAAGGTCTTTGTCACAACGCTATCTCTATGCCTGCTGTATTCGAGCATTATGATGTGGAAGAAGAACCTTCCCTATTTTATTTCTAGTTGTCCGCAAATACTTTTTATCTCAAAAGCCTCAGCCTTAACTAATCTTCATGGGTTTAATTATCTTGATGGGATGGGGATGCTGCCTCGGCAAAATCTGATTCCTTGCTTCGCTTCCCCTTCTGACCCCATAGCGAATAATGGCTGTCGCGAAGCCTTAGAAAATCAGCCGGATGTTATCATTATCACACAAAGACTTCTAGAACTTGGAAATGAGTCATTCAAGGTAGCTGCTGAAAATTATTTTCAGGTCTATCCCAACTACTGGGTACATCAAAAATACAAAGAAGAAGTCGAAATAAAAAAGGGAGATCTTGATAACCTCCCCGTGCCTTTGATTATATTTATGGTGGATTAATTACATATCCACTTTGTAACAGCTTAACGAAACGTAATCCGTCCGACCGCTATAACTCTGTGCAATACCTAAAGAGCATTGCCCAACCGTCGTATCACCATAAGTAGAACTCGGAGGTCCCGATGGACAACGCTGACGAATAGTATAAAGCTCCCCCGGAACCGCGATAAATTTAGCTTCTACGATCGCATTGGACATAGCCCACTGCCCCGCAGTAGTTGTACCCTCAGCAATTACTGTACTGTTAGTTACATTATATATCTGCACCCCAAAACTTCCTGTCGAGAAAGCCTGCGCATTTACGATACAACTATAAGGTCCTCCATTATTGGCTGTGAATGTAAACCTTGTTGCTGGAGATGAAAGCTGGTAAAGAGAAGAATCTCCACTTGGGTTTTGCCACAACCCCCTGTCTCCACCAGTTGGGTAATATCCCCACCCCGCTGTACAAGCTCCGGCTCCTGCATTTGCACAACTAGGAGTTGAATTTGCTGGAGTAAACCCCATAGTCAGACGGAACTGACGATTGGTTTGAACAGCCGTACGTTTTACGACGATATCATAACGACCATCATTTTCTGGTCCTTCTAAGTCAATTCGCGACAGATTCCCTTGATCTATCAAGCCTCTGAAGCGATGCAAGTACCCTTGATTCGATGGATTGTAAATTAAACGACCCACAATTTTAACTTGCGGGTTCACACACGTTGTCCCTGATGGACAAGTGTACATATACACTAATCTATAAGAGATCGGACATGAGTCATTCCCCATGTTTCCAGTTTGTGAAGACGTAAAAGTACTACAGGTGGCTCCGCTTTCAGTAAAGCCGTTTGAACCTGTACCAGCCCAATTTAATAAGTTAAACGCCTCATTGTTAGCGGCATCTCTGACAACTAATTTTTGAGGAGCCGTTCCTGCGATGACAGCACAGGCGGTTGTATCGCGCAAACACGCTGTTGACTGATTCGCAGGGGTAATGGCTAAGTTGTTGGAATCAGCCAAGGTGTAGGTCCATGCCTGCTGATCTCTTAGCATATTCTCGATCCGGATTTTATTTTCACGAAGAGTGGCTAGAAGAACGGTTTTCTTTTGCTCGATCATCGAGTTCTGAATCATGGTCGCAATACCCAACGACACCACTGCCGTTAGACCTGCCGCGACCAGAACTTCGATAATACTTATACCTTTTTGATTACGAACTTGATTCATCATAATACGTACTACCCCATCCTAAACAGGATAGGGTTATTCGTACGTCAGCATCAAGGAATTTATGCTTGTATCTTATTTTGGTACTCTGTTTCGTTATAATCATCGACTAAGATCGCATCATAACGAACCTGATCTGCCTCAGATAACAGGCGGTACTCTTCTTGAGAAATGATCTGTTTAGCCAAAGCATCATCCCATGAAGCTTTTCCTTTCTTCTTAGGAATAGCACCACTTTTGATCGCAGATCTAATTTTTCTTTCAGCATTCTCAGCTTGAGTCACAATTACGAAGGCATTCTCTAAACGAGCTGTTTGATCAATTTGAGCTCGCGATTGAACAGTCGCTGTACCATGAGTCGATTCAGCTACCCAGTAGATACCATCTGTTAAACGATCTCTTTGCTCTTTTGAATACATCATTGAATTCGAGATCAGATGCGACCAACCATCAGTAGCTTGTGAGCCAATAGAGTTGATACGCGACCATGCCCCAAGGACACCTTTAAAGAACCATCTTAAACCTGGAATTTTCAAGTTATCGAATAAACCATCAAATCCTTTTTGGATTTCAGCCATTGAGTACTTCAAGAAGTACTGAACATAAGGAAGATCTTCTTCACGTTGCCCATCTTCTTTAAAGCGTCTTAACACACAGACCGACATGTACATATTCGAGAAAATATCAGCAAAGCGCCCTGTGATTTTCTCTTTCATTTTTAACTGACCACCCAATGAGCCCATCGCAATATCAGCTAAGATAGCAAATGTTGCAGAAGCCCATGTCAAACGTCTGTAGTGAATACGAACTTTCGGATGTGTACCTGATGGAGCACATGCCAAGTAACCGCGGCTTAATGATAACAAGATAGAACGGCAAGCATTGCTCACTACGTGTCCGATATGGCCCCAGAAAGCTGTATCGAATTTATTCGTGTCTCCACTTTCCAAAGCGCTCACTTCATCAAATGCAAACGGATGACATCTTAGAGCTCCTTGACCAAAGATGATCAAAGTTCTTGTCATGATGTTCGCACCCTCAACTGTAATACCAATTGGAGTTGCAACATAGCCCTCTGCAATTAAATTACGATGACCTAAAGAAATACCTGCTCCACCCATAATATCCATCGCATCATTCACAACACGACGGCCCATCTCTGTGGCTTGATATTTCATCATTGCCGTTACAACAGGTGGCTTAATCCCTTTATCCAAAGCACCTAATGTGAAACGTCTCATAGCTTCCAATGCATACGTTGAAGCACCGATACGAGCTAAAGGCTCTTCAACACCTTCAAATTTACCAATGCTCACACCAAATTGTTTTCTGATAAGAGAGTGAGATGATGCTGTTCTGTAAGCTAACTTCGCGCCACCAGTAGATTGAGCCGGCAATGAAATACCGCGACCCGCAGCTAAACACTCCATCAACATTGACCAACCTTGACCGCAACCGCCAGAACCACCGACAACAGCATCTTCAAGAGGAACAACGACATCAACACCTGTCGTAGGACAGTTGTGGAATGGAATCGTCAATGGATCATGACGACGAGAAATATCCACGCCTTTTGCACTTGAAGGAATAAGCGCACACGTAATACCGATATCCTCGCCTTTACCTAATAAGTTTTCAGGATCGCGCAAGCGGAAAGCCAAACCGATAACAGTCGAAATTCCCGCTAAAGTAATCCAGCGTTTTTTCCAATTCAATTTAATGTATAACTTGCCATCATCGCCTTTAAATACCACACCCGAAGATGTGATCGAACCCGCATCAGATCCCGCTAAAGGCTCTGTTAAACCGAAACACGGAATTTCGTCACCTTTGGCCAAACGAGGCAACCAGTGGTCTTTTTGCTTTTGAGTTCCATAGTGAATCAACAATTCAGCAGGCCCTAATGAGTTCGGAACCATAACCGAAATAGATGTTGGCAATGAACGAGAGGCGATTTTCATCACAACTTCCGAGTGAGCCATCGCCGAGAATCCTAATCCGCCGTATTCTTTAGGAATGATCATTCCTAAGAAGCCTTTTTCACGGATAAATTTCCATAGATCCTGAGGAACCTCGCGGTTCTTCCAGATTTTCCATGGATCACTTAATTTACAAAGCTCTTCAACAGGGCCATTCATGAAGTCTTGCTCTTCTTGAGTTAACTTCGCATAGGGTTCAGCCATGATGTTTTTGAAGTTCGGTTTACCCGAGAAAAGATCTTTTTCAACCCAAACAACACCCGCCTCTAATGCGGTACGCTCTGTTGCTGAAATACTAGGCACAACCCCTAGCTTTTTCATCACCCTCATTACAATAGAAGAAACCAAAACGGTACGGATTGGCTTAATAAGGAACACCAGCATCACAGCGGCATAGAGAGTCAGCAACCAAACAGGCGCTCCAAAACCGAATAATAGCAAAAGGCCAACAACAGCCCATACGACTAGCGGTAAGCCGAAAAAACCTAAAAACAGTAACAAAACGACAGATCCCAAGATCCAAAGACCTAGAAAATCTGACTGGCAGAAATAGCCACTATAACTTAATAATGTTTCCACAGGATGCTCCTTAAATGTTTGTATTCCACATTATTGGAGCACGAGGATTGCTTGCTGGCAAGTCGAGCAAAAGCTCTAAATAAAAAAGGCTCAGCCTGTTAAGACTGAGCCTTTTTGTTGAATAAATACTCTATGTATATTTAAAGCTATTACTGATTAGCAGCAGGAGCTTGTTCAGCAGGAGCTGCTTCAGTTGGTGCAGCCTCAGTTGGAGCGGCAGCAGCAGCGTCAGTTGGTTCAGCCATTGTAGCTTGTTCAGCTGTTGCTTCAGTTGTTTCAGCAGGAGCTGCAGTTTGCTCTGGAGCATTTTTAGAGCAAGTGAAACCTGTTGCTAAAGATAAAGCCATCAAAGATACGATTAACATTTTGTTCATTTGTGTGTCCTTTCCCTTTCGGGGGTTAATGTGAACACGAAGAAATTCTCATATTTTTTTTCAATTGTCTAATTACTTTTTTTGGCAAACGGGACACCAATAAGTCGATCTTCCCGCTTGGACGATCGATCGAATTTTACCCCCACAATTACTGTGGCAAGATTCCCCCTCTTTACCATAAACAAAAAATTCATTTTGATAATTTCCCGATTCACCATAGCTGTTTCTATAGTTTTCTATGGTCGAACCTCCCTTTTCAATCGACCTCAATAAGGTCATCCGCGTTTCTTTCCAGATTTTATCGTATTCCTGTGACTTAATTTGCACACATGGGCGCAAAGGACTGACCCCGACTTTAAATAGAATCTCGGAAGCATAGATATTCCCAACCCCAACCAATAACTTTTGATTCATCAGTGCACACTTTATGGGCGCGCTTAATTTGGAAAATTTTTCCGTCAAACCAGAAAAATCCACATCCCGATCCAAGGGCTCCGCCCCTAGGTTTTGAAATCTCTTTAAATAGTCATCCCTCCTGATAACCTCAACAAAACCAAACCGACGGGCATCCTCATAAACAAACCAACGGCCACCCGAAAGCTCAAAAGCCAAATGATCATGGGTCCGCTTGTCCCATCCCTTACGCTCTAGCCTCCATGACCCCGTCATACCTAAATGCGAGATCAGCATAAACTCTTGAAACTCGAATAGAATATATTTTGCACGTCGACTGATGGCCTGCAAAGGAAGCCCGATCAACTTCTGCAGATCTTTTTTGGGAATAAGATATCGCAAATCTTTTCGATAAAATTCCCAGTTCTTAATTTTCGTTTTAACAGGAATCATCTCTCTTAAATTGCGACACACAATTTCAACTTCAGGAAGTTCTGGCATATTTCTCCTAGCCTCAGGCTTCAGATTAGCATAGGCTCATGGGATGCAAAAACAAGAAAACAGCTTCGTCCACATCCTGTTTAACATCTTAATTCCAGTGCTCATCCTCAACAAAGGACACAAGTACGGCCTTAATGCCCAGCTATCTTTAGTTATAGCCCTTAGCTTCCCGTTATTTTTCACCTTAAAATCACTTATTCAAGCGCGTAAAATTGATTTCATATCCCTACTCGGCCTTCTTAACGTGTTAATTTCAGGGATCTTCACTTTGATGACTTTAGAAGGACTTTGGTTTGCCGTAAAAGAGGCTGCATTTCCATTGCTGATCGGCTTCTTTGTCTTGGGTTCCAGCTTTACCAAGAATCCTTTCTTTCAAAGTTTGTTTTTAAATCCAAGTACATTTGACTTACAAAAAATTGATCAGCAATTAGACTCTGAAGCCAAGAAAATTGATTTTCATATTTTGATGAAACACCTGACTCGTTGGCTCTCTTTATCTTTCTTATTGAGTGCATTTCTGAATTTTGTTTTGGCTGTTCGTATTTTCACACCACTACCAACAGCTTTAACCGAGACACAAAAACAAGAGCTGCTTAACGAACAACTCAGCCAAATGACGCTTTACTCTTTAGTTGTGATCCTTGTCCCATCCATGATCTTCCTAGGCGTTCTACTTTTTTACTCTTTCAAAAAGATACATGGCTTAACTGGCCTCAGCGCCGATGACCTTTTACTTAAGAAAAGCTAGTAAGCAAACTGTTAAGAAAACTAGCTTTTCTTACTGGCTGACTTAGAAATCAAAATCTGGTGGCGGAGGTGGTGGCGGTGGAATCGACATGTCGCCCGCTCCAAAACCTGAGTCAAAAGGCATACCTTCAGCGCTGCCATCGTAAATAGGCGGCGGAACTGGTAATTCATCAAATTCTCCGTAAGGAACCTCAGCAGGAGCTGGAAAGTCAGGAACTGGCAAGAAATCAGCTGGCGGAGGAATCGGGTTTTGGTTCTGATCAGGGAAAACAACCCCGCCACCACCGATAGTTCCGCCAGAAAAGCCTCCACCAGAGGATGGTGTAGACGTCGTCACCCACTTGTTACGGCGACGTTTTGTTAAATCATACCGAGGTCTGTTGACCATAAGATCATACTCTTCAGATTCCAGCTTAGCCATCGAAGAGCCCTGTCGCGACAACACTCTGTTGCGAGTGGCCACATACGTTTCGCGATTTCTTTCGTAGCGCTTCTGTTCTGCTTGCAACTCTTTTAGATATTCACGATATTCAGGGCTGTTTTCAGACATCAAACGATTTTCCGAACGCCTAGCTCGTCGCTGCTGTTGCACACCACGTTCGCGCTGCAACTCCCATCGCTCTTGTTCTTCAAGAAACTCGGCTAACCCTTTTTCTCTTTCGTTTTCGAAGATTTTATTATTTTTTATTTCAGTTCGATAACTTTTCAGTCTTTCCAGATTATGACTTGCTTCAATTTTCAGCGATTCAGCAAGATCAGCATCATACTCTATCGCCACAACTGCGGTCGTAGAAAGCAAAGTCAAAGCTGATAAAAGTACAATTCGAAGTGGGCGCATTCGTACACAAATTATACTTCCACGGGATTCTGTGTTCTTTGGATTTCTTAAAAAACTCAGCAAATCTCGACCTTTGTCTTTACTCAAACTGTAAGATGAGCTAGCTTTTTCAGACTATGGAAATACTACAACACATCCTCTTATTTTTCTCTCAAGCTTTAATCATTGTGGTCTCTGTTATCGCGGTCTTGATTACAATTGCCACATTAGTCGCAAAAGCTAAGGCTCAGAAATCTTTCGACATCGAACTTCTTCACGAAAAATATGAAGATCAAACTCAAGCCTTAAAGCAAGCCCTGTTAAACGAGTCGGAACTTAAAGCCGAAAAGAAACGCCTTAAAAAAGAAGAAAAGCAAAAAAAAGCTGAAGACGAAAAATCAAAAAACAAAGTCTTTGTTGTCGACTTTCTAAAAGGTGATATCAAAGCTTCAGATGCGGACCATCTACGTGAAGAAGTTTCGACAATTTTAGGTGTTGCCTCAGCCCAAGACGAAGTTGTTGTTCGCGTAGAAAGCCCAGGCGGTTTGGTGCATGGATACGGATTTGCCGCAGCTCAACTTTTAAGATTCCGCCAAGCCAATATTCCTCTGACGATCTGTATTGATAAAGTCGCAGCTAGCGGCGGCTACCTTATGGCCTGCACAGCGAATAAAGTGATCTCAGCACCATTCGCATTAGTTGGCTCTATCGGCGTCGTGGCGCAAGTTCCAAATTTCAATCGTCTATTAAAAAAGCATGACGTGGACTACAAAGAATATACCGCTGGTGAATTCAAACGCACCGTCAGTCTATTCGGAGAAATCACCCCGCAAGGGGAAGCAAAGTTCAAGGAGCAGCTCGAAGAGACCCATGTTTTATTTAAGTCATTTGTTTCCGAGTATCGCCCACAAATGGATATCGCCAAAGTGGCAACTGGTGAGTTTTGGTATGGCGAAAATGCTATCAAGCTGGGTTTGGTAGATGAAATCCGTACGAGCGATGACTACCTACTTTCAAAAGTTAAAACACATCAAATTATCAAGGTCTCTTTTGAACCTAAACCAACTTTATCCGACAAATTGTCAGGCGTACTTTCCAAAGCGCTAACACAAGTTTTGGCTAAACTTGTTGAACAAAACAGCATTGCAAAAAAGATATGACGCCAATTGTTATCGCATTGGTTTTTCATCTTTTTATCATAGAGTCTTGTATTGCTCAAAATCCCTGACTCAACTTGGAAGGAGATCTAAGAATTGAAACCAGTTGTTCAAGTTAAAGAACTCGAAACTACTTTTTTTCTAAAATCAGGGCCTTTTCGCGCAGTTAACCGAATTTCTTACGAAATCAATAAAGGTGAAACTTTAGGCATCGTTGGAGAGTCCGGCTGCGGAAAATCAGTTACCTCATTTTCTTTAATGAGATTAATTGAACGCCCAGGAAAAGTAACACATGGTCAATTTTTCTTAAATGATCAAGAAATACTCAGCTTAAATGAAAGTCAGATGGAAGGCGTTCGCGGCGGAAAAATGGCGATGATTTTCCAAGAGCCGATGACCGCTCTGAATCCCGTACTGACCATCGGTTATCAAATGGATGAGCAAATCCAAAAACACCTGAAATACTCAAAAAAAGACTCACGCGATCGCGCCATTGAGATGCTTCAGTTAGTGGGCATTCCTTCAGCAAAAGATCGCTATCATGCCTACCCTCACCAGTTATCCGGAGGGATGAGGCAAAGAGCTATGATCGCCATGGCTCTTTCTTGCAACCCTCAATTCTTGATTGCTGATGAGCCGACAACAGCACTCGATGTAACTATCCAAGCACAAATTCTAGAGTTGTTCCAAAGTCTACAAGAGAAAATGAACATGACCGTTCAGTTCATTACACATGACCTTGGAGTGATTTCAGAGATCTCAGATAAGATCATGGTAATGTACGGCGGGCACACATGCGAAACCGGCGCTACTCAAGACATTCTGAACAGCCCACTTCATCCCTACACAGGCGCTTTGATTGCATCACGTCCGAAGCTAGGTCATCGTGTCTCTCGTTTAAAAACTATCGAAGGCTCAGTGCCAGCACCGCACGAACTTCCTAAAGGATGTCCGTTCTCTAATAGATGTTCACGTGTAAAAACTGAATGCTGGACAAATAAACCCGTATTAACCCCAATCGTTAACCAACCAGGTCGCGCCGTGGCCTGCTTCAATCCATTATAAAGGGTGACATCATGAGTGATTTTATTCTTGAAGCCCGAGGCATAAAAAAATACTTCCCCATTAAAAAGGGATTTTTTATGCGCGAAGTGGGACAGGTAAAAGCTGTTGAAGAGATTAACCTCTCGGTAAGACGCGGGGAAACACTGGGACTCGTTGGTGAATCTGGCTGCGGAAAATCAACGCTTGGCCGCACTCTGATCAGACTTTATGAGCCCACAGCGGGCTCTATAAAATTTGATGGAAGTGATTTTTTAAATCTTAAAGGTGGCGAATTACGCCAAAAACGTCGCGACATCCAAATGATCTTCCAAGATCCCTATGCTTCTTTAGACTCGCGTATGACTGTTGGACAAATCATCGAACAGCCTTTCAAAATTCATGGTTTATTGGGGCCAGCAGAGCGTGAAATACGCGTTAAACAACTCCTAGAGCTTGTGGGCCTAAAGGCATCCCATGTGAATCGCTATCCGCATGAGTTTTCAGGCGGACAACGTCAACGTATCTCTATTGCTCGCGCCGTAGCCTTGAATCCTAAACTGATTATTTGCGATGAGCCGGTCAGCGCCTTGGACGTTTCTATTCAAGCTCAGGTATTAAATCTATTAAAAGATCTACAAGAGCGTTTAAACTTAACTTACATCTTTATTTCCCATGATCTTTCTGTCATCGAACACGTTTGCGATCGCATTGCAGTTATGTATCTAGGAAAAATTGTTGAAATGGCCTCGCGCGATGAGCTTTTCAAAAACCCTCAACATCCTTACACTCGCGCCCTGATGTCTTCTATCCCAAGCATCGGAATGGGTAAGAAGAAAATGAGTAAAATTTTGACCGGAGAAATTCCTTCCCCGATCAATCCACCTTCAGGCTGCACCTTTCACCCACGCTGCGCCTATAAAGTGGCAAAATGTTCCGAAGTGGTTCCAGAGTTCGAGGCTATCGCGCCTGAACACTTCAAAGCATGTCATGTAGATTTAGACAAAGATTTAGAACGCAATTTAAAGGAGACTTTATGAAAAAAAGTATCAGAGTCCTGTCGGCAGCGATCTTGCTTCTGACATTATCGTGCACGAAAAAAGAAACGGCAGCGCCGGCTGATGGCTCAGCACCTGCAGCCAGCACTACAACAAGCTCAAGCCTAAACAATACTGAATTAAAAATCGGTATTTCTCAGGAGTTTGAAAACTTCAATCCTTTAATCGCCACCATGTTAGCAACAACTATCATGCAAAAAATGGTTAACCGTACACTGGTGACTATCGATGCTGACGGAAAATGGGTTCCACAATTAGCAAAGTCTATCCCAACATTAGAAAATGGCGGCGCTAAGCTGGTCACAGTTGGTGGCGTTAAAAAAATTGAAGCTACTTGGGAAATCCTAGACAATGCCGCTTGGGGTGATGGCACACCAGTGACTTGCGCCGACTTTGCCTTCGCTGTGAAAGTAGCTTCAGCAGCTACTGTAAGTATCGGCGAAAAAGAAGTTTACACTCAGGTTGAAAAAATCACAGCTCCGGCTGACAACCCTAAGAAATGTACTTTTACATATGAAAAACCTAAATGGGATTTCTACCAACTAGGTACATTCTACCCTCTTCCAAAACATATCGAAGAAAAAGTTTTCAACACTTATGGTACTGAAAATGGTGGTTACGAGAAAAACTCTGTATATGTTAAAGATCCCTACAACAAAGGTCTTTATAACGGCCCTTACTTAATGACTGATATCCAATTAGGTGATCACGTCACATTTGCGCCAAATCCAACATTCTATGGCGAAGCTCCTAAAATTCAAAAGATCATTGTCAAATTGATCCCGAATACGGGAACAATGGAAGCGAACTTGCGCTCGGGCACGATTGATATGATTTCGACTCTGGGCCTAGCATTAGATCAAGCCCTTGCTTTCGAAAAGAAAGTTAAAGCTGAAAATCTTCCCTACAATGTCTTGTTCCAACCAAGTACGACGTATGAACACATCGACTTGAACTTGGACCACCCCGCTTTAGCCGATATTAAAGTACGTAAAGCTTTAAACTACTCCATCAATCGTCAAGAGCTAGTGCAGTCTTTATTTGAGGGCAAACAACCTCCAGCAATTCACAACATCACTCCGAAAGATCCTTGGTACACTGACGATCCTTCAAAAGTGGTTATCTATAACTACTCTCCGCGCGATGCCGAAAAGTTATTAGATGAAGCTGGCTGGAAACGTGGCTCCGATGGCATTCGTACTAAAAACGGAAAGCGTCTTTCATTTACATTAATGACGACAGCTGGAAACAAAACTCGCGAGTTAGTACAGGTTTATCTGCAAAATGGATGGAAACAGGTTGGCATCGAAGTGAATGCTAAGAATGAGCCTGCTCGTGTTTTCTTCGGTGAAACAACGAAAAAACGTCTATTTGACTCAATGGCATTATTTGCTTGGATTTCTTCACCTGAAAACAATCCAAAATCGACATTCTTATCTACGAATGTTCCATCTGCTAAAAATGGTTATTCTGGACAAAACCACATGAACTGGAAAAACAAAAAAGTAGATGAATTATTACTCGCTTTGGACGCTGAGTTTTCACACGAAAAACGCGTGCAGTTAATTCACGAAATTTTGAAATACTACACTGATGAAGTTCCTGTATTACCTTTGTACTACAGATCAGATGTGGCGGTAATACCAACTCAGTTGAAAAACTACCGTTTAACAGGACATCAGTTCCCAGAAACAAACCAAGTTGAAAAGTGGACTTTAGAGTAAGTTTTTAGCTGACGAGGATCAAACATGGTTAATTTCATCTTACGTAGGATTGCACAGACAGTGGTGGTTATTATCATCCTGTCTTATATATGCTTTGGACTTATGAGTCTTATGCCAGGCGATCCTGTCGAGCTGATGATTTCAGCCAATCCTAAAATCACCGCGGAAGACGTACAACGTCTTCGCGATTTCTACGGATTAGATCAACCTATCTATAAGCGCTACTTTAACTGGGTATCCGACATCGCTAAGGGCGATTTAGGATACTCTCGTACTTATCGCATTCCAGTAACAGAAATGATGGGACCGGCGCTTACGGCTACATTCACTTTATCAATGACCTCATTGGTATTTTCTCTTTTGATTGCAGTTCCAATTGGCATCTTGTGCGCCCTTAAACCCAATACGAAATTAGATTATTTCGTAAATCTATTTAGCTTTGCAGGAATTTCAGTCCCTTCTTTTTGGTTGGGTATCGTTTTAATTATCGTCTTTGCTGTGAATCTGAATGTCCTACCAGCCGGAGGCTACCAAACCACAGGAATGCGCTATGATGGCTTCTTCGATGAGTTAATGGATAAAGCCAAATACTTGATTCTACCGGTGCTTTCTCTTTCTATTTTGTCTATCGGGCGCTTTGCTCGCTTTACCCGTTCCTCTATGATGGAAGCGATGAGAAATGACTTTATCCGTACAGCCAAAGCTAAAGGCTTGTCGTCTCAGACTGTTATCTGGAGACACGGGTTCCGTAATGCACTTATTCCGTTAATCACAGTTGTCGCTTTGAGCTTGTCTTCTATTTTCTCAGGAGCTCTTATCACTGAAACTCTTTTTGCTTATCCTGGAGCTGGACGACTGATTTATTCTTCCATCATGGCCAATGACTTCAACGTGGCGATGGTTTCCTTTATCATTTCAGTCAGTATGGTTCTGATTATGAATTTAATTGCAGATATTCTATATGGCGTGGTCGATCCTCGCGTTTCATTCAAATAGGGACACACCATGGAAGCTAAGAAAAATGTAGACAATAGCCACTCGACCAATATGAGCAAATCGCAAATTGCTGAACTCGAAAAAGTACAAAGCCTTTCGCGTATCATTTATAACCAGTTCAAAGAGCATAAAGCCGCGGTTATTGGCGCCTATACCATTTTATTTTTCCTGACAGTGGCTTTAACAGCTCCACTTATTGCTTCTTTTATGGGTGTTGATGCGGAAACACAAAACGTGTTTAATCGCTACAAACCACCTTTCACTTATGCCAGCGCTAGTGTGGATAAAAGAGAAACGGAAGTTCGCCTCTTTATCCAAAACAATCCCGAAAAAGCAGCTCAAGTTCAAACCGAGCTGATCCACGAAGAGTTTGTCAGCTCTGCAGATCCTGAAGATGCTATTTACGAATGGTCTCGTTTCGACAAACGTAAAGCCCTTGCTGCCATTAAATATCTTAATATCGACAGTAGCACGAAGTCTGACCTACGAAAAATCGCCAATAAATTTGAGACTTTCCATCTTTTTGGAACAGACGAGCTAGGCCGCGACGTTCTGATGCGCCTTGTTTACGGAACCCGTATCTCGATGGGCGTGGGTATTCTTGTTGCTGTGTTTTCAGCACTTATAGGTCTAATTGTGGGCGCTTTAGCGGGATACTATGGCGGCCTTATTGACGCCATCTTAATGCGTATCACAGATGCCCTCTTGTCATTGCCGCTAATGCCCGTGTTGATCGTTATGGCCGCGATTGACCTCCAAAAAGTACCGATTCTAAATCAGCTTTTATCATCCGGTAGCGAAAGCACCTTAAAGCTTATCCTAATTCTTTGTGTGTTCTCTTGGATGCCCGTTTCCCGCCTTGTGCGCGGAAGTATTCTCACTTTGAGAGAGCGTGAGTTTATCTTGGCATCGAAAACTTTAGGTGCCACCGACTTCACGATTATCACTCGTCATATGTTCCCCAATGTCATTGCTCCCTTACTGGTATCAGTCACATTAGGTGTAGGCGAATCTATTCTATTTGAAGCTGCACTGAGCTTCCTAGGCTTAGGTATCCAGCCGCCGACTCCTAGCTGGGGTAATATGTTGTTTAATGCTCAAGAGCTCATTTACCAAGCCCCATTCCTTGCTATATTGCCTGGGTTACTGATCCTGTTCGTTACGATTAGCTTCAACTATGTTGGAGATGGTCTACAGGACGCTATTGATCCCAAAACAATTAAGCGGTAGACTATAGTCATTCTGGGAGCATTTATGGGTGAGTTTAGCCTATCGCATATTCTGATATTGTTATTTATCTTTTTGATTTTCTTTGGTCCAAGTAAGCTCCCGCAACTTGGACAATCATTAGGTAAAGCAATCCGTGGCTTTAAAGAAGGTTTAAACGAACTTAATCTTGAGGCGAAAGATGTTAGCCCTCATCAAGCATCGCAACAGTCTCAGGATAATACGAAATCACAAACATAACACAATAACTATAAGGAGTCTTTATGGGACAATTTAGCTTACCTCATTTACTGATATTGGTGCTGATCCTTTTGATCTTTTTCGGTCCTAGCCGCTTACCTCAGTTGGGGCAATCCATCGGTAAAGCTATTAAAGGTTTCAAAGATGGTTTAAATGAACTTGATGCTGAGTCGAAAAATGTTCCTCCGCAACAACAAGCTCAACTGAATCAGCAACAGCAGCAACAAAATACTACTGTTCACACTGAGCAAACTGAGAAAAAAGAACACAACTCTTAAAGTTGAGAAAATAACTCTGGGGTTATCTTATCCGAGATAATCCCATGAACTTCAGCTTTGTTCTGCAAATAAACTTCTGGATCATTTACAGTCCACAGTACAATCGGTATCTTTTTTCCTAAATTTCTAAAATGCCTCGAATAGTCCTCTGCTCTTAAATGTAAGACTTGAGGTTTCGCTAAATAATTTAAAAAACCCGACCTAATCAGCAACGTGTTCTTTTCATCCTTTTCAAAGCTCAGCAGCAAGGCTCGAAAAATTTTTGAATTGAAGAGTCTAACTTTGTAAAGGCTAACAGGGTTAAAACTCGAAACAAGAACTCGATCTTCAAGATTAAATCTTGCCACCAGCTCACAGACCTTTTTTTCAAGCTGGAAGCTGACTACTTCTGTGGATTTTATTTCAATATTCAGCTTAAATTCTTTCGTGTCCCGAAGCCACAGTAAGACCTCATCTAGTTTGGTCACAGCCCTCATACTACGAAGTTCATTATAATTAAGTGAGCTGATCGCTTGACCTAATATTTCAGGGTCATGAAACAAAACAACTTCTTTATCTAAAGTCATTCGCACATCAAACTCACACATTTTATAACCCAATACATGAGCTGCCTGAATAGCCTCTATTGTGTTTTCTTCTAATTTTTCGTGATACCCACGATGGGCCTGTAATCGCGGAAGCCATTCTTTGATTGTGTCATCTTGTAACCAAATCATAATGCCCTTACTTTTGCGTTCCCCTACTTTTGCGAACGAACTTGAACATCACCCTCAGGCAGAGCTATCAGCTCAAACTTATAAGTCTGCTTTTTATCTTGTAACTGCAGTTTTGCCAAAAGACCTTTTTCCGCCTCGGCTCTACCTTTTAGAGTTAAACGAGTTTCAGACTTCAGGTTAAGATCACCCAGAAACGTTGAGTCTAAAACAAAATCGATATTCTTCCAGTCAGCACCGAAGAAGTTAAGCTGTGTTTTTGTACTCGTTAATGCTCTTAAGTTAATCCCATGTGCAGGATTGAAGATTTGAGCGACTACGGGCTGATCTAGAAAACTTTGATTCACAATAACCCGAGCTGGTTTCAAACTTAATGTTAGCTTATTGCGCTCAGGCACCTCTGAGAATGTCTGATCCATATCCACTTGAATTTGACTTAATTGAATTCCTGGTAACGAGACACTATCAACTTTAACTTTGATATCATGAACCTCATCTTGTTCTTTTTTATAATCCCATAGGATATCAATCACTGGGGCCTGTTCGACATAAGTGAATTGCTCCCATATCTTCGAACTGAACAAGTTACCTACAATTTTAAATTGTGCAATGGTGCGTGGTTTTTCATAAAAATGAGCCACATCAAGCCGTCCGACAACATTTTGTCCATTAATTACAAAGTCTTGCGCCCGAACCTTTAACTCTCTTTCGTCGCTGGACATCCACAATTGAGCTTGGTCAATATTCTGTAAATCACGACGCCCACGATTCGAAAAAACAGCCTGAACGTTATTGATATGACCATTAAACTTAAAAGAACGTTCATTGCTGTAGTTCAGTTCACCGGATATCTGTCCCAAACTAGCAAAACTGCTCATTTTATCTTTAATACGAGCAAAATCCTTAACTTTCGCTAAAGGAATGGATTGCATTTGCAACACAAAGGGCTTCAACTTCAATCGGGATTTTTCATAGGCCAATGAAAGTTCTTTTATTGATAAAGATCCATTCTCGACACTCAAATTAAAGTCTCTAAACTTAGACTCTGCAGAACCGCCCTTGTCTAAGAAAATCTCTCCGCTGTTAGTGAAGCTGACAGAGGTCGGAGATCTATCCACATTAATGGCCACGTTCACATCATCGACACTGTCAAAGAAAGGAGTCAACGCTTTCAAAGAAACACGACTAACACTCCATTCGTAAGATATTTTATGTGACTCTGAAAGTGAATATAGAAATACATTTGTATCACCATCCAAAAGCTTACCTTTTAGATTAATAAAGCTTTCAATTTGTTTGGTCGGAGTGTTTTTAAATGAAGCTACAACATTGGCATTCAGAAAATATAAATCTGATCGCTGATCTTTAATCGCATTAATTTTAGATGTAAGGTTAACTTCTTTTAATAGGTTATTCGCATAATCGAACTCTAAATTCACTTGTCTTAATAAAACTGGCTGATCTGGCTTCTTATCTGTAATGAATTTAAGTTTTTCAACATAGACTTCTTTAAGTTCGGCTCTTGTCTTTTTAGTAAAGACACCGCTCACCTCATTATCATTGGCAACTACAGGCGAGACAGCCCCTTCTGCCGCCACATCCGCGCTTACCGGAGTTGGAGCTACCAACGAGTCTTGCCGTACAGTACGTTTCTTAGCCGCACCTCCTAAGCAGGACTCAATATCGGTGATTCGAAGCTCAACAGACTTGGCTCTGATTTTCGGGACTTTATTACTTAAGCCTAAAATCGTTATGAATGAAATAGGCACTTCCAGCTCGTCCACAAAAATTTGTGAACTTTGGCAAGCATGTGCCTTTGGACTCAGTCGTATATTCGTAATGATTAAAGCTGGAAGTGGAAGCCCCCAGCTAGATAGGTTAACTCGGGCCGTTTCGTAATCGACAGTGAATTCCCTTTGTAGACGATCAACACTTTTATTGAGGTAACCTTGGACTCGCGACTCTGCAATCTGCGAACGAACAGCAAGCCCAAGAAAAACAGATAGCGCAAGACCAACGATCAAGATTCTCAGACCCGGTTGATCTATGACTGCGCGACTCATGCGTTAAACTCTACACATATTTAAAGGATATAATCTCGTACTCTTTATCGCCTTTTGGACTTTGAACGACTACTAAATCGCCTGAGGCTTTACCAATTAAAGCGCGCGCTAAAGGAGAGATAATAGAGATCATCCCCTTTTTCACGTCAGCTTCATCAACGCCTACGATTTGATAAGTGAAAGTTTCTTCACTTTCTGTGTCTTGAATTTCAACAGTAGCACCAAATACGATTTTATCAGATTTGATTGTAGCTGGATCAATAGCTTCAACACCTGCTAATTTACCTTGAATTTCACCAATGCGTCCTTCGATAAGCGCTTGTCTTTCTTTAGCTGCATCGTATTCCGCATTTTCACTGATATCACCTTGAGCGCGTGCCTCTTCAATCGCACGGATAACGCTAGGACGTTCTTCATGAATTAATTTTTTAAGCTCAGTTTCTAATAGTAACTTGCCACGTAGAGTGATTGGAAGTGTGTCTTGTGACATAACGAAAGCCTTTCTTATATTTAAAACCAACTATAGACTGCTTAATAAACAGTCTTATACAAAGTCTTTATTTATACCAAACATTATATTTTTACACAAACTGATCTGCCAGACTATAGTGCGTCAATTTAGATCTATATCACACCGATTTATCTCTGAAATCATAGGTCGAAATGACCTTACGACGAAACTGGAAAATCCGTCCCACATCGCTTTCAACGAAGCCTGCGGCCACCAGTTTTCCTAGACTCCCAAGAGGTAACTTATAGCAAACCTCATCCACCATAAGCGTGCCCCCAACTACCTTTTTAAAAGAATGCGAATGATCCCAATAGGCATAAGGACCTCGCACCTGCATATCCGCAAAATAATAAGGCGGCTCCCAACGGCGAATCAAGGTTCTCCATCTAACCGGAACACCCCGTACCTTCAGACGATAATCAATAATACTATCTTGCTGCACCTTTGGGCTGGAAGCTTTTTGAATTTTAAAATTCAAAAAGCTGGGAGTGATCTTTTCTAAGTTTTCATGATTTGAGAAAAAATCAAAAACCTCATCTACTCCATGGGGAATAAACTGTTCCGCATAAAACAAAGAGCATCCTTTTTTCAAATGACTCAACTCATGATTTAAAATGGACTCAAGGTCTGGGTATTTTATCGCAAAGCCTAGCTCTAGAGAAATACTGGAAGTCACTCTTTGCGACGAAAGCACCAACTCTGACATTTGCCCTAGGGCTATTTTTAGAGCAAACTCCGGAGCTCTTGGCATTTTTTTAACTTCTAAGAACTGGCAGAGCGATTCTGTAAAATCCTTATTGCGAACAGGATTCCCCGATACCGCATTAATCACCCCATTATACTGCTTATTTTCAACAGCCTCACAGATAAGATTTACCAGATCGTCTAAAGCAATAAAGCTCATCCACTGATTCCCAGAACCTAATTCTGCACCAAGGTTTCTATTGAAAATTGAAAGTAATTTCTTAAGTGCTCCACCTTTTCTAGAAAGCACCATTCCCAGACGCAAAATTACTTTTCGCTCAATCGAAGCCCGCATAATCACACCTTCCCAAAGCTGACAGACTTCCGATAAAAACCCTTGCCCCACCTCTGAAGATTCCGTCAACGACTCCTCACCACGATCTCCATACAGACCTATGGCTGAGGCTGAGACTATGGTCTTCACTTGCTCGGGACAATTTTGTAGCAAGTGTTTAGAGGCCATCACTCGGGACTTACGAATTTTTTCTTTCTTTTTCGAGGTCCAGCGCCCATCCACCGATTCACCCATTAAGTTGACTATGGCATCGACGCCTACAAATGCCTCATGCGACAAAATGTTGCGGGTCAAATCACACTCAATAATTTCTGCTTTGTAGCTTAGTTTTTGTTGAGCTTCTATTCGATTACGAGTCACAGCCACAACAGTATGCCCGCGCTCGACTAATTGTTTACCAACATCATTACCGACTAAACCTGTGGCCCCTGTAAGCAATATCTTCATATTGGTCCCTCAAAAAATAGTAAAAAAATAAAAATCTTCTTTCAAAAGTAATACTATGCTAAATTATATTTACGAATGAGCGAAAGTAAAAAAAAGCTTTCTCAAATCAAAAGTTCTGTTTTGTCTAGAAGCCTGAGTCTAGCTAAGATTGGTATTAACGCTGGCATCAAATATGCGTCCACAAAAGTCACGAATACGCCGATAGAAAGCTTTATTAATTCTCAAACAGTACAACTAGCGAAAGAATTCGGTGAACTTAAAGGTAGCCTTATGAAGGCTGGCCAAATGCTGTCGATGTACGGAGAACACTTTCTTCCGGCCGAAGCTAATCATGCTTTAAAAGCTCTGCAATCTGATTCAACTCCTTTTGAATGGTACGTGATGGAGAAACATCTACGTACCTATCTAGATGATAACCTGATTAAAGAATTAGATATCAATCCCGAATCTATTGGCACAGCCTCTATGGGGCAAGTTCACTTGGCCACAGTAAAAAGCTCAGGCCAAAAAATCGCTCTTAAAATTCAGTATCCCGATGTCGACAAAGCTATCGACTCGGATGTGGCCGCATTAAAGAAAATCCTTTCTGTTTCTAAAATTCTTCCTTCAGGGATCGACCTCACAAAAGTTTTTGACGAGATCAAATCCATGATGAGGCAAGAGCTGGATTACACCTTAGAAGCCCAGAAAACTCAGCGCTACTTCGAACTTTTAAAAGAAGATAATCGCTACATCGTTCCTGAAGTGCATGCTCGTTATTCCAACAAACGTGTTTTAGCGACCACTTATATTGATGGCCTCAAAGCAGATCACAATTTAGTACAGGCCATATCAGAAGCTAGGCGAAATCGCTTGGCCGAAAACTTCATTGAACTTTACTTTAAAGAAATTTTTGACTGGAACTATGTTCAAACCGATCCTCACTTAGGAAATTATAAAATCCAATTAGACTCTTCCGGAAAAGGACAAGATCGTATTGTCTTATTAGATTTCGGAGCCACTACAGAATTTAGTGATAATTTTATTGGGCATTATAGAAAAATGATCAAAGGGGCTATTATCTTCGATCGCCCGCTATTTTTTGAAGCCGCTCAAAATATGGGATTTATCAACGATCAAGATACAGAAGAATATAAAAAAATATTTGAAGACTTTTGCTTCCAAACTGTAGAACCATTTTGGAGCCCATCAGATCCACGCAATGTAGACAATAAAGTCGCGGCAGATGGCACTTATGATTGGAAACAAAATGACCTTCCAAGTCGCGTTGTAAAAACAGCTCTTCAGTTCCGAAACTTTGCCTTACGCCCTCCTCCACAAGATATGCTTTTTTTAGACAGAAAAACAGGAGGCGTTTTTATTTTTCTTTCTGTTCTACGCGCTAGAATAAATGCCAGAAAAATCATTGATCCATTCCTAGAACAGGTCTAATCTTGGCCCATGACAAACACAACTAAATGGGACTCAGAGCACTCTAAATTTTGGTCTCGTTTTCTTTTTTGGCTTTGGATTTACACTTTACTTGTTATTCTTTGGGGGGCATGGGTCCGCATATCCCATTCAGGTGATGGCTGCGGTGATCACTGGCCTCTTTGCGGCGGCGAATTTATTCCTGATTTCACTGAAAAGAAAACATGGGTCGAATATTCACACCGCATGATGAGCGGTCTCTATGGTCTGATTGTTATATTTGTCTTCTTTAAACTCAGAGGACATTTTTCCACTGCCGTTCGCCGACTGAATGCCTTGCTTCTTATTTTCATGACATCAGAGGCTCTATTGGGGGCGCTACTCGTTAAAGGCCAGCTCGTCACTGTTAACGACTCGATTTCACGCCTATTCGTCATGTCTTTACATCAAATTAATAGCTTTATGCTGACCGGAGTTACTTTCTTACTCTATGTCGTGTTAAAGCAAAAATTTGAAAAAATTCGCCTGCAACAGCCTATTCTTTTAGTTTTGTTTATTGCTCTGCCATTGACAGGAGCTATTGCATCTCTGTCGACAACACTGTTCCCTAGCATTTCCCTTTGGCAAGGAATCTTACAGGATTTCTCTAGTGACACACATCTATTTGTTAAACTACGTGTCTTACATCCACTTATTGCGTCTATCATCAGCGTCACCTTTATTGTCTGGTGCTTTCATAAAAACCTCAGCCGCTTAGCTTTAGAGTTTTTATTTGCCTTCGCCATCGGAGTTGTCACTTTACTGACATTATCGCCAATACCATTAAAGTTAGCTCACTTATTTATTGCACATGCTCTTTGGGGACGTTTACTTCACACGTTGGTTAACTTACCCGACTCCAGCAAACGATAAAGAAATCTGATTTGATCACTGAGTGAAGGGATCTCGATCACTTCATATTGAAGGTCATAGTCATAAATCAGATAGGCCGCAAAAGCTCCGACAACCTCTTTAGGACCTGTTAGATTACTAATAAACAGGTCCCTTTGTTCCACATCAGCCACATGGCGAACAAGCCAACGCACCAGCACCTCACTTAACAGCAAGTATTGAGGGCGCAAGGAATCCTCTATTTGGCCTTCCTCTACGATGGCTTTCCCTTTCATACTCGATATGAGTCCCTCTGTCTGAATGGAGTTTAAATCCAGAAGGGCTCGCCCCTTACAGGCCATAAATACCAGTAATGTACCATCCAGACGTCTTTCAATAATTTGTGGAATTGCATAGCCCGCAATAGGGCGAATCTCTTGAGTGCCTTCAGGAACAAAACACATAGCAATAGGAATTCCCTCTTCTACGGACTTATTCACCATCTCGATGTAGCGAGCCTCAAAGATATTTAAGGGCTTAGTGGTATGAGGGAATAGGTTCATATTGGTTAGAGGTAATATATAAAAAACTTGCTCGGACGCCCCTGACATTCTCGACTCCTACCCTCTAACAGTTTAGTATACTTATATGGAAAGAATCATCTTTTTTGATGGAATATGTCCGTTATGCAATCGATTTATCAAAATTGTACAGCGTTTAGACCGCAAAAAAGTATTTCGTTTCTCGTCTTTGCAATCAAAAACGGCCGCACAAAAACTAACAAAGATCACAGATACATCAGACCCCTTAAGCCTTAACAGCGTCGTTTATTTTCAAGATGGCCAATATTACACACAATCCGAAGCTCTTTATCAGATTCTTAACAATTTAGCTGGTCCATGGAAAGCTATTGCTCGAGTCTTCAAAACACTTCCTAAAAACTGGCGTGATCGTATTTATCTGTATGTTGCCGACAATCGCTATCGTTGGTTTGGTAAATTGGAAAGCTGTCCACTACCATCTGCGAAAGAAAAAGAATTTTATCTTGAATAGGAATTTAACAAAGAAATAAAGGTCTTATCACCTTCACTTAAATTAACTTCTGACATTTGTGACAGTTCGTACCAATTCACCTCGTCATGATCTACCAATTGAAATTCAGGACTAAAATCGACTTCAGCCAACCACAGTTCAATTCTGATCAGGCGCCCCGAGTAATTATGAACATGGGAGCCCACGCGAAACAAAGAACGACCCGAAAGGTCAAAAAGTAGCTCTTCTTGGATTTCACGCACAAGACCTGCCTGTGGCGACTCGCCCACTTCTAGCTTGCCACCGGGAAACTCCCATTCCCCTGCGCCACTTCCGCCAGCTTTTCTACGGGCCAATAAAAACCGCCCGCTGACTGTATTTCTTAACGCCAAAGCCACGACCTCTATAATTTGCTTATTTTGCTGATTTGGCATAAGATTACTTTGATTAATCCCGCGGACAATGTCCATCTCAAAACTTTTAAGGAGCGCTCTTTTTCCATGTTGGACTTCCAGAATTCCTATTTCATTATTTTGATCGCCGGTGTTGCCATGTTCTTGTACGGAAGTTCAATGGCTTCCACAAGCCTTGAAAAACTCATGGCCACTAAAATCACAAGCCTTATGAATAAACTGTCATCTTCGCAGTTTCTTTCTATCGGCATCGGTATTGGCTTAACGACTATTCTGCAAAGTTCTGGGGCTGTTACGTCCATGCTGGTGGGCCTTGGAAATGCGCGTGTTATTAAGCTGGCTCAAGTCATGGGTATTATTGTTGGTACCGCTATTGGATCCACACTGACAGTTCAATTGATCTCGTTTGATTTGTCTTCGTACGCACTACCTATATTCTCTTTGAGCTTCATTGTTTTCTTCCTTGCAAAAAAACAAGTTATTAAAAATATCGCCACCGTCTTTATGGGATTCGCGCTTCTTTTTATTGGTCTTAAAATGATTTCGACCAGTGCCCATTATTTTTCGCAGCTTGAAATTTTAGCGGATTTCTTTCAATCTATTCGTGATAACTCTTTTTACTCTTTCATCGCGGCTGTTATCTTCTGCGCTTTTGTTCAAAGTAGTGCCGTGACTATCGGTCTGGCGATGAGCTTGGCGTCGGCTGGTGTGATCTCTGTTCACGATGCCGTGCTATGGGTCTACGGAGCCAATATCGGAACGACATCTGTTGCGCTCTTCGCTTCTGTAGGTAGCAACTATATTGGCAAACAAGTCGCATGGGCTCACTTCTTCTATAAGACATTAAGTGTTATTATCTTCTACCCTTTAACTAGCTACTTTCTACAATTTGTTGAAGGCTTCCAAGCAACGCCAAGCCGTATGATCGCAAATTCACATTTCTTCTTTAACGTGGCTTCGGCTATGATTTTCTTCCCTTTTATTCGCAAAGGGGCTGAGCTTATTGAAAAAATGTTCCCTAAAGGACCTTCAGATGAGTTTGGAGCAGAATTCTTAACTCTTAATACTTATCAGAACTCCTCTTTAGCGATTTCTTATGCCCAACGTGAAATTATGCGTATGGCAGATATCGTTTTAAATATGATTAAAGATTCGGTTCATCTTTTTGAAACCGAAGACACCACGCTGGTTCAATCCATCAAAGATCGCGATAACCAAGTGGATTTTTTATATCGTGAAATTAAAATGTTCCTTCTAGATCACGCCAATCAAAGCACAACGGTTGTGCACCAAAATATTATGAAGATGATTATGTTCATTAGTGATCTTGAGCGCGCGGCGGACTCTATTGATATTAATATCAGAACTCTTGCTGTCAAAAAACATGCTTTGAGATTAGAGTTTTCATCGCAAGGTCTTAGTGAAATTCAAAAAATGCATGAACAAGTAGTCAAAGTGGCTTCTATGGGTATCAATGCCTATGACAATCCGCAAATGTGTGAATTGGCTATTGAGCTTAAACGAGATCTTGCAAAGTTAGAAACGATGTACCGCGAAAATCATATCTCTCGCCTTAATCAAGGTCTACGCGAGACCATCAACACCAGCTCTATTCACTTAGATTTATTAAGTGAATATCGACGTATCGCCAGTTTGCTTTGTAATCACGCCTACGCGACAACAAAGATCAAAACTTCTGACGAAGCTCCGCAAGATAAGGGATAATCAGTTAGTAATCCAGAGGGCGCACTTTTTGTGTCGCCCCAACAATCGATTTGTATTCACTACAGAATCTCTGCATTAACTCTAGTGCAAATTCCTTTGGAACTATTCCCAAATCTGACAAGGCACATGTAGGTACCGGAGTCCCTGCATTTTCAATATTAATACCCAAGTGAATCATAGCCGAAACAGCAGAACATGAGGCTATAGACACGCTTAATTTTTTCTTATTTAAATACAGATCATCCCCATCACGCTCAAAACGATGACCTTTTTCTGCCAAAATTTGATGAGCATGGGAAACCAATAGACGTTGCAAGGTCACAGCCGTCATTAAATTATGACTAAATATCTCGACGATAAAATGCAACATCTTATCTGATTTAATTTTGGCGCTTTCGACAAAGTCCTCGGCATCCACCATGTGCTCTAAAGTCACATCACATAAACCAGAAAAGGAAACTATCGAGTCCCCGTGAATTCTGTGATTTACATAAGAATAAAGAGCCTTTAATTGCGATCCATCGTAGTCTATCGTTCTATCAATATACTGATGCTGCATTAATACCTCTCGTAAAGATAATTGAAATCCAATCCGGCCATCTTAAATGCACGTTTAGAGCGCTCGCAAGATTCACATTCTCCGCACCAGCGATCACGGGCTTGATAACAAGGCCAAATACTTTCAAATGGAACTCGCATTTTTTTGCCTAAATCGACAATTTCATTCTTCGCCATTGCAATCGTGTAACATTGAACGTCTACGTGATTGGCTGTTGAGTAACTAAAAGCCTTACGGGCCGAGCGAATAAAATCTAAACTGTTATCCGGAAATGTTGTTGCCTCTTCACGATTAAAACCCGGAACGATTAATTGCGCATGAAGACTTTCTGCAAAACTCGCCGCAATATTTAAAAAGACTCCGTTGCGATTTGGAACCCATACTGCTTTGGCTGTCTGCACTGACATACTTGGGTTTTCTAATGCTGACTTGCCTGCTGGGATAGCCATACGATCCTGAGTCAGAGCAGAAGCTCCTAGGTCTTTTAACCATGGTAGCTCGACAATCTTATGAGGAACCCCCAATAAGTTTGCAATCATTTTTGAACGCTCAATTTCTTTCGGGGCCGCTTTTTGGCCATAATCAAATGTTAAAGCCAACTTAACATCGGTTTCATTCATGGCCGCATAAAAATTCACTGTCGAATCAAGGCCTGCTGAAAGTAAAACAACTGATGACTTCCTCATAATAACTTCAAATCCTTCACCAAAAGTTGAATAGTCTTTCGACCATTAAAATAATTCCACTGAAGTTCACTTAAAACTTGGTATTGCTGACCTACAGACAAAAGATCCACTAACTTTTCACTTGGTGAAAAAACAAGAGCATCCACTTTATGACTGTGGGTCGTATCAGACAACGACAGTTTATAGTGTCCCCCTTTAAGCTCTTTCATTGATAAAAGCGATACGGGATCAAATTTTATCAAAGGAATTTGAAAGCCCACACCAAAGGGACCGATGAAGTCATACCACTTCATCACATGGGTGCTGATCTCAGAAAGATCTGCCGTGGTATCAAAATCAATTTCTATTGGTCTTTTTTCATGTTTTGCATTTTCAAAATAGGCTTTTAAAAAACCTTTAAATGCCTCTTGGTTTTTAGCATGAAGCTCAAAGCCAGCAGCAGCCGCATGACCGCCATGTCGATTGAGCACTGTTTCCGCAGAGCGCAGAGCCTCAACTAGGCTGATTTCAGAACCCTGCGGCGTTCGAGAACTGCCGACAATCATCCCTTCGGAATTTTCTGAACCTACAAAGGCTGGTCGATTAAATTGTTGAGACAACTTTGTCGCAATCAATCCGATAATACCTCTATGGAAGTATGGAGAGCTGACATAGACAAAATCCGGCTCAGTCCATGTCTCTAAAATCTTCAGGGCTTTCGCTTCCGCATCACCTTGTAAGCTCTGACGAGTCTCATTGTTTTCCAGAATACGATCTACCATCTGATTGGCTTTGCGATGATCCGTTTCTAAATAAATTTGCGCAGGTAGTATATCAGACTCCATACGTGATAGCGCATTGAGTTTAGGAGCAAAGCGAATAGCGACATCCTGTGATGTCAGCTCACGATCATGTAAGCGAAGAGCTTCTAATAATGCTTTTAATCCAGCCTTTTGAGTTTGTCCGAAACTTTTCAGCCCGTATTTTACCAGTGTGCGATTATCACCAACTAGCGGGACCATATCCGTCAATGTCCCAATACAGAAGAACTCCAAAACTTCTTTTAGGTCCCACTCATTCTTAGGCAAATCTGGATCATCATAAAAAGCTCTTTTAACTGCACGCAAAAGATAAAAAGCGACACCCGCCCCACATAAGTAACCTAATCCCGAAGGGCAATCTTTCTGGTTAGGATTTACTATACAAAGTGCCTGTGGCAACTCATCCGCAGGCAAATGATGATCCGTTAAGATAACATCCACACCTAACTCTTTAGCTTTTTCAAAAGCTTTGAATGAGGTAATCCCCACGTCAACGGTGACAATTAAACTGATACCTAAGTTTTTAAGTTCTTCAACAGCTTCAGCATGAAATCCATAACCTTCACTGAGACGTTTAGGCTGATAATAAGCTACGTGCTGGAAGCCAATTTTTTCAAAACCATATTTAAGAATAGCTAAACCGCTTGTTCCATCCAGATCAAAATCTGCATAGATACATATTTTTTCATTATTTTTAAATGCGGTTACAAGACGATCTGTAGCTTCTTTCATCCCCTTTAGGACAAAGGGATCTTTCAAGTCACTGAGCTTTGGGTTCAGCAGTTCATCCAAATCTGATTGTGTCAGTCCTCGCGAGGCAAGAACTCGGGCAATCAAATCTGGAAAGGGACCTGTCAGCTTCGACACTTGTGCCGATTTCTCTTTCCACTGAAACATGCTGAACACCTTTAAAAGTTAAAATGCCTTTAAACTGCTCGTGCAGGATTCTTCATTTTCTCCATGACCACGATCAATGGAGCCGCTACGTAAATAGATGAGTACGCACCGAAGAAAATACCAACTGCAATAGCAAACGCGATGTCAGAAACAACTCCGCCAGCAAAGATGTATAAACTTAACGCTGAAACGAAAACTGTACCTGAAGTGATCAACGTACGACCGATCATATCGTTGATCGCCTTGTTGATAATAAACGCATAGCCTTTGTCTTTATACATTCCCTCTGTTTCACGAATACGGTCAAAAACGACAATCGTGTCATTCAACGAGAAACCGATAAGTGACAGAATGGCCGCAAGGATTGGAATGTTTACTTCTTTTCCAACTGCCACAAAGATAGCTAACGTGATGATCGCATCATGGGCCAAGCAAAGTACTGCACCTGGGGCATATTTGTAATCGAAACGCATAGAAATATAGATCAAGATGATCAGTAAGCAGTAAAATACAGCTAACAATCCATTACGCTTCAATTCAGCACCAACTTGAGGACCAACTGTATCCACACGGCGAATATCAACGCCCTTGTCTGCGAATTCAGTGTTTAAAGTCTCACGCACTTTCGTGATAGAGGCATTCAAGATATCATTCGTTTCTTTATCTGTAGCTCCTTGCTCACCGATGAAACGAATAATGTATTCGCTTGTATCACCGAAAGCTTGAACCGACACTTCACCTAAACTTAATTTTTCTACGCTTTCACGTACTTCTTCAATAGTTACACTTTGTTCAAAGCGCACTTGAATCTCGGTTCCACCTTTAAAGTCGATACCGTAGGTAATGCCCTGTACTGCAAGGTAGATTAAAGAAGCCACTACAAATAGTGCAGATAGGCCTCCGAAAATTCCAATATTTTTTACGAAATCAAAACGTCCAAAAGATTCGTTCTGTAAATTATTCTTAGACATACAAAACTCCTATACCGATAGTTTCTTCAAACCAAAACGGTAGACCAAATTATCAACCATAACTTTTGAAACAAATACGTTACCAAATAATGTCGTCACGATACCCACTAGCAACGTAACAGCAAAACCTCTTACTGGCCCTGTTCCAAAGTACAACAAGATTAAAGCTGTAGCAGAAACAGTTATGTTAGAGTCTAAAATTGCCGACATGGCTTTGTTATAACCTTCACGGACTGCCGATTGTAACGACGCCCCTTTAGCAAGCTCTTCCTTCATCCGCTCATTAATAAGTACGTTGGCATCAACGGCAAATCCCACAGTTAAGGCCATACCTGCAATACCTGGTAAAGTTAAAGTGGCCCCTAAAGATCCCAGCAAAGCAAACATCGAGAAGATATTGATCGCCATACCAATAGTAGAAATCACACCCATACCTTTATAGTAAACCACCATAAAGATCATAACTAAGATTGCACCTACGTATGAACCCATTTTAGCTTGTTCCAAAGCATCTAAACCTAATGAAGGACCAACACGACGCTCTTCTAATTGCTCTAAGCTCGCTGGTAATGCACCGGCTCTTAATGCTGTCGCAATCAATTTTGCTTCGTTCATTTGGTCTTCACGATTGCCAACTGAACCTAATGTAATAACCGCTTGTCCGTTTGGAATCTTCGCATTGATTTTAGGCGCTGTTTTTACAACTCTATCTAAAACTACTGCCATCTGTTGATTGATGTGATTACCCGTTAAGTCCGCAAACTTATTCGCACCCAATGGGTTAAAACGTAAAGAAACTTCTGGTTCACCGAATTGACCAAAGGCAACGGCTGCATTATCCAAAACATCACCAGAAAGATCTGTATCTGTTCTTAATAAGTAAGGAATAGATCCCACTTCTAAAGAACGTGCATTTTCACTTTTTTCAAAATATACAACTGTTTTAGCAGGTAATTTACCAGCTAAATCTTGATTCAGGCGAGTTACATAATCTGAGTACTTCAATGTCTCCATTGAATAGTTTCCAGCTTTTTCAGCTTGCTCAATCAACACTCTTAATTCTTCAGGACTTTTTTCGTAGGAAACAATCATGAAGTCTAATTTAGCTGTTGTATTGATTAACTGTTTTGCTCTTTCAGCATCAGCCATACCCGGCAATTGAACAAGGATACGATCTGCACCTTGCTGCGTAATTGATGGCTCGGCCACACCGAACTCATCGATACGATTACGAATCGTTTCGATCGCTTGAGAAATTACGTTTTGCTTCTGCTCAGACAAGTAAGCATCAAAATATTTAATTTCCACAGAATCAGCATCAGACGAAATCACCTGCAATACTGTGCCGTAGCTTTTTTGGATATGAGCTACCACTCGTTGCGCATCAGCAGCCGAAGCCACGTGAATTACAAACTCACCATTGCGGCCATTAGCTGTATCGTAAGACTTAACGGGAATGCCTTCTTTAGCGAATTCCACTTTTAAAGCTTCTGTTTGACGGTGAATTGAAGTTGCAATAACTCCACCAACATCGGCACCCATGACAAGGTGAAGACCACCCTGAATATCAAGACCGAAATTGATTTTTCGCGCCGGCCACCAGCTAATGTTGCTTGTGTCGACGAAGTTGGGAACTACAAAAGAAATAGCAGCGGCTAAACCAATTACGGCTAACCACGTTCTTGCACGTAGGCCTTCCATTCTTATTTTCCTTCTTTCTTAGCTTGCAATACAGATTGAGACATCAAAACCTGAGAGCGCAATACTTTGATTTGCACTTCTGGAGCAATCTCAAGAGTGACAACTTGTTCATTTAATCCACTGACTCTTCCCAAGATACCTGATTGAGTAATAACTTGGTCACCCGTTTTTAGAGCTGACAAGAAAGCCTGTGTTTCTTTTTGTCTTCTTGCTTGAGGACGAATAAGAAAAATGTAGAACACACCAATGATGATGATGAATGGAACAAACTGCATCCATACTGGTGGTTGTTGAGCCGTAGCAGCTGCGTCAGCAGCTTGAGCAAAAGCTGTTAAAGAAGTAAAAAACAAATTCAACATAGAAACCTCTTTCGTGTTTATTGAACTTTAAAAACTTAAAGTAAAATTGAACACTTAAACAGTTTTGAGATCAAGTACTTGCTAGGATTGTTTGTCGGATCTTACAAAACGCGTTAGGCAATCATCGCGGAAGCTTTCCCAACGATCTTCCTCAAGGGCCTTACGTGCCTTCGCCATGACAGTCATGTAGAAATGCAAATTATGAATTGTATTCAGGCGTGAGCCTAATATTTCACCACTTAAAAACAAATGGCGCAGGTAAGCCCGCGAATAGTTTTTGCACGTATAACAATCACATTCTGGATCTAATGGGCCTGCGTCTTCTTTATATTCCTGACGTTTGATGCTCATTCGCCCCTGCCATGTGTACAAGGTTCCATTACGTGCCACACGAGTCGGCAAAACGCAGTCGAACATGTCCACACCGGCATCTATGGAAATAATAAGGTCCAATGGCGTTCCCACACCCATCAGATAACGTGGCTTATTTTCAGGCATTAATGGCGCGATATCAGGCAATAACTCGTGCATCAGATGAATGGGCTCACCAACCGAAAATCCCCCCAAAGCATAACCCGGCAAATCCACACTGGTTACTTGCTGCAAGGAATACTTACGATGCTCAAGGCTCAATCCACCTTGAACAATTCCAAACAATAAACTCTGGTCACGGGTCATGGCTTTATGCGAACGCAGGAGCCAACGATGAGTCAGATCCATTGAACGCTTAATCTCGTCATTCGTTGCAGGATATTGTAAGCACTCATCAAAGGCCATAATGATATCTGATCCAAGATCCATTTGAATCTCCATACTTTTTTCTGGAGAGATAAAATACTTGGCTCCGTCCAAATGCGAACTGAACTCGACCCCTTCTTCAGACATTTTTCGAAGGCCTGATAAAGAGAAAACCTGAAAGCCTCCTGAGTCCGTAAGAATCGGACCATTCCAATTCATGAATTTATGAAGGCCACCCATTTTTTTGATCAGCTTTTCACCTGGGCGTAAATGTAAATGATAGGTATTTCCCAAAACAACTTGCGTCCCACAGTCCTTAAGCTCTTCTGGTGTCATAGCTTTCACTGTCGCTTTAGTGCCAACCGCCATAAAAGTCGGAGTTTCAAAACTACCATGGGCCGTCATAAACGTCGCACGACGGGCTTTGCCAGATTTTTTGTGTAGCTTAAATTCGCCTAGTTTTAAAACGGGTTGTGCTGTAGACATGAAATTCTTTTACTTGAGCCAGACCGATAAGTCACCATAACTAAATAATCGAAATTTATGCTGAATAGCCCATTTATAACTTTCCTTAACGCGATCTAAGCTAGAAAAACCAGCAACTAAGGCCAGTAATGTGGACTCCGGCTGATGAAAGTTTGTCAGTAGGCGATCCACAATTTGAAACTCACTGCCCTCTTGTAAAAGAATATCCGTGCTTCCCGCTAAAACTCCTGTGCGGGATACAGACTCTAATACTCGTGTTGTCGTTGTACCCAAAGCCCAAACCTTAGAGCTTTCTTGTTTTGCTTTTTGAATTTTCAACCATGAGTCTTCCGAAATTTCGTACTGTTCAGAATGCATTTGATGCTGACTTAAATCCTCAGCTGTGACAGGCAAAAAAGTTCCTAATCCCACATGTAAAGTGAGTTCAATAACGTGGACGCCTCTACTAGCAAGTGATTGTAAGTCTTGACGATTAAAATGGAGACTTGCCGTCGGAGCAGCCATACTACCCGCTTGGCTGGCCCAAGCCGTCTGATACCAGCTTTCATCCGCTTCTACATTATGACGCTCTTGTCGGGCTTTTTGAATATAAGGAGGCAGAGGAAGCTCAGCGATTGTAGCGAAATCCAAATCAGAGATAGCCGGAAAAACTTCGACAATTTGCGGTCGACCTTTTTCGACAAGCTTCATCGTAAATCCCTGAGGCAGTTTTAACTCGTCACCTATTTTATATTTCTTCGAAGGGAATAAAACTTTCCATAAATTGCTATTGGCTTTTTGCTCAACCCGATCCAAAAACAGTATTTCTATATTTTCTTCTGAAAAAACTCGGCGCTTAAGCACTTTCGTATTATTCACAACCAAAACATCACCTGCTGGTATTTTTTGCAGCAGTTCAGGTATCGTTATTTCAACAGGAACTTGTGATGGTTCGACCCACATAACTCGTGTCGGTCTTACCGGAGATGTGGCAATCAACTCTTCAGGAAAATCAAACTGTAGATCAGCTAACTTCATGCTACGAAGTAGTAGCATAGCAAAAGACAAAAAAAAAGCGGTAGCTCGTCGCTACCGCTGAAGAAGATCTAGAGGGGAACCACCAAAACCCTAAAGATCCTTCTTTGAGGAACCTTATTTAATTCTAACTCTTACCCGTTGTGAGTACGTCATCCAGAGGGAGAGAATGACCACACTCGAGTAGAGAGAACAAAATCCAAAAACAATATATAGCTCAGTCACTTTCGCTCCTTTCTTTACTCAGGCTCAAGCCATCCGTGGCTTAAGCTTTCCGGGGGCGACGGGTTTAGATAACCATCCTTAGTCATCTTTAGTTTCCGTCTGGGGAGCGTCCGTGCTCTTAAGGGTAAGACGACTACTGGACCCCTTTTAGGTTAAGAAATTTAACAAAAACCCACTCATAATAAATATAAGCTAGCCTTATATGGGGGCTCTTCTAACTCTATTTTGTTTGATTTAAGGCATTGACCATATAAAGACGTTAAGGCCAAAATACAGCTCTACGGGCGCGCGCGGATGGTGGAATTGGTAGACACGTACGTTTGAGGGGCGTATGCGCAAGCGTGGGGGTTCAAGTCCCCCTCCGCGCACCACACTTCCAATAGACCCAAGCTGGTACGATTTTTTCATACTTATTGTACCTATGAGAGTCCTCTCCCTATGTTTTCTTCTATTCCCTTTAAAACTGTTTGCAGGGCTGACATGTAGTCAGCTGTTTAACAGTTCTACATCTATTGAAAAGCCAGTTATTACAGAAGTACAAATTGAATCTTTTAGTGGCTTGAAAGCCTCTCAAGTTGAAATGACTAGAAATACAATAATGGGTATTAATGCGATTGTTGGTAACAATCTTAAAGTACCCTATTCCGTTAAATTAGAAATCGAAAGACAAGGCGACAATGCCGAATTTAATTGGAGCGACACAATAGTTTTTCCAATACAATTTTTAGTAAATGGAAAGCCCAAACATCCAAAATATGCCCAGACCATTCTGGCTCATGAATATGGTCATTATATCTTTTCATTGAATTTAAGAGATTCCATTAAAAATTATGCAGAATTTGAACAGCAAGCGAAAATGGCAACAGTTTATCACGAAGACGTTCGTAAAAATTCAGATGCTTATGAAAGCGCTGTGATTCAATTAGCTAAGGCTAAAAAACTACAGGACTTGGCATTAATTGAAGAATTAAAACGAAAAGTAGAAGATAAAGAGAAAGCATTTGGTAAGTCTTCAGAGAAAATGGACGAATTAAATGATTTAGTTAAAAAATCTGTGTTCACTCGAATTTCAGTTTTATCATACCACGAGTTATTCGCAGATATAATTGCTGTTATGAAGGAAAATAGTCCTTCTGCAATGTCTGATGCCTTACGAAGTGCTAGCATCAAGGACAAGGATGAGAAAACCTCTATTGAAGGCCGAAACTTCTTAAATCGGATTCGACTTGAGGGATGGAATCAGTCTGAACCACACATTTTCTTTGCCCCAACCAGAAAATTTATTTGGGACCATATATTGACCAACCCCAGATACAATCAAGACTCCGGAGCTTTAATTAAACAAATATTTTTCGTGATACAAACAGAAATATCGAGTCGTATCCATGAAAGAAGTTTTGAACTCAATCCAGAGGAAGCTAATCGACAGTTAATCGATCGACTAGCTCAGCATTTTCCCTAATTACAGAAACCAGAATAAAAGTGCAGTGATAATTGTAGGAGTCAATGCTCCCATTAATAGTTTACCCGCGCTTAAGCTTTTACCTGGCATGTGATCTTTCAATAAAGATAGACCTGCAGGATTCGGCGCGTTCGCGATGATCGTCATACCACCACCCACGATAGCAGCTGCTACAATCAAATACTTCGACTGATCAGATAATCCGGAAACCTGCGCAGCCAAAGATGTCATCGCCGCATTATCTGTGATCGGACTTAGAATCAGCGTACCGACATACAACGCTAGATTTTCAATAGATTGTAAAATGGGTTTTAACCACCAACCCTGCTTCGCGGTTAACGTCACCAAACCGGCTAAGAAGAAACCCACCAGCATACTTTCTTCGATACGAACTTCTGATTGCTTATCACGAGTGATATCGTAAAAACCAAGGAAGAACATGAATAGACCGATAACAAATGTAGGATGATGTACGCTCATCACACACAGAACCATGAAGGCTAAATGCACAGCCGTAATCCAAAACGGAGTTCTTAATGGTATATCATTTGGATCACGCACCGGAGGCTTGATCGTTTTCAGAGTTTCACGATTTAGCATGAACGCAATAATCGTATTAATGACAACTGCAATGACCGCTTTCCATCCAAATGTCATAAACATAAATGGCGTATCCCAATCCCAGATACGAGCTACCATCAGAACCGGCGGAGCCGCAAAGTGAGTTAATGCACCACCCACAGAGATGTTGACGAATAATGTGGCCAATGTGATGTAGAAAAACTTTGAAGCTACACCTTTACCCAAAGGATCAAATACACGACGCTTTAATAGCAATGCCGAGATCGTCATCGCTGCAGGTTCTGTAATTAAAGAACCTAATAAGGGACCAATAATTAAAACTGCAATGTACATAGCCTCGGGCTTACTTAAAGGAAGTAGCTTTGCAATACTGCCAATGATTTTTTCTGCAAACTCTGTAATCGGTCTTGTAGAAGCCAAAACCATGATAACCACAACGAAAGCCACTTCAGAGAAGTTGCGTTCATCAACCCACTTCAATCCCGCTTCAAATCCCGAGACGAGCATCAAGACAGCAAGAAATGCTGCGGCCCACATACCAAAAACGATTTCTGGTTCACCAGCAAAGTGCAAAAATCTCGACACATAAGGTCTTTTGCTCTTTAAATCATCAGATAATTTTAAAATGAATCCCGAAAAGAGTGATTGCACTAGCGCGCAAAAGAAGCAAATTGTGGCTACTGTACCTAATGTCGTCATTTCCATATTTTATCTATAAAGACTGCTTATGGGTTTGTCACCCCTGAATTTCAAAAAAATAAATTATTTTTTTGAATCATTTTTCTTTTTATTATTTTCTTTAGTCTCTTTTCCCGCTGATGGAACACCCGCTCGACTCGTGAGTACATCTTCTAAATTTTGATTGGGATTCAAAATCCGCTTTGGATCTGTGATTGGTTCTTGTCCTTCCAATGAAATGATATCATCTATCCTTGGTTTAATTTTTTCATTACGATTTCGAAGGGCAGAATTCAAAATTTCAGACGTATCTACATTAAAATTTCCATTTTCATAAACAAATGGAATTATTGTCGCCATATTCTTATTGTCATTGTTTTGCAAAAACCAATTCGCAAAAGCTGTCCCAATTTCCACAAAGAAATGCTTCACCCCTATATAGTTTTGTCCTAAAGAAATAATATCGCCATCATTAAAAATTAACTTCGCATACCCCCACACAACTCCATCTTTCGCGGCCACTTCACTGTAAGCACTTAGCTCTCCCTCTGTGACATCTACAGGAATATACAATCGCAGAAGACTGTTCACAGTATTCGGCTTAAACTTTTCAATTTGGCCATCTAGATCAAAACGCAGAGGATTTGCCAAAAGATCCAAAGAACCACTGATCTTTAAGTCAGCATGTTTTTGTAAAATAGCACTCGCTTTCAGAGGACTCATCTTTCCTTCCGAGCGCGAGCGTAAATCTTTCGCTTCAATTTCAATTTTTTCTAGCGATACAGGGAGCGGTGCTTTCAAGTCTCTATTGGTGAAATAGATCGCACTGTCGTGAATTTTTAATGTCTCAATAGCAACAGGGACTAAGACGCCGCCGACTTCTTCCCAATTTTTCTTGGGCTCATCGGCACCCGTCTGTTTAGCTTTTTCATCAGAACTATCAGCGAGTCTTAAAACTAAGCCATCGATAGTTACGTCAGCCGATATATTTTTTTTAAGAAGTGCGCGCCATGCAAGTGATAAATCTACCTCTTTGACTTTTAGAAGAGGCTCCACAGCACTTTCTCTTTTTTCAATGGTGAGGCCTTGTAATTGATAAGCTCCACGATACAAGCTTAAATCAAAATCATCTAGGTGACCTTTGTAAGTCCCTAATTTGTTTTCTAAAGTATAATTTATAAAAAACAGGCAAATTGAAGGCAAGATCATGCGTATAACAAATAGCACGACCAAAGTAATCAGTATCCACAAAGGCATTTTAACAATTTTTTTCTGAATTCCCTTAAGCCAATTTCCCATGTATTACACCCATCGCTTTCTAATCAAAAACATGGCCGAAATCTCGGCCCCAACAAAAAATACCACAGTAGAATAATAGATCCATGCCAACATCACGATTAAAGATCCTGCGGCACCATAGGCCGAACCGATAGCTGTTTGCCCGAGATATGTTCCTATCGCAGCCTTTCCCACAACAAACAAAAATGAAGTGATCGCGCCAGCCAAGATGCAATTAGCATTTTTCACCTTACGATCTGGCATCCACTTATATATTAAAGCAAACAAAACGGTAAAAACAAAAAAGCTCGCTACCTCATTAACAAACTTCAAACCCAAAAAATCATACTGACTGATTAAATAAGAAACGCTGGCTGATGCTAGTAGTGACACAATAGCAATAAACATAAAGGCCAGCAGCATGCCTACGGACAGGAGTCGGCGCAAAATAAAACCCACCACAGGATGTGTGGATTGAATGTACTGCGCTTGTACTTTCTGTAAAGTTTTATCCCCTTCCACCATAAAAATAACATTTAAAGCATTTTGTAGTTGAGCAAAAACCACACTGGCTGATATCGCAAGAATCGCAAATCCAATCCATCCAGCGGCCATGCTTAAATCAGGATGACGATTGACGCTGCCTAAAATTGATTCCAACACCAACGCGGCCTCAGGGCCAATAAGATCACGCACTTGAGCTAAGAGTTGAACTTGTATATCCACATTGAGGGCCGATAAAAATGTAATCAATAAAATTATCAGTGGAGCCATCGATAAAGTCGTATAGTAAGCTAATGCAGCGGCCTGCGTGAAGACATCGTCCTGAGATATTTTACTTACGAATTGTTCGAAGCGATCAATAAAACCTGATACAGCCCCTGATACAGCTTTTGATATTTTTATCAACTCTCCTCCGATCATTTGCTATAAAATCTAACGTGCTAAAAAGCCCCATCACTCTGAATACGAGGCTTTTTACACAGCAAATTCAATTTAAACCGCATTAAAGCGATTTAAATATCTACGGAGTATGAATTACAAATTTTACGCCAATTGAGATATTTGACGCTAATCATTGATTATAACTGTTATCGCGCCACTTCAGCGGCCTCAACAGCACGAGCCGCGTTCACTCGCCCACCAGATACAGAGATAGCACGCAACTGTTCTTTTTTATCAGAAGTCTGCATCAATATTTTTTTTACCTGAGCCGCACTTAAACGCGGATTAATCTGACGCATCAGTGAAGCCACGCCTGAAACTATCGGCGCGGCTTCCGATGTTCCACTAGAAAGAACATATCGTGTGGCGTCCGCAGGAACGATAATATTTCTACCGGGAGCAAAAATGTCGACATGTTTTTTCCCGTAACTGCTGGCATAGAAATGACTGTCATCTTCCGCTGTTGCTCCAACAGAAATGACATTGGGAAATTCAACTGAAAAAGAGGAAGGATAAAATGGCTCTTTATCATTATCACGTCCGTAATTACCCGCCGCTGCAACGATCAAAACATCTTTTTCCTGAGCATAACGAAGAGCTCTTCGCAGCTTTTCCATAAGGTCTGGCTTAATAGAAACATAACCAAAGCTACAGTTGATCACCTTAGCTCCCGAATCAATCGTATAGCGCATCACTTCTTCAATATCTATGGCTTTACCGACCGGAGCCACGTTTATAGCAATCATGCGCGCACGCTGGCTAATTCCCGTAATTCCCACGGCATTAACACCATTGGCTCCAATAATAGCTGACACTAAAGTTCCATGTTGACTGTATTTAGCATCCAAACTTATTTCAGAAAAATTCTTTCCAGAAAAATCAAGTGAGTACCGATCATCAAAAGCTTCCTTGAGCTCTTCATGACTTAAATCAAAGTCCATATCAATAACACCCACAGGAACATCTGGAGTCTCGCGCACAGTCCTCCACGCCCTCGGAAGTTCAATACGCTCTATGTACCATGCTTGTGACACTAAACTAGGATCGCCGTTAACAGTGGACGCCGCTGTGTTTGGCGCTCCCCAAGAATTTACCGAGAACCCCAGAACCATTTGTAGAATAAACAGTAAAGTTAACTTTAGCATGGCCTAGTGGTAACATATTCTGTGGTTATATTTGAAAATATCATCTGTTTTGCAAGAGGTTTTGCAATTATCTCATGGCTGTCCAAACTTCATTCAAGTCCGACATCTGTCAAATTATTAGACACCTTTAGCCGAGGACAGAGCCATGATCTTAAAATCAATAGGCCTAGAACTGGAACAACTTCTGCATTTAATATTTTATTATGTCTATGCAGCCCCATATACTCAGCTTCATTCTTATAAATCTGAGCTTGATTATCTCAGCACCTACATGGGCACAAAGCTGTTTTCATCCCCAAAGGAATGAACAAATCCGTGAAATTTTCCAACCAGAACCAAATTATAATGAAACCTCAGAAACCATTCACCAAATTCATCGCCTGATTTGGAGTTATCGTCATCAGTTAGATCCCCGCCTTGTGTATTATCGCATTATTGGTGAATCCGGTGGAGATCCCTTTTCGATTAATCCAAGCTCTGGTGCCTATGGCCTTTTTCAATTTTTAGGGAAACCCTATGGCTCTAGCCGCACCCATCGTCAGATTCTTGAAAGCCTGTATCGTCAATATCCAAACAAAAGCCCTCGACTGATACAAGTTGAATATTATTTAAAAGATTATCTTAAAATTTTTGTAACGGCTGCTGATAGTGGCTACGGCTGTAATCGCAACAAATCCTACTCTGAATACTCTCACTTAGAACGTGTCGCCTATCTTGGGTGGGGTTCATGTACGGAAGCGACTCTTCAAAAAGAATTAAATCTTTGTAATACAGTAGACAGCTACCAAAATGGAGCTTGTGAGATCGCCAGCGCATTAATCAGAGGTGCTAGGACAGCACCTCTTTGCCATTTGAATTAGTTATAGCTCTTCCATGACTCATCAAAGAACGAACCGATATCCGTATTTTCTAAATCATCACTGTCCGTTAATACTTGAGTCAGAAGTCTGAGCAAGTCATCGGTTGTTACAATACCCACAATATCCTCTGAGTCAGCAACTAGAATTGAACTGATTTTGTTTCTTAACATCAATTCGATAACTGATTTGATATTGCTATCTTTACGAACGACTTTCACTGGCGCCGTCATAACAGATTTAATCGCTTGCTTTTTATCTTTTACTTTAACGACATCTTTCGCGGAAAGAATCCCTGAAAGTTCATTGTTCTGATTTACAACAGGAAGGTGGCGAATACGATTCACCTTCATCAAACTTTCTGCCGTATCAATATCCCTTTCTTCAGAAATTGAAACCAAGTTAGATGACATTACAGCTCCTGTTAAGTAAGTCATATCAACCTCGCTTTCCCACATCCCATGTGGATTAAGATATTTTATCGTACATTAAATAGTTTGCGCCCAGCTTAAAACGCCTTGAAGAAATCGCCACACTCGTAACATCTCTACCTTAGCCTTAACCGTTCCTCATGATTCCACTATGCGTATCTTCTTTCTGGCTCTCCAACGCCCACCCCACTTCATAGATCCCGGCAGCATAAAATAAAGTAACCTATTAAAAATAAAGGATGGAATAAACTTTTTCATTACCGTAAAAACAATGGCATCGACAGTTAGAGGAATACGCAGAATAGTCGTAGGGCGATCAATGAGGCGTAAAACTTTTCTTGCAACCACTGTGGCCGACGTCAATGAAAATGACATTAAATTTTCAATCATCGGAGTCATCGAGTTATAATATTCCGAATGAGGCCCACCTAAAGCCATACTGATTTCTGCCTTATTCGACAAAACCACTTTTTTGAATGAGTTGGAGTTAATAAAACCCAGCTGGACTAAGTTGACTCGAATCCCGAAAGGTTTGGCTTCATACCAAAGCGCCTCAGTGGCTCCCTCTAACGCATGCTTAGAGGCACTGTAAGATCCCATCGTCGGCATGGCGAGCATACCTGACACCGATGATATATTAATAATATGTCCAGAGCGCTGTTCACGCATAATAGGAAGCACTGAGCGAATCAAGTTCATAGGACCTAGGTAGTTTGTTTTTAGCTGTAGCATTTCTGACTCTGAATCCATGTGTTCAACAACAGCACGAAAGCAAACAGCCGCGTTGTTGATCAACGTATCTACACGTCCCCACTCAAAGGATATTTCGTTAATCAGTGAATAGATATTATCCTCATCCGTAATATCCAATTCACGTACCATCACACGCTCTGAATCAGAAAACTGTTTTTTTAACTCTTCGATAGAACGGGCACGTGCCGTCAGTACGATATTAAGATCTTCACGCTCATAGAGTTCGTGGGCTAGCTCCATACCAATACCTGAGCTACATCCTGTAACAATAACCACGGGTTTTGAGCTTTTAGGCTTGGACCTCTTCACCACATTCATAACTACCTCGTTAAAAGATGATTAAGAATTGGTTCATACTTTCTAAAATCTAATGGTTTAGAAATCACTTCCGTATTCGGCATCAAGTGACCAAATTTACTGAGGATCTCGTAGCGATCAGCCGCAGAAACCAGAACTGTGCGGGCCTGACTATTCATCACTTCAGGCGACCTTAACAGCTCCATGCCAGTGCCCGAACCCGCCAAAAATATATCGGTTATGATCAAATAAAAGGGATTCTTTTCTTCATTTGCTTTTTTGATTATTTTACGAGCCTCTTCACAGCTAACAACCCAATCCATCTGAACTTGTTGCGAACGACGGCTAAAAAAGCTCTCCCATAGAGGCTTCAAAGAAAGGTCGTCTTCGACTACCAATATTCTTTTTACCATGCTCGCTCCCTAAGCCTTCAGCCACTCTATTCAGCTGTCTATTCCGCCGTGTAATCTGTTGGCGGCTGTTGCCATCTATGACTTTGTCGCTGACTACTTCTTCTTTGTGAAAGATCACGCATAATTTGACGCTTCAGCATAGCCCCGCACGAAGTGACTAGACCCCAAAAGTCTTCATTCTGATCTTTTACAAAAATCTCACTAGACAACCAAGGTGCCCGCGCCCGCAAGTGGCATTCGAATACGACAAGACTGGGCTTGCTATACGGAGTCGACTTTGAAAAAAATAGATCTATATGCAACTGCGATGCGTATTGCCCAATAGGCAACTGCTCCTCTAACCACTCTGTAATATTCTGAGTTAACTCTACCGAGTAACTAATGTGCCTATAATGTACTTTTACGCGCATGATGAACTCCCTTAGTTTTAACAAAGGTGGTCTTTTACCTACTCATAATTGGACGCTAAAAGTATTGAGTAGCCGTTATAATATGTTGAAGAAAACGCAACATGTGCTACGATCCCCTTATGGCGCGCATTTTGTGTATAGAAGATTCACAAGAATTTCAGATTTATCTGACATCTATTCTAAAAGAGCATGCTTTGACATTTGTCACCAGCAGCAGCGAAGCCCTTCGCCTAACAGAAGGTGGCCGCGATCATTTTGACCTTATTTTGCTGGATGTCTCATTACCAGACGGCAACGGGATCAAGATCCTACCCCGCTTAAAAGAGACCCTAGCTCCACGCTTTGTCCCTGTTATCATCATCAGTTCTGACCACGATATTATTACAAAGGTAGCAGCCTTTGGCGTGGGTGCCGATGACTACATCAACAAACCACCGGATCCTAGCGAATTACGGGCACGAATCGAAGCTAAACTACGCACAGTCCAGTCCTTAACTGCCGAAAAATCAGTATTGGAATACAGTGACCTTGTTATTGATCTAGATAAAATGACTGTCGAAATTCTGGCAAAGGATGCTTCCAGAAAACAAGTCGACCTGACTCCGTACGAGTTTAAAATTTTACGATTGTTACTTTCACGTCCGGGCCAAGTTTATAGTCGTGAAATCATTATTGATAGAGTTTGGGGTATCGATAAATTTATTACGTCACGCACTGTGGATGCCCATGTAAGCCACTTACGTAAAAAGCTCGTTCAAAGTGAAGTCCAAATCGAGACAGTACTCAGCGCAGGTTACAAACTCGCCCTTAAAGATAAGTCTTCAAAGAAGGCATAGCTTCTTCAATATTTTGACTTAATGCCTTCGTCTTCTTGAGGTAGTCTTCCACTTGTTTTTTACAGTCGGCAAAGCTCTGCTGATCACGTATTTTCTTGCTAAGTTCACGAGACTCATCCCCATAACTTTTGAATCCCAATAAAGCGGCCGATCCCGCTATCTTATGAGCCCACTTCCAGATATTCTCAACATTTTCGCTCTCATTTCCATGTTCATTGACTAAGGCTGCTTTAATATTCCGACTGGCTTCGATTAGGTTCTGGTTAAAATGGGCCATGATTCGCATCACCGTTTCCTCGCCCGTGTCTTCATACAAATTAAAAAAGCTTTCTCGATCAAAGCCTTCATGCCGACCTAAAACATTAGATACTTCTTCTATCGAAAAATTCTGTTTTGAGTCACCCATTCTGTATCCCGCCTGCTCTGACATAACTGCCCTTTCAGATTTACTCGAAGAACTATTATGAATTTCTGAATCAATAATGGCCATACTTTTTACACCCTCTGTATCGGTATGAATAGGCACAAATATTAGTATTGGCCTATATAAAAGATGCGAAGTTCATTTGAAGATTTCTTCACATCTAAAAAATACTATAAAACTATTTAACTATTTGTCCGTATCCCAATATACTAGGCAGATATATACGCAAATGTATTGAGGCCAAAAACAAAGGTGATTAATGCCATTTAGACTGTTGAGTGAAAAAGATCAGAAAAAAATATCGACATCGAAGTTCAGCTTACCCCTGATTATTTTTTCTATAGGCCTTTTAATTACGTTCCTGTTAGGTAACACCTTTCATCAATCCGAAGTTAAATTCAGGCATGAAAACACTAAAATCCATCACACGTGAATTTTATCGCAGCCAAAACCTTGTCCTCAACAATAGTATCCTGAGGATACAGTCCTTTTCTGAAATTTCGAGTTTAGTCCGCTCTAATAACAGACATGCGCGAGATGTTGTTTCACAAATAGTCTCGAGTACCATGTTTCAAAGAGCCACTTTGTATTCATTAACTGATAGATCTGGGGCTGATAAACTTCCCGTCCTTAAACGTATTCGCACTTTTAAAACAGCAAATGATTCTCTTCCAGATACGAAAAGTCCGGACATGTCGTCTTCTTTTCTTCGTCGCAAGATCAAAAAAATGCTAGACGAAAACCTTCTAAACACAGTTGCCGTCAGTTACACTGAAAACTCAAATTCTATAGCTTTTATTTCCCGCGCTAGTTCAAACCGACGTGATTTTATTGTGTTTCAATCATCCTTACAGGATTTTTTAAAAGACTGGCCGAATGATAGAGAACTCGTGGCTATTATCAAAGATAGCCAGACAAACTTTGAAGTCCTTGTTCGACAGGATAAAGATCATCAATTCCAGTTCGTCACTACACCTCAAGCTATTTCAGAAGCACAACATAAAAATAAATTTCTTATCTACAGTCACTACTTGGTAAATGAGTCTTACGGGATTTCTATCGATTGGTTCCAGAATACCAATAACCGCCCATCCAACTATGTCCTGATGATCGCTTTCTTTGGATTTTCCATCTCGCTTTTAACAGCTCTGTTCTTAGGTTTTATTCTAGATCAAAATAAACGTATTTATAAACTGGTGATCAGCAGAACTGAGGAACTTGAACTGGCCATGAATCAGGCGCAGGAAGCCAATTTAGCCAAGACCCGTTTCCTCGCGAATATGAGTCATGAGCTCCGCACTCCTTTAAATCTGATTTTGGGCATGGTTGAGCTTTTACAAAATACCAATCAGGATCGTAAAGCCCGCGAATATCTTAAAAACATGCAGACTGCTGGCGAACATCTTTTAAACCTCATCACGGATCTTCTTTCTATGTCGAAAGAAGAAGCTTCAGATGTCGAGATCAATCAGGCTCCGATATCTATACCGACATTTTTTGAGGAAATTGGCCGGATTATTGGGCCAGAGTGCCGCAAGAAAAATCTAGATTTCTATATGAATATCTCGCAGGAGATTCCAATGTCTCTGGTCGGTGATCCTGTAAAAATCCGCCAGATTCTTTTAAACCTTTTAAGAAATTCTTTAAAATACACGCATACAGGTTCTGTTTCTTTAGAAGTCGAAGTTCTGCAACGGGAAGTCTCGATGGATGGTCTATTCCATCTTCGTTTCCATGTACATGATACTGGTGTTGGCATACCGACTAGTAAGATGAATTTAATTTTCGATCGTTTCTTTCAAATTGAAGGGTCAAAAATGCTCGCCGAAGGCGGAGTTGGCCTTGGGCTTTCTATTGTGAAAGATCTTGTATCAAAAATGCATGGTAACATTACCGTTAAATCAGAAGTTGGACAGGGTTCAACCTTTACTGTCGATTTAGATTTGGAGACTCGTCAGCCTGATCCATGGATTCAACAATATCAATTAGATAAACCCCTTATTAATCGACTTGCCGTCGTTACAGATAATGCCGATTCATTTAATGTGATCAATTCTATACTTCCTACCCATGTGCTGACCATTTCACATTATCCTGAAAAATTATTCTTAGACCTCAATACTGATGAAAAAAATAATTTAAAGGCCTTTGATCAAATTATCCTATTCCGAGTAAAAAAAGAGACGACAGAATATCTTTTTAAATCTTATCCCGATAAAAAAATTATTTTGATCGGACACGACCTCGATTTAACTTCGGAGATCCGCTCATCAAAGCAAGTTCATATTATGGGGGACACCCCTATCATGCACAGCCAGCTTTTTGATGCCCTGGATTTCCGTTCGAGCAAAAAGAAGGACTCCGCTTTAATATCTGTGGAATCGACAGAGCCATCAAAGACGACGGCATTTCCAAAAAACCAAGTGCTCTCGATTCTTGTGGTCGATGATGATGCCGGCAATCGCGAACTCTTAAGGGCTTATCTGGAATCCCCTAACTTCAAAGTCAGCTTTGCTAAAGATGGACAAGAAGCTTTCGAGCTTTTCCAAAATAATCTCACTGATGTTGTCATCGCCGACTTAAGAATGCCGATTATGAATGGCTTTGAACTCGCAGAGGCCATTCGCCATTACGAAAATAAAACGTCTCAGCGTACGCCGACACCCGTTATTCTGCTAACAGCAGATGCTCTTGAAAGCACCTCTAATGAAGCTAAAAAATATGCCATTCATGTGTTTTTAACTAAGCCTATCCGCCGAAGTAAATTGCTGAATGCTATTTATGACGTAACTCAAAATCGCAATACTTCGAACGCATGATCTTAAAGCGCAAAATCCAAGAAAAAATTAAACGGACGATCGCTTACTTACAGCGATTTATGGATCGTTGGTGGTACAGTCCAATTGTTGGTGCATTAGCCCTATTAGACAATTTAATTTTGATTGTGCCCACGGATGGGATTTTAATCTCAAGCGCTCTTCTTAAACCACGTCAATGGCTCTATTTGGCTATTTCCGTATCTGTGGGCTCAACCATCGGCGCATTCCTTTTGTTCCATCTCGTCGGTGTACACGGACTACCTTGGATTCTAAACCTCTACCCTGCTATTGATGAAAGTACCGCATGGATTCTTACCGAAAGATTTTTTGATCAATATGGCCTTATCTTGGTATTTGCCGTTGCAGCAACTCCCGTCATGCAGCAACCAGCTATCGTTCTAGCGAGTCTTTCACAAACGTCTCTGTTTTATTTTTTATTGGCTGTCTTTTTTGGCCGTCTGATGAAGTATTTCATCATGGCTTATATCGCCTCACATGCCCCGCGACTCCTTTCAAAAATGTGGGGAATACGCACAGAAATGGAAGAGGTTGGAATCCAAGTCAATGCCCAGATTAAGCATCCCACGAAAGAATCTGTCCCTACGAACGAGCCTTCCCCATCTGATTCTTCACCTAAGGCACAAAAATAGCATCATTTCCTCTGTATAAGGTCGCTCTCGGCATTATAAGCGACTGGAACTTACTATATGACTTATAAGACTCATAGGAGGACTAAGATGAAGCATTTTTTGGCCTTTATTTGCTTGCTGTCTACTTCTTTATCAGCTCAGGCTCAATTACAATCTTTTAAAAAACAGGATGCCCTGCAAGTCGTATTAAAAAGCCCGCAGGTCTTATCCATCATCACCCCTAAAACTGCAGACATCGCGTCTTCACATAACTCAACGTACAACTCAATGTACAGTTCGGTTATTTCCAGTGGTGGAATTCTAAATCAGAAATTTATTGTACGCTTAGGCGTTGAAAATCAGGACCGTGAACATAAAATGCGCTCGTGTTACAACGATATCCACGTGGACTCAATCGTGAAGGCTATCAAAAACTCTAAAGGAGAGCTGGTAACTAAAAACGAACTTGTCATCAAAAAGATCAGCAACAAGGTCTGTAAAAACTCTTTAGCGCTCGCAGCCGGAGTACAACAATAATTCCACTCGTCTTAAATTACGAGTCGGATTCATTTTGAAAGCCAATTGCTCAATCACATTGACATTAAATCTACCATTCAGTTTCAATCCTTGGATTAGCCCTTGAAATCTTTCTACATAGGGATGACCTATAACAATAGCCTGCCCACAATCAGACCAATCGACTTGAGCTAACAGTTCTGGATTACTTTCAACGAATTCAAATTGTTTATCTTGGATGAAAGCTTCCGTAATCCATTCAGGAGTCCCCTCTAGGCGATGAACTTGTTTGATTTCAGGATGCTGACCTAAATAACGAGACATATCAATCAGGTTTTTTTGCGCAGGGAAGAAGCTCGCAACAAAAAACAACAACATATTCAAGGACAACAGAGAAACCAATCGCGTCTTATGCTGAGTCGCCTTCTGTAAAATCTGTTCAAGAAACGGATATAATAAAATTAACAGCACAGGAATAATCGAAATCAAAAATCTTTCCCACTTTTGCGGGAATAGCGAATGAAGAAAGACAAATAGCCCAACTACCAAAAGAAAAATACGATATTCACGCGTCCAATTTTTTAAGAACTCTTTCGAGTATTTCTTAATAAAAAATGGAATCAACAAAATGACGAATATAACGGCTGGATAGAACAACACACTTTGATTTCCATACTCAGAGCCGTGCTCGTAGTTATAGGTTAAAATCTTGATCAAAGACTCATGAAATGAACCTCTGATAAAATAATCTGGTATCCCCGCTAGAATAAAAAAGAATAACCCTAAAAATCCAGCCGCAAGGAAATGATTCCATCTCTTTTTTAAAAGAGGCAGAACAACAAATGCAAGGGCACAAATCCCCAACTGTTGCCTTAAAACAAAACAAACAGATACAAAGAAAACAGACCAAAGCAGAGTTGATAGCTTCCCTTCACGATCATACCAATACCCCCAAACCGCAGCTAAAGTTAACCAAGGGGCTGCGATACTTTCAAACATTGGACGTGTTAAAGTAAATGGAGCTGCAAAATAAAATATAAACATTAGTAATAATAAATTTGTTTGCCCGCGCTCTAATCGCGCTACTTTGGCAAATTTTAAAAAGGCATAAAAAATCAATGAGATATTTAAAACACTTAAAACTGAAATAACAGCGCGGTACTGCCAATAAGGATCCACAACTCCAAAAGCTAATGCCAATTGAGCTACCCAATACATCGGAAGTAATTGCAACGGAGATTTCACATCATCAATTCCAATCAACCCTTGCACTGATGAAACTTGTGCTGGGATATATCGAATGACTCCAACCCAATACTCATCCAATGCCATCAAACCATCATTCAAAATTAGCACCAATGCGTAGACAAAAAGTCCTAATAACAATACGTAAGTCGTTTTTATTTTTTGTAGATTTAGCATAAGTTCCTCCCCCCTGCTTATGGGGGTTTTCAAATAGATTCCGAGAGCTTTTCTGTTTTATCAACTCAATTTTTTGATGCCGCTTGACACATTTTACTTTCGACATTCGAATGATCTTTCAAACAACAAATTGAGAAGGAGTCCCATGAAACAACTCATGTTATCTATTACTTTATTATGCGCATCTGCACCTGCAATGGCATCAAAAGCCCGCCTTATGTCATTACAAGGAGCAAATCACATTGTTGATACACAAACAGTGTTCACGAATCCAGCACACCTCAACTACTTAGGGCAGTACATCACTTTCGAGATGGGTACTCCGGGTACAGCAGCAGAAGGTGGCTTTGCACGCAAACTCAATAGCGGTGCGCGCTTAAGTGCTTACTTAGGTCATCGTGATCCTTTAAATACATTTGCAACTGCCGATGTTCGTATTGCTAATGGATACATTGGACAAAACAATCCATTGGAAGTGACCTACGCCCAAAATGATATGGGTTTTGGCGTTTCTGTTTCTAACTTAGACGACAAAAAAGCCGGCACAAAAGAAACAACACTTGTTGGTAAATTCGGTATGAAATCTGGCAACACAGAGTTTTTCACTCACTTGCATTTGATTTCTCAAGCTGAAAAAACAGCCGGTGGAAATAAAGATAAAATTTCCGCGCCACAATTAGTAATTGGCGGAGCTATCGACGTTGATACTATTCGCTATTATGGATCACTACAGTACGGACAAGCTAAAAATGAACCTGGTGCTCCAGCAGCTCCATCTGTTACGATCAAAGACCTAAACGCTGTCCTTGCCTTCGAAGATCGCTCAATGAAAACACAAGAAAACGATATCTATTACGGAGCTCAGCTTAACTACGTGTCTCGTGACGTAGGTGGAGCAAAAATCACAGGTACACAATTACCCGTATTTTTAGGTATGGAACTTAATGCCACTTCATGGGCTGTATTCCGCGGTTCAGTTTCTCAAAACTTGATCTTGGGTTCAGTAAAAGATGAAACAGCTGTCAACAAAGATGCCGCTGGTATTTCAAACAATACAACAGTAACTGCTGGTTTAGGTTTGAAATATAACAATCTAGTACTTGATGGAGCTTTATCAGCTGCTTCTAACGGAAATATCAATGGCAACGCGTTCTTAACAAGCGCTGCTGTGACTTACACTTTCTAATTACTCTAATTGCTATCTTATATTATCGAAGGGAATTTTCATGTTATTGAAAAAATCATTCTCAGCACTGGCGCTTATTAGCGTCGGTGCATTTCTAAATAGCTGTATTGGTGGTGGCCCATCAGGAGTTGTCACCAAAGATTCAGCTGCTAAAGTTGCTGGAACATTTCTTGGAGTTGTGAACCAAATGCCTCGCAGTGGCGGCGCTTTAAATATGCCCATCACCCTAGCTGGTGGCATCAATGTCGCTTCAATGGAAACCGCAAAAAAACCAACAACTCTTGTTGCCGACAAAAAAGAAAAAAAGCCAACACGCAATATCGCTTCTAGTGGGTTGAATTCTTGCATTAGCTTTGAACCAGCAAATCCACCAGATGTAGATTCTGATGGGATCGCTCTTGAGAAAACCTACACTTTCAATTGTGACAACGTTCTTGATGGTGGAAATGAATACACCTACAAAGGTACTTTTAAATCCATCGATAAAGACGACTCAGTTCAAGGGATCAAAGGCGGATACCGCTATGAAAGTAACATCACTGATTATAGCTATAAAGATGTCGCTAGCGGAAATGCATGGGGATTCACCCATAAAGGCTACTGGGAAGGCTCAGGAACTGATTTAGAAAGCAATTTCAAATCAGATTATTCTGGCGACGTTAAAATGGTCCTTGCCAATATACCTGGCTATAGCGGACCTGTGACTCTTGATTACAACTTAGTCTTCAATTACGTCAGCACGATTACCCACGATGTAGCATGGCAAAATGGTCGTTACAACTCGACAGGAAAATACATCTTCAACGGAACTTTTCTGGGAGAGCACGACGCTAGCGGAAACCACAAGATCGAAACCGGAACTGCAGAACTTAATTTCAAAGCTGTAGATCTTTTGTTTGCGGCCGCAACATGCTCCGCTTTTTATAAGTCAGGCCACTGGCTGATGAATGATCCGTCTGGGAATGTTATTAAGGTTGAGTATAATTGTAATAGCTATAAAGTTTACTTTAATGGTGAAGAACTAGATAACGTCACTCCCCAGTAAACTGGCCCCTAAAAATGTTGTTAGAGTGAAAGTAAACTACGACTTTAACAACACAAAATTATGATACCAAGTATACAAAGCCATGTGCCACTCAAGACACATGGCTTTTTTCGTTGTATTCCATGTCCGCCTAAAYAAACGATTCACATTAGCYCTYAACATCGCTGCCGTATGATTKAGTGCATACAAAGGATCAAAKCCTCCSGCCTTCAAYTCACCTTGYCCCACCACACAGCCTCTTCTTCCCTTATATGTTAAATGCTCKCCCTCKGGRAAATATCTGAGKAYATCMGAAGCATAATGTGGGTTYTGATCTGACTTAATCACCACACTCTTSAGTCACTACTRGCTTTAACTGATGAAATAACTCCTGACGCATCTTCTTTCTTTGATCTAAACGTCTTACCATATTTCTCAAAAGCTCTCTTCGCTAAAACACCCTTAGCTGGCATCTCAGCTATCCGAAAACCTAAGATAAACCTTGTTTTATCCTCTACAGCCAAGCTGATCGATAGAGGTTTAAACTTTGTGGATTCAAAGGTTTCCATATCATCGAATACGATCGTATCGATTGGTTTGTTTGGAATGTGGCTATTTTGCCTTAGATTCCACAAAGCCCACTGTCCAAGGAACATGAACTTACGAACGATGGTCTTTCTATTGGTTTTTAGAAGCCTTGCCATTCTTCTTTGAGAAACTCCACTTACAAGGTGTTCAAATACTGGAAAGTTCAGATGAGGTTTCTTTTGATACTTACAGGGATGGTAAGTGTTATCTGAGAAGTTCTTATTACAGATAAGGCATTTATACCTTTGAATCCATGTTTGATCATGTTGACGGAGATATTTCCCTGCAAGAATAAATCGTAAAGGACGAGGTTCGGATGGGGTTTGATTGGAGTTTAATTTAAAACATCGTGGACACTGCATGGCCTCAAATAGCGCAACTTTGAGGCCAAATGCATCTTAAGGGGCCAGTTTAAAAATTACTCCAAGATCAAACGCTGCAACACTCCGCGATCACAACGGCCTGTAAACAGATGGTCTGTCACACGTTGTTTCGGTGATGTTTCTAAGAATCTGCGAATACCTGGGACATTCACTTCTATCATCGTTTGAATTGCCGATGGACTTGGGCTGTGCGAAAAGCCTAACTCAAATAACAACGACCAAATACCATGCTTCCAGTAAGCATAATCTTCAAAGGCACCATCAGCGGCATAAAGCAACTGCGTGCTGTTTCCAACTTGGTAATTGCTTTCTTGTGTTGCTGCTTTTGCTAATTCAATATATTGATCGCGCTGTGGGATATCTGTATCACGAGTTGAAATCCCCCACGGATAAGCCACTGCAGGCCAGTACGTGTGTAATGTTGCCGAGATTTGAATATTCTTTTCTTCCAAAAGATCAGCTAAAGCTTTTGTCGATTTTAAATTGAAAATAGCTCCTCTTTTGCAAGGACCAGAGTAATCACGATTAGGATCCTGAGAGCCCTTCAGCCCTGTTTCAAAGCGACTGTTGCGATTGTAACCTGAGATATTAAGAACAGGAATAATATAGACTGTTTGTCCATCAACTGGATTTTTCGCGAAGCTTTCCGCTACGCCTAAAGCTACAGCTGTTGAACCATACTCATTCCCATGGTGAGTTCCGACAACCAAAGAAGCTACAGGACCGTTACCAATCTTTAAACCTTGAATAGGCACACCCTGATCATTCACACCAATAGTGATAACCTGAGCTGCAGCTGGGTTTTGCGCTTCGATTTGCTGTAGGGTTTGAACTACTTTGTCATAGTTGGTTGCGCTCGGGCTCACCAACATAAAAAGGCCGATGATCGTATCTAGCATGACTGTATCGCTTTCTGGCAAGGAGACCCCTTGCACTGTCAAATTTGACTGTATGATTGCATTCTTTCAGGAACCGAGCCCTGCAATCAAGAAAAGCCTAATAGTCGCACTGAGTTACGTGAAATTCTTTCTTACATTGGCCATTAATCGGTCTTTCCGTTTTGTCGCCCCATTGGCCGCTGACATTACAACGCTGACGGAAACATTTACCGCCCTCAAGACGCCAAGAACACTGATCTTTTTGGCCAAATGGGTTTTTACATAAGAAAGACGCCTCATGGGCCTTTTTCTTTTTCTGGCGCTCTTGCTCTTGTCTTAGCAGCTCTTTTCTTTTGGCATCGGCGGCCTGCTTGGCTAAGCGCTCTTCTTTTAGAAATTCATCTACACTAAAGAGCTCGACGTCCGTAGCCTTCCCTTTAGGAACTTTGCGATCATTCAGCAAGTAATCATAGCGGATAGCGGACTTCTCATCATTGAGTTCACCTATAAACCGAATTTTTTCGCCTGCTTTAAGATTAAAATTTTTCTCATACTCGAAAAATTTCAGAGGTAATGTTCCCTCTAGAACCCAGATCTCAATACTTGGCACTTTCATGTTCAGCTCAACCACCATATCCACCAAAGACTCGGGGCGAAACTCAAAGAAAGGGGTCTTTAAATTCAGTGCCACATACTGTTTGTTAACCCCACGAAAAGTCGACGTCAGTCTGATTTTACCATCCAAAAGGTAAAGATCGGACACCAAACCATGTTCATTTTCAAAGTCTGGAACTTGAATTTTGCTCTTGGGATAAACACGAATATGGTCAAAGGAATTAACAACCAATCCAAGACTGTCTTCATTAGCTGTTACAACAGCAAACGGAGACTTCAATTGCAAAGCCTTTTTTAAAGTGACCTCACGCTTGTTGTCATACACAACAAGCGGTTTAGCTTGCCACTCTTGGATCTGAGGAAAAGCCATAGCTCGAGTAGTACAAAGTACGGATGCAAATACCCAAGCACAGGTAACGGCCAATCCCAAACTCGTCCTTGCCATGATTAACCCTCCAGCTCTTTCAGTTTAACCCATTTTAGGTAAACCGAATAGGCCGCATTCCGTGCGATTACATATCCCGCCCAGCCATCTAAAAGACCCAACTTCCAGAAATAGCATTCAACAAATTTTACATAAGGCTTTGTTAAAAAATGAAACAGAGAGAATCGCTTCCCTCGATCCCACATTTCTTGCGCCTGCAATGAAGAGTATTTATTATTCGTGCGAACCTGATCTGCAACATTTAAGAATACATAGTGATTTAAGTGAGATACAAATTTTTCATAAGAACTCGCTTCCACTTTTTCATGAATTTTAGCTTCATTCCAATTCGCAAATTTTCTGTTGAACAGCCTGATCTGATAATCGGGATACCAACCACCATGACGAATCCAACGCTTCATGTGATAAGACAGCCGAGGAACTTTGTAGGCTACCTTAGGATTCAAATCAGGAAGTCTTTTTTGTATCTCTTGCTGTAAAGCCATATCGACTTCTTCATCACAGTCCAAAGAGAGGATCCAATCACAGTGAGCATTTTGAACAGCCATTCTTTTACTAGGACCAAACCCTAACCATTCCCCTTGCACGACTCGTGCGCCCATTTTTTTAGCAATCTCGATCGTGTTATCTGTAGAGCCGGAATCATACACCACAATATCTTCCGCCCACTGAACAGACGATAGGGCTCGTTGAATATTACGCTCTTCATTCAAAGCAATCAGGGTCACAGTAATAGGAATTTTGATCTTTTGCTCACTCACATTTTTTATGTCACAACCTTTCATCTTTGTTGTCAAACCAAACTCATGACAGCTAACATATTGAGATATGTTCAATTTTTTCAAAAAATCCGTAAAAAAATCTGTCAACACATCTATTCGCATCTTCATCTTTGGTTTTGGATTTCTAATTCTAAACTCCCTCATAGCTCCATGCGTATCGCATGCCTACTTATCGCTCAATGAAACAGGCGAGCTTTTGCGCGAAGGCGACTTCCGTCTTGGAGCTATTCCACAAGCTTACCTCTCTGACGGCGGCGGAACTAACATCGCAGCCTTTATGGATTTCAACGTATCACCAGCCGTTAACTCTCGCCTCTTGATCGGTGGCGGCTCCACTGACTTTTGGGCTCAAGCTTCTGCCAAATGGGTCCCATTTCCAGATTATCAAAATCAACCGGCTATGGGTTTACGCGGAGCTTTGATCTATGCGCGCGATAACAAATTAAATTTCTATAATATTCAAATCGCACCTATCATCAGTAAGGTCACTGACAGTGCTTATGGAAAAATGATTCCTTACATCGGCTTACCTATCACTGTTATTTATTCAGAGAACCGCAGCACAACAGCTATGCAATTCGCAGTTGGAAACGAATGGGTTGTCAGTCAAGACTTCCAAGTGGGAGCCGAATTAGATTTAAATTTGTCCAACACGACAACAGCGATCTCTTTACACCTTAACTTCCCTTTTGATGGCAGAATAGGATACAGAAAATAATGTTTAATTGGTTATTCGGATCTTCTTCCGGCAGCGCAGATATCTACATTGATCTTGGAACAGCCAACACTCTTATCGCCGTTAAGGACAAAGGCATCGTTTTAAATGAGCCAAGTCAGGTGATGGTTACCGAGAACAGTCTTAAACGTCGTAAAATTTTAGGCGTTGGCCTTGAAGGCGTCGAGATCTCGAAAAACAATCCTGGACATATTATCACCATTAAACCGATTCGCGATGGCGTGATCGCCGACTTCGATGCAACACGGGCTATGCTCAAATACTTCATCGGTAAAGTTATTAAAAGCCACTCTTTATCACGCCCTTCCATTGTTGTTTCTTTGCCTTATGGCGTAACCGAAGTGGAAAAGAAATCTGTTATTGAAACCTGCCGTTCATCTGGAGCTAGCAAAACTTATTTGATTGATGAGCCTATGGCTGCGGCTATCGGCGCCGGACTTCCAATCAAAGAAGCCTCTGGGCAAATGATCATTGATATTGGCGGTGGAACAACAGAGATAGCCGTCATTGCCTTGGCTGATATCGTCTACTGTGAAGCCTTACGATTAGGCGGTCACAAGTTTGATGAAAATATCATTCGCTATATTAAAGAAACTAAAAATTTAGTGATCTCGGAAACGACTGCTGAGTTTTTAAAAATTGAATTGGGTACAGCTTTACCAAAAAAGAATATCACCAGCTGCGAAATCGAAGGCCGCGACTTAGACACTGGTTTTACTCGCAAACAAGTGGTGACTTCCGAGGAAGTTGGTCAGGCTCTTTCGGATTCAATTCAACAAATTGTCCATGGTATTTTGAATGCATTGGAAAACACTCCTCCTGAGTTGGTTTCTGATATTATCGGTAATGGAATCACCCTTGCTGGTGGTGGAGCCCTGATAAAAGAACTCCCAGCCAAAATCGAGGCCGAGGTCCGCATCCCCGTTCGCGTGGTGGAATATCCGTTAATCGCTATTGCTATTGGGGGCGAAAAAGTTCTTTCAGATCCAGATCTTTTAGACAAGATCCAGCTCGAAGTTTAATCCAAACTGCAATCTGATTGGCTCTCTGACTTTTTATACTGTTTTATTTAAAGAGGTTTTATGACGACTCTGGTAAAAAATTCTACAAAACGACAAATCGTAATGACCTGCGCACTTCCTTATGCCAATGGCCCTATTCACTTAGGTCACATGATCGAACATATCGAGGCTGATATTTACGCTCGCTTTCAAAAAATGCGTGGACACGAGTGTATTTTTATTTGTGCCGACGATACACACGGAACTCCGATCATGATTAAAGCGCGCGAACAGGGCATCACACCTGAGCAATTAATCGCGCGCTCTTTTGATGACCACTGTAAAGATTTTTCTGATTTTAATATTCAATTCGATCACTACGGCTCGACTAACTCAGATGAAAACCGCCAATTATGTGAACTCTTTTACGAGCGCATGAGCGCAGGACAACATGTTCACAAGAAGCCTATCGAACAACTTTACTGTGAACATGACAAAATGTTCCTACCGGATCGCTTCGTTAAAGGGACCTGTCCTAAATGTAAAACCACCGATCAATATGGTGACTCATGCGACTCTTGCGGAGCCACATACTCACCACAGGATTTAATTGGGCCGGGCTGTTCTTTATGCGGAACGCCTCCCGTAAAAAAATCTTCAGATCACATATTCTTTAAGCTAAATAGCTTTAAAGAATATCTAAAAGAGTGGCTTCCCCAACACACCTCATCTGAAATATCTAAAAAGATGATGGAGTGGTTTAATGAAGATCTACGCGATTGGGATATCTCGCGCGATGAGCCTTACTTCGGTTTTGCAATCCCTGGCGAAAAAGGAAAGTATTTCTACGTTTGGGTAGATGCCCCAATGGGATATGTTTCGTCGCTAGATCAGTGGGCCAAGAAAAATAATCGCCAATTGAGTGAGTTCTGGTCTGCCGATTCTAAAACAGAAATTTACCACTTTATCGGAAAAGATATCGTCTACTTCCATACGCTTTTTTGGCCCGCGTTGCTGAAAAGTGCCGGATTCAAATCACCAACAGGAATCAACGTCCATGGACACGTGATGGTGAATGGCGAAAAGATGAGTAAGTCTAAAGGGACTTTTATTGCAGCACGAGTGTATTTGAACCATCTTGACCCACAATTTTTACGTTATTATTACGCAACAAAAATCAATGGCAGCATTGATGATATGGATTTAAATTTTGATGACTTCACTTCGCGCGTGAACTCAGATCTTGTTGGTAAAATTGTCAATCTAGCATCCCGTGGTGCACAAATGCTTTCTAAAAAAATGGATAGCACTATGAGCACTCCGGATGAAGCTGGATTAAAAGTGCTTAGCCAGATTGACCATCATGCCGAACAGATTGCTAAGTATTATGATGTGCGCGATTTTGCAAAAGCCACCACTTTGATTCGTGAGTGCGCTGAAATCACCAATAAGTACTTTGATGAAAAAGCTCCGTGGAAGACGTTAGAAACCGATCCCGCTGGGACCAAACAAGTTTTAACCACGACTTTAAATGCTTTTAGAAAAATAGCCATCTTCCTACAGCCTGTCTTGCCAGCTATGGCCCAACAGGTAGCCACATTGCTAGGTGAAAGATCTTACGTTTGGAACGATCACACTGCTATGCTGACAAATCACAAAGTTAATGACTACGTTCATTTAGCTCAGCGTGTGGACCCAGAAAAAATTAAGTCTATGATCGAAGAGCAAAAGCAAATCTACGCAGCCGTTGAAAAACCGAAAAAACCTGCTACTGCCGCTACTTCAGTCAAAGGTGCCAAAGCAGAAACCGCAGCTCCTACTGAAATTGAATTTGAAGACTTTGCTAAGATTGATTTACGTATTGCTCAAATTATTGAAGCCGAAGAAATCAAAGAAGCCGATAAGTTGCTTCGCCTTAAAGTCGAGCTAGAATCAGGTAACACAAAACAAATTATTGCCGGAATTAAATCTGCTTACTCGGCAGAAAAACTATTGGGTCGCAAAGTTTTGATCTGCGCCAACCTTAAACCGCGCAAGATGAAGTTCGGCATCAGCGAAGGAATGGTTCTAGCCGCTGGAGATGGCGGAACTGATTTATTCGTTTTGTCTGCGGATGAAGGTGCTAAAGCTGGCAGTAAAGTAAAATAAGTAAGACAAAATAGGTAAGTAAGCAGAGTAAAAAAGCTATGTCGACAAAAGCTAAATTAGAAGAAATATACAATTTGTTTCAAGGTCTCGAGATGGACTCTCGGGATGGACAATTTGATGAACCCCTACTTGAACATTTAATTAGCTGTATTACGGAATTAGAAAAGTCAGAGGATCCTATCCTGCAAAAATTGTCTAAGTACAAAACTCATTTGAATCCTCAGATGACACTGCGACACTTTTCAACCATTGCAGTTCCCTTCGAACGCTATCTAAAAAAGACTGTGCAAGACGATGACTTTTTAGTTTCCAGTACGGACCGCGATCACCTTGTCACTGAGCGCGTACCCCTACATTTTGTTGTCGATAATATGAGGTCTGCATTTAATGTGGGCTCTATCTTTAGAACCGCAGACACTTTAGGAGCGAAAAAAATCTGGCTAACAGGTTACACGCCTACTCCGCACCAACCTCAGGTGGAAAAGTCAGCCTTGGGTGCGGCGTTTATTATGGATTGGCAAACCACTAGTTTTACCCAAGCCATTGAAGAGTTAAAAGCAGCAGGCACATATATTATCGCACTGGAAACATCAGCAAAAGCCTTGGACATCGGTTACCCTTATCAAGAAAATAAACCTATGGCGTTTGTCATTGGAAATGAAAGATTTGGGCTTGATGCGGATCAATTGGCTCTCTGTGATGAAATTCGCCGAATTCCTACATTTGGAATAAAGAATTCTTTGAATGCCGCCACCGCCGCTGCTATTGCTGGATATGAGTGGCGCAAACAGTGGAATGAAAGCAAAATCAAAGTTTGAGGTAGGCCGTACCTTATCCGGTAATATAAAGGGGTCTGATGATTTTAAAACCGATCGGATATTTTAAATCCCAACAGAAAGAATCCTATCAGGCCGGCCGACAACCCGATCCACTAGGACTACACGGAACAATTCAACTCAGTTCCGGTGAAAATTATGAACAGGCCTTGCAAGATCTGATTGGCTGTTCCCATATCTGGCTGATTTTCGGCTTTCACCACAATCCGAATTGGAAACCGCTAGTGCAGACTCCGCGTTCGGACCGCAAAATCGGTGTATTCGCCACTCGGGCACCTTACCGCCCTAACCCGATCGGCCTGAGTCTGGTTAAGTTGATCGATATTAAAAACCTAGAAATTGAAGTCGGCGAAAATGATCTGCTGGATGGTTCACCGATTTACGACATTAAGCCTTATCATCCTGAACATGATGTGGCCGAAGATGCTCATATCGAATGGCTTGAAAGTTCTTTAGTTCAAAAGCATCAAATTTCATTTTCCCCTTTAGTCGAATCACAGCTAGAGTTCTTAGAAGGACATGGCCTACGAGAGTTAAAAGCTTTTATTCTTCGCCAATTGGAATATGATCCCACCAACTCTGATAAAAAACGTGTCACGTCCAATGGGCACTACTGGACACTGGCTTATCGCACATGGCGTATTGATTTCAGTTTATCAGAGAAACAAATAGGTATTCTTTCCATTCGTTCGGGTTACACCGACGAAGAACTGCAAGACCTGAACACCGATACCTATCAAGACAAAGAAACTCATCGCCTTTTTAGTCGCGAGTTCTAAGAAACACCTCACTTACTACACACAGAAAAACCCAATAAAAAAGGCCACCTTTCGGCAGCCTTTTTTATTTTTATGCACACCCTACTTTCGGAAGCATTGCGTCCGTAAATAGGGCCTGGCACTATTTAAGCGCGATCAATTGAGCGATCAATAAGCTCACAACTGACATAACTTTGATTAGGATCGCAATACCCGGTCCTGAAGTATCTTTGAATGGGTCACCAACAGTGTCACCGATAACTGCCGCTTTGTGAGCGTCAGAACCTTTTTTGTGACCTGGCAATCCACCTTTTTCGATGAATTTCTTAGCGTTATCCCATGCTCCACCCGCGTTGGCCATGAACAAGCTCATTGTTGCTCCGACAGCTAAACCACCAGCTAACATACCAGCTAATGCTTGAGGACCCATCAAGAAACCTACAGCTACTGGAGCTACAACAGCTACCATACCTGGCAAGATCATTTCATATAATGCCGCTGTAGTTGCGATATCTACGATCTTCGCTGGTTGAGGCTCAGCCTTACCTTGCAATAGACCTGGGATCTCTTTGAATTGACGAGCGATCTCAACCACGATTTTACCAGCAGCTTTACCTACTGAAGTCATCGTTGTTGCACCGACTAGGAATGGCAAGATCGAACCAATCAAGATACCGATCAAAACTCCTGAAGATGTTAAATCCAATTGCATCGCTTCAAGACCAGCGCCTTGACGTACGTGATTCACTTCCATATTGAAAGCCGAGAATAATGCCACAACCGTCAAGATGGCAGAACCAATCGCAAAACCTTTACCGATAGCTGCTGTTGTATTTCCAACTGCATCTAATTCGTCTGTGATTTCACGAACTTTAGGATCCAAACCTGACATTTCAGAAATACCACCAGCATTATCTGCGATAGGACCATAAGCATCAACTGTCATCACAACAGCTGTACCTGCCAACATACCCACAGCAGAAAGGGCAATACCGTATAAACCTAAGAAGTGATCAGCAATGTAAGCTGCGATCACCACGATGATGATAGGAAGAGCTACTGATTCCATACCCACAGCTAAACCACGGATAACACCAGTACCAGCACCTGTTTGAGCGGCTTCAGCCACCAAACGGATTGGCTTCATAGCTGTGTAGTATTCAGTTACTAAACCAATAAGAGCTCCACCGAACGCACCTGCAGCTAAAGCCCAAGTTACGTTTTGAGTTACACCGATCATTGGCATCACGATGAAAGAAACAATCGTCAGAATTACCGGAGGTAACATCAATGACGAACGTAATACTGTAGCTGGCTTAAAGTTTTTCAAAGCACGCGCCATGAAGATCACGATGATTGAAATGATCAAACCAAGAGTCGAAAGAACCAATGGAAGAGTTACACCCATCAAACGAGCTTGCTCAACTGTCGCATCCGCAGAAGCCATGATGTTTGGCAAAGTCGTGATTGTTAATGCAATCGCCATTGCCGAAACGATCGCAGCTACCATAGATTCATAGATGTCCGCGCCCATACCGGCAACGTCACCTACGTTATCACCTACGTTATCCGCGATAACGCCCGGATTACGAGGATCATCTTCAGGGATGTTTTCGATAACTTTACCCGCGATATCCGCACCCACGTCAGCAGCTTTTGTGTAGATACCACCACCGATACGCGCGAATAATGCGATAGAAGAAGCACCAACTGCAAATGAGTGCAGGATAGTTCCTACGTGTTCAGACGTTTGGTAGAAGTAATAAACAAGGCCCAAACCAAGTAAACCCAAAGCGGCAACAGAAAGACCCATAACCGCGCCGCCATCTAAAGCGACCAGCAAGGCATTACCTTTTGTCGATACCGCAGCAGCTTGAGTTGTACGTACGTTCGCAAAAGTTGCGGCTTTCATACCGACAAAACCTGCAAACAATGACAAGGCAGCACCGATGATGAACCACAACGCTGCTAAGCTACCCAAAGCATAGAACATCAAAGCGCCGACTACTAAACAGTAGACTGCCAACACTTTGTATTCACGTACTAAGAACGCCATCGCACCTTCACGGATATAACCCGCAATACGATTCATAGTTTCGTTTCCTGAAGGCTGTGCCTTCACTCGGAAGTAAAGAACTGCAGCGATGATTAACCCTACAACTCCGGCAATAATCGGCGATATCAAATAAATTGAATCCATAATCCAGATAACTCCTTGTTTTGATAAGCTAAAGCTAGAGTTATCAGGTACTTAAGTCAAAGAAATTGCAGAGATCTCAATGGGATGATGAAGGCTTAGGCAGACTAGTTAATTTGATCAGCAGAAGTTCGACATCAGCGCGATGGTTGAGCCTGATAGTTGATGAATGTTGATGTGCCTTGTGCCTAAAGTTAGGTGTCGGCATGATGTACCAACACCTAACATTGGGCGGAAGACACCCAAAAAGATCTACAATCCCGGATACACTTCGTCGATCTTTTTTAGCCATTCTTCCGGCACTGTTTGCACAGCTAAAGCCGCCGCTTTTTCGCGCTCTGGTTGAGCCAACAAAGTGGACAAATAGCGTTCGGAATAGCTGGGAACAATCACGACGATTTTCTTACCTTTGTTTTCGGGCAATTTTGCCAAACGCAAACCCACAGTAATCGACGCGCCGGATGAAATTCCCACGGGAATCCCTTCGCGCTTGATCACCTCACGGGCCATCGCTAAGGCTTCGTCACTGCTCACTTGCTCGATTTGATCGACCACTTTTTTATCGTAAACACGTGGGACAAAACCCGCGCCGATACCTTGAATTTTATGAGGCCCACCTTTACCACCAGATAATACCGGAGACTCCGTCGGCTCTACCGCCACCATCTGTACAGAAGCTTTGCGTGACTTCAGCACTTGGCCCACGCCACTGATCGTTCCCGCTGTTCCGACCCCAGAAACTACGATGTCCACTTGTCCATCGGTGTCTTTCCAGATCTCTTCAGCTGTGGTTTTGCTATGAACTTCTGGATTTGCTTTATTTGTAAATTGTGATGGAAAAAAGGCGTTGGAGTTTTCACTGACCATTTGCATCGCTTTTGCGATAGCTCCACGCATTCCATTTGCTCCCGGAGTTAAGACAAGCTCGGCTCCCAGTAAAAGCAATAGCGTGCGGCGCTCTTGAGACATGGTTTCTGGCATCACTAAGGTTAGCTTGTAACCTTTGGCAGCAGCGACAAAGGCCAAAGCGATTCCGGTATTGCCAGAAGTGGGCTCGATGATTTCCATTCCTTGTTTTAAGGCCCCAGATTTTTCAGCATCCTCAATCATATTCAAACCAATACGATCTTTGACCGATCCCAATGGATTGAAGAATTCTAATTTCAAATAAATATCGGCAACTGAATCCGCATTGAGCCTTTGCATTTTAACTAATGGTGTACGGCCGATTGTTTTGGTGATGTCAGAGTAGACTTGCATGGGGGACCTCGCATAAAAAATTAACCTAAACTCAGTTTATTTTAACTCTTGTCGTCTATGGTGGGCAGTCTAGTTTCAGTGAAACATAGAGGAAACTGCTCCTTGAAATTGCGGCGTCGCATCTGGCTTCATATATTATGTGGAAAAAGCTCTTTCGACACGCTGACTTAAAGACTTCACCTCAGTAGCCACTGTCCGGATAAACGAGTAGGCCGAAGTTCCCTGAAATAGCTTGGCTTGCTCGTCAGCCTGCGCCAGAAGAGTATCCACGATAGGCAATGCGATCTCGCGTCGTAATTTGTCGTAACTGTAGTTGACGTCGTTTGCCAACTGCCTCCAATGATTTTCAGATAAGTTCGCTCCGTCAAATAGGCCTCCGATACTCATGGCCTGATTTTTAGTTAAGTTGCTGTAGATCCGAGTACAAAGCAAATCGTAAAACGGACTTAATCGCCAACGGCGATCCGCCGACATTAAAAAAGAGATATTTTTACCGTGGTGATCACAATTGCCAACACAGACATTGAACACTAACCATTTCAGCAACTGCTCTAGGTCCTCTAGCGGGGAAACACTGATATCTTCAACAAAATTAAACGCCTGAACAAATGTGGGACCACCCTCTTCTTCGTATTTTTGCTGATAGGAAATCCCCATGGCTTGGCAAAGATCCTCTTGATGCAATCTTTGCGGCAGTCCTTTTACTTTGCCCTCTGTCCGGTCATAGCGCTCCACCAGCAATCCCGTAAACGTGCCATGCCGTACCAGCTGCACAGGCATCATCTTGAAGTCGCAATCTAGTGCCAACTGAGAAATATAGTATTCATTTTCAGTCAGATAGGCGTAGTCTTTACTGGGAAATTTCAGAATATGCGAGCTCGGGGCTCCACCACTGGGAAGGAAATACTTCCCACCCTGCACCGATAGCGCCACTTTGTCTTGGGCTCCAGCCAAACTAAGCCTGATATCTTTTCCTTCAAATCCCAGATAAAAAATCGGCTGCTCAGCATAGATGCGAGATATTTTCGCCAAACTGATCGGGATATATTTTTCCGACTCTGTTTGGGTCGATTCGCCCGCAGAGCCTATAGTAAAAGCACCGGCACAATCTTCGCCCAATGCCTGCAAAAGCGAAAAGTCATTCTCTTCGCTGACACCTAAGCGCTTCGCGATCAGCTTACGCAGCTTTCCTTCCGGCAAAAGATTCCCGAAATAAACCGCAGCACCCTCAACATAAGTCACGGAATCCAACGGAAGACTGTGGGATAAAGCGAAAGAGCGGGGATCCGTTAGCCATTCCTTTGTGTATTCAAAACAAAGTTGGCCTTCAAAATCCAGATATAGCTTTCCTATTGGCCGTGAATCATAAAAAACAGCTAAGGATGGCACCATGGTTAAACCTCCGACTCACGATCCCCGATTTGCAGCTCAAAGCCCATACGGTTCAGAACTCGCAATGTCAGCCCCAAGTCGTAAGTTTCTTTTTTTCCACCCTCGAGCTCAGAAATAAACCGTCTCCCTACCCCACACATTTCCGCCAGATCTGTCTGAGACAGTTTTTTCTTTTTTCTTTTTTGCTGAATTAATCGGCCTATGTCTTTGGGTTTGTTTACTTTTGCCATATACAAATGATCCCGTACGGGATCAAAATAGTCAATATTTAATAAATGATCCCGTACGGGATCAAAATGAGTAAAAGTAGTGTTCTGTTCCCGTACGGGAACAAAATAGCTCTGGGTGAATCTGCCGAGCCAGCATTTGATTAAAGAGGCCTGTCTATTATTGAAGAAACGGCCTTTATAACTTCACTCACATTTACATTATTAATATCATCCGGAGCTGATTCTTTAGACGCCGCGGTAACAACCACAGCTTGTGTTCCAAATGGTCCCCAGATGACAGCGTTACTTTCAGCTGGATTCCGCTCTTCACGATAAACAGCGACCACTTTCTTTTTTAGAGCCGAGGCTACATGCACCCATGCGGTGTCGGGAGTAATTAAGATGTCCGCCTTATTCAAAATCGCCATATTTTCCTGAAGAGTCGAAAATTCGGGATTATGAATCCATCGGCTGTCTGGCGCCTCAGATATCCACTCATTTAGAATTCTATGGTCCCCTATATTGGCCACACTTAGCACGCAAGCCTCGGGCCACCGCTGCAACAGTTCACTGACAATTTTCTTTGTCGTTTGTAAATTAAAATTTCGCAGTCGAGCCCCAGCAAAACTGTTAAGAACAATGATCTGCCGATATTTTTTGCGCAGATCTTGTAAATAAGCCTCGGCTTTTCGCGCCGACTCTAATTCAATATTCACCTGATAACTCAAATCTGCCTTGGACAGCTTCATCGCCGTTAGCACTTTTTGATAACGATCTGTGATGTGCTCGGCATGAAAATCAATAGAAAGACAGTCGGAAAAGATCCCTTTCATTTTAAGATTTTCAAAAGAAATTTTTCGGAAAGCCTTCAGGAAACTATTCAAAAAAATCACCTGTGGGGTTAAGATATGTGACGTATTGACAATGTAGGCGTAACTATTACGTTTCAATTGCGCAAATAACGCCAACGTCGACCCTATCCCTTTTTGACCAATCAGAACTTGATCGATAAAACTCAGGGACTGATAAATCTCAGCGGCTCCTTTGTTGGTGGCGACTATAAGTTGATAATCAGGATATGAGTTTTTAATAGCTCTTAAAAACCCTGTGGCCGTTACACTGTCCCCTACCTTGCCATCTAAGCGCAAAACTAAAATCTTTTTGTCAGCTTTATCTTCAGTTAGAAACCTTGAAAAGGGACCAAATACAAACCTCGCCATTTGTAGTTTCCACGCACGCATTTTGTCGATTCTTTTGTGGTTCCAATGGCGGATGCGTTGGTTTAAGGTCATAAGGGTATTATCTAAAGCCCGACATGTTAAGGCAACCTGTTTTCAATGATAATGAGGACAACTTAACTTACCTCTAAGGGTTCAGAGTACGGACGGATCTTGAGTTCGTCAGGCTGCGCTCTTATCAAAGGCTGTCATAATCTTGCAGAGTGTATCTAGGGATGGATTACCTTGCTTACCCGTGGCTTCATACACTACAGTACGGCTTAGTCCTGTCCGACGACAGACCTCTAGAATATTATGAGTTCTTACGTACCCGGCCAGTATTTCAATAAAAGCTTCTCGGTCACCATCGAATAAGGACTCTGCGAGAGCTAATTTGATTTCTTTATGGTTTTTAAAAATGTGACTTGGGTCATGCGGTATCAGTTGCAACCCGTTACTGAGCATGAATTTTCTCGGCGATCTTTTGTGCTTTTTTGATATCTTTATCTTGCCCATTTTTATTACCTCCTAGAATCAAGAACACTGCCATGCTCTGCAATATTCAGCAAGCGACCGTCAATTTGCGCTCTGACTTTTGGACTCTGCTTCTTATACCAAACTGTATACTCTTCTGTTGCAAGAAATACAGTTAGTCTTGATTGTACGCTATTCCGTACAAAATAGCAAGCCCATTTGTTATCCATAAAACACCTTCAGCAAGAAGGCTGTACAAAGGAATTACCAATGTCTGAAGCTACCTATTCGAATAGAGTAAATTTTCCGAAATGGGATTTCAAAATACGGACAAAGTGCATTTGCGGGAAGACTTCAAATAACTTCTATTCGTGTTGGCGTTTCATCCACTGATACGTCGAAACGCAGATTTCTTTTAATGGGTCTTCAAAGCGGGATTTCCAGTTCAGATGTTGTTTTAATAATTGTGTGTCCCCGACTAGGTAAGCCGGATCTCCTTGACGACGTGGTGCAGTTTTCTTTTGAATTTTTACATTGTTGTACTTTTCAAAATTTTCTACGATTTGATGGATTGAAAATCCCTCTTCATAACCACAATTAAGAATTAAAGATGTAAAATTTTTTTTGAAGTATTTTAAACAGGCTATGTGAATATCTGCAATATCTTCAACGTGAATGTAGTCACGTACACAGGTACCATCATTTGTTGGATAATCGTGTCCATTAATATTGAATGGTCTATCCTCAATAGCCGCTTTTGCCAAATGAAAAAATAACCGTTGCGAGCCCTGCCCACGTGGTCCATTGGTTAAGTCCTGCCTCGCACCAGCCACATTGAAGTAACGTAAAATTATATAGTTGATTTTTGAATGACAAATCAGCTCCTCACAGGCCAGCTTTGTACGACCATAAGGATTTATGGCTCTCTGTTTATCAGTTTCCTTCAGTTTACCCCTTCCATTCACATCACCATAGATTGTAGAGGAAGACGAAAAAATTAGATTGGAAACTTTAAACTCCTTACAGCAACTCAAAATATTTTTCGTGCCGATGATGTTATTTTCTTCGTAGTCTTTTTCGCGAGAGAAGGATTCTTCAACTATCGCTAGACCAGCCAAGTGAATCACATAAGAAAACTTATGTTTCGCAAAAATTTCCCGTAAAGAATTTTTATCACGGATATCTGTTAGATAAAATGGAATACTGGGGTGTAAAGCTTCACGATGTCCATTAGATAAATTGTCGAGGGCTATGGCATTGTAACCTAGGTTTTGTAATTCGTTAGCTGTATGAGAGCCGATATAACCGGCGGCACCGGTAATAAGAATATCCACAACAATAAGTATTACTTAGCCGGCAGATATTCTTTTACTGATTTTCTTAAAATTTCTATAACTTTACCTGCATCCTGCTCATCACAACCAACCTTTAATAACTCAAGCAAGCCCATCAAATCTGAAAATTCTATAAAGTCCTCATCGGCTTTCATTATTCTTGGATGTTGCGTTATACCCACATTGTATCCAATCAAAAGCTCTTCATACAATTTCTCACCCGGCCTTAAACCAATATATTGAATGGCTATGTCACCCCTTTTAGTTTCAGGGTCTTTAACTTCTAGGCCACTTAGCACAATCATTTTTTTTGCTAGATCTGAGATACGTACTGACTCACCCATATCGAGAACAAAAACCTCTCCACCCGCTCCCATCGCACCAGCTTGCAAAACAAGCTGAGATGCCTCAGGTATTGTCATAAAATATCTTGTGACTTCTGGATGAGTGACCGTCACTGGGCCACCATTACGTATCTGCTCTCGAAACAGTGGAACAACAGATCCTGACGAACCCAAGACATTTCCAAATCTGACCATGCAAAATCGCGTAGATGGCTTTTTACTAGCCAATGCTTGTAAGATTAGCTCTGCAAGCCTTTTTGTAGCACCCATAACATTGGTAGGCCTCACCGCTTTATCAGTGGATATAAGTACAAATGTTTCAACCTTTTGATCAATCGCCGCTTTGGCAACATTTAAAGTTCCAAAGACATTATTCATAACTCCTGCTACTATGTTAGCTTCCACCAAGGGTACATGCTTGTATGCTGCCGCATGATATATCGTCTTAACATCGTATTGCCGTATAACTCGATCAACAGATTGCTTGTCTAAAACATCGCCTAAAATAGGAACCACTTCAGCATGGCAACAGAGCTCAGACAGCTCTCGTTCAATCTTATATAATAAATACTCTGACCTTTCGAATAAAATCACGCGAGCGGGGTGATGTCTTAATATTTGCCTACATAGTTCAGATCCAATCGAACCTCCAGCTCCAGTAACTAAAACAACTTTTTTCTCTATACAAACGGATATTAAATGTTCAAACGGCGGTACTGGATCGCGACCTAGTAAATCTTCAATACCTACTTCTCTAATGTCATCAACCTTCACTTGCCCAGTAACCAACTCCCCCATACCTGGGATTGTTTTTAAGTGAATATTTTTGCCTTCAAAGCGTCGTATGATCTCACGACGCTTTGATCGTGGTGCCGAGGGCACGGCTAGTAATAACTGATTGCAGCCATATTGTAACATGGTTTCTTCAGCTAGCTTCGGATTAAATACACGTATCCCCGCTATAGTCGTCCCGTGTAACTCGACGTTATCATCAAAAAATAATACAGGCTTATACTCTGGGCCGTTCATCAAAGCTAAGGCCGTCTGAAGCCCCGCCTTGCCTCCACCGTAAATAGCAACTTTCTGCTTGTAGCGTTCCTTAGACTCTAGCGAAAGCAGAATTCCTCTTGCTAAATATCTACTTGCGGCAATGTAAAGCGCAGAAAGTATCCAATAAATAATAATTGAAGAGCGCGGCAATCCTTGAACCCGTGTCATTGTCACTATCGTTGTCAACAAAAGCACCGAAATAGTTACCCCATATAACACTGTTTTCATAATTTCAGTGTCTACATAGCGTATCACAGCCCTATAAAGACCCAATCGCGCAAAGATCGGAATGGTAAATAAAGGTAAAACACCGAATAACCACCAATAATCTTGAACATACGGCTGAAATGTCCCAAAACGAAGTGCAACTGCCGACCATAAAGCTAATGGTAAAAGAATTAGATCACTAAAAAGCACTATTAAAATTTTGATTCGTCGAGGTAATCGGGCCACTGACATATGCATGCAACAATACTAATTAAATATCTGATTACTTGCAATCTATTAGGTTACTATTCAATTTTCTGCCTTTTTATGAAGAACTCTTGCATCAATGATACACAAGCAGCACAACCAATCACTCCCCCAAGCGATATGTAACCAAAGCGCAATCTATAAAATGTAGCCATGTTGACAGTAGAGGCAGCTAAAACAAGTAAAAAAAATGAAGCTATTAGCAAGGGAACCAATATGGGCCATTTAGACCGAGTAATCATATAAAATAGCGCAATAGATAGAAACAGCAAATTCAACCCAGTTTCCAATATAGAAAAGTAGTGAAACATGGTCCAATTTTCCTTTTTACTCAAAAATACTATGGGTTCAACATATGCTAACCTCAACAATATCGGGATATTACCCAAAGCATAGCTCGGGGTATCTACCCGCAGGTCAGTATATGCTTGCATCTCATAATATGCCTTATCTCTACTTTCTGGGAAATTGGCGACAGATCTCAAGCGTATTATTTGAATATTACATAACTGACGCCTAACAATTTCGGGGAAGAAGCGATCAAAAGAGTTCTCAGGCTGACAAAACTCTGTCTCTTCTTGCTGATGCGCCACGGCCCTTGATGGTAAGACAGTCCCAGCAGGCACTCCTCTGCTCTGGTGTAATGCTCCTATATGGCCTATTTTTTGACCGACAAAAAGTAAGACTAACGAAATTAAAAGCAAACATACCGAGCGTTTAAGAGCCTCTTTAGTTTTTAAATGAACAGCCAAATATAGAGCCAGACCCACAATACATATTGAGTAAAAATTAAGTAGATAAGTTCTAAATATCAATACTAACACTATACTTAAAAATAAAGTTAGATAAGACGTAAACCTTTTTTTTTCCTTCAGGAACTGATCTAATATAAAGACGACAAACAAGTAAAATGAGAGAAACACTAATCCGTCCCTATGAACTTGGGAATAAAGCACTGAAGCTGTAGGAACTGCAAAAAACACTAAAATTGCTACACACGCAGATAACGACGAAAACTTCAGTCTTTGCAAAATTATAATTAAACACACACAACTCAGCGCATGAACCAGAGCATTGAACGGAAGCAGCACCCAAGGTTCATATATGTCTGTGATATAATAAGCTGTTCCTAATAAGTACACAGGAGAGAGCTCTAGCGGAACTAGCTTAAAGTTAAACCCCGTAACTTTAGCAGTTTCCGCAAACTGAATTGCCATCTCATGAAAATAAACCCAATCCCCTTGCGTAAGACCATGCCCCCAATAAGTACCTGAAAACCAAACTGGATAAATATAGAACTGAAGTAAAAGCCCTACAGATAACGCCCATATATAGGGGGCACCAAATATCCATAACCACTTGATGTTATATTTCTGTAAATTTCGCACCATCCCCCGCTTCATTTTTATCTTAAAATACTACCTCACTATTGGGAAATACATGTCAACTTGGTTCTCAAATACCATCAATATGACTGCTCAAAAAATAACCCTAAGCTTTTCTTTTAGTTGTAAATATAGTACTAACTGATAGCTTTGGAGGATGTTTGAGTTTTTAGTTGGATTAGCCACATTAGGTGGGGTGACATCACAGACCCTGATGGACACCTCGTTTATATTAATTTTCTTATGTTTTATTTTCTCAGCATGGAAAAGTAAAAGTGTACAGCCTCATTTTAAACCTACTGGAATTGAGTGGGCATTTTTAGGATATGTCTTTGTCGTTATTGTCAGCTTAATCATCAATGGGAAAGAACCCGTACCTTGGTTGTTTTATCTTTCAAAATTTAATTGGATCATAAATTTTTATCTTTTGATTTATGCATTCAGCAAAATCAATGTAAACTATGAAAGATGGATAAATTTTTTTTCAATTGCTTTTTTGCTGCCAAACATCTACGCGATAGTCATATACTTCTTAGGCTATGATCTAATTACCCAAAAAGTCATTCATGGGACAGTCGGCCTAGTAAACAGCGCGACATACCATGCCCATGGTAACTCCCTGATTTTCATGTTTTTTGTAACAATTTACTTATTGAACTTTGAAAAAATTCACAAAAGAACAAAAATATCTGGGGCGATCACTCTATGCATCATGGGCATAAGTATTTTTCTTACGTACACTCGTGGAATTTGGGGCGCATTATTTATTTCATTGCTAATTCTTAGCTACATCAAAAATAAGAAACTCTGTCTACTCTATATAATATCAACAACAATTATCTTATCAATTGGCTTGCTAACATCCGAAACTCTTTATTTGCGGGTAGTTAACAGCTTTTCAAGCGATTCTGACCAAATGAGATCACAACTTTTACAGGTTCATTGGCTCATGTTTAAAGATCATCCTTGGTTTGGAATTGGCTATTGGGAGTCTTACAGACAAATCGCCGATTACTGGCCTCGTATCGGCTTACCCGCCGATCACTTTGAATCTCACTCCCATAATCAATACTTAAACGTACTAGCGACGACCGGAATAACAGGCTTTATATTTTTCATGTCTATTCTCGTATTCTTTCTACGCAAGAGCGTTTCTTTTATGAGTAAAACCTTTAATGACCAGCTTTACCCCCTCGCCTGTGCATGTTTTTTAGTTTTGATTCAATTTTTACTCGCGTGTCTGACCGATGTCACTTTTGAATACTCGAAAATTCGGATGTTGGTTGTGATCACTTTTGCAATGCTAATCTCATTCTCACAGCAAAAACGCCAAGATCAGATATGAACCTCAATATCCAAGCTTTCAGCTTTAAGCATAATTTTATATATAGACTTGTCGCTTTAACCATGATTATCGGTTTTCCAAGGATCTACAATACCGAAATTCCCCTAGCCGCCCTGCTACTTCCTTTTTATCTGAAGGAAATTTACCAATTCTCAAAAAAAAATGCGGGTCTAGTCAGCATCTTCGTTTTATTGGTCTTACTTTTCTTACTAATCGGCTCCCTGTCTTTTTTAATAGGCTCAGGAGAATTCCGAGACATTTCCTTTCACTTTCAAATTCTTATCAAAATAATACTCAGTACATTATTCGGCATAATCTTATATGAAATCCTACGCCCATCAAAAGGTCCACTGTTGACCTGGTTAGTAATCCAAATATGTATTATTATAGTTTCTGGACTCAGCTCCTCTTTTTTCCAATTTATGCTGGGATTCATTTCTCCTAAGTCTGCCGATGTTTTCCAACATATCTGGGGACTTCGAACCGTAGGGTTAGGTTTACTTCATGTAGATGGTGCAACGAATATTATCTCGGCGGTTTTCTACCTATCATTACTTTCGAAACAAATGTTTCTAACATTTATCCTTTGGTTCATTATATTTCCTATATCGATGACTCTTGCTCGAAGTGCCTTGATACCCTATTCATTATTCAGTATTTTTTCATCTCGCATGCATATTAGAATACCTTTATTGTTCTCTTTGTTATGCATGTTTATTCTTAGCCCCTTTATCAGTTCAGGCCCTATGTTCGAAGCTTTGGAGTTATTCAGAAACTTTATATCTCAAGGGTCTTTCAGTAGCACCAGTGTCAGTGGCACAGCTGATATGTACAAACTGCCAACACAAATCTCGACATGGATTATTGGCGACGGACTTTTTTTCATCAACAGCCCCCTTAGCCTACAGTTTTACATGAATACCGACATTGGCTATTTACGGATTCTCTTTTTTGGAGGATTGCCATATCTTTTGCTGTTCATAGCAATAAATTCATACTTCCTGCTGCCTCTAATCTTCTGCAGGAAGACAAAGAAAACTCGCGAGATTTCGATTTTTTCTTTTGTACTCCTTTTGGTATTTGCTATCTTAAATACCAAAGGAATCCAAACAATACCCGTTTTTGCAACGGCAATCTTTTGTGTGTTTAAAGATATTAAAAAATATACGCCATGATTAAAAGCCAACCTCTTCATAAATTTATTTTCGACTTTACGATAGCATTGATTTTACTATTGTTACTGTCACCAATTTTAATTGTGTTCAGTATATTGATATTATTAATTGAGGGGCGTCCTGTATTTTTCACACAACCACGCCCTGGACTTAATTCTAAAATATTTAATATTTATAAATTCCGCACTATGTCTAACTCAGCGAACACACTTAATAGCTCAGAAGACTATCAACGAATCACTAGATTAGGATCTTTTTTACGAAGAACGTCTATAGATGAACTACCCCAACTTTTTAACGTTCTCAAAGGAGAGCTTAGTTTGGTCGGCCCAAGACCTCTTTTGGTGGAATACATTCCACTATACAACGAACGCCAGAAAAAACGACATTGCGTCAAGCCAGGAATCACAGGTTGGGCACAGGTTAACGGACGAAATGCAATAACATGGGAAGAAAAATTCGATCTTGATGTATGGTATGCTGAAAACTGGTCTATAACTCTTGATATAAAAATTTTGTTTTTAACATTCTTTAAAGTAATTCGTCCTAAAGACATTGACTCTTCCCAAGGCATTACTATGGAAAAATTTAAAGGATCATCTGATGCATAAATTTGAAAAGCGCATTTTACTTTCTCCTCCACATATGAGTGGGAATGAGATGCAATACATACAAAAAGCCTTTGATGACAATTGGGTTGTACCTTTAGGACCCAATGTAGACAGATTTGAAAAAGATATAGCTACTTATCTACAAGAGCAAGAAATATACCCAATTGCTACGTCATCAGGAACAGCGGCAATCCATATTGCGTTGAGGCTCTTAAATCTGCAGGAAAAGGAAGAAGTTTTCTGCTCTAGCAGTACCTTTATTGCGAGCGCAAATCCAGTTATGTACGAAAAGGCCGTACCTATTTTCATAGATTCCGAAAAGGATACATGGAATATCTGCCCGGCTTCTTTACTTAGAGCCATTGAGGAAAAGAAAAAAACTGGCAAGATCCCACGAGTATTGATATGTGCAGACCTGTTTGGAATGAGCGCTCGGTACGACGAAATAACGGATATCTGCAACAGCTACGGAATCTCTATTATTTCCGACGCAGCAGAGGCTCTCGGTTCTTCTTATAAAAACCGTAAGTGCGGCACACTTGGAAACTACGGAGTTTTATCGTTTAATGGAAATAAGATTATCACAACCTCTGGCGGGGGGATGCTAATAACTCACTCTAAAGAAGAGGCGAATAAAGCTCTGTTTTTGATTACTCAAGCACGCGACCAAGCCCCTTACTATCTTCACTCTGAAATAGGATATAATTATAGAATGAGTAATATTTTAGCTGGGATAGGAATAGCACAACTGCAAGTATTAGATAGTAGAGTTGAGGCTAGACGTAATGTCTATTCGTCATATAAAAACTATCTAGTAGACACGCCATTGATCTTTCTTGATGAACCAGAAGGCTACAGATCTAATAGGTGGCTATCTACCGCACTGATTCCCGACAATACCCGTATTTCTGCAAGCCAACTTATCGCTCACCTTAACGAGTATAATATAGAGGCAAGAAGAATATGGAATCCTATGCATAAACAACCCATCTTCGAGAAGAATGAGTTTTTTCATACAGAATCTAAGCCAATATCTGAATATATTTTCCAAAATGGCATCTGTCTTCCGTCTGGGAGTAATATGCCTGATGATACCGTGTATAGAATTTCAGAAATTATCAAGCTTGCCTTCCAGTAAGCTTGATATATTCATCCACCTGCAACTTCGATAGCAACTGAGTACTATAATCCCTTTTCGCTCTATCTTGTGCCAATTGGGCCATTTTTTTTCTCAAAGTCTCGTCTATAGCTAATCGACAGATCGATTCAGTTAAGGAGTCTACCTCACCTAATTTAACTAAAAGGCCTGTCTCTCCATCAACGATAGCATCCTCAAGACCAGGAATTCTTGTACCAATCGAAGGTAACCCACATGATGCAGCCTCTATAATAACAGTGCCAAAGCCCTCTCTATAACTCGGTAGACAGAGAAAATCACACGCAGAGAAGTATCGTTCGGGTTCAGAAGAAAAACCTTCATAAAACACATCTTTATGTTGGTGAATCAAATCAACGGTTATTTGATTCAAAGGGTCCAATTCTGGCTCAAATTTACCTAACAAAACTAATTTAATTCTGGAGTTAAACTTATTTGCTTTAATAAAAGCCGCCACTAAATCCTCGACACCCTTGTCCTTTGTCAATCGTCCAACAAAAAGCAATAATATATCAGTTTGCTGCAATCCAAGTCTTTCACAAAGTGCTTCCCTTGCATTTGGAAAACGAGCTGCATCGAATCGCTCGCAGTCGATACCCCCATATGATCCCTTATGTAGGCATTCAATCTGTCCTATTGCTGCCACATTTTCTTTTTCTAAGAATTTAATTTGAGAAAAACTATCAGCATAACACTTACTATTTAGTCGAATAACTAATTTATCCAAAAACTTCAACAGTGCTCGCAGTGGACCACGTAAAGTCGCCCAACGCTGCCCAGTAAACGTGTGAATAAAAACTGTATGTGGCACAAATATACCTGCTACAGCACAAAGAAGACCTGCCTTCGGAGTAGACGAATGAACAATATCGAACTTTTCTTTTCTGAAATAAAAGATTAGTTTAAAAACAGAAATTAAATCACTTATTAAATTGATCTCTCGTGCTATATTCAGCTCATACATACGGCACGCATTCTCATTTTTGAGAGTTTCTCCATACTCTCCTGGAGATGACACTAATGTCACATCACAACCGCTTATAACAAGGTATTTTAATAAATATCTTATATGCACAAAAGCTTCTGGAACAGTAACAACCCTAGCTATTTTCATCTTTTGATTCCTAAAGATACTTCTCACCTTTAATACGTCGTTTGACACTCCTACAAGGTGAACCATATGCTACAACTTCAGATTCGATATCGTGTAAAACAGTAGCTCCTGCACCTATCACAGTATGCCGACCTATTGTTCGACCATGTATAACTTTTGCCCCTAAAGAAATAGCGGAATACTCCCCGATAGCCACATTACCACCCAAAGTCGCTCCTGGCGCTAGGCTACTGAAATCTTCCAATATACAATCATGATCCACTGAACTAGCTGTATTTACAATAACATGCATACCTACTCGAACATCTGGATTTATAACAGCCCCAGCCATTACAACCACGCCATCACCTAGCGCTACACTGTTACTAATACATGATCTAGGATGTATCGCTTTTATAAATTTAAACTTTGGATTTGTTGTACGTACAAAATTTACAACTTGGCTTCTTATCCAGTTATCGCCTATAGCAACTATACCCGTATCAACATTCAAACTAGAAAAGTTATCCTGAAAAACATGGATACATCCAAGAAATTCTTGTTTACTCTCATCTTTACTACAGAATATTATTCTTTCTTTGCATCCTGTAGCCATCAAAATATCAAATACTACCTTGGCATGCCCGCCTGTTCCAAAAATTATTATTGAGTCTTTTAAATTACTCATAACTTTTTCTGTAAAATACATATTTAGGATGCAAGCTTCTTATATAGAAATACGCCATATACAGAGCTGAAACTAAGATACCAAAAGATACAAATAGAATTAAGTAAATCCCCACCCAAGAGATCACCCCTCTTTTTGATGATTCCATGAAATTTTCCATCAGTATCTTAGGCTGAGTGACAAACTTAGCCTTTTCTTTGAACAAAACCCCTTCACCTTTAGATACTGACGCATAGTTAGCATTAGCTTGTTTCGTTTGCTCTTGCATATACTCGAACAATCTCTTCATTACGCCTGCATGAAACAATTGAATAGGCTCTAAATCTGATTTGCTAAATATGTATATCTTTGATGATAGCTTAAGAACTTGTTCTTTACTGTCTATATAGCTAGATTTAACCTGATACACATGTCCTATTTCTTCGCTAATCTTAGGGGCTATTTCTTCTTCAATTAAAAAATCTACAAACTCTTTACTAATTAACGCATGAGTATACTCATGCGTAGGCACTTGTATAATAGACACATTACGCTTTGCAGATAAGAATATCCAAGACACTGCAAAAACACACAAACTTAAAACAGCCGAGCAATAGACAATTTTCCATCTATTAGAATAAAGATAAAATAGATAATATAAATATCCTTCCTCTTCAGATATTTGTATTTGATCTTTCATTCATGCCACCTTTGACCTTTTAAACTGAAAATGGTCCTCGTCCTACACCCGTTAATACGATAAAAGCTAAGCCGCATATAGCATGCAAAGCCAAAATAGAAACAACGGTTTTTTTCCATTTACTGCTATAAGAATCTATATTCCGTGTAAACTCAACAACAGATACAAGAAAGAGTATATCCACGGCCACTACATATCCCCAGATAAAATTCATACCCTCATAACGATGTCCAGATTCAGCCAAGAACAGCCCTTGTAACAAAGCCACCAAAACAATAGACCAAATAAGCTTATACTTATGACTAAAAGCTTCGATTTTGAATAATGTATAAGTAATCAATATGGGAGCCAATAGGTTTTGAATGATAGCTCCTAGTATATTGTTGCTGTACACTGACCATGGACCTGCAAGCGTAAAGACTACCGAGGACTTTTGTTCTATATCGGCCGCAAAAGTAATAAGATACTGCCCTAACAAAACACATAATGTAGGCAAAATAATTAGGACCCCTTGATATACTTTCTTTCTGAAAAGCATATCCATAAAGAGAACAGGTATAAAGCAAAGTGCGAAATTTGGTTTAATAACAGCTCCAAGGAATATCAACAAAGCCAATAGCCAACTCTGTTTAATATTCTTCCTGTCATCATCTAATAATTTAAAATAAATAAAGATAGTCAACAAAGCTACAGGCTTCAACCACGTAGATGTCGGATTATGATACGCTAATGGCGACCAAATACCTAAATAGCTATAACTATTGAAGAGAGGAAAATAAATTGCTCCCATAAGCATCGTTATACCGGCTAAAAAACCAACCCTATACTTTTCGGCATTAGGCAAGCTGTAACGAACAAAAAGCACTTTAACAATTGCCAACCCTAAAATACTTAAAACTGTAAAAACAAAAAAAGTCGTGTTCAATGTAACGTTGAATACATTAGAAATATTCAACAAAATATAATGCACAGTCAAATGAGGTAATCCCAAAGAAATAAGATCGCCAAAAGCCTTACCCTCAATAAATCTCATATGTGCAAAATAATCTGGTCCATCTATAAAACAGTACCTATATATCGAAGGGATTATTAAAGTCGCAAAAAGCAACACCACTAACAAGTCTACATGTCTCTTATTAATAATTTTCATCATTCTATGCATCAATCCCTGTTATATCTTTAACAACAAAAATAGGCCTATTCTTTGTTTGTTCAAAAACTTTATTTAAATACAACCCGATAATACCCATATTAAACATGATGATCCCTGTAGAAAACAATATCGTCACCATCATACTAGTCCATCCAGATGGAGCTAATCCAATTGAAAAATATCTAACTACAAAAATAATACCTAACAAAATACTGAAAAATGAAACCATGCCACCAAAAAGCATACATAGATATAAAGGACGTCCTGAAGATGAAATAGCAATATCAACAGCTAGCTTCAATGCCTTACGAAGAGTGTAGCCAGACACTCCTTCTACTCGTTCATTTTGGACAACTTCAACTTTGGACGAATTGAAACCCAACCATGACACTAAGTATGGAAAAAATCTCATGCGATCTCCAAGTTTTATAATATGATCAACCACTGTTTTTGAATAGATACCATAGTTTGCAACAGAATAATCTAGCTGGACACCAAGAAATACACTTAAGGATTTATAAAACATCCATGATTGTGTTCGTTTAAAGAAACTTTCGTGCCTAAATATTCTTCTAGCTTGCACAATGTCATATCCTTCATTCATTTTATCTATGAGCGCAGGTATGTATTTCGGATCATCTTGTAAATCACAATCCATAATGATGATTCGGCTCCCTCTTGCATATTGTAGCCCACAAGTGATAGCTGCATGCTGCCCAAAATTCCTAGAAAGATTAATTCCTCTTACTTTTTTTTCATGCAAGCAAATATTCTGTATCTGCGACCATGAATCCAAAGGACACGCATCATTCACCAATATAACTTCATGATCTGCATTTTGTGTTTGAAAAATTTTATTAATTTCATTAACTAACGGATAAAGTGTTTTTGGAGTTCCATAACACGGAATAACGATAGAAACCAACATATCTACTCATTCTCCTTATCTACCAACCCATTACTTAGACGGGCTGTATAAGCACTTTTTATATAGGATGGATTGAAATAAAAAATATTCCTCAATAAAAACTTAAACAGTGATAGATCAATCGTATGTACATTTTTAAGCATACCCAAAAAAGAAACTACCGCATTTGCAAATAATTGTGGACGCAAATCAGGATTTAATCCGAAGTAGTGATAAATATCCTGAAAATAGATCCGATAAGCCTTCATCTTTCCTTTGCCAGTCGACAAATACGAATTACCATTCTGGTTTATTCGGTATTTTACAAGCACATCATTGATAAAAAGGCCTTTACCATCTGGCAATAAAGAATCCATTGCAAAAAACCACTCCATAAATTCCCTGCCAATATCGTGTACCTTTCTTGATGATCTTCTATAAGCGTAGGAACTGTGTACAGCGATACTTCCCCACATAGCCATCTCTCTTGCTGAAAAAGAGACAATTTCTTGACCCGCCATAAACCCTTTTGTCGGCTTTAACAAGCTTCCATCATCGGAAAAATACAAGGCCCTGTGAAATATTATATTAACTTCACTGTCTACAGAGAACATCTGCATCTGTTTTTGAATCTTGGATGGAAGCATAACATCATCACCATCCATGTGAAAAATAATATCGCCATCAGCCTCATTATGTACTCCTACATAATTTGCCGCTGCACCTACATTCTTATCACGCAAAATCAGAGAAATTCGATCAGGATACTTATAAGAGTATTCTTTTAAAATAATGGGGGTTTTATCTTTCGAATTATCATCTGAAACTATAATATTAAACTGATAATCGGATTCTTGCGACAGAATGCTTTCTAAACATTCCACGATATATTTTTCTTGATTATACGTAGATACTACTACTGTGGCGCGCATATCTGTTCCTTCGAAAAAATATCTTTACGGTATGAGAAAAGAAAAACACACCCCGCGAGAGCAAAATAGAGCATATTTGTTAAAATAAGTGCATTATACACTTCAGAAAGACTCGAAATATAAAGCAGCTTAGTAAAAAACACAAAGCCTGCTGCTTGCAGTACCTCAGCCGCTATGTACAATTTAAAACAACCCCGCCCGACAGCAACAAAGCCAAAAACATATGCGCAGACTTTGAATAAATCAGCAATCAATTGCTGATGAATATATTGAGACGCCGCTAAAAACTCAACCGAAAGAGCAAAAGAAATCACTTCATTTCTTAAAAAATACAGAATTACAGCAAAGCAAGAAAAAAGAGCACTTAAGAACCCCACATAGCGTAATGACTGATAGAAAATAAAGGCATTGGATTTCGTATTAGAAATCTTTGGCATAAAATAATATGCTAAAAACAAAGATATAAAACTGATGTATACTGCAGAAAGCCTTAAAAGTGATTGAAAATATCCTGCATCTAATAAACTGTTTCTCTCTATCACTAAATTTCGTACGAATATTTCAGCGGCTGGTAAAAACACGGCACTGCTAACTAACATTAAGGAATATTTGAAAAGCTTTTGATATTCGCTGAACGTCTTAACATAAGATATATTCTTTAAAATGCTTATTTTCTTTCCGAAATATAACGCCGGCAACAAGATAACTGCATTTGTCACGATTAAAGCTATAGCCGCACCATTGAAGCCAAATTTAAATATAAAATAGCCCGCTAATGGCAGGGCAATAGAGCTTCCTATAACCGTAATAAAAGAAAAATAGTGTATTTTCCCCAGTCCATTTATAATGCCTATAATAAAATTTGAAAATGCATACGCAACTTGAGCAACAGCAAGAAGTAATACTAAATACCAATATTCAGCTGATCCAAAAATATAAGTAGAAATTTGATTGCGAAAAACGATAGCGATAATCAAAATCGAGACGGCACAAACAGACGTATATAAACCAGCAGCTGAGATAAACGATTTACATTTATCCTCGTCTTCTCTGTACTCGGCAACGTACTTAACAACAGCAGTCAAAATACCACCACCTGCAAACGTTACCATAGCAGAAGTCAAACTCATAAAGTTACCAAGTAACCCCAACCCTTCAGGGCCTAAACGCCAAGCAATCATCTTAATGATCACAAATGCAACCAAAATTTTAGAGCCTTGTGAGATAGTAGTTAAAAAATATGCTTGGATACTTTTCACTTCAATCTTGTCCTAATTTTTGTCCAGACAACATCTGTCTGATCATCGTCATATTTGGCACTTATAACCTTCAACATACCTTGCCCGCAAACAACAGTCGCTTCGTGGTGTGATATAGAAAATACTTTTCCTGGGGTTCTATTCTCAATTCTTAAATCAGGGGCCACTTCAGCCTCCATAATCCTCACAAGCCGGCTGCCCATCATTGTGCTGGCTCCCATAAAAGGACTTCCTACACACGAAATAAAATGGCAAATTTCTTCAGATTTATCGCACCACTGGATACGATAGTCCTCATCATCAAGCCACATACTGTAACTAATTTCGTCGATATTCTGAACTCTACCTGATAGATCTACACCTTGTGTTTCAAACATCTCCGATACCTTAACAGCAAGATTAGCATATTCATTTGAAATCCTATTAATTTGCTCTGCAATTGTCGTTGGATAATCTACCTTCAAGACTACTTGCCCGAGTATATTACCAGCATCATAATCTTTGTTCCCCCACAAAGCCGTAACACCAATTTCTTGGTCTTTATTCTTAAGGCAACTCACCAATGGAGCAAAGCCACGATAGCGCGGCAGTATCGAATCATGAAAAACAACTAGCTGATTTTCAGGGATATCACGAATCATCCACCTCCATCCTGCCGCAATTGCATATGAGTAATGAAAAGGAAGATCCTTTACAGAACAGTTATTTGATTTAAGAAAAGGAATTTGATGTGCTTGGCATAGCTCAATTACCTCATCAGAATAATCGGTTTTGACATTTTTATCTGTTCCCACAATTACAAAAAGACGACTCTGATTTAGGCCTTTTCCTATTAGTCCTTTAACGACCGAATAACCCTTTTGTCCTAAAGAAAACACTAAGAAATTCATATCTTTACCCACAAATTTGATTAAATAAATTTAAACAAAAGACAGTATCCTAGGGATAACCTTAACACAAAACAAATGCCGCGACGCAATACGTTGTTTTTTGTGTTAGATATAATTTCACATTACTATGCCGCTATGACTATTCCATTTAATATACCACCACACTCAGAAAATGCCCTTAAATATATTGAAAATTCATTTCGAGGCAGCAAGCTAAGTGGCGATGGTGACTACAATAAAAAATGTGTCCACTGGTTGAATAACTATTTTAAATCAAAACTCAGTGTCGTAACTCCCTCATGTACATCTGCATTAGAAATGTCCATGCTATTAGCAGATATCGGTCCCGGCGATGAAGTGATTTTGCCCTCTTACACATTTTCTTCTACTGCCAATGCAGTCGTAATTTTTGGCGCCATACCGGTATTCGTTGATATTGAGCCAGACACTATGAATATCAGCCCAGCTGAAATCAAAAAAGCAATTACACCAAAAACAAAAATGATCATGCCTGTGCACTACGCTGGAGTAGGATGCAAAATGGATGAAATTATGGCTATTGCACAAGAGCATTCATTAATAGTTGTCGAAGATGCCGCACAGGGAATGCTGGCTTCTTATAAAAACAAACCTCTAGGTGCCATCGGACATATGTCTGCAGTCAGCTTTCATGATACAAAAAATATTGTATGCGGAGAAGGCGGATGTCTCGTCATTAACGACGACAAATTTCTCGCACGCGCAGAGATTATTCGTGACAAAGGAACCAACCGTCAGAAGTTTCTTAACGGACAAGTTGATAAATACACTTGGGTAGATAAAGGATCCTCTTACCTTATTTCAGAAGTAACAGCGGCATTTCTTCTTGCTCAATTAGAAGATTCCCAACAAATTACACTCCCTCGTCTTAGTGCATGGGCCACCTATCACAATGGACTAAAACAAATAGAAGAAAAAGGACATCTTAAGCGCATGAGCATTCCAAAGGAATGTCTTGGAAATGCACATATTTATTATATTTTGTTAAATAGCCAAGATGATAGAAACAAACTTGCACAATTTCTCAAAAACGAAGGTATTATGACAACCAGCCACTATGTACCACTACATTCGGCCCCCGCAGGAAGAAGTTTTGGCCGCTTTGTTGGTGATATGAATATCACGGATGATCTTTCAAACAGATTGTTACGTCTACCAATGCATTCTCATCTTAAGAATGAGGATACATTGACTGTAGTAAATAAGATCAACCTTTTCTTTCAAAACTAACCGTTAAAAACTGTTTCGTTTTTAACTAAATTTTTAAGATACATACCATAGCTGCTTTGCGGGTAAGACTCTGCTATCTTTTCTAACTCACTCAATGTGATAAAATTCATAAGGTAAGCAATCTCTTCTAAACAGGCAATTTTCAGGCCCTGACGCTGTTCGACGGTTTGAACAAACAATGATGAACTCAAAAGGGAATCATGCGTCCCCGTATCGAGCCAAGCCGTTCCGCGACCCAATGTTTTTACATCAAGACGTTCCTGCTCCAAATACACTCTATTTAAATCTGTAATTTCCAACTCTCCACGCTTTGACGGCTTTAGAGATTTAGCAATATTAACAACATTATGATCATAAAAATAGAGGCCCGTTACTGCCCAATTTGACTTCGGTTGCTGTGGTTTTTCTTCAATACTTACAGCCCTCTTATCTTTATTAAACTCCACAACACCGTAGCGTTCGGGATCTTGAACTCTATAAGCAAAAACCGTAGCCCCTTGTTCCTTCTTAGCCGCTTCACGTACCAATTGTGGCAACTCATTGCCATAGAATAAATTATCTCCGAGAATCAATCCACAAGGTTTATTATCTATAAATCTTTCACCAATTGTAAAAGCTTGAGCAATGCCCTTAGGTTCAGGTTGTTCTGCGTAAGAAAAATTTACGCCTAAATGATTTCCATCACCCATTAAATCACGAATTAATGGCAAATCTCTTGGAGTTGAAATAATCAAAATATCACGAATACCCGCTAACATCATAACCGATATTGGATAATACACAGTTGGTTTATCATATACTGGAAGCAACTGCTTACTTAAAGACTTTGTCGAGGGGTACAGCCTTGATCCTGATCCTCCTGCCAATACTATAGCTTTCATTATTTCGCTCCTTTACTGATAGACTCTACCCAGCCAGAGTTTTCCAAATACCAATTAATGGTAGACTCTAAACCTTCTTCAAAAGTCGAAAACCTTCTTTTATATCCTAATTCTTCTTGTGCGAGTTGATCATCAATAGCATATCGAAAATCATGACCTAGGCGATCTTCAACAAAGGTGATTAACTCTTTATAACTTTGATTATTCCGACGAGGTTTTTTCCTATCTAAAATTTCACAAATGGCTGTCACAACCTCTATATTTTTTCGTTCTGAATTTCCACCTAAACAGTAAGTGTCTCCAGCTTTACCCTTAGTTAAAGCCAACCAAATACCTTCTGAATGGTCATCCACATATATCCAATCACGTACATTCTGACCTTTCCCATAAACAGGTAAAGCCTTATCAGCAAGAGCATTTAATATCATTCTTGGTATTAGTTTTTCTGGAAATTGACGAGGACCATAGTTGTTAGAACAATTTGTAACGATACATGGTAATCCGAATGTTCTGTGCCATGCTCTAACTAAGTGATCACTTGAGGCTTTTGATGCAGAATAAGGCGAACTTGGATCATAAGCTGTAGTCTCCGAAAATTTACCAGTTTCACCTAACTCACCAAATACTTCGTCAGTTGAGACATGAACAAATTTAAACTTATCGACATCTACCTTTCGTGACGAATATAGCTCTCTAGAGCACTCTAAAAGATTAAATGTGCCTATTACATTTGTCTCAATAAACACACGAGGTCCACTAATAGAATTATCCACATGTGATTCCGCAGCTAAATGTACTACGGATGAAGGTTCATATTTTTGAAACACACTACGTAGGCTTTCATAGTTACGTATATCTACATTTTCAAAAATGACATCCCTATCATTAACATAATCAATGAAGTTTTCTTTGCGTCCAGCATAAGTTAACGAATCAATAATCACAATTTTGCCATAAATACCATGCGCTTTTGCTACCCTTAAAAAAGAACTCCCGATGAATCCTGCCGCACCAGTGATAAATAAAGTCATTTGCTCTCCTAGAATCAAAAAATTATAAACTACTCTATTGAGTCTTAAAATCAATATATTGCCATACTCTGATGATTAATCCATTGTTCATTCTCAAGCTTTTTGAGATATTCTAAGCATAATGAATTTATGTATTATAGGCTGTGGCCGAATCGGACTGACAACTGCTCTTTGCTTCGCTAAACAAGGAGTTTCTGTAAAATGTCACGATACGGACTCTAACATCATTGATAGACTAAAAAGTGGGCAAAATACATTTTTTGAGCCTGAAATCACACCTCTACTTCAAGATCTAACTCATACTCAGAAAATCACTTTTGAGTTAGATCTTATAAAATGCTTAACTCAATACAATATTCTTATGGTCTGCGTCGGAACCCCAAATACTTTGAACCGGTCTGCTGACCTCAGTAGTTTTGAAAAGCTCATCGCATCCATAAATAACCACTCATCCTCCCCAAAAACTATTATTATTCGTTCCACTGTTCCCCCCGGAACTCAAAGCCGCTTGACACAGAAGTATCCCAAACATCGGTTTATCTCCAGCCCCGAATTCTTACGAGAGGGCTCCGCTATCCATGACTGCCTGAATCCGGACCGGATTATTGTGGGCTCTAACGATCATGAAGATTTGAATTTATTCAAAGAGCTCTATACAGGCTTTAAATTACAATCTGAACAATTCCTTTTTATGGACCCGACATCGGCTGAGATGTCCAAATACGCATCTAATATTTTTTTAGCCGCCCGCGTGTCTCTAATGAATGAGTTTTCACGTATCTGTGCGAAAAACAGTGCTGATATTAAACAGGTTCAAAGATCTTTAGCCGCGGACCATCGTATTGGGGATAAATTCCTAAATGCAGGACTAGGTTACGGAGGTAGTTGCTTCCCTAAGGATTTAGAAGCATTTGTTCATTATGCTCGCGAACTGCATGAGGATACAGTTATAACCTCAGCTGTACACCACACAAATCAATTACAGATCCAAAATTTTGCAGAAAAAATTGTTCAAAGTCTCTCCAGCTATAATAAGGCTCAACCGATCGCAATATGGGGACTGAGCTTTAAACCAAATACAGATGATTTGCGCGAAGCACCAGCATTAAAAGTTGCAGATATTCTTCTACAAAAAGGCCATAAATTAAAACTCTACGATCCAAAAGCAAATGGGAACCTCGTCAAACATTATCAACACGATTCACAAGTTATTGTCTGTGCAACTGCAGAGGAGGCAGTAAAAGACTGTTCCGGCTTAGTAATTTGTACTGAATGGTCTGAATTCCTCAACGCTGATCTTCAACATATTAAGTCGCTAATGAAATATCCTATTATTTTTGATGGACGCAACATCTACTCTCCTGAAAAAATGAAGTCTTTAGGATTTAAATACTACGCTGTTGGACGCCATTCATGAATAGCATCTTGATCACGGGCTCTGCGGGATTTATTGGAACCCACTTGTCTGAACATTATCTAAAAGCCGGTTATCGTGTATATGGAGTGGATAATTATCTAACAGGTTCTATACAGAATACAGACTACCTACTACACAAATATCCTAAGAATTTTGTTTTTTCTGAACAGGATATCAGTGATAAGTGGACTTTAGATTCTGTGGGTATACAAAATCTAAAATACGTCTTCCATCTAGCGAGTCCCGCTTCCGTAAAGCTATATCAAAAATTCCCGATTGAAACTATGCAAGCCAATTCCATAGGGCTTGAAAATTCGTTGCAATTTGCTGACCACTATCGTGCCCGCCTTGTTTTTTCTTCAACCAGTGAAATCTACGGAAGTCCCTTATCTTCACCTCAAAAAGAAAGTGATTGGGGTCATGTTAATTCATTCGGGCCGCGTAGTTGTTACGACGAATCTAAGCGCTTTGGTGAAGCTTTAATTTTTTCTTATAACCAGAAGAATCAAACCTCACATGGGCTTGTCCGTATCTTCAATACTTATGGCGATCGGATGCATCCCAATGATGATCGTGTTATCAATAGCTTTTTACAACAAGCATTGAAAAATGAAGACATGACTATTTACGGAGATGGACAACAAACCCGCAGCTTTTGCTATATTGATGATTTAGTTGCTGGACTAGTACGGTATGCAGAATCTAACCTGAAACAGCCAATTAATTTAGGCAATGATCACGAAGTTCGTATTTTAGACTTAGCCAAACTTGTTTTAGAGGTTACAGGTTCAAAATCTAAAATCCGTTTTGAACCACTTCCTCAAGATGACCCTCTTCAGCGTCGGCCAGATTTGACTCTGGCCCGACAGCTTCTTGAATACAATCCGAATATCACACTGATGGACGGATTGAAAAAAATGATGAGTGTTATTGATAGTACTCAGTTATGACAACGGTCCTGTGTCACGTATGAGCAGCCCTCATAGGCTTCATCTTTTTGCTACTTTTATGAACGGAAGTTACTTTTCGGATACCAAATCCACTCCAAAAGAAACTCATACCGACCAAGAGTAAATCAATTCCGAATAACACTCCCAAAAGAACCAAACTCGTTTCAGGCATATTCATTAAGACGTAGGCTCCAAGAGCTGTTGTGATCATACCACCTAAAAATGACCAACCCCACTCACTGTATCGTAAGGTCGCCGCATACGCCGCGCGAAATAATCCACTGACGATAAAAAAGAAAGCCAAAAATAATGTAAGCGTTGCAGCTCCTACGATCGGATTAAAAATCAGAAAAGCTCCCGTTACACCATAAAGAACAAATAACAATAAATGAACTCCTACGCCTACCCAGCGCCCAGCCGTAATAGCAAAGACAACTTGAAAGATAGAGGCTACCAACAACATCGCTCCAATAAAAACGATCGACATTAAAGTCGTTGCGACTGAAGCCACGAGTGCAAATATTCCCAGAACCATAAGAGCTATCCCCAAAGCCATGAGCCATCGTCCAGACCCCAGAGGAACTGAAACCGCATTAAACAGTCCATCTGATTTCACTGTTGTGACTTCTGTCGTAGATTCGCTTGCCATAAAACCTCCTTAAGATGTGTCGTTAATACCCGTACGAATTCCTTTTCTTGGACACTCAGCGTCCTCAATTAAAACTCATAACAAGTACATAACCTCAATCATCAGTACAGCAAGCTTAAGGCCATAAATACGGATCTTATTCCGAAATTAGGAATTTAAAAACTAAGTACACCTACTACAGCAAAATTCTGATTTTGCATCAATTTCACAGCATGAAGATTGTATTGAAATGTACTCCTTTTTGGAGTACTATATAGTGGACAAGGTAGTTTTTGACAAAGTCCACAAAAACATAAAAAAACTTCCTTATTTCGTTATCGACAAATTGATAGCTTGGGCGAAATCAGTAGAGATGAAGGGGCTACGGGAAATACGAAAAATACCGGGTTATCATGACGAACCGCTATATGGGAAACGACAGCACCAAAGATCGATTAGACTCACAAAGTCCTATAGAGCCATCTATGTAGAGATCCAAAGTGGCCCTGTTAACTATATTATTTTAGAGGAGGTTCACAAACATGAGTACTAAAAATATAACCCTTAGTAAAATGGAGAAAGAATTCTCACCATTAACATTCGGTCGGCTCTTGAAGTCCCACCGCCTTGGCGAAGAAATGACACAAGTCGAATTGGCAAAAAAACTTAAAATCTCAAAGCAAGGACTTAATGACCTCGAGCATGGGCGAAAAATTCCATCCTTACGTCGTACTATTAAAATAGCCCGCCGAATTGGTTTACTAGAAGATCTTTTAATACAATTGGTACTTCAGGATCAGCTACGAAAAGAAAAACTTAACTTTACCGTAAATCTGAGTCGCCGCCTTCAAAAAGCATCGTAGATTTCTTCAACTTCTTCTCAATTACTAGAATCTTTAATTAGTTTAAAGCTTCAACTTTCCTTTTAAGTATTGCAGCAGATCCTCGCGCAGATCCTCGCGCTCTAGAGCCAAATCCACATTAGCAATTAAAAAACCTAACTTATCACCAGCATCGTAACGACGAGAATCAAAACTATAGGCATTCAAACCACCCGCTTGTGCTAATAAATTCATGGCATCGCTCAATTGAATTTCTCCGTTTTTCCCCGCCTCAATCTTATCTAGATAATCAAAGATTTTTGCATCGAATACATAGCGACCCGGTAGTGCCCAGTGCGAAGGTGCTTTATCTGTGGCCGGTTTTTCAACCACACCCAAAACAGTTTTTCCTGAGGCCAGATTTTGCTTATCCGGTCCCACATCCACTATTCCATATTTATGGGAATCCTTTGGATCAATGGGCAAAACCCAAACTGAACTTTTTTGCGTTGAAGAGTATTGATCACACAAAAAAGCCGTTACATTATGATCACGATTCTGGCTCAATGTAATCTCATCACCAAGTAATACAGCAAAAGACTCATCTCCAACTACTGGCTTTGCACAGCGAACTGCATGTCCTAAGCCCAAAGCGGATTTTTGTCTTAACGAAATAATATTCACTGACGAGCGGATTTGGTGAATACTCTGAAGAATATCCTCTTTCCCATCTTTTACCAATTTATCTTCAAGCTCATAGGAAATATCAAAGAAATCCTCAATGGCTGTCTTTCCACGTCCTTGAATTAAAACAATATCTTCAATGCCCGCTTGAATAGCTTCCTCAATTACATAGAGAATTGTCGGCTTATCGACAATAGGTAGCATCTCTTTTGGGATAGTTTTGGTAGCAGGAAAAAATCGTGTCCCTAAACCGGCCGCAGGAATAATTGCTTTTGTCACTTTCGTGTTTTTATTCATACTTGCAGTCATTATCCAAACCTTCCTGTAATATAATTTTCTGTACGAGACTCTTTCGGATTCGTGAAAACCTGTGAGCTTTCGCCAAACTCAACTAAATCTCCTAAATACATAAAAGCCGTGTAGTCAGCCGTACGTGCCGCCTGATGCAGATTATGAGTCACCATTAAGATAGTGACTGTTTTCTTAAGCTCCATAACGAGCTCTTCAATGTGCGCCGTAGAGATAGGATCTAATGCTGAAGTCGGCTCATCTAAAAGCAATAAATCTGGCTCTGTGGCTAAAGCACGCGCAATACATAGACGCTGCTGTTGTCCACCGGATAAGGCACTAGCAGATGTATTGAGACGATCAGAAACCTCGGCCCACAATCCTGCCTTTTGTAAAGAGTCTTCAACTTTTTCATCTATATAGGATTTCTTTTTCACCCCACGCACACGCAGCCCATAGGCGATATTTTCATAAATACTTTTAGGAAACGGGTTTGGTTTTTGGAAAACCATTCCAATTTTCATTCGCACTTCAATCGGATCAATTTGTTTTCCTAAAATATTCACATTGTCAGGATAAAGTTGAATTTCGCCATTGTAATGGACTTCACCATACAAATCATGCATGCGATTAAAACAACGAAGTAATGTGGTTTTACCACAACCCGATGGTCCAATTAATGCTGTTACCTTATTTTGATATACAGGCAATGTAATGTGATTCAAAACTTTTTTATTACTGACGTAACCAAAATTCAAATCCAGCACTTCAGCTTTTTTGATAAGGCTATCTTGATTTATTTTACTATCTACCATTTGTATTTCTTTCTAAATCTATAACGAATAAAAATCGCGGCTCCGTTCAATAATAATGTCATGGTTAACAAGACCAATCCCGCTGCCGCAGCATTCACATGAAACTCTTCCTGCGGACGCGAAACCCAATTGAACATCTGAATAGGCATCACTGTATAAGGATCATGTAACCACTGCCCACTCACAAACGGCGGCTCCGCACTGATTGGCGAGGTCGGCAAAAAAGCGATAAATGTTAAAGCACCAACTGTAATTAATGGAGCCGTTTCACCAATAGCCCGCGATAAGGCAATCACCACGCCTGTTAAGATACCACCGGACGAATAGGGCAAAATATGGTTCCATACCGTTTGCCACTTAGTCGCCCCTAGAGAATACGAAGCTTCGCGAATGTGCGAAGGCACCGTTCGAATGGCCTCCCTTGTTGTCACAATAATGATAGGTAAAATTAAAAGTCCTAACGTCATACCTGCTGTGATGATCGTCTGCCCTAACTTCATGTAATAGACAAAAAAGCCAAGCGCCATGAGCCCGTAAGTGATGGAAGGAATCCCCGCTAAATTCAAAATATTGATTTCAATAATTTTAGTCCAAAAATTCTTCTTCGAATATTCTTCTAAATAAACACCTGATGCGACTCCCAGCGGGATAGCCATCATCGCCGTAACAAGGACAACACAAAGACTTCCCACCCATGCCGAATAGATCCCCGCTCGTTCGGGAAATCGGGAAGGAAACGAAAAGAAGAAGCTCTGGGTAATACGAGGCCATCCGCTTATAGCCATGTCCACGATCAAACTAGTCAAAGTTACTAGTGCAAATAACAAAGTCATCAAACCGACAATCCAAAACAGAGCATCTTGTCGCTTCAAGCGAGCCACCTGCTGATTCACATTAATTACGGAGACCTTATCAAGAGAACTCATTTGTATTTTTTCTCCATATGCGAACGCACCTTTTGACCTATCATGTTGAATATCAAGGTAAAGCAAAGCAAGACCACACCTGCGACATAGATGGTTTTATATCCAATAGATCCATGGGGAAGATCTCCCTGACTCACTTGTACGATATAAGCAGTTAATGTCTGAGTTGACTCAAATGGATTCAAAGAAATCTTCGGTTGAAGTCCTGCTGCGATGGCAACCACCATGGTCTCACCTAAAGCTCGTGATATACCGAGAACATACGCTGAAGCGATACCAGAAAAAGCTGATGGCACGATCACCTTAAATGAAGTTTGCAGATTAGAAGCACCTAAAGCCAAGCTGCCTTCACGCAAGTAAACTGGAACTGCTCGCATAGCATCTTCAGACAAACTACTTACATAAGGGATAATCATGACTCCCATAACAAGCCCAGCACTCAGAGCATTAAAGCTCGATAAGCTCGGAAAAATCACTTGCAGCAACGGCGTCACAAACAAAAGGGCAAAGTAGCCGTAAACTACCGTGGGAACAGCGGCAAGAAGCTCCAATACGGGCTTTAAAAATTCACGCACGCGCGAAGACGCATACTCGCTTAGGAATACAGCAGTGATAGTTCCTAAAGGAATTGCCACTGATAGCGCAATCAGTGTTGTCAGAAACGTTCCAGAAATTAAGTTTAAAATACCATACTGAGGATTTTCAAAAAGAGGCGTCCACTCTTTATCGAAAAAAAAGTTTTTCAACGAAACTTCTTGGAAAAAGGGCCATGCTTCTTTTAATAAAGTCCAGACAACGCCAAATGTAATCAGAACCGAACTTGTCGCACACAAAAATAGAATCGAACGGATTAAAAACTCTTTAGCATCGCGGATGCGACGACGGACACTCTGCGGACTTGAAAACTCAGACTTTAACGCCTTATTTACGGCCATAGTCGTCCTGATAGCGCACGATATCGTCTTCGCCGAAATAGCTTCCTACCTGAACTTCTATAAACTCAACTAACGATTGACTGCGGTTCATAATTCGATGTTTAGCGCCTTGGGGAATAAAAATATGCTCACCCGCTTTTAAGACGTGCTCCTCATCATTTAGAACTACAATAGCTTCGCCTTTAACAATAACCCAGTGTTCCGCACGTTTAGCATGAGATTGATAGGATAATTTACGACCAGGCTCAACTTGGATTACTTTTGATTTATAGTGCTCTTCATCTCGCAATATTTCAAAACGTCCCCACGGACGATTTTCAAATACATGCTCAGTGGTTAGCTCTTCGTCGCTGATCTTAAGTGAGTCCACTAGATCTTTCACTTTTTGCGATTCACCTTTTTTACAAATCAAAGTGGCATCTGCCGTATCCACCACAATCAGATCATCACATCCGACAACAGTGTATTTTTTCTTTTGATGAGAAAATATTGAATTGGATTTAGATGCTATTTGCACCGGTTGCTTCTTCAAACTGTGCTCTGTAAATGGCATCGCTTCAGTGACTTCTGCTAAGGCGTCCCACGACCCCACATCACTCCAACCTATGTCACAAGGGACACAACGAAGCTCATCGGAGTCTAGCTTTTCGATAATCGCGTAGTCTAAAGAAATACTTTTTATCTTACTGTAAATCGCATCTAAATTGGAAAGATCTGAAGCCAATTGGTTAATGGATTCCCACAAAGTTGGTTCATTTTTTTTGAAGTGCTCAATCATGCGACTCACTTTAAAAATAAAAATGCCCGCATTCCAAAAGTAATGGCCATCTTGAATAAAGCTTTGAGCTTTCTCTAATGTTGGTTTCTCGTGGAATTTCATCACCTCAGTTGCTGTATGAGTATTTAATGCGCGATCTTTAACTTGGATATAGCCAAAGCCTGTCTCTGGACTGCGCGGCTGAATTCCCAAAGTCACAACAAATCCATTTTGCGCTGAAGACACAGCAGCCTGTAATGCCCGAGAAAATTCAACTTGATTTAAAACAAGAGCATCTGAAGAAAAGACTCCAGCAACTTGATCGGCTCTACCTGTTAACTCTAAATACTTACAGGCCAACGCGACCGCCGCAGCGGTATTTTTACCCGTTGGCTCATAGAGTACTTTTTCGATTTTCAATTGATTCTGTAAGATATCTTTTTCAGTTAGATCTTTCAGCTTTTCAGACGTTACCAACAAACCGGCACCATACTTCTGCAATCTTTCGATTGTTAGCGTTTGTAACGGCTTGTCTAATAACTCACAGAATTGTTTTGGATACTTCACTCGTGATACTGGCCATAGACGTGTACCACTTCCACCACTTAAAATAACAGGTATAAATTGCATGCCCTATACTGCCTTTTTTTACCTAGACCAGCAAGGCCTTTACATTCTTATCTGCTGATATTTTAAACATATTTTGTCAGGATATTTTTAAGATTTACGCCGTTACCAATCACCCCCTTTTCCCATTATGAAACAGGTTCAAATTAAAGGCTGTTTTGACCGATAAGCGGTTGTGACACTTTTTCTACAAGAGCATTTACAAGAGAGACTTCGCAGCGAACTTGAAGAGACTACGGTTCGTTCGGCTATTGCCAGTATTGCTCTGATTGTCATCTATCAAGTTTCAGCAGTCTCGTTTCTTGGCTTTAATCTTTATCACATCGCTATTTCGACCGCTTTAATTCTGAGTTATGTATGTCGTCTAGCACTGAAAAAACTGTCCAACCTATCGAATAAAGAATGGCTTTTCGTCCACCTGATAGTCATCATGTCGCACTCAACATTCTGGTCTTTGACTCTTTTAGAAATTGCAACAATGGATCTAGTCTCACCCGAACTACACATTGTCACTTATTTGGTTTTTGCAGGACTCATAGCCGCGGCATCCTACACTTTATCTATTTCAAAATACGATTTCTTTGCTTTTGTTCTACCTATCCTCGGAACACAAATTGTCGTTATCTTTCAAAGTTTCGACTATCTTACGTTGAAGATTTCAAGCGTACTTATGATTTTATTATTCTTCAACTTTCTTATCCACCAGCGCCGCCGAATGGAAAAAAGCTGGATTGAACAACGTACGAAAAACTTCGAGATGCAGAATATTGTCGACGCCGTCCCTGGGGGCCTTTCTGTTTTAAAAGGCTACAACTACCATCTCGTTAATAAATATATGCGACAGGCAACACCCGCAAATGTTCAGCTTATTGGAAACCCCATAGGCAGCGCTTGGAATGACAACCCCCAATTCACCAGTCGTATTCGTGAATTTATTTCTTCGAAAGAACGCCGACTTCAATATGAAACTGAACTCAGTGCCATGGGGGAAGTACGTACTTATCTAGTTACGGCAGTGAAATCCTTCAATGATGAAACAATCATCTCTATTATCGACATTGAAGAGGTGAAACAAATTGAACGTGAAATGAATGCTCAAAAAATTAAGCTTCAACAAAGCGCAAAGATGGCTGCTCTTGGGGAAATGGCCAGCGGTCTAGCACACGAGATTAATAATCCTGTCGCCATCATATCGGGAAGAGCCCAACAACTTATTCTAGCTACCAAAAAAGAGATGGCCACAAAAGAGGTTTTACTTAAAGGCCTTCTAGACATCAACACAACAGCCGAACGTATTAACCGCATCGTCAAAGGACTGCGCAGTTTTGCCCATGACACAACAAACGAACCTCTTTTGCCACATCCGCTTAAAGATATTGTAGAGGACACCCTCACCTTTTGTGAAGCCAAGCTACGCAACAATGGTATCGACTTAAGTTATTCCATTCCTGACAATTTAGAAATACTCTGTGTTCCAACTCAAATATCACAGGTGATTTTAAATGCTTTAAATAACTCGCACGATGCTATTGCACACGAAGAAACCAACAAGTGGATTCGTATCACTGCCGAGCAGAAAGAAGACAGCATTCGTATTAGCATTACAGATTCCGGAAAAGGCATTATACCCGATATTCGCGACAAACTGATGCAGCCTTTCTTCACCACAAAAGAAGTCGGCAAAGGAACTGGATTAGGACTTAGTATTTCAAAGGGAATTATTAATGCCCATAAAGGACAGATATTTTTTAACTATGACAATACAGAAAACACTGAGCTCGTTATTGTCCTGCCACTTCCTCAGCAGCAGAACTTAAACTCAATTAGTTAAACATTTCTTTTGTTTTTTTAATCTCATCAACAAAGCTTTTAATTTGCGATTGAACAAACTCAATACGTTGGATAACAGAGTTGAAATCTTTTTCCTTCTTAATCGCGTATTTTACATCTTTTAAAGCTTGGCGTGCCCCTTCGATAGAAAACTTATCGCGGTACAAAAGCTTACGAATTAAAAAAGCATTTTCGACATCTTTTTTTGTATAAAGACGTTGGTTATTTGAGGCTTTTTTGGGCTTTAAGATATCAAACTCTTGTTCCCAATAACGAAGTACATATTGCTTGATACCTAAGAGATCAGCTACATCACCAATTTTAAATCCAAACCGATCTGGAATAGACTGCATTTCTTGTAAAAGTTGTTCATCAACAAGAACACTGGGTAAGCTCGCAGCCTCAGCTTTAATTTCTGTGTTTTCTGACGCCTCTTCCGAATCTGATGCTTTGATATTCGTTAAAAATTTATCTTCTAAAGAAAGTTCAATATCCGAATCGGCATTATTCGATGGATTTGGTGCTGGATTATTCGTCGTCATCTTCATCATCCTTGAGGTGGGCATACTCTTCTCCGTTGAGCATGGCTTTTAAGACTTGGCTAGGTCTAAAGGTTAATACACGCCGAGCTGAAATTTTAATTTGCTCACCTGTCTGAGGATTGCGACCTATACGCTCGCTTTTCCCACGCACGACAAAGTTGCCAAAGCCTGAAATTTTAACTTTCTCTCCGTTCTGAAGAGTCTTTTTCAATTCCTGAAAAACAACCTCAACCAATTCACTCGCTTCTTTTTTTGAAAAGCCGATTGTTTCATAAACTTTTTCAACAATATCTGCTTTAGTTACGGTTGAGTTACCGACATTCTGTCCTGCCATGAGAAAACTTCTCCTATTCCTCAGATTAAGATGAGTAAATCGTAGCAAGTATATGAAATGAATCAAGTTTTTGAAACAGGTTCACACCCTCATTATACTTAGCGTTACGTCTATACCCTCTAGCGTAGTTCTGCCGCTACCGATTTCTTAGCCGCATCAATCAATTTTTGGCTGACCTGTTGAATATCAGCATCCGTTAGAGCCGCATCAGCCCCTTGAAACTGAGCTCTCAGCGCCACCGATTTTTGTCCTTGAGGTAATTTGTCACCTTCATAGATATCAAAAACACTGAGGTCTTTTAACAGCGCCCCACATGATTTCTTCGCCTCTTTCAAAAGATCACCAATAACTTTGTCAGTCGCCATGACAAAAGCAAAGTCTCTTTCAACAGGTTGAAACTTCGATAAAGACTTAAACTTCAACGGACGAGGCTGGCCTTTTAAAATCTGCTGCAGATTCAGTTCAGCAACAACCACTGGCACTCTGACCTTTTCTTGATCTAGAAGCCTTGGATGAACCGAACCAATATAACCTACAGGTTGACCTTCAACAACCAACTGAGCCCACTGTCCGATATGCAGGAAAGAGGGAGTCTGTGCTGACGTTACAAAGCTATAAGCCGTGATATTAAGAGACTGTAACAACTTCTCAATAGACGATCTTAAACTGTACACCAGAGGAGCCTTGGACGAATAAAGACCCAATTGGCTTCCCCAAGCAATAAGTCCCAAACGAGAGCTTTCAACAAATGAATCTGTTTTACTAAAAACAGAACCAATTTCAAACAATGCCCCAAACGAACTGCCCGAGCGAATATTCTCTAGTGTGTTCTTCCAGAGTCCTTGGGATAAAGAACGCCTCATAACATTCAGCTCTTCACTAAGAGGATTGCGTATTTTGATAGCGGACACATCCGTTGCCAACCCCTGCTGAGAGTGACCTTTTATATCACCCAACCATGTAGACTCTGCATGATCTGAAGTAAATGCGTAGTTAAAGGCTTGATTGTAGCCTTCAGCACGCAAGAATTGACTGACTTTTTGATTTAACATGTAGTTTGCATCATGAACTGTCGGCTGAACATGCAAAGCCGGAATATTTTCTTGAATGTGTTCATAGCCATGAAGGCGCGCATATTCCTCTACCAAATCCATGTCTTGTTCTAGGTCAAATCTAAATAACGGCGGCGTCATTTCATATTCACCACCACCTAAATCATTCACTTGAATTTGTAAGCCGCCCATAAACTTTAAGAAAAGCTCTTTATCTACAGAATATCCTAAGCGGTCTGTCACCGTCTGCAAACTGATACGAATCTTCTTAGGAGTCTGAGGACGTGAATTCACATCATAGGCGTCTCCGTACACTTCACCACCCGCCACTTGCTGTATCAATAAAGCGGCGCGGTCCATAATCGTAGCGGTAGAACTTGGATCAACTCCACGGGAAAATCTATAAGCTGAATCCGTTTCAACCCCGTGAACGCGTGAGGACTTACGTGTGCTCATCGCATTGAAGAATGCACTTTCTAAGAAAATATTTTTTGTAGCCTCAGAGACTCCAGAGTTTAAACCACCAATAACTCCCGCAAGAGCTACAGCTTTAACCCCATCGCAAATAAGAAGTTCTTCACCAGACAACGTCAGGTCTTGCTCTTTAAGAGTTTTAAATGTCTCACCTTTCACAGCACTGCGAACTTGCACTTCACTTTTTTCAAGGCGATCTGCATCGAAAGCATGAAGTGGTTGCCCCATCTCGAGCATCACATAGTTTGTAATATCAACCACATTGTTAATCGAATTCTGGCCCACAGCTTCAAGACGCTGTACAAGCCATGCAGGACTTGGCCCAACCTTCACGTTCGCTATATAGCGGCCGCAGTATCGCGGACAAAGCTCTGTGTTCTTTACTTCCAATTTAATTTTTTGACGAGTCGACCCAGACGCAAATTTTGTTAAAACTTCCGGCGACTTCACAGGCTTACCCAGCAGACAACCCAACTCGCGCGCCAAACCATAATGACTTAAGCAATCAGCACGATTAGGAGTGACTTTAAGTTCAAAAGTCACATCATCTAATCCACTGAACTCAGCAAAGCTTTGCCCCACAACGGCATCCACGGGCAATATTGCAATTCCATCTGATGTTTCCGCCATACCTAGCTCTTTATAAGAACAGAGCATCCCGTTGCTTTCAACATCACGGATTTTAGATTTTTTTATCGCAAAATTCCCCGGCAAAACGGCACCCGGTAGTGCCACGATAACTTTATCACCTGCTTTATGATTTTGAGCACCACAGACGATTTGTTCTACTTTGCCAGCAGCTACTTCTACCTGACAAAGGGAAAGCTTATCTGCATTTGGATGTTTATCTTTAACTTGGATATGACCAACAACTACGTTAGCAAAGTCGCGAGCGCGATCTTGGATTTCTTCAACCTCTAGCCCAGCCTTTGTTAAAATATCAGCTAATACTTGTGGTTGAGCTGCATATTCAGCCACATCAATAAAATCATTTAACCACTTAAGAGAAATCTTCATTTTGTTCTACTCCTGCAATCTTCGAACGACTTAGAATTGTTTTAAGAAACGCACATCATTACTAGGAAAGTGACGAATATCATCGACACCGTACTTGATGATTGCCATTCGCTCGACACCAAAACCAAATGCGAAACCTTGCCACTTAGGATATTCCACGTTGGCATGGGCAAAAACTTTTGGATTAATCAAACCACTACCGCCGATTTCGATCCAACCTGTCTGTTTACACATCGAACAGCCTTTACCTTTACAAATAGGGCAAGAGCAATCCACTTCTGCCGAAGGTTCTGTAAACGGAAAGAAGCTCGGTCTAAAACGCGTCTTCAAGCCTGGCCCAAAAAACTCACGCACAAAAAATGAAATGGTCCCCTTCAAATCTGACATCGACACTTTTTCATCTACACACATACCTTCAATTTGATGAAAGTTCGGCAGATGCGAAATATCGCTATCGCAACGAAACACCGGACCAGTTCCTATAATTCTTAATGGTGGCTTTTCATTTTCAAGAGAATGAATTTGAATCGGAGACGTATGAGTTCTGAGTACATGGCTTTCATCCACAAAAAATGTATCTTGCATATCACGCGCAGGATGATTCGGAGGAATGTTCAGTGCCTCAAAGTTATAATAATCTTTTTCAATCAATGGACCTGTGCGCAGGCTGTATCCCAAACGAGCCATGATCGAAAAAATTTCGTTCGTCACTTTGTGAATAGGATGTTCTTTTCCCTGCTCTTTTGCTGCCGTTGAAAAGCTAAGGTCTAACTTTTCTGACAACATCTTCGCATCGATTTCTTTATTTTTTAAAGAGGCTTCAGCTTGCTCATAGGCAGCCTCTAGCTCGGTCTTAATTTCATTTACCATTTTACCAAAAAGAGGCTTTTCTTCTTTTGGCAAAGTCGCCATTAATTTCATGGATTCAGTTAACGAACCACTTTTGCCAAGGTATTGAACCTTGAAACCGTACAGCTCTTGCGAGTTCTGAGCCGACGAGAAGGCTTTAAGTGCATTTTCTTTGATTTGAGTCAGTTGTGTTTGTGACATAGGGGTTTATTATCTGTAATATTTTTAGTCTTTTCAAGGGTTTAGCATTGTGGTAGCTTGCATCCATAAGGTTTTCCGTAGGGTTTGTTGTGGCGCACAAAAATAAGCAGAATTATTCTCCATATAAGGCACGTAAAGAAAAGGCTGGCGTCAGTCTACGGGGGCAAGCTCCGACTTCAAAAAGAGACTTCAAACCTGAACAAGTCTACAGCATCGAAGAAGCCAACGACCGCTTTGCAGATATTTTTCGCAACCATCAGTTTGAGTGCAGCCACGAAGAACGCCGCAAACTCGCGCACTTTTACCATCTTTTGATGAAAAATCAGGAACATCAAAACTTCACTCGCCTACTCAAACTACGTGATGTGGCTATCAAACATTTTATAGACTCTCTGATTATTACCGAGATGGTCGACATCAAGTTCCCCTTAATTGATGTCGGTACTGGCCCAGGCTTTCCCGGAATCCCTTTAAAAATTCGCTATCCTCAAGAAAAAATTCTGCTAGGTGAAGGTGTACAAAAACGTGTTGAGTTTTTAAAGACAGTGCGCGAGGAATTGCAGCTCGAAAACTTGGATATTATCGGCCGCAATATCAATGAGTACTTCGTTTATCCAGTTCAATCCGTTATCACTCGTGCGGTAGAAGATATTCCCAATACCCTTCGCAATGTGATGAGCTGCCTACAATGTGGTGGGCATGTCTATTTTATGAAGGGTCCTTCGGTTGATCCTGAAATCAAAATGGCTGAAGACTTGAAAGAGTTTTATCAACTTGAACAAGATATCGCTTACGATTTAAAGCACACACAGAATCAACGACGTCTTGTCGTCTACCGCAAGATTAAGAATGCGCCCCTACCTGAAGATCCAGACGAAGAGGTCGAATAATGTCTAAATCCATAGCTAAACCCCTTGCTAAATCTACAGCTACTCAAATTACATCTTCATCGAATTCTTTATTTCGTATTTGGAAGAGTCTTCTGACTTCAAAGGGTATCAAAGAGCATCGTCAGTTCTTCTTAATGGGCGCAAAACTCATTCAAGAATTTCTAGATCAACCAGTTGATGGTTTCCATATCGAATACCTCATTTATGATTCAGAGTGCCCATATGATATCAACTGTAAAAAAACTCAGCTCACAAAAGAACTTTTTCAAGAGCTTGATGTTTTAGGTACGAAGTCCGCACTGCTTATTCTTTCTTATCATGACTTTATTGAAAAAGATTTTTCTAAAGAGGCTCAAGGCCTTGAGTTGATTTGCCCCCTAGGTGACCCTCGAAACTTAGGTGCCTTAACACGCTCGGCAACAGGACTTTCTGCCGCTGAAATCATTCTAACAAAAGAATCAACTCACCCTTATTTACCACAGGCAATGAAAGCCTCTGCTGGGTCGGCTCTAAAAATGAAGTTCACACGCACCGCTTTAGCTTTGAATGAAATTCCCTTGGTAGGAGCTAACTACGCACTGGCTTTACATGGAAATAAAATCACAGATATCCAATGGCCCAAGAGTTTACGTCTGTGGGTCGGCGAAGAAGGACCCGGACTCAGCCTTCAGCACGAACAGAAAAAACAAATTCGCTTCGTGAACATCCCAACACAGGAAGTAGAATCCTTGAATGCCATGGTTTCCACCAGTATTGCGATCTGGGAATGGAAAAAAGCCCAAAAATAGAAGCTGATTTATCGTCTAGAAATGGGTGCGGACTCAACGTAGCCCAAGACCACTTCTTTTTTGGCATCCGATCGAGGTTGCGCCAGAATATTTCCAATTAGAAATGCTAAGCCAAAGACAACCGCTAGCCCACTTCCAATAATAATTCTGTTACGCATACATCTCCTTTTTTGCACTCCAATTGCACTTAATAATCATTTATTGTAATCGGTTTTCTTACTGTTCACTCATAAAGTACGTACTCATAGACAAGATGTAGATGCGTGATGATCCGAGTTCTGAACTTCATTATCAGCCTCATTACAAAATCAGCAGTGAATGCTTACCATGTAACTCGGCTATAATATCTCAACTATAAAACTTATCGGCCGACCAAAAAAAGACTAGAGTCCTAGCGCCGCAAATAAAAAAAATATCCAATGAAGATATTGAATCAGACGAACTTCTAGACACCCCTATTGGGTGGGTGTCTCAGATGAACTCAAATTTAAACCTAAGAAAAAAATAATTTTGTTAATGGTTTTTAACATCAACTGCCCCCTCTAGCTGTTGCAAGTCTGCGGTTATGCTCAAGAGCATAAAGCGCAATATGCTTCTCTAATTGATCTGGCTTCTTTGTCGTACACCAAGTTTTTCTAAACAGCCTATTAATATGAGCCCGCAACATGGCACAGGTGTGATTTAAACTAAATATAGGATCCCATACCTGCTTCTTTAACTCCCCCTGACCGGTAATAGCTCCTCTTCCACCCAAAACCACCTCATATCTGGCTTTAGGAAAATATCTTTTCACATCACTTCTATAATGAGGATTTGAATCTGAACGAATAACCGCTGTCGACGAGATTAACCCTTTCACTTCATTAAATAGATCCCTCCTTGCCTTAGCTCTGTCATCTACTCGATATCCATACTTTTTCCGAGACGAAGCTGCCAATAGGCCCTTAGCTGGCATCGACGCCACTCGAAACCCTAAAATACGCCTACTTTTAAACTCTACCATTAACGTTACAGAAAGAGGTTTGAGCTTTGTGTGTTCAAAGGTTTCAAGGTCATCGAACTCTACTTCTTGGCATTTGGGTAACTTCCTGTTCCACTCTTTTAGTTTGTCTAAAGCCAAGTCCGATCCTTTTCTGAATTTACGGACTATAGTTTTTGGGTTGAGTTTTAAGATGCGAGCAGCTTCTCTTTGACTGACTCCACCGGTTAACAGGTCGCAGACAGATTTATTAAACTGCCGTTTCTTTTGAAATTTCAGTGGGCTAGTAGACGCAGCCGAGAATGTCTTGCGGCAGTTAGAACACCAGTATCTGGTGAGGTGCTGACCATCGGAAGATCGGTAGTACTTACCCCAGCGACGGATGGTCCGATAACCGGAGGAAGAGGTTCTTGTAGTTTGACAATAAGGACAGATGAGTTTCATGGCTTGCTAGTAGTGCTAGGTTCAAGCCATATGAATAGAACTTGCTGATTATTGAAGACAACAGAGTAAGGGGGCAGTTACGAGCGGATCAGCCACACTTTATAGAATGCTTCCAACACAATTTTCAAAGACATCTTGCTTTGTCCTACTCGTCTATCTTCAAAAACGATTGGCAATTCCTGAACTTTATAACCTGCACGTTGAGCTTTGTACTTTAATTCAATTTGGAAACTATAACCATTAGAGCGGATAGAATCTAAATTAATATCGCGCAGGACTTGAGCCCGCCATCCATTAAAACCGCCTGTCCAATCTTGCGTGGGATAGCCCAAAATAAGACGCGAATACAAACCACCACCACGAGAAATCAGCTTGCGAATAAAGCCCCAGTTCAATGTAGCTCCACCTTCTACGTATCTTGAGCCCACGACAACGTGTTCTGTATCTAAAGCCTTTAAAAGCTTCACTAGGTCCACAGGACGATGTGAAAAGTCCGCATCCATTTCTACAAGAGCATCATATTTTCTTTCAAGTCCCCATTTAAAGCCGGCAATATAGGCTTGCCCCAAACCATTTTTTTGATTTCTCAACAAGAGATTTACTCGAGGCTGAGTTGCCGCAAATTCACGTACGAAGTCTGCAGTTTTATCTGGTGAAGAATCATCGACAACTAAGACGTCAAAGTTGGCATCTAGCTCCATCAAAGTTGGTAGCATGACTTTCATGTTATCTAATTCATTGTATGTCGGAATAATCACCAGTTTTTTCATATCTTCTTATCCCATTATTCAGGAAAGCAGGCAATCATTTCACTGCCCAATTCATTTGCTAACTGAGTCTTCTGCGGCTCCGTCGTCAGTGGCTTTTCCCACAAACTCAGCACATAGCCACCGCCACCAGAGCCTGTCAGTTTAACAGCAAGCGCGCCCGCATCGAGTAAAGTTTTTTGATGTTTTTTTACATTTTCGGTAACAAGTCCCCACTGCTCAAAACAATTATTAGCTTTACGCATAGTCTTGATCCAATTCAACAATGTGCCTTCATTCTGTAATTCACTATGTACTTTGCTTTGCAACAATGCTTTGAATTCGGATACGGCATCTTGCATTTGTCTATCTATAGAAATAGCTAACTCAGGGCTCTCAACGAAAATGTTCTTTACCTTTTCAATACAATCTTTTGTCACACCACGCTCACCTGAATAAGATAGATAGAGATATGGCATCTGTGCTATTTGGATTTCTGAAAAACCTTTATCCCGTAAAAAAACTAATGGTTTTCTAGCCAATGTTACCGCTACGTCTACCCCGCTGCTTTCGCCGTGAAATAGGTTTTCTAGGTCGCGAGCAAATGAAAATTTATTTTCATGCGGTACAAATCCCAGATAGTGTAACCACTCGGTTAAAGCCACACACAATGTAGCCGATGCTCCCATGCCCCCGCCAAGCGCAATATGGGATCTCATGTCAACAAGCCCTTTAAGCTCTGAACGACGCAGACCTAATAACTTCAGGGCTTTTTCGATCACTGACCAGATAATCAGTTCCAGCTCAGCACTTTTTTCTCCGGAAATTTGCAGCTCTAAATCAGAATCTTTACGACTGTACTGAAGTTGCAAGTAGCGTGACTCTAAAGGAAATACAACGGCCTCGCAGCCGCGCAAAACAGCATGTTCACCGGCCAGTATCCATTTGCCCGGAACACGGACCTCGAAGTCTACAGTGAGCGCATCATTGTTTTTCAAGATAACCCTCATCTGTCCATAAAGGCATTAAAGGACGAAACTCAGCTAAGACTTCCTCATAAGCCGACTGCTGATCTGGACGATATAAAAGATGTATATTACTTCCAGCATCCATTGTGATCAGAGGTCCATCCTGTTTGACCGACCATCTGTCATGTAGCAGGCGCAATGCCTTTAACGTCATATCATTCATGTACATGAACGACGGAACAGAAGTATGAAATAGCGTGTGCATATCCCAAAATTCATTCCAACAGATCTCATAGGCACTTTTCCAGTTTTCTTTTCTAAGAGCTTCGATCAAATGCTGTAATCTTGCTTCTACGCGCTCTACACGGCCTCTAAAAAGATCTGAGGTCAATACGCGAACATGGGCCTCACTTGAAGAAACAGATTTAATGCTCTCATCGCAGAGTAAAACTTGATGTTTCAAGCTCTGATAAGGAATTTGTATCGATTCCGCACCATCTGCATGCCACAGTGACCACGGAGAGAAAAAAGATCGACAAGACGAACCCGAACCTTTTTGCGAAAGCTTTGCAAGTTCTTTCGGACGATAACCTAACTTCCCATCTGCCGAATTCTGAATTAACCAATCATGTAATGCCAGAGTTAAAGCCGCATAGCTAGAAGCCGAACTTGCCAGTCCGCAATCGGAAGGAAAATTATTTGCAGATTCGATTTCAAAGAAACCTTCAATTTTGAATTCTTTCTTAAGAAAAGAAAAGTGGTTGAGGAATTTTTCTAAACCACGCTCACTGAGTTCAATCGGACGCAGGTCTTTCCGCTGATAAGCCCTCCATACATCCTGAGTGAGTTCTGGATTCTGCCTAACCCGTACAAATGTACGTAGCTTTTCAAGACAAAAAGAAAAAGAAGAGTTAGTCGGACGATTGCTTTTTACATCCGTCTTTCCCATATATTTAATAAGCGCAATATTAGAAGGCGCTGAAGACTCAACCCACATACGAAGCGTCCCCTTTCAAAATGTAATCACGTTTTTTTAAAATTTCACTTTTAACACCATCATGTAATGACGATTTATCAGCAAGAACTTGATACGAGTGACTTTGTAAATATTCTGACACTGCTACTTTTTTCTCTGATGGATAAAATGCTAGAATCACATCTGCACCTAAAGCGCCACATGGTTTAGCAATCAAAATATCTTTATTTGCTTTTAAATGTTCGCATATCTCTAATGAAGACGGACACGTTAAGTTCAAAGCTTTAAGAGCTAACACCCATTCTTGTAGAGCTCGCAGAAAGTCCTCTTCTTTTGCATTTACGTACGTCTTACAAACCTCTGCTGAGAGATGTGGAAGAGGATGCAGTCGCGATTTATCTAGCTGCGCTAAGTGCTCATGTGTGGCGATTTTATGACCTGTGGCTATAACAGAGAAATCAAGACCTTCAAAAAGCCAACCATGACTTTTAAAATCAGCATCAGGCTTAGCATCAAAGTCAGGCTCAGACCCTGCCTTGTTCGGCACCACCTCAGTAACTCTACCAAAATACTGAATAGCTAAATCAATTCCACTTCCTGTGTGCAGAGCTCTGTACTCTTGTAGAATGTCAGAAAAGTTCTGATTGTTACCAACCATGTTCGGTAAAACTGCGGCCCAATATTCAGCTGTGGATTTACCAAAACCACCCGTATAAGGATTGGATACTGCCGCTAAAATATCTTGCGACGGGTTTGGGTAATGACGATTTAAGTAAAGCCCTGCAGGACTTTCTGGGTGAGTTTGGCTTTTTAAAGAAATCCCTTGTCCATAACTCACCTCGAAACAAGGAGATGTAGCTAATCCTAAAGCGGCTCCACCCAATAAGACTGCATATTCACCAACCAAATAAGTCTTACCTGGAATATGCAGACCCATCTAAGGATTGGCCTGTTTTCTAAGGTCCTTCAAGACCTCAATTGCATTTGATAATGAAATTCGTTTTCTGAGAGCCAGAATTTCTTCTAATTTTTTTACAACTAAAGGCATCTCGGTCTCGGTAGCTCCTGCACCTAAAGACAAATTTTTGATATGCAACTTCATGTGTCCTTCAATAATTCCAACTGTTGTTAGAGCTCTTAAAGCACCTAAATTTTGCACAAGCCCCACCGCGGCCATAATACGCGCTAATTCATTAGCCGAGGTCACTCCTAGCATCTTCATAGAAAGTTTCGCTGAAGGATGTAAAGTTGTTACTCCGCCAACAGTTCCAACAATGAGTGGAGCTTCAAATACCCCGACTAAGCCCTTATCGGTCTTACGCCAGCGTGTGATTGAGCGATACTGTCCATCCCGACAAGCATAGGCATGGATTCCGGCTTCGACCGCGCGCCAGTCATTTCCAGTCGCAATCAATATAGGATCAATCCCGTTCAACACACCTTTATTATTCGTTGCTGCACGATAAGAATCTAATTCAGCAAAACGTGACGCCTCTTCAATTTTTTCGGCCAGATCAGCTTCGATGTTTTCGATAGTGACAGTAGCTCTTGTGATTTTAGAATCTACAAGATTCGACAGAATACACATCGTTACTTTTTCACCAGTGAATTGCTCTAGTGGTTCTTTCAAAAACTCACAGACTTGATTGATGACATTTGCGCCCATAGCGTCACATGGGTTCATATAGATATGGACAATAGCCATATCAAAACCATCACCACGACTTAACTGGCGAACTTGAATTTCGCTAACACCGCCACCACGAGCTACTAACCCAAAGGCCACTTCACGATTAGCCATTTCAATCAGATAGTTTTTTTGTAGAAGTACATTTTTTTGAAAAGCGGCAAAATCTTTTACTTTAGCAAACTGAATCTGACCAATGATATCCGAGCCAATAGTCTCTGTTTTAATCGAGCCACTTTCACGCACCCACTTCGCTGTTTTACTGGCGGCAGCAATGATCGATGTCTCTTCAACTGCCATTGGAATTACAAGGTCTTTTCCGTCGATGTTAAAATTAGTCGCCACTCCCATTGGTAATTGAAAATATCCGATAACATTTTCGACAAATTTTTCTGCTAAATTCACATCTTGCAAACCACCATTTTTAAGGTAGCTCATATCTTGATCAGAAAGAACATTCGCCTCGTTTAATAACTTCAGACGTTCTTGATAATTGAACTTAGAAAACCCTTTAAATATATCAGACAGTTTCTTTTTAATGGTTTGTGCCATACCACACCTTCTGATGAAGAAAATCTTCACATTTTTTTAAACCAGAGCAATACATAGCCGCTTTCAATTGGAAATCAAATTGCTGCATGGTTTTTATAGTTTCCTCTTCACTCACAACGGCGGCTTTCATTAATGGCTGCGCGATTCCCACAGCACGAGCCCCTAAAGCTAGGCATTTAGCAGAATCAACTCCGCTACGAACTCCGCCTGAAGCCCAAATATGACTGAAAAGATTTTGATCTTGTAGATCAAGAAGACACTCAACTGTCGATTGTCCCCAATCACGGAACGCATAGGCTGTATTAGCTAACAGACTTCCCTGTTCTTGCCTCATCGCCTCTAGCTGTCCCCAGTGAGTTCCCCCATTTCCAGAGACATCCACAATTTTAACTCCGACCGAGAAAAGACGACGACTAAGATCGGTGTTGATACCAAAGCCCACTTCTTTTACTAGAACAGGCACTGTGCTTTGCTTCACTAATTCTTCAATAGCCTTTAAAGCTCCAGTCATATCGACTTGAGGATTTCCCTGAAACAACTCTTGCAGAGGGTTAAGATGGACAAAAATGCCAATTGCTCCAAGATTTTCTACTAACTTTAGAACATTTTCAGTTGGATGCGATAACAGCTCAAGAATTCCAATATTGGATATGAGATTTAAACCTGCCACATCAGAATTGATATTTTTCCATTCTTGTACCGCAGCCGCATCCGTCAGTTCACGGCGCTGCGAACCTACAGCCATCAACCAATTATTAGCTACTGCTGCTCGTGCAAGGTTAAGATTAATTTTATAACTATTTTCATGTCCCGCCGTCATAGAAGAAACAAAGTGCGGTGATGAAAAATCGCGATCCAGAAGTTTTACATTAAGGTTAACATCATTAAATGAAAACTCTGGCAAGGCTTGATGAATAAGACGAATACGATTGAATCCCGAGCTGGTTAAAGCTTGAGTTCCTTCATCTAATGCCAGACGAATATGATCTTTTTTTCTTTTTTCAAAATCGTCAAAAGATGTCTTCATAAAACTCCGATTCTGAGGTCAAAATAGCCTTGTTAAAGCGCGTCTTTAACAGACCTAAAAATAGCTGAAAATAAAAAAAGCGAGCCTCATCAGCCCGCTTTCATAATTTTCGATTTCTTTATAACAACTACTGCTTAATAGCGTGTTGGCACAAAGATGAAAACGCTGCTGCATCTGTGATAGCCAGATCAGCTAATACTTTTCTGTCTAACTCGATACCAGCTTTGATCAAGCCACCGATAAGACGAGAGTAAGTAGTTCCATTCAATCTTGCCGCTGCATTGATTCTTTGAGTCCACAAAGCACGGAAAGAACGTTTTTTCATCTTTCTGTGTTTGTAAGCGAAAGCCATACCACGGTCATTTTTTTCAACCGCGTGAGTGTATGATCTTGAACCTGCTGAGTAGTAACCTTTTGTTCTTTTTAAAACTTTTTTGTGACGACGACGATTCGTCATGCCGGATTTTACGCGTGCCATGATCTACTCCTTAAAAGCCGAATTGGCGCTTCACTTGAAGCATGTTAGCGTCATCTACGTAAGCACCTTGGCCTAAGTGACGTTTTGTTTTTGAACTCATGTGAGAATTTAAGTGACGCATTTTAGTTTGTTTGCGTTTCACTTTACCGCTTTTAAGAACGCGTAAGCGTTTCTTTGCACCCGAATGGGTTTTCATATTTACCTTCCTCCGATAGGGCGAGCGTTCAAAATGAACAACTTCTTATTGGCACATCTATCAGCCTTAATTTTTAGTCTTCTAGAAATAGGTGTTTTCGGCAGAAAAAGCAAGTCTTTTAAGGGGGTTAAATAGCCATTAAGGGCCTGATTGAGAGCCTGAATGAAGGCCTACATAAAAACCTGAAATAGGCCTGAAAAGAAAAAAGCCATAAACCCTTGAAATCACTTACAGGATTATGGCCTATTTATTTTCAAACTGCCTAATTTAAAGGCTTTTTATTGATTTAATATTCCCGAAGGGCATTTAAAGGCCGTCGCAAGGAAAACCAAGGGTCCCTCGCTTGAGCTCGAAGCCTCATCAGAGGAACTATCAGACTCAACCTCGACCACTTTAACCGGCTCAGTAGCTTTAGGAGCTGTCGCCGTCGCTGATGTTGTCCCGACCGCACTTTTCGGCTTCATAAAGACAAGGACGTTGGCTCCCAGCTTATAAGCCTTATTGCGCAAGTCGATACGCGTGTCCAAAGACATTTCAGTGGCTAAGGTGCTCAGCTCACGTTTTTTTTGAATGCTAGAAACCTCTCCGATATAAAGACAGCCTTTCGGCTCGGACTCAAAAACTCGAACTCGCTCGGACCCTGGTACCACATCCACTGAGGTACACCCAGCAAACGCAGCTATTAATAATCCTAAAACAAGATGGCTCGCTCTAGCTTTCGTCATCCGCCTCTTCCTTCATTGGCTCAAGAGGTTCATCTTTTTTATTCGGATTCGCTTTTAAGTACTCTTTAATTTTAGCTGGGTCCGGAGCCAACATGGTGAACATGTTTTTTCCTTCTGTTTTTGGCGGAGCCTCAACAGTTGCTAAGTCTTTTACGTACTCAATAGCCTTATTCACAACAGCCAAACCTGTTTCTTGATGGGCCATTTCACGTCCCATGAAACGCAGATTCACTTTTACTTTATCACCTTCCAAAAGGAAGCGACGAGCGTGTTTCATTTTAGTTTCAAAGTCATGTTGATCCGTGCGTGGACGCATTTGGATCTCTTTAATAGTGACGATCACTTGGTTTTTTCTTGAAGCTGCGGCTTTCTTTTTCTCTTCATATTTGTACTTGCCGTAGTCCATGATTTTACACGTTGGAGGCTGAGCATTTGGAGCAATCTCAAGTAAATCTAATCCGCGATCTTCCGCGATTCTTAAAGCCTCGGGTACAGACATAACGCCAAGCATTTTTCCTTCTTCATCAATCAATCTGACTTGAGGGGCTCGGATATCGCGGTTAACGCGTAATCCGTCTTTTTCTCTTTTTTTATCACGATCAAATTTTGATGGGCCCCTAGGGCGCGGCTGAAATGTATTAATGGGTTCTCTCCTTCGTTAAATTAAACTTTTTCAGTCTGACTCATTTCAGACTGAAGTTTTCTTTCTTTAATATTTTTTAAAATAATCTGATGAGCATCCGCCCACAAGATATTGTTGTGCATAGTTCCGTCACGCAAACGAACTGAAACTGACTTCTGCTCAGCTTCTTTATCCCCAACAATCAACATGTAAGGTGTTTTACGCAACTGAGCTTCACGGATTTTAAAGTTCAATTTTTCGTTACGGCGATCAAATTCAACTCGTACACCCGATGCTTTTAAGTCCTGCTCTACTTGCTCGCAAAATGCATTAACTCGATCTGTAACATTTAGGATAGTCACTTGATTAGGCGACATCCACGTCGGCAAGTGGCCAGCTGTATGTTCTAGGTAAACACTAATAAAACGCTCAAGTGAACCCAGAACCGCACGATGAAGCATGATTGGTCTATGCTCTTTATTATCTTCGCCTGTATATTTTAAATCAAAAGCCTCAGGAAGATTTGGATCTACCTGAATTGTTCCTGTCTGCCATGATCTACCCAAAGCATCAACGAAGTGCATTTCCAGCTTAGGACCATAGAAGGCCCCTTCACCCGGAAGATAGCTAAACTCTAGACCCATCTCTTGAATAGCTTCAGCTAAAGCCGTTTCAGCCTTATCCCAGTACTCGTCAGACCCCATACGATTATCAGGGCGAGTTGCTAAAAATAATTTATAATTTGGCATCCCTAACGTGTGATAAATCGTATTTAACATTTCAATGAACTTGAAAATTTCAGTTTTCAACTGCTCTAGCGAACAGAAAATATGAGCATCGTCCTGACAGAAAGTTCTAACACGTGAAAGTCCATGTAACGATCCTGACTTTTCGTAGCGATGTAAACGCCCAAAATCCGCCATACGCAAAGGTAACTCACGATAAGAATGCTTCTCAGAAGCAAACAATAGACAATGACTTGGACAGTTCATGGGTTTTAAACCGAACTCGCGATCATCGGGCTTTGTGAAGTACATATTTTCTTTGTAATTCGAATAGTGTCCCGAAGTCTTAAATAGATCCAAATCAAAAATTTGCGGAGTGATAACCTCTTGGTAATCATACTTCTGATAAAGTTCACGAATATAATTCGTTAGTTCATTATAGATAACAGTTCCGCGACCTGTGAAGAAAGGTGACGCTGGAGCCCACTCATGAAACATGAACAGACCTAATTCTTTACCCAGTTTACGATGATCACGTTTTTTTGCTTCCTCTAACTGATGTAAATACTGCTCTAGATCTTTCTTATCCATAAAGGCTGTTGCATAAACACGTTGGAGCATTGGGTTCTTTTCGTCCCCTCTCCAATACGCACCAGCTACAGACATCAACTTGAAGGCTTTGATTTGTCCTGTCGACTGCACATGAGGCCCACGGCATAGATCAAACCAATTTCCTTGATGGTAAATACCAACTACAGTCTCGCCTTTAGAAGCTAAGTCCTCGATGATTTCAACTTTGAATCGCTCTTTCATTTCCTTGAAGGTTTCAATAGCTTTTGCGATTGGCCAGTTCTCGCGAACTAATGGAAGATCTTTTTTTTGTAGCTCTTCCATCTTTTTTTCAATCTTTTCAAAGTGTTCTTCCGTAAAGTTAAACGGAGAATCGAAGTCATAGTAGAAACCATTATCGATCACAGGACCGATAGTCACCTTCACTTCTGGCCAAATCTCTTGAACAGCCTGAGCCATCAAGTGAGCCGCCGAGTGACGGATAACCTCTAAAGCCTCAGGAGACTTAGTGGTAATTAATTGCAACTGAGTCCCATTAGCCAATGGAGTTCTAAAGTCGATGATTTCATTTGATCCATTGATCTTCGCACCTAAAGTATCTTTAGCTAGGCGAGAGCCAATAGAGGCCGCGACCTCAAGAGCCGTTGGCTCATGATCAAATGTACGTACAGAGTTATCAGGTAAAATAATTTGAATGTTAGACATTATATAGAACTACCGACATTAAAATGTCGTGGTTTTTACAACTGTGACTGTTGTAACGGTTAAAAAATTTGGCTTATTAGAAAGTAAAGCTGTTGAAGAACAGAATCTCATATACTGGCGATATAATCTCAGAAAAAAGCCCCTTTTTCAAGGAGCTTTATCCAAGTTTTCAGCATTTTAGTAAGTTACATGATGCTTAAGAGCTTCATGCATACGGGGGTCATTTACTGCCACTAGTTTGTTCTTAGACATAAACTGGATCATAGTCATAAGGAAAAGACCCGCAAATCCTAAGAAAATACCAATTTCCCAGAATCCAAACTGAGGCACGCCATCGTAGAAGTTAGGATAAACTAACCAGTACATATCTACGTATTGCATAACCAATACAAGAATAGCCGTGCTCACCAAGATAGTGTTATTTCTTTTTGAAGCTCTTGGCAAAAGTACCAAAAACGGAACAACAAATCTGAAGATCAGCAAAGCAAAAGAAATAGGCGTCCAACCATTCAATGAACGCAGGATGTAAAACTCTGTCTCTTCCGGAATATTAGCGTACCAGATCAATACGAACTGAGAGAACGCAATATAAGCCCAGAAAACTGTGAAACCTTTTAAGAATTTGCCCACATCATGTTGATGTTCTTCATTTACATAACCAGAAATCCAAGGGGAATTTCTCATCCAAACTATGATAATCGCCAAAGCAGCTACTGCCGACTGTAAAGCACCTGCAAAACAGTAAATTCCGTAAATTGTCGAAAACCAAGTTGGCAACAATGACATCATCAAATCAATCGAAAACAACGTGAAGAAGATCGCAAAGAAAGCGATGTAACCAATCGAAGTTTTCAAATTAGCATGCGTGAAGGCATGCTCCCCGTTTGCATCTTGCTTTAATGAGTTGCCTACGATTTTTTTAGCAAAAAACCAGCTACCCAAGCAGAAAATCAACATACGAGTGATTACAAACCATGGCTGTAAGTAAATTTGTTTACTGTTCGCCATATGATGTAATTCTTCAGGACGAGCCCAAGCATATAGAGTTTTAAAACCAACGATTAAAACTAATGATGAAATCAACATTACTGGGAAGTAACTCGTCATCGCCTCAGCAAATCTTCTTACAGAAACACTCCATCCCGCTTTTGCAACGTGATTGAATGCAATGAAGAACATCGCACCACACGCCAAAGCCGCGAAAAAGAAGAACGCTGTTAGGTAAGATGTCCAAAGTCTTTCTGGATTCTTAAAGATACCGATAATTAAAGTAATTAAACCTAAAACAATAAAGCTATAAGTCGCAGATTTTAAAGCCTGTGGAGCTTCGAACTTATTTAATTTTAATTCTTGTGAATGATGAGATGATCCCATTTATACCTTCTACTTATTATCTCTTTGCAGAGTTCTGATATAGTTAACAACCTGCCAACGATATTTCTGTGGGATATGGGAAGCATATGGCCCCATCACCCCTTGGCCTACTGTGATCACATGATACATTTGACCATCAGTCCAACCGCGTACTTTATCCGTTAATAAACTTGGTGGTTTCAACGCCATCGTTTGAGCTAGTGGAATATGCTCGCCACCCTCACCGCGGTCACCATGGCAAATCGCACAGTTTGTAGTATAGAATTTCAAACCAACCTTTAAAGTACCTTCAGAGTAATCACCTGCTAATGGATTTCTATTCTTAATAGCTCCATCTAGGTCATTCGCGTAGCGATAAGGAATAAACCCTACAGGCTGAGTCCCTTCAGGAGGAACACGCATACCAGCATGATTTGGAGATTCCGCATCGTACTCTTGCGACTTAATAGATTGTGATTCCATCATGTCTTGAATCAACTCAACATTCGGTTTTGAGTGATCAGTGCAAGAACTTAGCAATACTGCAAAGGTTCCAGCCACACATAACATACCTAAATTAACGATAGATTTATGCGATAGAATTTTCATATTAGTATTCCGCCACTTTCTTAACTTCGTCCGCGCCTAAATCTGTTAAAAGCTTTTCAACGCGTTCTTGATTGTAACCCACATCGTTTTCAGGAATGAAGATAGCAAACTTGTGACAAGTTAAATCTTTATCAATTACTGGCGGATCAATCTTTGGCATACCTGTTACAATGAACATTGCAGCTACTGAAGCTAAAGCAGCAAAAAGAATCGTCAACTCAAACATAATCGGCACAAATGCTGGTAAAGAGAACATAGGTTTACCACCTACGTTAATAGCCCAGTCCACAACAGATGTGTAATAAACCAAAGCCAAGGCAGCAATTAATCCCACACTACCAGCAATGAATGTCACATAAGGAATCCATGAACGTTTAATCCCACACGCCTCTTCCATTCCGTGCACCGGATATGGTGTGATCGCATCGAACTTTACAAAACCAGATTCACGCACGCGACGAGCTGCCGCTAAAACTTTATGCTCTTCTAAAAATATACCGGCCATTCCGCCAAGAGCTTTCTTAGCCATTAGTGACCTCCCTCTTCATCTTTTCCGACATGCATTACAGGCTTAACCTCTGCAATCGAAATTGCTGGAAACACTCTTAAATACAATAAGAAGATCGTGAAGAACATACCGAACGAACCGACCAGAATCGCCGTATCGTACATCGACCATGCGTACTGTCCCCAGTTCGATGGTAAGAAATCACGATGAAGTGACGTTACTGTGATCACGAAACGCTCGAACCACATACCGATATTCACGAAGATAGAAACTGTAAACATCACAGGGATTGATCTACGGAATTTGCGGAACCAGAATAGCTGAGGAACCACAACGTTACAGAAAATCATAATCCAGTAAGACCATGCGTAAGGACCGAACGCGCGGCTGACGAAGAATACATACTGCTCGTAAATATTTCCTGAATACCATGCGATCAAGAACTCTGATCCGTAAGCGTAACCCACCATCAAACCTGTCATCATGATGATCTTATTCATAACTTCCATATGATCGATCGTGATGTAATCTTTAAACTGTGGGAACCCGATGCGCACTAAGCTCATCAAAGTAATTACCATCGCAAAACCCGAAAAAATCGCACCCGCAACGAAGTACGGAGGGAAAATCGTCGTATGCCAGCCCGGTAAATTTGAAACCGCGAAGTCGAAGGATACGATTGTATGAACGGAAAGAACTAGCGGAGTTGATAGACCCGCCAAGATTAAGTACACCATTTCATAGTGTGACCAGTTCTTAGCTGTACCTCTCCAACCTAAAGAAAGAGCACCATAAACCGTTCTACGGATTTTATTTTTCGCTCTATCTTTCAATGTAGCTAAATCTGGGATCAGACCCACAAACCAGAATACAGTGGAAACCGTCGCATAAGTCGAAACGGCGAAAACGTCCCATAATAATGGCGAACGGAAGTTCACCCACAATGGACCACGTTGATTCGGATAAGGGAATAACCAGAAATCTAACCAAGGACGACCCGTATGGATCAAAGGGAAGATACCTGCAGTCATAACCGCAAATACCGTCATCGCCTCAGCAGAACGAGCTACTGAAGTTCTCCATTTTTGTCTGAACAGGAATAAAATCGCCGAAATTAGAGTTCCGGCGTGACCGATACCAACCCAGAATACGAACGTGATGATCATCGTTCCCCAGCCTACCGGATGATTTACCCCTAGCAGACCCATACCTGTTGCCACAACCATTGCGATTGTTAGGATATAAAATAAGAACAATGTTTTCGCACTTACGAAAAGAGCCATCCATCCTTTAGATGGAAATCTCTCGACCGGAGCACAAATATCATCAGTGATATCTTTTAACGACTTATTACCCAATACCAATGGGTTACGTTTCATTGGCTGACTCATACTTGACCTCCTTCAACAGCTACCGACTCATTGTTTTGAGTCCCCGCATGGTGTCCGTCTTTTTTCGGAGTCAATTGATCGTTATTACGAATTTTTGTCATGTAACGCACCGATGGTTTTGCATACCACTCTTCAAGTAGAGCATAAGAACGAGGTTCAGCTTTGAACGCTTTCGCTACCGCTGAGTTTTCGTCATTCAAGTCACCAAAAATAATGCCGCCAGTTGGACAAGCTGTTTGGCAGGCAACTTTTACGTCACCATCTTTCAATGCGCGTCCATCATTTTTCGCTTTATTTTTAGCTTCTTTAATTCTTTGTACACAGAAAGTACATTTTTCCATCACACCACGAGGACGAACCATTACTTCTGGGTTCAGAGCCATGTGCATTGGTTTTTCAATTAACTTCGCATAGTTGAACCAGTTGAAGCGACGTACTTTATAAGGACAGTTATTCGCACAGTAACGAGTTCCAACGCAACGGTTGTAAACCATTTCATTCAGACCTTCACTACTATGAACTGTTGCAGCTACCGGACAAACAGTTTCACAAGGAGCGTTGTCACAGTGTTGACACATTACCGGCTGGAATACCGCTTCTGCATTTTCAATATCACCTGTGTAGTAACGATCAATACGTAACCAGTGCATTTCACGGCCTTGCATGACGTATTTCTTACCAACAACATGGATATTATTTTCAGATTGGCAGGCTGTTACACAAGCCGAGCAACCTGTACACGTATTTAGATCTATCGCCATTCCCCACTTGTGACCATTGTACTGGTGACCTGACCAGATTGACCACGTGTGATGACGATGAATGTTTGCTTGTTTGTTAGCAGCGTAATCTTTATTCGTAGCTTGAACTACGATTTGACGACCTTCCATAGAGTCATGACCTTGTGTTGTTACAAGATCATAGCGTTTGCCCGTTTTTTTCAACTCTAATGCAAGACCTGCGAACACCACATGGTTATTTACTACTGATGACAATTGATAAGCATCTTGACCGATACCATTACCTACACGACCAGCTTTAGTACGACCATACCCTACCGAAATCGCCACAACTTCATCATGCAAACCTGGTTGAATATGTAATGGGATATTTAATTTTTTATCCCCTACTTTTAACTCAACGATATCGCCTTGTTTTAGTTTTAGTCTTTCAGCAGTTTTAATTGAAACGCTCGCGTAGTTATCCCATACGATCTTAGTGACAGGATCTGGCAGCTCTTGCAACCATGCTACGTTAGCCAATGTACCATCACCGATTTGTACCGTTGGATACAATGCTAATTCTAATTCAGAGCCAGTATTTTTCTTTTTAATTGCTGTGAAGGCCTCTGTACGGAAAGAGCGTGCTGATGCTGATGACTCAGCCTCGCCCACAACACCCGACTGTAGTAAATCACTCCAGAAAGTTTCAAAATCACGGCCCTTAGCTAACTTAGGCGCCATTTCTTCTTTCCAGAAAGCTCTTAAGTAATCATAGTATGTTTCGTAAGTTACTAAGCGCTTAGGACCTTGATTTGCAAGATACGCCCAAGTCATTAACGACAATTGGAATGATCTTGTATCATACATTGTACGGATCAACGGCTGCTGAATAGAGTAAACTCCACTCGAGAATTCAACATCACCCCAAGTTTCTAAAGCGTGATTGTCTGTGGCTACATAGTGGCTGAATTGAGCTGTTTCATCCATCGTGTCGCCTGCGTACACCACAGTTGGAACATTTTTAAGAGCTTCAGCAAAGCCTACGTCTTTAGATAAAGCATAAAGAGGATTTGATCTGTAAATGATCAACGTCTTAACTGAACCAGCATTCATTTTTTTAACTAGATCAATTAAAGAATCATAAGAAGCTTTCAATCTGTTGTTCGCTTTTTTAGCTAGAACAGTTTTGCCTTCATTACCCAAAATTGTATTCAAGAAGTTAACTGCCACTTGAAGATTTAAAGAATCTTCTGTGCGAGTTTGAATACCACCCGCAACCACTAGTGACTCACCTGCATTCTTAATTAAATCTGCCGCTACTTTTTTGAAATTTTCTTCTGAAATTTTCAAATCTGCCGCTGCCGTTTTGAAAGGAGCTAAAGCCGCTTTCAAAGCTTCGCTGCTTGCGTATGATGTGCTGCCAATAACTTCGCTGATCAAACCCATCACGACAGTTAATTGTTGCGAAGGCTTAATGCGGTAACGAATATCTGCGTTAGCGCCTGTTAAAGAGTATGTTGAATCAAATGAAACCAAGCGATTCATGGTTTCAATGTTTTTACGTCCATCAGTGAACTGACGAGTGAAGTTAACTGGAGTTAACCATGTACCCAAGAAGTCCGCATCTACAGAAACGATCATTTTCGCGCGATCAAAACGATACGCTGGAACAACAGCTTCGCCATAGGCCGCTTTTTGCCCTTCAACAACATCATCGTTAGCTAATGGCTCCCAAACCACATGCTGTGAACCAAATGCCTTACCGAAATCGTCGATAACTGCTTGAGTCGCCGGAGACGAAATGTTTCCACTTAAAATATAAACTGAACCTTTTTTTAATTCAGCGACAACTTTGTTATCCAAGTCATCCCAAGAAACACTTACTGTTTCTTTGTTCGTTCTTTTTTCATTTAATAAATTACGTTTTGGGCCTTGAAGTCTTTCAGGATCATACAAACCCAACAAAGATGCTTGTGCACGAGACGATACCGCACCTTTCGTCAGTGGATTGTTTGGATTACCTTCAATGTGAACTGGGCGACCCTCGCGTGATTTGATCAAAAGGCCTAAGCCTTCTTGTCCATCAAAATACGCAGATGTGTACCAGTTCGACATTCCCACAACAACCTCTTCAGGTTGTTTGTTGTAAGGCACGATTTTTTGAACAGGACGGCGGATACAACCAGCGGCAGTTGTTAACGCAACTGAAGCACCCATAAGTTTTAAGAACTCACGACGATGCCATTTATCACCATCCCCTTCATTCGCTGATTCTTCGCGAAGAGGAGAAGACATGAACTCGGTCGCAAGTGCTGCTCTGAATTCAGGTGTGTCGTTTAAATCTTCGAATGATTTCCAATACGTGCGGTCTCTTTCGATAACTGGACGATTGTTTTTCTTATCTGCGTGATCTGCGTGACTGTGATCATGTGATTCGTGCTTCATGTGATCTCTCTTTAGTGGTGACACGTTGTACAGTTAAGTGGAGCTTTGTTTTCTGGTTGACGGTGACAGTTCACACACCAGCCCATAGACAAATCTGAATACTGATAAACCTTAGCCATTGTCTCGATAGGACCATGACATGTCTGACAGTTTACACCACTGCGAATGTGAGCTTGGTGATTGAATTGAACGTGGTCCGGCAACATGTGAACACGAACCCACTCAATAGACTTACCTTCAGAGTAAGCATCACGTAATTGGCGAATTGGTTCTTTATCAGTCGCAACTTGTTGGTGACAGTTCATACACGTAGCTAACGAAGGAATGTTAGACGCTCTAGAGAACTCCACTTGGTTATGACAGTACTGACATTGGATCTTGTGTTGACCCACGTGTAGTTCATGGCTGAAAGGCAATGGTTGTTCAGGAGCATAGCCTGCATTGTAACCGATGCTTTTACTAACTCTTTGTTCAGCGTCCGGAGATTGCCAAAGACAACCCGACACAAATACCACCGTCGAGATCAATACGATCCCGCCCAACAATTGTTGCAGAAAACGAAGTTGCATACACATCCTTTTTTCTTCTTTGATTCTATAGAGTTAAATCAAATTTTTGCAAAATGTCACGTAGCTTTTTTATCAATTGATTTTCGATTAGCAGAGATGACGTAAGAGTAGGCAACAAACAAGAAATGCAGTCCCACAAATACAGAGACATACTCCACTCCACCCGCTCCAAATCCGTACGAATGAAGCCCCGCGCCAAGTACAAAATTCACTCCGTACCACGCCATAATTACAAGACTGAACGTGATCACTCCGGAAGCTAGCATTCCAAAATTTTTCAACCAGCCAACTAAACGAGCATGTAGCACTATTATGTAACCCAAAAGCGCGATCAAAGCCCAAGTTTCCTTAGGGTCCCAACCCCAAAATCTACCCCAAGAATAATCTGCCCAAATACCACCCAAAATAATCCCTGGAGCTAGGAAAGCGACTCCAATTTGCATCGAGCGATAAACACCAGTTGTGATTTTTTGAATCTTATCTGCGTATTTTTTGTCATCAAGGGTGTAATACAACAATCCCAAATCACCCAAACCAAAAGCCAGCAAGAAGGCCGCGTAAGAGATCGTGATCGTCATCACATGAACAATAAGCCAGTAGTTACTACGCAGGACTGCCTCTAAAGGTTGCAGGCTAGGATCCAGAACTGCCGGAGCTGTATCTGCAACAATAAGTGCAAATAATCCCATCAAACTTCCACCAAGAAGTAAGATTTTATATTTGTACATCGCCTCTAAAACCATAGCGAACAAGATTACTCCCCATGAGGCCCACACCACCGTCTCGTACATATTGGTGACCGGCGGTCTTTCGGCAAGATAAACACGGAAACCAAAACCCACTGTTTGAATGACGAATCCGATAATCACTAACGTCCACGCTAGTGGCATGCCTGAATCTAAATTGCGAATCCAAATAAAGATCAACACCAATGAGGCCATTAAATAGAAAATATACGCCCATCTAAATGGATGAATATCATTATATTGCACTTCCGTTTTAACTTTGCCGGCTTGTTTGTATTTTTCAGGAGAGCTTTGTCTTGCTAACTCTTCAAAGTGAAGAACTGATTCATCTAACTTTTCTGCAGCCGATTTAATTTGATCCGATGTGGCTTCTGGATCTGCTGTGAGCCCCAAATAGGAAGCGATATTCTTGCTGACATCTAGGAATGCTGGCTGGATATCTTGAGGCAACTCGGTCACAGATAACCATGCATCTTGTTCATTAACTGGATACACTTTTAGAAGTCTTCCCGAAGCCATCTCGCGAAAAACGAAGAACTGGTTTTCAATTCTTTGAATCGCTTGATAATACGGCGTTAATTTTTCTTTAGTATCACGCTTGTTTTGCAGCTCTTGCATTAAGCTTGAAAAATTTTCTGATTTAAAGACTTCATCACCAGTAAAATGCTTTTTATCTATTGGTAACTTTAGTTTTTCCAAAACTTCATGGTGTTTCACTTCAAATAGAGGACGATTCACCCAACTTTCAGGAGACAACATCCACGTCAACACAACCCAATAAGCCTCAACTGATTTTGCACCTTCTTTTGGTTTGTATGTTTTTTTACCATAAACCAATTCCAATGTTTCTTTTGCAAAGGTATCAAATGGTTTTACACGCCCAGAATCTTGCACTGGCAAGTAGCGAATCTGCTCGCCAACACTGGCAAAAACTAATTGAGAAAAAAGAAGTGTCAAAAAGAATATCTTTTTCATGCTGCTGTCGCCTTTTTACGTCGTTGATAAAATAACCAAACAGTCCCAAGTGAGAAAACTAAAGAGCCTAAATACTTGAGCCAACGGCCTGGATCACGATTGATCGAAAAAACCGAAGAAATCGGCTCACCCGTCACTTCATCCTCTTGGTAGCTGGCCTGATAGATCGTATAGCCCATGAATTTCAGCGGCTCATTCATTGAGATCGTAACCTCTGCGCTTAAGCCATCCGAGTTCAACGCTTCGACATGACTTGCGTACTCCATGGCACGCATCGTGCCTTGGTATCTTTGGATTTCAAAGTTTTTTAAATGCAAATCAAAACCCAATGGCAATCGACGATTCTGGTAACTGAGTAAGTAAGCACTGTTTTCACCAAATAGCTTTACGATATCATTCAAAGCCAGCCATTTTTCGATATCTTTATGTATGATTTTAACAGCCGCAGTAGTCAGCGGAGATGGTCTTTCGCTTCGAATCACCTCGTAGTCCTCAATCGCACGAGGCAAGTAATCCAAAAGACGTAATTCCAACCCCATCCAACCTGTCTCGACCACATCACCAATTTTCATCTGTCCCGTTTTATACGGTTTCGCTAAATCTTTATGAAAAACGGTGTATTGCACTTTTTCATCATTAACTGGAGTTAGATAAGCTTCATTCTGAGGTTCTCTTTTTTCAGGAACACTGCCCAAGTGAATTTTTGCAGGCCCTAGATTGTAACTCGCCAAACGATCTTTCTTCGCCTGCGTGATCTGCTCTACTTGTTTAACAACTGCATTCATCAATTGAAAGCGGATAGATGAGCCTGCCCCATTATCCTGCGTAGCTTTTACTTTATTTTGTAACCGAGCATACTTAGCATAATCTGCAATAACGATACGATCTTCACCTAAATCTAAGATGTAAGGTTTGTCTTCGGTGGGTGGATGTAAAAAGAAATCCACTTCTCTGTCGATGATTTTAGAATAGCGATCACCATCAAAGGTGGCGTAAAGAACAAGGTCTGTCTGAGGCACAGAGACCATATTGTTCTTAGAATTGATGTTCACGACCATCTGCCCATCGAGCCCATACTTGTACGTCACATAGCCACCCATAATTAAAATAATGAGTCCTGCATGCACAGTAATAAAAGGATAGTGGCGTAACTTCCAAGGCCAACGATCGATGACAACAATCGTAAGATTGTAGACAAGTAATGCCATCACCGTCCACATTACCCAGCCATCATAAACTAATTTTTTAGCTGCATAGGCATCATATTGCGCTTCTACGATGGTTCCCCACGCAATCAAGCCGGCAATGACTGCCATAATCGGAATTCCTAACTGGAACGAGCTAGAAAATCTCCAGAATCTGTTAACGATCTTATTTTTAAAAACCATTTAAAGGGCAAGCTACTCTGTTAAATTAATTTTGTGAAGCTCTGACTTCACATAAGCAATTGCCTGCAACAATTTGTTACGCACTTCCTGATGTTGAGGCAACAACTGCTTAGTACGCTCGTCCATGTAGAGTGCCCGATTTAGCTCGACCTGAATTGCATGTTGACCAACTTGAGGGTGCCCGTACTGCTCAGTAACGCGGCCTCCCATATACGGCCAGTTATAGCCTACTTTGAAGCCAGCAGTTGCATAAGCTGCAATCACCAAATCACGAAACTTAGGATGGCAACTTTTCCCCAAGCAATCACTGATCACAATATCAGCACGCGTTTCACCTGGATCTCGATGCATTCTTGTTCCCAACGAAGGCATCGAATGAGCGTCGATATGGAACACATTAGGGTGTCCATTTTTTTTAAAGAAATCGTAGTGATTTCGTACTCCTGCATGAAAAGGTTCATAAATAAGTTCAGTTAACTCTTCATGTATTTTTTCACTCATCGGAGCCGGCATCAATTGCACTTCATTTTTCGTCATCACCCAGTGATAACCATCCGCGTGTGTGCCAGCCGGCTTCGGAGCCCCCACAACAGAAGAGGCATCCACATCTGTAGGAATACGATTAAGATCAACGGCATAGCGATGCCAATCCGTCATCTGCGAAGGAATTTGCAAAGACTCTAAAGTCGGCTTGTAAAGTAAATCCACATAGCGATCTACATCGGCCATCAGAATCTCTTCAGGCAGAGTTTTCAACCATGGAGTCTGCTCAGGAACGCGCTCACCTGAATGCGGAATCGAGATAAAAAACGGAATAGTTTGACTCATCTTTAAACCTCTATTGGAATATCTATATGAAAATCTACACAAAAACAGGAGATAAAGGAACGACAAAACTAGTCGATGGCTCGTGCGTTGAAAAATTCAATCCGCGCGTAGAGGCCTATGGATGTGTAGATGAACTCAACTCTGCTTTAGGTGTCACAAAGAACTACCTTCTAAACGAAGACTCATCTGTACATGAAATTGCTGAACATATTGAAGTCATTCAAAGCCAACTGTTTTCTGTTGGCTCTTTATTGGCGACAGCTAGCGCCGATGTATTCGCAAAACTTCCGCAAATCACCGACACTCACATCACTCAGTTAGAAAAATGGGTAGATCATTACACCGAACCACTTCCTGCTTTAAAGAATTTTATTCTTCCCGGCGGAAGTCAAAGCGCAGCCTTTTTGCATATCTGTAGAACCTCTTGCCGAAGAGCCGAAAGACGCAGCAGTGAAATCCTGCTAGCAGAACAACACTATGAAAAAGTTTTGATTTATCTGAATCGCCTAAGTGACCTGCTTTTCACATGGTCCCGATGGGTCAATTTCAAACACGGACAAACCGAAATCATCTGGAAAAAAGAAAATGTCTAAAGCAGGTTTAGTTCTTAAAGAGGCCACACGCGAAGATTCCCAAAAGCTCGGAGAGTTTTTCACTTCTATTCCTATTCTGGGCGAAATCGCCATCAAGATACAACGTGAACAGCATTTTTTTTCGTTTTATCAGCGACTAGGACTCCCCTACAAATCTTATATTATTAAAGATGGTGATGAAGTTGTGGGTACAGCCAGCTTCGTCTTTAGACATTTAAATTTTCAAACACGGACTTTAAAACTCGCACAAGCCTGCGATCTTAGAATCTCATCTAATCGAAAAGTGATTATGTCATGGCTGAAATTCTTCCATCCTATATTAGAGCAATTACGCGAAACCGAGCACTGCGATGGGTTTATAACCTCTATCAATCAGACCGAAACCCAAGCAATGAATGCCTTCATTCGTCCAAAGCTTAAGCGCGCTCATCAGCCGCAGTACTCGCTATCACGCTCCTACAACCTCGCTTCGATTCATGGTTTCTATCCGCTTCTGAATCCTCCCAATAAAAACATCCTAGTTCGCGCTTACCAAACTTCTGACAAAAAGAAACTTATTGAATACATTCAAGCGAATTGCAAACGCACCGATTTCGCACCTAAAGAGCTGATTGAAGATGTAGCGAAATATATCGACACCTCATTAATATACTCTTGGAATCAATTCCTGATTGCTTTCGATTCCAACAATAATATCGTAGGTTGCGCGCACCCCATCAGCTCTAGTCTTTTACAGGACTACTTGCCTCAGGATTACAGCCCACAGTCGCACAATTTAAGACAATTTTTAAAAGTCGCACAATTTCTAGGTTTCGGACGACGCCTAACCCGCCCCTTCTCGCGCAGTCAAAAACAAGAGGCCTTAAGCTTTAGACTTCTTCATTTTTTACTGTCCTCGCACCCAGAAGTTTTTAATGCGCTTATTCATATGTGTTACAAAACATCATCGCAGAATGAATTTTTAATGTACGCCTACGAAACAACAGACTATAAAAGACGCCCACCCAAAGGCAGCATCTACTCTGAAATTCCCTATGGTCTTTATTCCATCGAGACCCATGATCGCGAATTTTTGCCGGAGTTGAGTTTGCTGAATACGACGCCAGCATGGCTCGACTTCATTTGGTTCTAAATTGACCCCTTAGCCTGTTGAAAACCCCAAGAAAAGGCTCAGCACTTCAAACTTAAATTATGATGCAGAACCATTAAGGCAAGATGAGAATCAAGCCTCTGCATCTTCTTAGTCGTATTCCACGTTTTTCGGATTAATCTACTTACTCGATATCTAATCATCGCAAATGTATGATTTAAACTAAAAAGCGGATCAAATCCTCCCACTTTGAGCTCGCCTTGACCAATCTCTCGCCCCAGTCTTCCTTTATAGCGTAAATGAACGCTTTCAGGAAAAAACTTACTTACATCAGCAATATAATGTGGATTCATATCTGATTTAATCAGAGCGCCTTTGGCTATATTTTTATGAATACGTGCAAATAACTTCTTCCTTGCAAAAGCTCTCTTATCTTCACGTGGCCCGTACTTTCTAAGTGAAATCTGCGATAAAAGCCCTTTTGCAGGCATCTGAGATATTTCATAGCCCACAATCCATCTTGAATGATTCTCGACAGCTATAGTGACTGAAAGAGGTTTACACTTTGTGTGTTCAAAGGTTTCAAGGTCATCGAATTGTAAATCCGTTATTAATGATTTTTGTCTATTCAAAACCTCTAGTTTGATTTTAGCCCTGTCCGCCATAAAAAGAAATTTTCGAACGACAGTCTTTCGATTAATTTTCATAAGCCGCGCACATTCTCTTAAAGACGTTCCAGAAACTAACTGTCTTACGACTTTATGATTAATATGACGTTTCTTTTGGCGATAGCTGTGCGACAAGGTGGCAACAGAAAAGTGCAACTTACAAAGCTTGCAATAGAAGCGCTGCACTTTCTTACGATCGGATATCCTATAGAAAGATCCGAATTTTCGGATGGATTTAGATAGTTGGTTCGCATTACGGATAGAGTCTTTACATTTTGGGCATTTGATTGTCATAAAGACAAGATAATGCAGGAAGTGGACGCAATTTGGTCTTAGTAGAGCAACGGGATAAGGGGGCAGTTTAGCTGTGAAGTTGAATGCTGCTTTTCACATCTTCCCAGAACCAACCCAATTTAGGGTCCTGAGAAATCATATCAGACAATGGATTAGATTCTAATTTCATCATGCGCAGATAAGCTTCTAACTCATCAAAGCCCGGCCCGATGGTGACCACTTTTAAATTATCCAATGTCGCTAAACGCGAAAACATCTCTTTTAACTGAGAGAAATCCGCATAGTCTTTACGACGAACAATCAAGTCAGGCTCTATCCCCTGTTTCAACCAACGTTCATATAAAGAATTTTGCAGTAACTGTTTTAAACGTGCTTTTTGATGATAATTCAATTGATTAAAAACTCTTTGATCCATCATTGCGATGTACAAATCACTATTCAAAAACTCTGACTGATTTTCACGAAGACACTGAAGGACTTCAGGAATACGTAATAACGATTTGCGTATTTGCAAATCTTCTATGAGTGCTCCATCCGTGAAGTATATGACCGTCATGGCCAACTTATTACTCATCTACCCTTAAGACTAGCAGACTTTTATCCCGTTTTTCTACCCTTTCAAATAAGAAAATTAAGAAATAGTCCTTGGTCTAGATTCGACTTAGAAGCGGTCCAGATTTTAGCCCAATATACATTGTTACTACACTTGACCTAAGACTGTTTGATAACCTTTAAAAGAAGATGAAACTAGGAAAATCAGCTAAGACCGACAACTCAAAGGTTTCTAAAGTAGCCATTTTTGCCCTACTTGTTTTTGTAGCGTTCGCTATCGCTGACCTTACTATTATCTATTTCCGCGATCGCATGATTCCCGATCAAGCTCCTCCTCAAAAAATTGCACCACTAAAACCGCCTGCTTTCGTAGATCGCAGTCAGTTCACAGTTATTCCAAATCGCAATCTTTTCTCTTCTAGCGGAGTTATGCCAGACGCTATCACTTCCGCAAAAACTGAAACCCGCAAAGACAACGCGCCGGTTCCATCGCAATTACCTATTAATGTTATTGGAACTTTAGTGCATTCAGATCCAGCCCGATCTATTGCTGCTTTGGAAATAAAAAGTAAAAACACTTCTGGCTCGTATCCTGTGGGTTCTGATATTGAAGGCTTGGCTCGTCTAGAAAAAGTTGAACGAAATATCATCTACATCCGTAACAGCAATAATGGTCTTTTGGAATATATCGAAATGAATAAGGGCGCTAATAAAGTTGCTTTCGATGCTTCAAAAGCTGAAGCTCCACGCTCTGGCAGCAAAGAAGTCGTCACTACCGGTGACAACAGCTTCTCGATCAGTCGCGCTAGTCTTTTAAAATATACGAATGATCTATCAAGTGTCTTAATGCAAGCTCGCGCCGTACCGAATCGCGACCCTAATACGGGCGAAATCAATGGCTTTAGACTACTTGATATGCAACCTGGAAGTATTTATGAGCAACTTGGTCTTCAGCGCATGGACGTCATTAAAGGAGTTAATGGCGAACCTGTGAACAGCGTACAAAAAGCGATGGAGCTTTACAATGCGCTAAAAAATGGGAATCAAGTTAAATTACAAGTTGAGCGCGGCGGTAAATCAGACACGTTCACTTACGACATTAAATAATGTTTTAAGGAAAGAGGTTTAGGAATGACCTTTCAAAAAAGAATTGTTTCAACTGTGATGGCGACTTCGCTACTATTCACTCTGAATACACATGCTCAGTTCGACGATCCTATGGTGTTAGATCAAGGCGGTGGCATTCCACCAGCAGATTCTTTCAGTCCCCCACCAGCATTCGGTGTGCCGACGTCTTCACCTACAAACGAAACTGTTATTAAATCCTCTAATAATAAATCTGGTGTTTTAAACGATAACCAACGCAATAAATTTGCTCGCTCTAATCCAGAGGACATCACTTCTGAAAACTTCCCAGAGACAATCGAATCTTTCGACTTCCCTAACGTTGAGATTACCGACGTTATTAAAGCCATCAGTGAGTTAACAGGGAAAAACTTTATCATCGACTCGACTGTGCGTGGTAAAATTACCATTATGGCTCCAAGTAAAATTACAGTAGCTGAAGCTTATAAAGCTTTCTTGTCGGCTTTAGCTATCAATGGTTTTACAGTGGTACCAAGCGGTGGATTTCTTAAAATCCGTAATGCACGATCAGCACAGCGTGATAATATCGACACGTACTCTGGAACTTACTATCCAAACTCAGATCAAATGATCACAAAAATCGTGCACTTGAAACACATTTCAGCAGAGACAGTACAAAAAGATCTTCGCCTACTAGCTTCAAGTTATGGTGAGTTTGCAACATTTCCTCAAACGAATTCCCTTATCATTTCTGACTTCGGTGCCAACATTGATCGCGTGATGAAAATCATCAATCAGCTTGATGTTCCAGGCTTTGAAGATCAGTTAGAAGTTGTTGGGATTAAATACGCAAAAGCTAAAGACATTGCGGAACTTATTGATAAGGTTGTGAATAAGGGTCAGAATCGTCAATCCAGCGTTCCTGGCGGCGGATTTGCGGCTGGCGTTCCCCGCTTCGGCGTAGCTAATACAGCACAAGCAGCCACTAGCAGCAAACAAGGTGCAAACTACTTCATGGTTTTCCCAGAAGACAGAACGAACTCTCTTGTTGTAGTTGGAAATAAAGCAGGTATTGATCGCGTTAAACGCCTGATTGCTCAGTTAGATTTCAAAGTGAAGGCCGAAGATCAAGGTGGCGTGTATGTTTATTACGTTAAACATGGCGAAGCCGAGAAAATTGCGGAAACACTTCAACAAGTTGCAAAAGACTCTGGTCCCCGTCAGCAGCAAGGCTCGGGTGCTACTCCTGGCTTAGGACTTGGATTAGCTCCTCAAGGACAGGCAGCAACTGTGGCTGGTATTTTTGGTGGAGACGTTTCTATTAAGGCCGATAAAAATACAAACTCTTTAGTTATTTCGGCAAGCAAGCCTGACTACGATCAGGTTCTTGGTATCTTGCAAAAACTAGATATCCCACGCGATCAAGTTTACGTACAAGCCATTATTATGGAGATGAGCTTGTCTGATGGCTTCAAAGCAAGCGGTGGAGTTGTTAAGTTCAATGAATCTGGTGGTAAATCTGGATTCGTCGGTAGCGAAAGCGATCTTACCTCTATCTTGAATCCACTTGGCGGAGCCGGCAGTGCAGTTTTGGCTTTCTCTGAAGGTCCAATCACCGTGAGCAATCCCCTTGCTGGCTCTGGATCTGCTTCGACTTTGACTATTCCAAGTTTAGTGGCTTTCTTGAAATTCATTAAGAGTTTCGGAAAAACCAATATCCTTTCGACTCCACAAATCACAGCGATGGACTCTCAGCAAGCGGACATCGAAGTCGGTGATCGCGTTATCGTCGGGTCAAGAGTTGTTCCTGGAACAAATGGTTCTGCCTCTCTTGAGGAACCAACATTTGACGATGCGACTATCAAGATGTCGATCAAACCTTTCATCAGCCCTAATTCTGATAGTATCCGTATGGAGTTTACTCAGAATGTGAAGCAGTTGATTCAAGGTAAAGTTCCGACTCAGTTCGTAGGGCGCGCACAATCTATGGCCACCCGTTCGATCAAAACAAACGTTAATGTGAACAATGGCGACACAGCTGTTATCGGTGGATTGATCCGCGATGAGGAAACTGAAAGTACACTGAAAGTGCCTCTATTAGGTGACCTTCCAATCGTAGGCTGGTTATTTAAAGGTAAAGATATCCAACGCAGCAAAGTAAATATGGTTGTGTTCTTGACCCCTAAAATCATCCGTAGTGCGGCGGACCAACAAGCTCTTTTAAATTTTAAAGCTCAAGAAAGATTAAACTTCATTAAACAACAAGGCGGAGAAGATCCATATGGATCGACTATGGATCAAATCCTAAAACAAAACGCCCGTGGTAATAATGATGCTCCACCTCTTGAAGACCTTGAAATGAATCTAGAATAGAGGATAATTAGATCCATGGCCCAACTTGACGTTTCTAATGTTTTATCTAAAGCGACTTCACTTTCTTCCGAGCAAGTGAAGGCTGTTTTAAAAAACTCAGCTTCATCGCAATCAGCCAGTGTTGGGCAAGTTCTAGCGTCTAAAGATTACAGTACAGCCGATGACCTTGTTGCCGACCTCTGCAAAGAGCTCGGGATGGAGTTTATCAAAGACATCCCTGTCAATGATATCTCGGTGGACCTGATTCGCAATATCCCGATCAATTACGCAAAAACCCAAGGTGTTCTGCCCTATCGTGACGAGGGTGACTCTGTGATTGCCCTGACATCGAATCCAGTGAACACAAAATCTTTGGATGATCTACGTGTTATTTTCGGTAAACGCGTGCGCCCGTTGGTGACAACAGCTCAACGAGTTCAAGATGCGATCAATCGCGTGTACGAGAAAAACACCTCAGCACTTAGCGGACTGGATGAAATCGAAGAAGACGACATGGATCTTGATGATCCTATCATCGACTTACTTGAAGCTGGTGAAGATGATGCCCCAGTTATCAAACTGGTGAACTCTTTACTTTTCCGTGCTGTAAAAGAAAAAGCTTCTGATATCCATATTGAGCCCTACGAAAAAGATATGGTCGTTCGTTATCGTACCGATGGTATTCTTTACGATATTTTTAAACCACCTAAAAAATTACAAAATGCCATCACATCACGTATCAAAGTTATGGCTAATTTGAATATCGCCGAAAAACGTCTACCTCAAGATGGTCGTATTCCATTAAAAGTGGGCGGAAAAGATATTGATATTCGTCTATCTTCCGTTCCGACAACATTCGGTGAGCGCCTCGTGATGCGTCTACAGGATAAATCCACGCAAGTTCGTGAATTATCACAAAGTGGTTTCTCGGAAGAAACTCTTCGTATTCTAGATGATTTAATCAATCGTACTTATGGAATTCTAATTGTTACAGGGCCAACAGGTTCTGGTAAGTCCACTACTCTTTATGGATGCTTAGGTAAGCTGAATAAGCCCGACATCAATATCCTCACAGTAGAAGATCCTGTCGAGCAACGTATCCATGGAGTGGGACAAGTACAGGTAAATGCTAAAATTGGACTTACTTTTGCTGCGGGGTTAAGATCCTTTCTTCGTCAAGATCCAGACATCATCATGGTGGGTGAGATTCGTGACTTAGAAACAGCCGAGTTAGCTATCAACTCATCTTTAACAGGTCACTTAGTGCTTTCAACAATCCATGCGAACGATGCCGCAGGTGCCTTTCCCCGTATGATGGATATCGGCTGCGAGCCGTTTCTGATCGCAACTTCTATCTTGGGTGTTTTAGCACAGCGTCTTGTACGCGTTCTATGTCCGCACTGTAAAACCACTCATATCCCTACTGATTTTGACTTACAGACATTAGGAATTACCCGCGAACAAGCTGCGGGAGCTAATATCTGCAAACCAAAGGGATGCGACCAGTGTGGCCAAAAAGGATATATTGGCCGAACCGTTATCGCTGAGATTTTAACTGTATCAGATGATATCCGCTCTTTGATCATGCAAAGAAAAGATGGCAACACGATAAAAAGACAGGCCGTTGCCAATGGCATGAAAACCTTCCGTGACCACGGCGTACAAAAGGTTCTGGCTGGCATCACTACAATCGAAGAACTTGTGTCTAATACACAAATGGATATATAGTTAATCCATGCCTATTTTTGAATATAAAGGGATCACTCGCGACGGAAAAAACACCAAAGGGATTGTTGATTCCGAAAACTTGCGTGCGGCCAGACAAAAACTAAAAAAAGATGGCATTTTCGTTGTCTCGATTACCGATAAAAAGAAAGCGGCTTCACAAAAAAAATCCGCGATAAAAATACGCTCAGGCTCTGTTCCCGTAAAAGATCTTTCTTTGATGACACGCCAATTGGCAACATTGATCAAAGCCAATATACCTTTGGTTGATGCCTTGACCGCTGTATCTGAGCAGGTTGAAAACCCTGTTCTTTCTGAAGCTGTCGCTGACTGTAAAAATATGGTGAACGAGGGACAATCACTTCATAAGTCCCTAGCGAAGTATCCACAGATTTTTAACAACATTTACGTTTCCATGGCTGAAGCTGGTGAAATGTCAGGAACTCTTGATGTTATTTTATTAAGACTTGCTGAGTTCACAGAGGCCCAAGCAGAGCTCCGCCAAAAACTCAGCTCAGCTATGACCTATCCAATTATCATGTTGGTTGTCATCACGTTGGTTATTTTTGGTCTTTTCACAACCGTGATTCCGCAAATTTTAGTTTTGTTCGAGTCGTTTCCTGATATCACCCTGCCATGGTACACACAGGTTGTGGCTGACATCAGTGAGATCTTTGTTGCTTACTGGTATATTATCGCAGGCTTCCTGATCATCAGTGTGTTGTTATTTTTAAATTGGAAAAACTCACGGGAAGGACGTAAAACTTGGGATGCTCTTTCTTTGAAAGTCCCCCTGTTCGGAGACATCGTGCAAATGGTAGCCATTTCACGTTTTACTCGTACTCTGGCTACTCTACTGGCCGGTGGTGTCCCCATGCTCAATGCTATGGATATCGTGCGCAATGTGGTTGATAACCATCAAATTGCTTTAGCTGTGGATGAAGCACGTGGAAATATCTCAGAAGGAGAATCCATCGCTGGACCTCTTAAAAAGTCGGGGTTATTTCCCCCACTTGTTGTTCACATGGTCAATATTGGTGAAAAAACCGGTGAGCTCGAAAATATGCTAACCCTAGTTGCAGATGCCTATGACTTTCAGGTTAAAGCCAAAGTAGAATCAATCACAAGTTTATTGAATCCCATTATGACACTTCTAATCGGAGCCGTAGTTTTCATCATTGTTATCTCGATCATTGTGCCAATGTTTGAACTCACCTCAAAATTAGGTTAAATTAAACCGATACTAATACTTCAGGAGACATAGATAATGACAAAATCATCAACTCAAAATCGTCGACTTAATAATAAAGGTTTCTCGTTAGCAGAGATTATGATCGTTCTTGTAATCATCGGTGGTATTATGGCTTTGATTTTACCGAAAATCGTTGAAGGACAAGATAATGCGAATATTCGTAATACCCGCATCAAATTAGGAGAAATCGAAAATAAGCTCAATCAATATCAAGCGGATTGTGGAGGAAAACTTCCTTCTGACTTGAATTTTTTAGTTGAAGACTCAACAAGCTGCCGTAATTGGACAAGTAATAAAGCCAGTCAAAATCTTATGAAAGATGCATGGGGCTCTGACTTCCAATATGAAGCTTTGGATAATGGCTACAATCTTTATAGCTTGGGTAAGAATAAAAAAGATGGTGGTTCAGGTCCTGACAAAGATATTTACTCAGAAAGCTCAGTAGCCAACCAAGAAGGTGAATAATCAAAGGGGATTTTCTCTTTTAGAGATAGCCGTTGTTCTGGTGATCATCGGCTCTATTGTCGCGCTAGCTGCTCCCCGCCTTCTTGATCGCCAAGCAGATACCAGAAAAGTCCTGCGAGATTTTATCATTGCAGGACGTGATCTCAAAAGCCGCGCCAAACTAGGCAACGTCACTTATCGCATTGCCGTCGACTTCAATGAAAAAGAACAGACATGGTGGGTTGAAAAGGCTTCCAAGCCAATCTTGTTAGATAAGGCCGAAATTGAACGCCAACAAAAGGACTCTTCATCAGGAGCCTCAGACGAAGCACCACCTCCACCTGTATTTCAAGCTGACACCAGTATATTTAAGAAAAAACAAGTTCTGCCGGATGGCTACAAATTCAGACAGATTGAAAGTGGCACTTTAGATATCATCGTGACCGAAGGCATGGGATATATTCACTTCTTTCCTCAGGGTTTAATCGAAACCAGTGCTCTGCAAATTGAAGATCCTAAAGCAAATATTTGGACCGTGGTTTACAATCCTCTCACAGGCAAAGCAGATGTTATTCCTGAGGCAAAAACCCTAAAAGATCTCGCCAGATAATAAAAAATAAGGCTATCATTACACTGTGAGACTTCAACAGTGTTCCTCTTCAAAAAAAACTCGCGGCTTCACCTTAATAGAAGTCGTGCTGGCTATGGCCGTCATGGCTTCGGGTTTATTTATTTTGGTAAATTCTTGGAGCGGAACTTACAGTCGGCTTGTAAAAACACAAGCGCAGGTGCAGCTAGCGGCTCTTTTGGAAAGAAAAGTGGCCGAGATCGAACGAGAATATAAAAACAAATCTCTTGAATCTATCCCCGAGGAAAAAGAAGACAACTTTGGAAGTGACTTAGCCCAGTACTCTTGGAAACTTAAATCTAGAAAACTGGAAGTCCCCGACTTATCTGCTGCTTTAGCAGCACAGGACGGAGAAGTTAATTCTTCTATGATCGAGATCATGAAAACGTTTACTGATCACTTATCCAAATCCGTTAAAGAAGTGAATATCAGTGTGACGTATAACGAAGGACGCAAGCCGCTGACTGCCGATGTCACGATCTATATGGTTGATTACGATCGCCCGCTGCCAATTCCAGGCGCTGGAGCAACCCAATGAAGCCATCTGTTCAGTTGCGCTCGCAAAGTGGTTTTACCTTACTTGAGGTTATCTTAGCCGTTACAATTTTAGCTTCCTTAAGTATCCTCACAACTCAGGCTATTAGCCGCGCTCTTAAATCACGAACAAAAATTCAAGCTGAGGTTGATGATGTCTCAGCCCTCAGAGATGCTATCCGTATGATTCGCACCGATATCAATATGGCCTTTCATCATCGTGATTTTGAAAAAGAAATTAATGATCTAGCGAATAAACCCGCAACAACACAGCGGCAAAATCCCGCAGCCCCCGGTGTTCCACCAACGCCACCCGCAGGTCAGCAAGCTACGAATCAGCCCCAGCGACAAACAAAACGAGAAGATCCCACAACTCAATTCGTAGGAGCCGATACGCAATTAGATTTTGTCACTATGAATACAGGTCGATTGTCATCCAGCACATTACAGGCAGACTTTATCGAAGTGGGTTACTCTGTTAAGAATTGCAACAATCTGAGTACCGGAACATCCAGCCCTTGCCTCTACCGCCGCACACAAAATATTTTGGACGACGATGTTAAAACAGGTGGAAACGATATGGTCATGCTTGAAAATGTGACTGAATTTAAAATGCGTTACATCGGCGAAGGAAAGCAGGATTGGGTCAGCACATGGAGTTCAGCACCAAACAGCCCTGACGCTGGTACTCGCGGTAAGTTTCCCGACGCTGTGGAAGTTTCTTTGTCTATAGAACGCGAAATAGATAAAAAACAAAGAACTTTTTCTATGCAACTGGTGATTCCACTGCACTTCCCCAATAATCCTCCGGCCCGCACGGGAACATCGGCCAACACAGGAAACTCTTCAGGAAATATGCTTCCAGATACAGGAGATGGTTTTGAACAATAACCTCTCTACCTTCAAGAAGCGACTTGTATACAATCCTTTACGCGGCACTCGTCGCAGAAGTGGTATTGCTCTTATTATGGCGATGACGGCCCTGATGTTTCTTGTCTACATTGCCTCCGAAGTAACGCGAGATTCGGCTGTTGAATATATTGTGAACTCACAAGAACTAAATCGCATCAAGTCTTACTATGCCGCTCGCAATGGAATGCAGATTGCGCTTCTGAGAATCAAAATTTTTCAACAAGCCAGCTCTTTACAATTACCAGCTGGTTTTTCGAGCCAATTAGATCAAATTTGGCAGTTCCCGTTTGCATGGCCACTGCCCATCCCGCCCGAACTCAATACAGTGGATAAAGGCACTATGGAGCAATTGGCTGCGGACTCTTTACTAAATGATGTCAGCTACACTCATACCATCGAAGATGAGGGATCAAAAATAGATTTGAATGATCTGACGTCGCCATCAAAGAAGTTACGAGACATGACGAAACAACAGTTACTCAATGTCTTTGAACAAAAGATGACCAACGACAATGATTTTAGACGCGAATACCAAAGCACTCGCTTCGATGATTTAGTAAATAATATCGTAGATTGGACAAGTGATTCAGCCACCAGCGCTTCTGGTCGCAGTGATAAACGCGCAGAGTTTACCTCATTGGGTGCCAACTATCCTCCGAACCGAGGGTTCCGCACTATTGCTGAACTTCGCCTTGTTCCCGGTATGACCGAAACTTTTTATAATCTGCTAGAACCTCGAGTTACGATCTATGGAATGAAAGCTATCAACCCCAATACAGCCAGCTATGATGTCTTACTTTCACTCGATGCGGGCATGACAGATGAGGCGATCAAAGAGGCTGTTGAACGCAGAACTAATGCCGATCTTGGCGGCCCCTTCACTGGTGAAGGTGATGCCTGCCGTACTAGTTTCCGTGAGTTTGTAGAGAGCCGTGGCGCTCGTCTATCGCAGGAATTCAACCAGATTCCAATGGTATGCGATAAAGTCTTCAACTTTCGCATCAAATCTACTGGAATCTATGGCTCTGGAAAGTTCGCATTACAAAATACGATTACCGCCGTTGTCATGGACATCAATCAGGCCGCTCAGCAGATCAAAACTTCTGTAACCAAAGAAAAAGAAGAGTCCGGAGAAGCCGCTCCACCGCCATCTGGCGATAGCGCCTCAACTGGACCTTCGTCTGCAGGGGCGAAGCAAGAACCACTTCCCAAAGGGCCTCCGCGTGTCGTATACTGGACAGAGAACTAGAAACATAAAGATTACGTTTCTATAGATGGACACCAAGGAAGGGACAGCATGAGATCAATTGGTCTTGATATCGGCGAGTATTCAGTCAAAATTGTTGAGCTGATCCAAAACAAAAAGACCGTCTCTATCCATCAAATCCAAGAAAAACAACTGAGCCAAAATGTCAGCCCTTCAGATAAAGAATTAGAAGTTATTGAATTCGTACGCAGCTTTATCGCCAGTGGTGATTATTCACAAGCACGTTGGGTCATGGCTGTACGCCAAGATCAAGTTACCACTCGTTACAAATCGTTTCCCTTTTCAGATCGTTTAAAAATTCAAAAAAGTCTTTCATTTGAAATGGAAGAAGAAATTCCTTTCGATACGGACTCGTGTGTTTTTGACTCTAAAGTCATCCACACGATGGGTCCCACTTCCGATATTTTGGCGACAGCTATCCCTAAAACCCATGTTGAAAAATTAATCTCATTAGCTGCAAACTTTGGAATAGAGCTACATGCGATCACAGTTGAAGGCATCGCTTTTGCGAATTTAGTTGAAGACTGGCAGAATCCACCACCTGCAAACGCACAAAATCTAACTTTAGATGAAACACACGCTCCAAAAAAACGCCTGCAAGTGGTTCTTAACATTGGTCACAAAAGAACGCTTTTTACAGCCTACGAAAATAATCGTCTGATCTTTACTCGTAGCCTTTGGTGGGGTGCTGAGCAATTAGTCCAAGATATTATCCGCAAACAAAGTATCTCTTATGTTGAAGCTTTACATGTTCTGCACACACAAGCGGCTATTTTACTCAACACCGAAAATGCCAGTTATGAACAGTCTGAAATTTCAAGCGTTCTAACACTGAGTCTACGGGATTTAACTCGTGATGTGCAGATGACTTTGATTGAGCTACAAAGTGAGTTTAACGCCGACATCACGGCACTCCACTTCACTGGCGGAACCAGCATGATGCCGAACTTGGGTGGGTTCCTCACGCAGCATCTTGAAGTCGCGTGCAACCCTATTCAGTTACTGCAACCTTACAGCAGCAGTATCCACTCGGCATCTTCACCTCAACAGTTTCAGCAAATCGAAGCGCGCTTTACCACAGCCGTTGCCATCGCACTAGAAGCTTTCAAAAAGCCTCGCAATCCTGCAACAAACTTACTTAAGGGTGAGTTTGCAAAACAAAATGATAAAATGAAAGCGTTGTGGCAAGAGTGGGGAACTGTCGCTCAAGTTGCCTTAGCTTTTTTAATTGTTCTTTTCACGTGGACGACTTTACGCGATAACTTTTCTGTCGCTTTAAATGATAAAGGCGAAGAGGCCGTTAGATCTCAAGCGCGAACAGTGGCTAAGCTTCCCAATCGCCAAGCCAACGAAGCTGGCGTTAAACGTTACATTCGTGAAAATAAAAAGAAAGCTACCGATTTGAAACTTGTAGCTCAGGTGGCTCAAGTTAACTCGGCCCTTGATATTTTAAAGCGTGTTAGTGAAAGTGCGCCTCAAAGAAATCAAGTCAATGTGGACATCATGACCTTTCAAGTAAAAGATGATTTTGTTCAACTGACTGGCTACGCCAATTCACCGCGTGAAATTTCTTTATTGAGTGATAGTTTAAAATCTTTATCTGTAGATGGAGTCGTCAGTAGCCAAACTGCTAACCTGACTCCGGTTGCAAACCGCACTGCTTTCAACCTGTCTTTTAAAGCTGATCGAGGATTGAATAAATGAGCCAATTAGACAATCTAAAAGAACAACTAAAAGCTTCAGCGTCTAAAGTTGGACAACAGATTCAAGAAAGTCCTGCATATCAACAGGCACAAGATCGCTACGACAGCCTTTCCCCTTCTGGACAAAAATTAGCTCTTGTTCTTGGATCTTTACTGCTCGTCTTTGTATTGGTTTATTATCCGCTGACTCAATTCAGTGTAACCCAACAAACTTTAGCCTCTTTCCAAGAAAAGCGTGATCTGATCCGCGATCTATTTAGAACTTATCGCGAAGCTTCTTCGACGCCTAATATCGCAGTTCCACCTCCAGCTGATACGTTAAAACTTTCGATTGAATCTATTGTCGGTCGTGCCGAGCTTTTACCTGAACAAAAACTTGGCGTCAGCGCGGCGGCTCCTGAGGGACGACTGATTCCCAATAATCTTGTTGCTGCCGTTTTTGAAGTTAAATTAGCAAAGCTCAATTTAAAACAAATCACTGATATCGGAGCTTCCTTAGTCGCCATATCAGAAAGTGTTAAAATGAAGGATCTAGCGATCACAGCCCACACTCAAGATACGCGCTATTATGATGTCACTTATAAGTTATACTCTTTAAATGTTCCCCAACCTTCATTGGAAGAACCAGCCGAGGCTCCTGCTGGTGGCAATAGACGTAACCAAGGAAATGATCGATGATGAATTCAATCGTCATTTTTTTTAGATTTTTATTCTCTCATAAATGGAAGATTCTATTTACCCTGAGCTTAACCATTGTATTTCTTGTCGTCCTATTTCCTTTAAGTGATTTAAATGATCTTGTGTCGTCTCAGGTATCCAAACAAACACAGAATCAAGTTTTCTTACAGTTTGATAAAATGTCTTTAAATCCTGTTCCGGTTTCATTATCTTTAGAAAATGTCTATGTTGAAACTCGCCAGCTTTCAGCACTCACAAGTGATGAGGTGCAAGTTCAGCCCTCTATCGCGGCCCTGCTCGCACGAAAACCCGGTGGCACTTTAACAGCTAAGGGATTCCTTAAAGGAAATGTTGAAGTCTCGTTAAAACCTGCCAATTCAAATGGTGGAGCAGAAAAATCTGAAATCCATTTATCAGCACAAAATATCAATTTAAAAGATGCCCGCGAAGTGGCGAATATCAGTCTGCCGATCAAAGGACAGTTGAATATCGAATCCCATGCCATTGCCGATTTGACCATGGGCGAACAGCCTGAAATGGATCTGAATTTGCTAATCTCTAAATTTGAGTTACCAACAACAAGTGTATCTTTGCAGGACTTCGGACAACTCAGTCTTCCTGAACTTAAATTGGCACGTATTGAACTCAAAGGCCGCCTAGCCAATGGAAAATTCCAGATTGAGTCTGGAAAATTAGGGACAGCTCAAGATGAGTTTTACGGAGACGTCACAGGAAGTTTAAATCTTAGTTTTCAAAACATGCAGGGACAAATTGTGCCGGTTATTGGGGCCTACGATCTGTCTTTAGATCTTAAAGCCGCCCAAAGCTTTCAAGACAAAGCTCGCTTTTTTCTGAGCTTTTTAGATGGGTACAAAGTTCAATCTGGAAGTACGGCCGCTTATAAATTCAAGGTCCAAGCTGCTGCTATGGGAATGCCTCCCCAGTTTATTCCCCTGAAATAAATACCCCCGTCTTTTTCGTCCGAAACTCAGACCTGATATAGGCCATTTGGCTTTTTATCCGCCTACAGATTAGGCTTTTCCATTGCAGCCTATATGCACATGATGCACATTACTGTAGCATCTCAAATTCGTTATTGACTCGAGGAACGCTGAACAGGAAAACATACACGGGAGGGCATATGTCTGGAGTTAACAAAGTTATTATTATTGGTCGTTTAGGTCAGGATCCTGAAATGAAGGCTGTCGGCCAAGGAGCTACTGTTACACGTTTAAATGTAGCAACAAGCGAAAATTGGACTGGAAAAGATGGTCAAAAACAAGAGCGTACAGAATGGCACCGCATTGTTGTATGGGGTAAATTAGCTGAAATCTGCGGTAAATACTTAGCAAAAGGTCGCCAAGTTTACGTAGAAGGTCGCTTACAAACTCGTTCTTGGGAAGACAATGGTCAAAAGAAATACACAACTGAAATCGTAGCGAACACAGTTCAGTTCTTAGGTTCTGCAGGAGCTGAATCATCAGCAAATAACTCTGCACAATCTTCTGGTGGAGACTTCAACTTTGCTGATTTCGGACCAGAACCTTCATTCAACCAAAACGAAGATATTCCATTCTAATTTAGAAAAACATTTTAAATGTCTTTGAATAAAGCCTTTTGTTAAGACAAAAGGCTTTATTTTTTTTATAAATGCACTCACAATAAATTTATGAGTGCAGCAAAAAAAATATACACCGCCATCCTTACAACTGCTCTTTTAACAGCCTTTTCTTCTTGCAACCTTTACAGATCCGAAGACAGAAAAGACTTTGAATCCAACTCAGCTAGCTTTCACGTTAAGAATCTTAAAGTTTCTAGCTGCTCACTTAACTCTGTTCGTAGCTACGCCACGGCTTCTAAGCTTATTACAGTTTCCAATGGGGGCTATGATCGACAAGACTCCGTTTTCCTGTGGGAATATCAAATCAACAATCAATCTGTCTTTGAAACGGATAACTTAAAAGGCACATACTGCCTTTATGACAACACATAATAGGTAAGTATGTTCTTCAATTCTCGTCTTTATCTTTCGACTTTATTACTTTCTTTGATCTTTTCTTTTTCTAATACGTCTCAGGCAGCGCGAATCATTCAACAACGTGACTCTAGAATTCTTGTCGAAGTAGACGCTACCGATCAAATCTTTGTTGATCAGAAATTCCTTTTGATCAACAGTGAAAATAAACGCGTGGCTTTAGGTAGCGTCACTCAAGTTAAAAACAATCGTGCGATCCTTACTATTGAAAAAGGTCAGTATACGTCTCCGGCAACAATTCGTTTTGTAACGAATACGTCAACAGCCTCTACATCAACGCCCTCTGCTACCACCAATACCACATCAGAACCTATAATGGATGATGCAAATAGCGTCTCTGAAGTTGGCACTATTACAGATGAACCCACAGGAAGACGACGCGCAGTTTATCGTGTGAATGCAAATAAGTTTTCGCTAGTTGCAACTTTATCTTCTAACAACATGATCACTAAACAAACAGACGGCTCTAACCCGACTCCCAATACAGAAGATGTAAATCTGAAAGGTTCATCAATTGGTTTGACCGGAATTATGGATATGCCGGTAAACGATTGGCTAACAGTACGTGGTTCCCTTGGCTACGAGCCGTTCAATGTTACGGGGTCATCTCAGTTTCTGTCTTGTGATAAATTAACCTCTACAGACTGTAATGCCTACATCAACTATATCTCTGGTGGTGGCTACGCCAGATTCGATCTTACAAAAGGAAAATCACTTTTTTGGGTGGGCTTAGGTGGAACATTTAAGTTTCCTATGAGCAAAAAAACAACGGCTCTTCTGGAAGATGATATCAAAACTACTATGACAATTGCTGTGGCCACTGGAATGGATTTCTTTATCAGTAATAAGAATTTTATTCCGGCCTCTTTGGAATATCAGATGTTCCAAAGCTCAGATACAGTAAAAGCCAGCATCATCATGCTTCGCGCAGGTTACGGCTGGGCCTTTTAACTCGATTCAAAACTATTAACTTAATTAATCCATTCCTGCTAGCTTACGTTCGATATTGTATCTTCTGATCTTAAGGTCACCACAATCCTCTGTCCATGCCTCGCAGGCCGACGGGCACTGACCATTACGAGTATTCGCCTCATTACAAAGAGTAAAAACGGTTATCGTATCACGGCATGCTTTTTCAACTGTATTCAAACAGTAATTCCGCCTGACTTCTTTATTTTTACCACCGATTATAGGAAGACTTTCAATAAAGCCCGACTCATCCCCGATAAAAGGGGCATAAGCACCACCTTCACTATCAAGAATCACACTGTGTTCATTTTCTTCTGCAAATAAAATACTGGATGAGAATACGACAAGCAGAAGAGGTAAAAAGAATTTTTTCACAAAACTCCCCTTAGTCTTTACTGACTGAATATTTAATATATTATCGACATCTACTCGAAAAAACTAAGACAATTGCTCTATTTTTTATATTTTTTCAGGATTTATGTTCTCTTTTGAAACACTCTTCATCGTTAAATGAACGACTCAATTAACCGCTGATACGTTGAACGTTGATCACGCCTTTGATTTTTTGTAGGGATAAAACGGCATTCGATAACTGAGCGACGTCTTTAACAGAAATCTCGAACAGACAGACCGCTTTTTTATCACGTGTCGTGCGAATTTGAGCTGAATCGATATTGATCCCCTGAGAAGCAAAAGACTCGGTCATCAGCTTCAGAAGACCTTGAATATCCTGAGAGATCACTTCCAATTTTACCTGACGTTCCTGTCCATCTTGCGCTGATTTCGACGTCCACTCGACATCGACCCGTCTGATCTGATCATTTTCGAATACTTTTTTACAGCTCGAGCGATGAACGATAATCCCTTTACCACGACTGATAAATCCTGTAATCGGGTCCCCCGGAATTGGACTACAACACTTAGCAAAATGCACCAGAACATCATCCATACCATCAACTGCGATAATGGAATTTGTACGACGCATTTTAGCTTTAGCCGACTTCACCAATCTTTCCATGATGGTCGAATCAGGAGTTTTCTCGGCCTCTTTTTGAATAGCTTCAGGGCTTAGATTTTTAACAAGTAAATTCGGTTCGAACTTTCCGTAACCGACACGGGCATACAGCTCTTCAAGATCGACAATTCCACTTTCTTTCATGTATTTGTCAAACTCAGGGCCTTTTAGATATTTTGCTGCTGCCATTCCAAATTTTCGGAATTCTTTTTCGACTATATCTTTACCCATCACAATCGCATTACGTCTTTGCTCTTCTTTAACAAACTGACGGATGCGTGATTTTGCTTTAGTCGTAACAACAAATTTCAACCAATCTTTCGATGGTGTTTGCGTTTTAGATGTTAGAATTTCAACGCGGTCACCATTTTCTAAATGATGTTTCAATGGAACCATACGTCCATTCACCCGCGCTCCGGTACACATGCCACCTAAATTAGTATGAATAGCGTAAGCTAAGTCCACAGGTGTCGCTTGATCTGGAAGTTCGATCACATCCCCTTTAGGGGTAAAGACATAAATATCTTTTTCAGCCAAACCTGTTTTGATAGTATCCAAAAACTCATCTGGTGCATCACCTGATTGATTCAGAGCCACTAAGTCTCTTAACCAATTAGCTTTGTTCAGCTCTTCCTGATTAAGGTTGCCACGCTCTTTATAATTCCAGTGCGCCGCAATCCCTTTTTCAGCGATCAAATGCATTTCTTCAGTTCTGATTTGAATCTCGATACGATCCCCACCCGGCCCAATAACTGTCGTATGCAGTGACTGATAGTTATTCGACTTTGGCATCGCGATGAAGTCTTTAAAGCGACCTGGGATCGGCTTCCAAATCGAGTGGATGTAGCCAAGGGCTTCGTAACACTCAACGACAGTGTTGACGATAATACGGAAAGCCAAGACATCGTAGATCTGATCATAGGTCAAATTACGAGCCGTCATCTTACGATAAATGGACCATAAATGCTTTGAACGACCATAGATTTTAAAATTCTTAATCGTACTTTTAGCTAAAGAATCCGTAACACTTTTTTTAACTTCTTCGATATAGCGCTGTGTTTCGTGTTCGGTCTTTTTAATCGTTTGAACTAATTCATAATACTTATCTGGTCGCGAATAACGGAAACACAGGTCTTCAAGTTCGATCTTTAAAGCACTGATACCGATACGACCCGCAAGAGGACAGTAGATTTCAAGAGTCTCTTGCGCGATACGCTCTTGTTTTTCATAGGGCATATGATTCAGCGTACGAATATTATGAAGACGATCACATAGCTTCACTAACACCACACGAACATCTTTACCCATGGCAATGATCATCTTACGAATGTTTTCGCCTTGTTTTTCAAAGCTGTTCCTGAAGTTCATTTGACCAATTTTAGTGACCCCATCCACTAAGGAGGCCACCGTGTCACCAAATTCTCTTTTGATATCCTCTAAAGTCACTTCTGTGTCTTCTACAGTGTCATGCAGAAGTCCGGTTACGATTGTATCGATATCCAATTTTAAATCAGCTAAGATACCAGCCACATTTAATGGGTGCGAGATATAGGGCTCGCCTGAACGACGTAATTGTCCTTCATGGGCTTTCTCAGAAAACTCATAGGCTTTTTCAATAATGTGTACAGGAGCTGTGGGATGGTATGACTTAACTTTTTCGCAGAGTTCGGCCACGTTTTTAATGGGTTTTTGTGGCAGTCTATCGTCGTTGAGAATCTCTGACATTATCAGCTCATTATAGAACAAAAAAACCCGCCATTTAAGCGGGCTTTTCGAAATTGATTAAATACGGACTAAAGAGTAGTCCGCCATCAATAGACTACTTATTAAGATCCTTAAGCATCTCAGTTTGCGCCGTTTGTGGATCGATCTTAGATTCAAAACCCACATTGCCGATCGCCACTTCACGTAATGAATTTACAATGTATTTATTGTTTTTAGTGGCAACAGTGCAGTCGCTACCCTTTAGAAGTTGTTTAGCTCTTTTCGCTACCAACAAAACCAAAGCAAAACGGTTCGGAACCTTATCCATACAATCTTCAACCGTTACACGAGCCATAGGTACACCTCCACCAAAATATGACAAGAACAAGTCTGATAAAATAGCGCTAAGCTATCCAATTCTCAACTATTTTTTTGAATTCAGCGTAGGATCTTTCGAAGTCATCGTTGATGATCTGAACATCGAACTCGTGCGCCTTTTTCATCTCTTTTTCGGCATTTTTCATGCGAACATCAAGATCTGGTGGCGCTCCACCGTCTCGTTTTATAACGCGTCGCTTCAGTTCGTCAATGGACGGAGGCATAATAAACACAGTTTTGGCGTCAGGGAATTTACCTTTGAACGTCTCTACCCCTTGGATATCGATGTCCATAATGACCACCTTATCCTTAGCCCATGCTAGCTGGATTTGCTCGTAAGACGTTCCATACATATTCGTATGAACCTGAGCCCACTCGATAAAGAAACCTTCTGTGATCTTTTTTTCGAACTCTTCACGGGAAATAAAGAAATAAGGCTTTCCATGACTTTCATGATGTCTCATTTCACGAGTCGTATAGGTAATAATATCATGTAAACGACTATCTTCAGCCGCTAGGCGCTCAACAAAACTGCTTTTTCCTGCGCCGCTGGGTGCAGCCACTATGATCATCTTCGTCTTCATTCGATATTCTGTACTTGCTCTCTAATACGTTCGATTAATGTTTTTGCTTCAACAACAGATTCCGTAATTCCGGCCACCTGACTTTTTGAACCGATGGTATTCACTTCACGCAGAAGCTCTTGAGTGTAGAAATCCAGTTTCTTACCTTCTACGACTGGCATCTCAATCAACTTATCGAAGTTCTTAATGTGTTCCGTTAATCGTGTTATTTCCTCATTGATATCGGCTTTTTCTAACTGAATTACAATCTCTTGTGAAATGCGTTGTGGATCCATTTGCTGGCCTGCCACTTCTTTAGGAAGACGTGACTTCACTTTCGACTCAAATCGCTCTTGTAAAAGCTTATTTGCCTCATCTCTCATCTTTGAGACGCGGCCAATGTGTTTTTGCAAATCTTTTAAGTTTTTCTGTAGATCTTTTTTAAGTGCTGCACCTTCACGCACTCTTTCTGCATCAAACTTTTTCAATGCACCTTCGAAAGCTTTTTTTAATAAGCTCAACTCATTAGCCGAGATGGCATCTGACTCTTCAAACTGAATCACTTCCGGCTGTTTGCTGATTTGCTCTAAACGAACATTTTCATTTAAACGCAGCTCAGATGATAATTTTTTAAAAGCTTTTAAATATTCGTGAGCCAATTTCAAATTCACAGAAATTCGTCCGCTACTCACTGAACTTTTCGTTTTACGTAAAACGTAAACATCCGCAGTGCCTCTAAGCACACTGCTGGAAAATTTCTTTTTGAGTTCTATTTCGTAAGGAAAGTAACCTCGAGGAAGATGAAATCTGGTTTCTAAAAATCTTCCATTCACCGCGCGAATACTGACTTCAATGGAAACTTCATTGTTTTGTGTTCGGAAATTACCGAAACCGGTCATACTTTTCATTTACATATTATGCTTTTTGAGCCCCAAAAGGGTCAAACTCAAGATAGAAACTGATCTAGCTTTTGCTGTAATAAATCGAGGCTCTGTTTATCTTGTTTGGACCAAAGTATTGAGTCATCACGCTTGAACCATGTCTTTTGCTTCTTGATAAGCTGCATGGTGCCTTGCTGAATAGCTTCACTGAGCCACTCACGTGACTTGCCTTCTTGGATAAATTCAACAGTTTGACGGTATCCCACACTACTTAACGGCGCCCACGTGTCGTGGCCTTGCTGAAGAAAATTCTGCGTCTCTTCAATGATTCCCTCAGCGATCATTTTATCTGTGCGCATTTGTACGCGCGTCACATAATCTGACTTATCAAAATCAAATCCCACTTTTATAAAGTTATACGGAAGTGCATTCTTATTTTTTTCCGGAGTCGATTTCAGATCCGATGTTGTTTTACCTGTATAGCGAATGATCTCGATAGCGCGCACTAGGCGAAAATGATCATTCACATGGATTTTACTGCTGGGATCTAATTTCAATAGCTCTGCATGTAAAGCTTCGGCTCCACGCTCGTGTAACTCTTTTTCTATTTCTTCACGGAACTCTTGTGGTATTGAAACAACGTCAAACATACCTTTTTCTAAGGCCTGAATATAAAAACCCGTTCCACCCACAATAAAAACAGGTCCCCGAAAGTTTTGCTGTTCAATAAGTTGATAGAAATCCCGAAGATATCCTCCGGCCGTCATTTCATTTGGAGCCTCAACATAAGAATACAGGAAATGAGGTGCTAATTTTTTCTCAGACTCGCTAGGAGCCGCCGCTCCTACAATCAATCCTTTATAAAACTGCACGCTGTCGATATTAACAATAACTCCACCATAGCGCTGAGCCTGCTCAAGAGCCCATGCGCTCTTACCAGAAGCCGTCGGCCCCACGACAAAAATACACTTAAGATCTTTTGAACTCTTAATTGATTCGTCCAAAAAGCTTTTCCAATTCAGTGAAGGTCTTTTCCACAGAAACAGGTCGACCATGGGGACAGAAGCTAGATAAAGCAAATTCATCCATGGACTGTAGAAGCTGTTGTATCTCGGCTATGCTAAGGCTTTGTCCGGCTCTGATAACAGAGTGACAAGCCATCGTTGCAAATAAATCTGAAATCTTTTTTTCGATAGCAAAACTGCCACCGCTGTTTAACAAATCCTGCGCCATCCGTTCAAAAACAACAGGCAAAGAAGAATCTTTTATAAGATGTGGAGCCGATTTGATACCTAATGACTCTGGGCCCAACTGCTCGATTTCAAATCCCATCTTCTGAATTTCTTCAGAGTTTTTAAGTAGCACTTCTAATTTTTCTTCAGACAGATCAATCGCCAAAGGAAATAAATAGCTCTGCACTTGGAAGTTATTGTTTTTCCACGAGCGCATCAGAGACTCATAAACCACTCGCTCGTGAGCCGCGTGCTGATCCACGAATACTAGGCGATCTTCTTTCTGACAAATGATGTAAGTGAGATTCGCTTGTCCCAAAACCTGCAAAGAGGACCAGTAACCACGCACCTCGTTTGTCTGACGACCCTCTGTAGAGACCGAATCCATCACTCGCGATTCAACTCCTATTTCAGCTCGCTCTTGATAGGGCACCGAAAAAGAAGTCACAGAGAACGCAGATGAGGAGTTATTTGCTTCCTCAGCTGTGGAGGCAAAACTTTTACTTTTAAAATGTGTTTGTTCTAACGTGTGATCTGTAAACTTTAAAGTTTGCGATTCTGCAAAGAAGGGGCTTCCGTCACCTGCATTGGCGCGAGCTATATCTGCCTGCATATCCACTTTAAGATTCTGCGGAATCCACGGAGCTTTTTCTAAAGCTTGTCGTAAGCAATGATGTACAGCACGGAAGGCTCCAGACGGATCTTGAAACTTAATCTGCGATTTTGTGGGATGAATGTTCACATCGATTTCATCCGGTTTACACTCAAGCCAAACAACGGCGTAAGGATACTCTCCGTGCATCAATAAACTGCGGTAGGCATCCATAACCGCCGTAATAATGGCACGATCTTGTACCCATCTGTTTTGTGCAAAGACCCATATCTGTTTGGAAGTACGAGCCACATCATGCGGAGATGAAAAGACAACATGGCAGTTAAACGACGAATTCTGGCTTTGAGCCTCAAACAAAACTTTCTTTTCCAAAACGTCAGCGGCTCGTTCTAGACGAGTCGCTCTTTTAGGGTAAAATAATTGCAATTGCCCATTGGCGATAAGCTTAAACTCAACCCCATGATGCGCTAAAGCCAAGGCTTTAAAAACAGATTTAATCTGCGAAATTTCGCTGGATTCTGATTTCAAAAACTTCAAACGCGCCGGCACATTTTCAAATAGATTCTCAATTTGAATTTCAGTCCCCGCCGATTGAGAGCTCGGCTTCACTCCAGCTACTTTTCCAAAGACTGATTCAATCTGTGAAGGTTTTTTCTCTGTTTTATGAATGCTTTTTAGCGTAAGCTGTGACACCGCTGCCGCACTGGCTAGGGCTTCACCGCGGAATCCAAATGTATGTAAATTCCAAAGATCGTCTGTCTGAGTGATCTTGCTCGTCGCATGTCGCTGCAAAGCTTTTTCAAGATCAGATGAAAAAATACCGGAACCATTATCTTGTACCCGCACAAAACGTCCGCCTTCAGAAACCTCAACCGTGATTTGATCACTTTGGGCATCAAGGCTATTTTCCATCAACTCCTTAACTAAGTGTGATGGACGTTCAACCACTTCCCCAGCAGCAATCTGATTGACAATTTCAGAGGATAAAACCTGTATCGACATATAATAAAATTCCTAAAACAAATACGACAAACCAAAGCCTGCGTAGCTGGCTTTATCAAAATAATATTTGATCGCCACATCAATCGCATTTTTCTTATTGAGTTTAATAAGCCAACCACCCTCTAAGAAAAGCCCGCCAGTCACATCATGCAGATCATATTTTCTTTGTGGAGTTTCAACTGTCAGCATGGATACATGTGTGAACAAACCACCGCCAACCCGAACTTCCCCTTTAGGATAAGTGATCACCGAACTTGAAAAACCGAAGTCCCCCCAGAGTTTAAAACCATTGGCAGATCCGCCGGTCTTCTGCGCGTAGTATTTGGGGGCTCCATAGGAACCAATAACACTCCAAGAAACCAATGAGATCGACTTATACCCAATCGCTATAAGATCGGCGATTTGCTCATCTCCCATTGTTTTTTCATGGTAATTAATCAATTGAACGGTGATGCCACCATATCCCGAGTTGAAGTCATTAAACTCTTCTTCTTCATTGCTACGCGAAGGAGTATCAGGCATCTGACCCTGCCGTTGCCGCTCTTCTTCCAGAAGCAGATCGTCTAAATCTTTAGGAACAATTCGGCCCTTACCCTCAATATCGAGTTCGTAATCCACGATGTAACCAATACGACCATCCTTTAGGCGAATGCGATAGAAAGGTCCGTAAGTCTTATCTGAAATTTGATAGGCTTCCCCAGAACGAACGTAATCGATGATCTCAGAGTCAAAATCTCCGGCCTTATAGATTTCAACCTCGGATCCGATAATTGTCGCATTTTGTGCGGCCAAAAGAGGTTGAGATAAAACAAAAAAACAGAGCAATGCTAGGTATCTCACAGTCCTGCATTATAGTAGGTTTATATCAGATTTTTAAAGAGAGATTTTGCCCTTTGACTTCTTTTTTTACAGGTAAAACCACTGGAGGACGCAATAGATGCTCTGGAGATTCAGATCGTCTATCTAAAAATGCTTTAATTTTAAGCCCTGCTTGCTCTGGGCTTCTGACATAAACAACTGGGTCAAATCCACAGTTGCGGCAGATCATCGATGTCCGCCATCTTGTTTGCGCAAAAGTCTCGGCCACAATCAAAAGTAGACCCACAATGAGCAGACCACGAGGATCTAGGCCCTTAAAAATTGCGTATGTCAGCGTAATACCCAACAGCACCAAACCCAAGACATCCATAAGCCCGAGATGCTTATTGACGTACACTTTTCGTTCGACTTTGCAGAAGGCACAATAACAAGATTTTCTTTGCACTAACATAATACTAGTTTGCCAAATTTCAGTTTTATTTTCTATTCTGGATAGTATGGATCTAAATAACCTCGTCCTAAGACCTAACTGCCTGATGACCAAATACCCTTTGGTTTTCATCTCAGCCCCGCGTAGTTTGTTTTACCATGAAAAGTTGGGTGGCCAGCTTCAGGACTTTATTGAAGCCCATGGCTATGTTGTGCACTCTCCGGCCATGCCTTTTCGCTCCCAATCCTTGCGTCAGCGCTATTTGCAAAGCTGGCTACAAAGACAGACAGATGCTGCTTTCCACTTTATTCTTGCGGAAGACACCTATCAGGAGCTTAAGGATGTCCTACCACTCAACTCCAACAGCACCTTTACCCGACTTCCCGTAGCTCATTTAAATAACTCAGCGGCAAAGCCTTTAACAGAACCTCTGTTTTACAAATACCATCGCCTATTCAGTCTTTTGTTAGGAGTCAAAGCCCCACCTTACCAACAGGTATTGCTGGATAGACGTTTAGAGTTTTACGATCGTTTTCTTGACCATTGCGTAGAACTTGCTGAAAATGAAGTCATATGAGAGACGTTACACCCAATCAGCAAGCTACCATTGATTTAAAAGATCTTGTTCGATATCTGATTGAGTTCATCAAACATCCCACTCAAAAAATCTCTCAACTTCCCAACTGGAATTGGCCAAGTCTTTTTGCATTTCATCTTCTGCTGGCCATTCTATCAGGAGTCATCGCAGGTCTACTAAAACTGAATATCCTAAGAGTTCTTTTTGGGCTCTTTTTGATGCCCATCATTTCAACCCTTAGCGCCCTTCTGATGAGTCTTTTTCTTTATTACTATTTTCAATTTTTTGAAAATAAGACGGAAAGCTTCCGCAAGATTTTCACCTTGGTCGCTCTGTCTTCAGTTCCTTTTTATTTATTTCAGACTTTATCTGAATACTTTGCACCGATTTCACTTATCGGCTTCGCCTTCACTTCATTACTAGGAGTGATCGGACTTTGTGATAATTTCAGAGTGGAACGTAAGCGTGCCTATCAGCTGATAGGCACTGTTTTCGGTCTTGTTGTTCTGCTTTGGTTAGCAAATCAATTTATTTAGAATGATTATGTTTTCCCTGTAGAACCAAAGCCACCTGCACCACGTGCGGTATCGCCAAGTTCTTCGACAACTTCAAATTGCGCTTGATAGATCGGACAAATCACCAACTGAGCACAGCGATCTTGATCTTGAATCACAATATCTTCTTGCCCTAGGTTCACTAAGATAATTTTAACTTCACCACGATAGTCAGCATCAATAGTGCCTGGGGAATTCATCAAGGTTAAGCCATGTTTAGCTGCCCAACCACTGCGTGGTCGCGATTGAATCTCGTATCCGAAAGGAATCTCGAATGACAACCCTGTCGGAATCATCACACGCTCACCTTTTTTTAACGTGATAGAATCACCACTTAGTTGTGCACGCACATCAAAACCACTAGCTCCTGCTGACTGATACGCTGGCAATTCACCTTTATAATGTTCCCATTTTTTAATTTTGACTTTCATACATACCCCTCAATTTAGATAATTTTAATTTTTTGAAAAATCGAAATCTTGAAGCCATTGCTGATGGCCTTGCAAGTTAGGCCCCATCAATACGACCGACATCTTGTCTAGGTCTAAGTATTTTGCAATATACTGATTCATCGACTCTACAGATATCTTTTCTATTTCTTCAATGACATTACTCACTGGCTTGTAGCGCTCGAAAACCATCTCATTGACTCCTAAAGAAGACATGCGGTTTTCAATATCATCAGATCCCATTAGAAGCTGGCCGCGCACCTGTGTCTTAAATAACGTCAGATCGCTACTGCGCACCCCTTGTTTTTTAAGTTTCGCAAATTCATCTTTAATAATCTGCATGACTTTTTTCACATTCGCAGAATCAGTCCCTGCATAAACAGAGATATTACCTGAATCCACATTCGTGTTTAGACTAGAAAACACTGTATACGCCAAGCCCTGTTTTTCACGAATGGCTTGATACAGACGTGAGGTCATTCCCCCACCCAACAATGAATTCAAAACCAAAGCTTCAAAGCGAAATTTATCGTTAAAGCTCGTAGAAGGTAATCCCACTAAAACATGGGCCTGTTCCATGTCCCGTTCAAATATTTTACGATAGCGTTTCCATCGAGGAGCACGGCGATTGCTCTTCGCTGAAAATTTCTTGCGATTCTTAAATAGACGCTGACACTCAATAACCAACTGATCATGCTCTAAAGGACCAGCGGCACTGATAATCAAATTTTTACCTTGATAGAAATGACGATAGAACTCAAATATCTTCTTCTGAGTCATCTTCGTGATTGTTTCTGCCTGCCCTAATATTTGACGACTTAAAGGATGATTTTTGTAAACCCCCTCATAGAAGTAGTCATAGATCAATTCTTCTGGCAGATCGTCACACATCGCGATCTCTTGCAAAATGACTTTCTTTTCTAAGTCGAAATCCTTTTGCGAGATTTTCATATTACAAACAAGATCAGCCAATACCTCTAAACCAATTCTCCAGTCTTCTTTTAAAACTGTACAATGGTAGTTCGTGTATTCACGTGTGGTGTAAGCATTTAACTCTCCACCCAAAGATTCTAATGATTTTGCAATTTGATAGGCATTACGAGTTTTCGTGCCTTTAAAAACCAGATGCTCTACGAAGTGAGAGATTCCAACTTCTTCTGGTTTTTCATCGCGAGTTCCAGTTAGAACCCAAACTCCGATCGACACTGACTTTGAGTGCGGATGATGTTCAGTCACAATCCGCACTCCGTTAGGTAAAACTGACTTCTTAAATACGTCCATCAGTCTTGAATGAATTACTGTAATAAAGCTTTACGAGAAAGTTTGATACGACCTGCGCGATCTACTTCAAGAACTTTCACATCAACCATTTCGCCCTCTTTAAGAACATCCGTCACTTGACGAACTCTTTCATTGGCGATTTCAGAGATGTGTAAAAGACCTTGTGTATTTGGCAAGATTTCAACGAAGGCACCAAATTCTGCGATTTTGATAACCTTACCTTGGTAAGTCTTACCAACTTCAGCTTCAGCACAGATAGCTTCGATGATAGCAATAGCTTTCTTCGTAGCTGCTGGATCAGCCGAGGCGATATTGATCGTACCATCATCTTGGATTTCAATCTTAACACCTGTTTGTTCAGTGATGCTGCGGATTGTTTTACCACCAGAACCGATAACTTCACGGATTTTGTCTGGTTTGATTTTGATAGTTTCAATTCTTGGAGCAAATTCAGAGATCTGACCACGAGGTACGTTGATCACTTTTTCCATCTCGTTCAAGATGTGTAAACGACCTTCACGAGCTTGATTCAACGCTGTTTCCATTACGGCAAAACTTACAGAGTCAATTTTGATATCCATTTGAACTGCTGTAATACCATTAGCTGTACCCGCAACTTTAAAGTCCATATCACCTAAGTGATCTTCATCACCCAAGATATCAGAAAGAACCGCTACGCGATCACCTTCTTTAATCAGACCCATCGCGATACCCGCTACGTTACCTTTAATTTTAACACCTGCATCTAATAGAGCTAATGTACTGGCGCACACAGTTCCCATTGAGCTTGAACCATTACTTTCAAGTACTTCGCCTACGATACGGATTGTATATGGGAAGTTAACATGATCTGGGATAACAGCTTTGATCGCGCGTTCAGCCAAGTTACCATGACCGATTTCACGACGGCCTTGACCACCAAAACGACCTGTTTCACCAACAGAGTATGGAGGGAAGTTGTAATGCAATAAGAATTTTTTCTTGTAGCTGCCTTCTAGTGCTTCGATTGATTGTTCATCATCCGCAGTACCTAAAGTTACAGTACCAAGACATTGCGTTTCGCCACGAGTGAATAAGCCAGAGCCGTGCGCACGAGGTAAGATACCTACTTCGTTAGAGATAGAACGTACAGTTTTCAAATCGCGGCCATCAATACGAGAGCCTTTATCTAAAATCATAGCACGAGCTACTTTGTACTTCACATCTTCAACGATGTTGCTTAATTCTTTTTCTCTTTGAGATTTCAATTTATCGTCAGCGATATTTTGTACTAAAGCTTCTTTAGCCGTAGTTTTCGCAGCATCAAAAGCAGCGTAGCGCTCTTGTTTAACTTTCATCGACATCGCTTTTTCAATTAGCGGAGTCAATAAGCTCTCAGCCGCTGTCTTGAAGTCAGCATCGATAACCGCAGGAACAAATGCACGTTTAGGTACAGATCCTGTTTTTTCGCGTAACTCTTCTTGAATTTGTAATAATGGCAATAATGATTGGTGACCGAATTTCAATGCAGCTAAGGCGTCTGCTTCAGAGATGAATTGAGCTTCACCTTCTACCATCAAGATACCATTTTTAGTTCCTGATACGATGATGTTCATATCAGATTTAGCTTTTTGCTCTGGTGTTGGATTCGCAATGAATTGTCCGTCTACACGGCCAACCATACATGCCGCCGTTGGACCACCGAACGGAATATCAGAAATGTGCAAAGCAGCAGAGGCTCCTAATGAAGCTAAAATTTCTACTGGGAACGCACCATCAGCACTCAATACAGTCGCTACGATTTGAGTGTCATTCATGTATCCTTCAGGAAACAATGGACGAATTGGGCGATCGATAATACGTGCATTTAAAACAGATTCTGTTGATGGTTTACCTTCACGTTTAAAGTAACCGCCTGGGATTTTACCAATCGCATAGAATTTTTCGATGAACTCTACAGAAAGTGGAAAGAAACCTTGATCCGGCTTCGCTTGTCTAGCGGAAACAGCTGTAACAAGAACCATGTTGTTACCAGAAGAAACTAAAACAGATCCATCAGATTGTTTCGCCAGTCTTCCTGTTTCGATTTTAATTTGCTGTCCTGCAATTGTAGTGGTGACTGTGTTGATCATATAACTCCTTTATTATCACTGAGTCGGTCATTGAACTGGTCTTAGAGCTTTGAAAAGATGAATTCAGTATAAAGCTCTAAAACTTCGAAGGCCCTTTTGCGGGCCTTCGGGGTATTTCGAATTTTGATTACTTACGGATATCAAGTGCCGCGATTAGTTTTTCATAACGGCTTTGGTCTTTTGATTTTAAGTAGTCTAACAATTTACGACGTTGGTTAACCGCGCGGATTAGACCCATACGACCGTGATTGTCTTTCTTGTGTGTTTGGAAGTGTCCTGACATTTCGTTGATTCTTGCAGTTAACAAGGCAACTTGAACTTCAGGTGAACCTGTATCCAAATCAGATGTTTTGAATTTTTTTAAAATTTCGGCTTTTTGTACTTTTGTAACGGCCATTAACGTTTCTCCTGTTTAGAGTCTTGCGACTGGTTAGATCCTCAATAACGTCATGGCTGACGATACCAAAGATAGAGGTCAATTTTTAGCAATCTCGGGGAAAATATTCAAGGGTTTTCAACAGTTAAAGACTCTTTTAATTTTAAAGCCCTGCTGTTTTTCAAGCCCTACTAAGGCCAGCAAGCGACCCTTTTCTTCGGGTAAGATTTGAATGATTTCATCTTGATCTGGATTGAAGCGCGAAATCAACTGTGATCGTAATGAGTGACTGATTTGACCATTTTTCATCAAAACAGCATCCTGACCTTTTACCCGAATAGACTTCACACCTTTAAGAGCCTTATCCAAAGGGACCAATTTTCTGCTTACTTCTTGGGCTTCCATAGAGGCTAGCTCAGCTAAAGTCATCGCTTCTGTTAAGTTGTACTGGTGAGATGAAGTTCTTTCCAAGCTGGCCATGGCTGCCCCACACCCCATGCGATCACCTAAAAGCTGAACCCATGAACGAATAAAACTACCTTTAGAACAGTGTAAGTGAAACTTTAAGGGCTCTTGGTGAGTCACATTCCAGAAAGCCATCTTCTTTTGAGGTTGCTCGATCTGCACGCCTTCACGGGCATACTCGTACAGCTTTTTACCATCTACTTTTTTTGCAGAAAACATCGGAATAGGAAGTTGAAACTCACCCACCAACGACAGTGCTAACTCTTGAATCTGCCCCTCTGAACACTGCACTTGTTTTTCAGCTAAAATCTGACCTGTAATGTCTAATGTATCTGTAGTCACCCCAGGACGAATACCTACGGCATAGGATTTATCACCTTCAGTGACATAAGAGCTAAGCTTAGTGGCTTCACCAATAAGTAAAACCATCAGGCCCGTTGCCATAGGGTCTAAAGTTCCCGAGTGCCCTACTTCTTTAGTTTTTAATAGATAGCGAACACGACTGACCACATCGTGACTGGTCATCCCTGCCGGCTTGTTTATAAGTAATAATCCGTTCAATCAATATCCTCATCACTGAGTTTTTTAGCTAACTCAGGATCACTGCTGATATGAGATAGGATTCTTTCAATTTTAAGAATTTTTTCGGTCGCTTCGTCATTGTGAAAAGTTAACTTTGGACAGTAACGCATTTTCATCACATGCCCAATTTCGTCTTGAATGTCACGAGACCAACTTTGCAGAACTTCTGCTGCGTCAGTCATGGCATCCTGTCCTTCTGTTGAAGAAGCAAAATAAGTGACGTACACATGTGCCGTTCTGAAATCCGCTGGCATCTGAACGCGCGTTACAGTAACAACACCGGGTAAATCATGGCGCATTTGTTCGATAATGAAGCGCGAGATCACCTCTTGCACTTCTTTTTCTACTCTAACTTTGCGTCTTCCATCACCGGTGTTTTTCACAAATAACCTTCTAGTTTATAGGAGTCAGTTCGCGAGCCACTTCTTCTTTAGTGTAAGCTTCGATTACGTCTCCGACTTTAACGTCATTGAAATTTTCGATACCGATACCACACTCGAAGCCTTCAGCAACTTCTTTAGCGTCATCTTTAAAGCGTTTCAATGAACCTAACTTGCCTTCATAAACGATTTTTCCATCGCGAACAAGACGAAGCATATTCGAACGTTGAATCTTACCAGACGTAATGAAACATCCGGCGATAACACCAATCTTAGGAACACTGAATGTATTACGCACTTCAGCCGTACCCATAACTTTTTCAACAACTTGTGGAGCCAATAGACCCGTCATTGCTTTTTTGATTTCGTCCATCATTTCGTAAACAATCGAATACGTTCTGATGTCGACACCCAGTTGTTTTGCTTTCGCTTGTGCATTGTTATCTGGTCGTACGTTAAATCCGATCACCACACCTTTTGAAGTGTGTGCCAACATAACGTCATTTTCAGTAACTCCACCTACAGCAGCGTGGACAATCTTATTTTTAACTTCAACAGATGTCATTTTATTCAACATCCCTTGAATCGCCTCTAACGAACCATGTACGTCCGCTTTCAAGATGATATTAAATTCTTTCAAATCACCTTGAGTCACTTTCGAGAACATATCTTCTAAAGACATTTTCTTTTGAGTGTTTTCAGCCATGGCTTGTTCTTTACGAACACCTACAACTTCTTCTGCTGTTCTTTCATCTACCACAACATCGAAACGATCGCCGGCAGCAGGAACACCCTCAAGGCCTAAGACCTCAACTGGTAAACCTGGAGTAACCGTATCTACGCGCTCGCCTTTGTCATTAGTTAATGACTTCACTTTACCCTTCATCGAACCAGCCACGATGTAGTCACCTACATTTACGTGTCCGTCTTTAACAAGGATAGTTGCAACAGGGCCTTTACCTTTTTCAAGTTTCGCTTCAATAACTAAACCTGAACCCGATTTTTCAGGGTTGGCTTTTAGCTCTGCCACTTCCGCTAATAATTTAATATTTTCAAGTAACTCAGGAATACCTGTACGTTTCAAAGCCGACACTTCACAGAAAATCGTGCTACCGCCCCATTCTTCAGGAACGATTTCAAGCTCTGTTAACTGTTGCTTAATACGATCAGGATTTGCACCTGGCTTATCCATCTTATTCACTGCCACGATAATCGGTACACCCGCTGCTTTCGCATGGCTAATAGCTTCTGCTGTTTGAGGCATCATACCATCATCAGCCGCCACTACGATAATAGCGATATCCGTTGCATTCGCTCCACGCGCACGCATAGCCGTAAAAGCTTCATGGCCCGGAGTATCTAGGAATGTAATTAAGCTGCCATCTTCAGTCGTAACTGAATAAGCACCGATATGCTGAGTGATTCCGCCAGCCTCACCTGAAGCTACACGAGCATTACGGATAGCATCTAATAGTGATGTCTTACCATGGTCAACGTGACCCATAACAGTCACAACCGGTGGACGAATCACTAATTCAGCTTCTAAATTTCCGAATGCTGTTTCTACAACGATTTCATCTGCAGTTTTAAATGTGTTTTGTGCTTCCCAGCCAAACTCAGGTACGATCAAAGCAATCGTATCAAAATCTAGATCCGAGTTTACATTGCCCATCACACCATTCGTCATCAAAGCTTTAATTAACTGTGTTGCTTTGATACCCATTTCAATGGCGATGTCCCCAACTTTCATCTTACCATTCACTTTAAGAATACGTTTCGATGCTTTCGGAGTTGTGATTTGCGTTTTCTGAGCCGCGCGGTTTAATACAGCGGTTTTTTTCTTTGGTTGGAAAACCATTTCACGCTTACGGAACTCAACAGCGTTAAAACTTTGTAGTATCTCTTCTTGCTCTTTTTCCTTAGCAGACAATCCACCTGTAGGTGTGCCACCAAATTTCTTAGAGCGTTTATCATAATCACGTTTTTGAGAATCAAAATCCGTTGTCGGAGCAACTGGATCTGGCATTTGAGCCACAAATCCAGCACGAATGTTACGGCCAGCACCTGGTGAGCGAGTATTGAATCCACCACCAGCTCCGCCGCCTTGCGGACGTTGGAAACCACCACCTTGTGGGCGTGGGCCACGTTCAGAACCCGGAGGACCTTGAACACGGCTTAAATCCATACGACCGACGATATTACGTTTTGGTAAAGCGACATTTGCTGAGCTTGAAACTCCGCTATCGCCAATCGAAACTTCTTTTTTACGAGACACAGTTGGCGCTGCTTTTTCAACTACCACTGGAGCTACTGGGGCTGCTTCCACCGGAGCTTCAGGTGTCGGCGCAGCTGCTACAGGAGCAACAACCTCTTCAACCACTGGAGCTTGCACTGGTGGAGCTGCTTCTACCGGAGTTTCCACTGGAGCTGCAACTTCTTCTGCCGCAGACTCTGCTGCTTTAGTTTCTTCAGCAACTTCTGCGTCTTTCTTACGACGAATAACTGAGGTACGCGCTGGCTTAGCAACCGTCTTTTCGGCATCTTCAGCTGCTTTAGCCGCAGCTGCTTTGCGTGAGGTAGCCGTAACAATTGTTGGACCACCAATTTCATTAGCAGCTTTTTTTGTCGTGCTTCGACGAGTCGCCCTTTTCGGCTTCTCTTCTGTAGCTTCACCAGTTGGCTCAGCCAACTTAGCTTTGATCTGTTCTAGCACTTCCGGCTCGAGTTCAGCCATATGATTTTTAACCGGTAAACTCCACTCTTTGATTTTGTCCATCAAAGCTAGCGGCGTCATACCGACTTCTTTTGCAAACTCGAAAACTTTTGGATTACTCACGCAATTTTACCCTTCGTCTTTTCTTCTATGTATAAACTATTCCTGACCTAACTTAGATAGTTCGGCCTTAAGTTGCTCTTCTGCTCTTTGCTTAGCTGAAGATGTTTTCTCGACAGGTTGAGCCTGAGGAGACGTCGGAACAGGGACGCCCTGTTCTTCGTACTTCTTTATTAAAGCATCAGCATCATCAATTAACTTTTGAGCTTTTTCTGGATCATCATAACCTGGGATGGTCATCACTTCTTCCGCTTTAGCCGTAGCTAAAGATTGGAATGAACCAAAACCTGATTGGAAGATATTTTGAGCCATTGTTTCGCTCATACCTGGTAACAACATTAAATTGAAAATTGATTCTGCAGTACGAGCAGATGTTGCTGATACAGAAATGATATCTAATTTCCAACCAGTCAATTTAGCTGCCAAACGCACGTTTTGACCTTTTTTACCGATAGCTAAACTTAGTTGAGCATCTGGTACTACGATTTCCATTTCTTTATTTTCTTCATCCAAGAAAACTTTTGAAATTTCAGCCGGAGCTAAAGCATTACATGCAAAGCGTGTAACGTCTTCATCCCACATCACGATATCAATTTTTTCGCCTTTAAGTTCTTGTACGATATTTTGTACACGAGAACCTTTCATACCTACACAAGCTCCAACTGGATCAACCGAGTTGTCTTTTGTGCGGACTGCGATTTTAGCGCGTTGGCCTGGCTCACGAGCCGCTGACATGATCTCAACGATGCCATCATAAATTTCTGGAACTTCCATTTCGAAAAGTTTCACTAAGTAACGCTCGTCTGCACGAGACATGATGATCTGAGGACCACGAGTCGTTTGACGTACTTCAGATAAGTAACCCTGAATACGATCACCTGGTTTGTAAACTTCACCTGGAATTTGTTCGCGCGGTGGAATATGAGCTTCTGTGCGGCCTAAATCAACAACGATTGCGCCCTTTTCTACACGACGTGCGATACCAGATGCAATTTCACCTTTACGTTGTTCGAACTCAGAGAAAATGATTTCTCTTTCGGCATCGCGTACTTTTTGTAAAATAATTTGTTTTGCAGTTTGAGCTGCGATACGTCCCAAATCACCTGATTCTAATTTGATACCAATAGAATCGTCTAGTTGAGCGCCTGGATCTAATTTCAAAGCTTCATCTAATGTGATCTCAACTTCTTCGTCGACAAATTTTTCTGCTTCTACTACTTCTTTAAACTCATACAATTCAACTTCGCCAGTTTCTTCATTGTATTGGGCTTCGATTTCGCGATAAGTACCATATTTTTTTCTAGCGGCTACTAGCATCGCTTGCTTAACGGCGTCAATGACGACTTCTTTATCGATGCCTTTGTCTTTACCGACTTGATCAATCACTTTTGCCAAATCAGAAAACATGTTATCTGCCATAATTCCCCCAGTTATTTCTTTTTAGGATTCGTTTTATATTCAAATACGAGTTTTGCTTTTTCTACTGCTGAAAAAGGAACTTTAATCTTGTGTCCGCGAATATCGAACATTAAGTCAGAGCCCTCAACACCAGTTAATACATCTTCAAACTTTTTCATCGACAGCATTCCCTTGTCTTCAGTGGCACCGAGGCTACCTAAAGATTTAGAAAGCTGAACGAATACTTTTTTTCCAGCTACTTTTTCGAAATGCCATACTTTTTTAAGGTGGCGATCTAAGCCCGGTGTTGATACTTCAAGGTTGTACATATCCCCAGGAACTACATCTTCAACATCAAGGCGCAAGTTAAGTCCTTTGGAAACATTCGAACAGTCTTCGATGCCGACTCCGCCTTCTTTATCGATAAAAACACGTAAAATTCTACCACGCCCCGCACCCGTGTGTTCGATGTCATACAAAACACACCCTTCACGTTCCGCGATTTCTTGTGCGATCTGTTCTACTTTTGTTAACCAACTGTCCAAAGCAATCCCTTTTTGTCTTTTTCTGTCCAAGAACAAATTTTCAATGAAAATATTGATTTGTTTGTTTTAAGCAAAAAAAAATTGGGCTTTTGGCCCAATTCGTAATCACCTTAACAAAAATTCCTGACTGGGGCAACTTGTCTTTACTTGGATTGAACTTTCAGACTCACAAAGGCCGGTTTAACGATTTTCAGATGCTTTCCAGCCCATCACCACAGCTCCTCCACCATCTGAGTAATAATGACTTCGAATACGGAGGGTTTGAAACCCTAGCTTTTGATAGAAGCCCAGCGCCGCCGTATTTTTTTGGTGCACCTCCAGCCATACATTTTTATTATGCGTTGCAGCAAGTTTTTGTAAATACAGGACTAATTCGGTTTGAATGCCGGTTCTTTGGAAGCTGGGATGAGTCGCCAAAACACTGATTTCAAAAGCCTCGGATAGCTCGCGATAACAGACAAATCCCCTCACCTCTTCGGACTGCTCTGCCAATATCGTGAAAACATGATTTAGTTCTTCAGCCAAGGTCTCTGCTGACCAATTAAACGCAGCAGGATATTCCAAAGTGGTCTTCGCCGCTTCCGCAATAGAGATTATCTGGGGCCAATCTGTTTGAATAGCCGGTTTGATATGGATCATATCAGCGATACTGAGGCGACTTAATCTTCAACTGATATTTTCTTTTTAAAACATCAATCCAGTTTTGAAATCGCTCACGGTCCTTAAGTTGATTTTCTTTTAACTCAATCCAAGCTAAAGATTGAGTTATCAAATTAGCTTCGCGGTCTAATTCCGCTTTATCATAAGCCTCTAATTTTTTTCTAACACTATCACTGATTTTAACAGCTTCAGGCTTCAACGAAAATACCTGCGCTTCTTTGTACGCCATTCTAGAAAGTAAAAAATCTTGAACACCATTGGCAGAATACTGACTTAAATTCTTTTTGCGAAAAACTTCAGTTAGGACAGATTTATAAAGTGCCAGATCACGGGTTGTCGAGGTCTCGTTACCTGCCAAAGAAAACAAAGCTTCATTAATGACTTCGACCTGCACTAACTCTTCGGCTATTGCAGGTGTATAGATACTCAAGGCCATTAACAAGATTTGCAGATATCTGATCACAGTTAACAATTCACCTTTAGAAATTCACTTTTGCCGAAATACCAGCAGTGTAGTATTGCAACTTTTCAATCGCAGTTCCTGTATAACCAAAATTAGGATCATTATAGGTTGCACTCACTTCGTTCGACAAATTGAACATGTATTTGAAATCAAAGCCTAATGAGAATTTCGAAGTAAACTCGTAATCAAGTCCCGCATTTAAACCTAAATCCAATGCATTTGAACTTCCCGTATTACCAGAAGCTGTTACCACCGCTGGGTTTTTCAAATTATAATCTCTTTTTGTGTAAGATAACAACGCGCCAGCAATTGGCTGTAGTTTATCACTCAGACCCAACGTGCCTTTTTCAAATTGGTATTTCGCCGCCACGTAACCTTTGTATTGATCTACGTCAAAGTTATCAACACGATTGAAGAAGCTGTAGTTACGTAAATTCATTTTATGTTTTGCAACGCCCGCACCTAACTCAAACATAAATGCGTTATAATAGTAACCCAAAGCACCTGTTAAGTCGTATCCAACATCTACGTTATTTACTTCTGGATAACCACCCGCACCTACAACGACTAAAGCATAAGCTTTTTTATCTGATGCCGCGTTTTTAGTTACTTTCATCGTGCTGCTAGCTGGAAGCTGCACCTCTGGAGCTGTTGCCGCTTCTGAAACGACGACTTCACGTTCGATTAATGTTTCAGAACCTGATTGAGTTGCTGCTGGGGCCACCGCTACTGTCTGTGTTTTGGTAACAACTGTAGTTGTTGTAGCCGGAGCTGTTCCATAAACTACGGGTTCACGCACAGCCGCAACAGTTGTGGCTTTCGGCGCTGCTGTCGGAATGCGAACGATCTCTCCTGACGCTGTCACTCCAGAAATATAACCCTCGTTCGCTACAGGAATAAGAACCATCGCACGCCCCTCTGAATTTAAGAAGCTACGACCTGTTACTTTTAAATCTGACTTAGTGTCTTTTTCGAAAGTTCTAACCACTTCATACGACTGTTGATTTGCAGGAACCATGACCACAGCACCCGTTGAGGTCACACCTGAAATGTAACCCGGTCTTGCCACAGGAACCACGCGAAGATTAGATCCCTCTGCTGGAACGATATCCGTTACACCTGAACCCTGAGGACGAACGGCAATGGCTTTCTTCTGCACAGACTTCGTTGTTTTAACCACTTTTTTTGTTGTCGCCACTGCTGCCGGAACCACTGTTGTTTCAGTCACGGTCGTTGCTTGTACGGTCGCTTCACCGGCCGCTACAGCGGCACCTGAAGTCTCTGGAGTGCGATCAAATAGCACCACTTCGTCCACACCGCTGGTGCCACCACTTTGAACTTCGCCCGCGGCTTGAGCTGGAGCCACACCTTGTTTTACAACTTGGTTTGTCGATAAATCCACACACTCTACTGATGGTTGGTTCAAATCTGTTGCTGCCGTCGAAGCTGTCGCAACTGAGGTTGTAAAACCGAAAACTAGGGCTAACGCGATATTCAATAGATTCATTGGCATCTCCAAGTTAATTCCAAAGCTAATTTGACGAAATTTATACACTATTCCGGCTGTTTAATGCCATAAATCAAAGCAAATGGTCAAGATAAGTGGGCTGTTGGGTAAGGACTTGAAAAATTTTCTTGAACTGATCGATGAGCTGTATTTATATTAGCCCTCGTAAGTCTTTTCGTGTGGCTCGGTGATGAAATTGGTAGACTTGCTAGACTCAAAATCTTGTGGGCGCAAGCCCGTGTCGGTTCGAGTCCGACCCGAGCCACCAATTTTTTTCTTTAATTCTTTTCTTTAAATTCACCCACAATATTGCTGTAAATAAATTTCTTGATGTTTTACTGCTGGCTCACGCCAATTTTCATAATAAAACCTGAAGAGCCGCTGGTGTGAATAATATTGGAATAACCTGCACAGTACACATTTCCCGCAACATCCACACTAACACCATGACATCTGTTCTGAGCTTCGGCTTCCGTTTCCCCCCACTGCTTCACCCACTGAACTGCACCTTGAGGGTTTAGCTTTGTCACAAAGGCATCACCATTACGATTTGCCGAGGAACCTGGAGCCAGTCGACTTGTTGTCATACCAGCACAGTAAACATTATTTGAGGGGTCTACAGCAACTCCATAACAAATTTCATACTGTGAACTGTCCCCTTGAGTAAACGACTGGCCTAACTGCTTCACCCATTGAATTGTTCCCTGAGAGTTCAACTTCATCACAAAGGCGTCACCATTACCACCAGCATAGGCATCTGCTAGGCGTCCATCTGTACGGCCAGCACAGTAGACATTTCCAATGCTGTCAGCAGCTATCCCGTTACAATAATCTGCTCCGGCACTACTTCCAAAAGTATTTGATTTACTACCCAATTGTCTGACCCACTGAATGACGCCCAAAGGACTCAACTTCATCACAAAGGCATCTACATTCCCACCAGAAGTTTCCGCTAAGTTGCCATCTGTTACTCCGGCCGTATAGACATTCCCCGCATTATCCACAGTGATTGATGTCGGCACACTACTGGCTTTGCTGTCACCAAAAGTGTTGGATACACTGCCTAATTGTCGTTTCCACTGAATAGTACCTAAAGCATTGAACTTAACTACGAAAACATCGCCTTTTCCTTTATTCCCGCTTTTTTCAACAAAATCGACGGCAGAACCAGTACAGTAGACATTTCCCCCGCTATCCGTAGCCAAACCAGAACAGTTTGTTGCCACCGCATTAACGTTGTCATTTGCATACTTCAACCATTGAATAGCACCTTGATGATTGAGCTTCATCACAAAGGCCCCACCGCCGACTAGGCCTCCGCTGTAGCCGCTCACTCTATTCCCAGATTTATGCTGAGTCGGAGACATCATCCCGCCAACATACACATTGCCAAAATTATCAACGGCGATGGAATTGGCGAAGTCATTGTGATTAACGACTGCACGATCACCGGCAGAAGAGGCCGAAGTATAGTCAGTCGTCAGTGCGACCAGCGATCTACTGCCCAACTGTCTGATCCACACAAGCTTGCCGGTACTGTCGATCTTCATCGCGAAAACATCGGCCCCACCTGCATTAGGTTCAGCTAAATCACTACTCGTGTGGCCAGCACAGTAACTGTTTCCTTCTTGATCTACGGCCGACGCATTACAGACAGCATCCACGTACTGACCGGAGCTATTCACCAAAGTAGTTTTGTATATAAAAGAAGTCTTAGGAATCTGACTCGTTGTTGTAGTGGTTGTACTGCTATTGGGCGTGGATGGAAACCCGATAATATCTCCGCTTACAGGGTCGATTTCTGGCAATCTTACAATAGGTGCACCGACTAACTGTTGACCATCCGATGAGGACTGACTGGCACCACTACCACCAATTGAGGACTGATTTTCCATCCCCTCATCTGCCTTATAACTACTACAGTTCTGAAAAGATGCTATCAACACAAATACCAAAGCAACAGTTGATACAATTCTCAATTTTTTAGCCATACATCCCCCATTGGTTTCGTTAAACCATCGGTCGAAAGTCGAGATTCTTTGAGCGCGTAAGCGAATAAAGTGTGGCATAGAATATGCCCACCTAATATGATCTGATATTGTCTCAAATAGATGCATTCGGTCTTTATTTCATTTTACTCGGCGAAAGGACGTTGACTGACGTTATGAAAAAATCTGTCTCGAAAGAAATTGCTCTTGAATTCGGTCTTTGGCTTAGAAAGCAATTTCATGCGAGGAAAGAAAAAAACTCTAACTACTCTTTACGTGCTTTTGCACAGAAGTTAGATATGGACCCATCTTCCCTTTCCCAGATTATGAATGCAAAAAGAAATATCTCAACGGATCTTATCCGTCGAACAGAACAGTCTTTGGATACTGAGTTTCTAACAGAGCTGCCGCTCCTTTTAAAAGAGCGAGAAAAAGATTATCAACACTTACCGATAGGTTTATTTCCTCATATTTCACATTGGTACTATATTGCCCTTCTTGAAATGACTTTAATGAAAAACTTTTCTTCTGATCTGGCGGATATTGCCGAGCGCTTAAACATCAGTGAAGATGTGGTCCGGACAGCCGTACAGCACCTTAAAAAAGTTGGACTTTTAAGTGAGCACCAAGGGATCTTAAAGAAAACAAAGCACAACATCACCAACTACAAAGAAGGCGAAACATCGGACGCCCATAAAACTTTCCAAAAACAAATACTGCATCGTGCGCTGGAAGCTGTTGATAAAGTCGAGATGGATAAAAAAGATATCACCAGTATGATCTTCCCGATGGATGTTAAAAAAGTGCCCTATGCAAAAAAGCTAATTAAGAAATTTCGCAAAGAAATGAATGAACTACTAGATGATGGCAACGGCACAGAAGTCTATGCTCTATCTGTACAATTAGTTCCCCTGACAACTTAAGAGGATCTTCATGCTAAAAATGTTACTGATCACCACTTTCTTTTTTTTCACGGCTGAACTCACTCAAGCAGTTCCTAATGGCACAGACACGGGCGGAGGTGGCTACGGAGCCTATGTCCAACCAGAATCTCGTATGTATCTTTATGATCTGTATGAAGCCCAAATACATCGCTCCCCGTATATTCATCGCCCATTACAACCACGCACTGACTTTACCAACGCCGTAACGACGGCTTTAGGCCATCTTTCTTACATTCCACATGATTTAGTGGCTATTAAACTAGAGGAAATCGCACAGGCGAATGAACTGCTAGCTTACGTGATCACACGTGCCATTACTTTTCACTCTTGGAATGATGATTCTGAACCAGTTCTGTTGTTACATGATTTGCGCTATCACAAAATCACCATACCGGAAAACGTGCGTTTATTAGCTTCTAGATATCATAAAGATATCACTCTAAGTAAAACCTATACAGCTCTTTTAAACCCAGAAAATTTAGCAGCATTAGTTTTACATGAAGCACTTTATGCCCTGACAGGCGATGCCGTTACAACTCGCCATGCTGTTGCCTATCTTTTTTCGAAATCTGCACATCAAGAGAAATATAAAAAATTGATGCAGAAAGTGTCGCTGCTAAGACGATCTTATGCTGCTTGTGATATATACTCTAAGACGCCAATCAAAGTTGTAGACGCCGTAAACTTTGTATATAAAGTAAAATCTAGCCTATGTAAGATTTCATTCTATCATTCATCTGAGTTTTTCATCCCAGAAGATCCCGATGCTGGCGCGGCTGTTTTACGCCGTTATGTCCTTCGTACCGAGATGATGACGGCCGCAGGTTTTTAGGCCAAAAGCGGCACCCGTCAAAGCATTCGACGATGAAAGTTTCATTAGAATCTCTATTGCCACTTTAGCCCCTTTTCTAAACGGCGCTGTATTTGCAAAGCCTGTCGCATGGTTAAAATCAAATCGATCGGCAATGCCGTTAAAAAGACCTTGTTACCAACCCTATTATCATCGCTGCTGATACCGCAAGCGCTGTTGGCGAATGTTTCGACCTCAGCTTCGGTAGCGACGCCTACAGGGCAGTTAACCTTCAGCCTCAAAACGGCAGGCCCCCCTATTCAAATGATGGCTTTGTCGGACTCTTCGAAATATCTAGCTTTTCAGCGAAGCTTTATGACCAAGTTGAACGATGGCCCTTCCGCTTTGGCTTTGATTCGTGAATTCGACAACATGGATCACTCGAATTTAGTGACGACTGTGCAAGCCTCTGTTGAACGCGCCGTAGACCCTAACGACAAGTGGACTGACTTCTATGAATTTATGGAAGCCCCTGAAAATGATTGGTCCTTAGCGATTATCGAATACACCTTAGGGAACGAAAGCGACGATGAACAAATCTATGTTACTGTGAATCGTGAATTACGCGATGGCCGCCCGGACTCTGCAGCGGTTTCCCAATGGACTAAACGCATGCGTGAAGCTATGTGGAGACTCCCTCGCTTTGAAGGGATCTCGTTCCGCGGTACGCGATTGAAACCTGAACAGATTGAAAAGTATTATCAAGTGGGAAAAGTCGCACAGGATTTGGCTTTTATTTCGACGTCTTTATCCCCGACAACAGCATTTAAATTTGCTGATCCTGATGTCAATGGAGTCATTGATAATGAAAAGGTCTCTATTGTTTTTGTTGTTTTAGGAAAAACAGGCCGTCCTGTTTCCAACTTTGCTCACATGCATTCACACGAACAAGAAATTCTTTTTGCTAACGGCACACCGATGACAGTCAAAGCCAAAACACCGGTGTTTCAAGACAGTTTGTTAAATCGAACCCAGATTATTCTGCTAGAAGAAAACTAAAGATCATCGGCGAAAATACGACGAAGTTCTTTTTCGCTGATCAGGTCTCGGCAGTCATCTGTCCATGCTAAACAAGCGCGTGGGCAGGCTCCCCCATCATAAGTTCCCATAGGAGCTTCTGGTAAAAAGCGGCAGTTCAGCGCATCCATTCGCAAATCACCTACAGCATCTGCACTTTCAGGAACAACACGACACGCTTCGCGTGCATGCTGCCGACAGTACTGTTTTTTTGTCGCATTGTCTGCCGCCTGTGCACGCTCTTGTGGACCGGCATAAAATGGAATACTGAGGCCCAACTTATCCTTGATGGACTCCACGGCACTTTTTTCAGGTAAAAAAGCTTCATCGTAAGTTGTATAGCGTCCACCGAAATCATCTTCAACATCTTGAGCTGCCAAGGCAAAAGGAGCCGTAAATAAAATAGAAGTCAGTGCAGATAACAGTATTAAGTTCTTCATAAGAAATTCCTTATTCGTTGCAATTGTAAGACTCTTTCTTATCGACCGCGCTAGGCTGAGACTTAAGATAGAAATGCTAACGGCGCATCACCCTGAGACAGAATGAACGCGCCGTTATTTATTTTTTTAAATTTTCAGACCATTAAACTGATCAGCGATTAGAAAATTGCTGATACTGAAGATTGTAGACTAGCAAAGTATTGTTTATTTGATTTTTCAGCAATCAACATCTTCTGTTCTTTTTCTTTCATATTTTTTAAGTCAGCGTAGATCATCAAGTAGTTATTCACAACTTTACCGAAGTAAGGGTGTTTTTTCAGGTTGTTATTTTGTGCCATACGCTTTGCACTTGTGGGACCCATATTGTACGCATTTACATACTTCAAACTTTCAGAATCCATAGTCGATTTCAAGTATTGAAAGTAGTGAGCACCAAGTAAGATATTATATTCAGGATCTTTTAAGGCTTGTGCGCCCTTCCAAGGTAAGTTCTTCTTTTTAGAAATCCACTCAGCAGTATTCGGGCGGATTTGCATCAAACCGATTTCACCAACGCTACCAACCGCATTAAAGTTAAAGCTGCTTTCAGTTTGAATTACAGCCAATAAAAAGATCGGGTCATAAGAGTGATCTTGGCTCAAATTCATTAATGTTTGAGTAAAGCTTTCTGCATTAATTCTTTTATTTCTTTTCTGTACATATTGCTCGATATAACGAGAGAAATTACGATCACCATCAAATAGCGCCACTTTCTCAGGAACTTCACCTTGCGTGCTTAATAGCTCTTGAGCATGTGTTTTACGGATCTCGTCTTGAATGCTCAATAAAGATGGTTCTGCACTCATTTGACAAGATTCATTCAAAATCAAAACAGTACAAAATAAACTCAGTAGACCGATTTTGCGTGCGAACAACTTTGATTTATTGTTTTCTGTATTTGTTTCCATATAGGATTCTAATTTCAAATACGATACCAACTTCTAACTAGTTGAAATCACAGCAGTCTAAGTTCGACACACGTATGGCATCCGTATATCGCAGCTCATCTGGCATTAGAAATTGGTGTTAGAAAACTTTAGACAGTAGGTTCCATTTTTGACGTGCACTCAGAATGAGACACTTAAATTAGAAATGGCTTGGGTTTTATTCAAATCTAACGAGGAGCCCCTTCATGGCGGAGCTCAGCTCGAAGTCTCATATAGATCTCGTGGTAAAAATACGCAGGCGGAGAATCTGCCTTTTGGCGATGATCCGCTAAAAACGTTAAATCCCCTGTGCTTAAAAGCAATCGAACCAGCTCTGGATTATCGCGAAGTTTAGCGCGGCACGCGTTTAAAATGAGCTCATAATGAACCTCTTGATCGCGGCCATTGTATTCGATTTTACGGCCTTTATAGGTCACCCATTTTATCCCTAATTTCTTCATATTGGCATTGGCCAAATCACCGGCCTTTTTCGCCTCGAAACCACTGAGTGCACGAACTTCTGCACGTGTGTAAGGCCACACGAGATCTTTACGCGCTCTTTCATCTGTTGCTGATTCTGGATACTTCAACGACTGCCAAAGACCTTCAACACTGGCGTATTTCAATCCATCAAGAGAAAACTCTGATGCTGGCAGATTTGAAAACTGACCAAGCTCATTACGTTTTGAAAGAATGACCTCGCCTTTACTACGGTCTGCGGCTTGCGGCGGAATTTCCCAACTTGGCAGCTCAGCTTCAGGAACTGCCTGCCACCAAACATCTGGGTAACCATCTTTTATTTGTGAATGTCCACCCGAAACACAGCCAGCAAGTAGAATCGAAAGAATAAGTAAGATCTGTTTCGGTGAACGGGTTTTCATTTTTAGAAACCCAGCTTATCAAGAACACCTGAAAGCGTGGCTTCCGAAATGTGCGTCCCATAATTCATAGCAGGCCCAGGAATTAAAACTCCCCCATTGTGAATGCCCACGATTTTTTTAGTGAAGACATCAATCAATACAGCTCCGCTGCTACTTGGATTAGTATCACACTTATGTTGAATGGCTTTCTTCGGAAGAAATTGGTTGTAAGCAGATTCTGGTTGAACAAAGCAATACTTTGACCACTGAAGTGGTTGATCATCTGCATGGGAAAAAGCCGTTACACGATTCCCTGCAATAATACGGCGACGACGCTCCAAATCCACTTTTACTGGCGGCACCGGAGAAACTTTCATAATAGCAAAGTCACTTCCTAGGCTTTCATTGTCTTGCATCGCTACAATGCTTTCACACTTTGAAACCATGTAAGGTTCTTTGCCTTGGCGAAATCCCCAAGAGATCGAAACATCTGAACAGTCTTGATTTTCTTTTAATTGCAGATTGGCCCAGAAACAGTGACCAGCCGTTAAGACATAACCATGACCAATATGAGTAGCTGTACAGCCGATATCAATATAACCAAAAGCATCCACTAAAGCGGCAAATGAACGAGGTACATTGGTCGCCTCGGCATCCACCATCACAAGATCATTCTTATCGATGATTTTTTCAAATAGATCCGGATTAATTTGAGCAGAAGCCGTTACCGACACTAAGGTGATCAACGCTGTCATTAAGATTGATTTCATATCCCCTCCTGCTTACTGGATCTACGGCAACACAGTCCCAAAGGATCTTTGCCTTGCCGTGTCGACAAGTAGCCCAAATTGGAACCACTTGCAAATAAATTGAAGCAATTGCTGTGTTTTAATGCTGCTTAGAATCACGGCATCATCCGCTCACTTAGAACCCGAATAGGCTCTATCCGGTTAGTGTGCGTTTAGTATGTGGTGGTTAGTTCGTCTGTGGTTAATTTGAGGGATTTAGAAGTATTTTCTCGGGTAAGCCATAACGACTCTGAACCCCTGACAGATTGATCTCGATGGCCGCTAAAGCCACTCCAGCCTCTTCCCGCTTATAAGTAGACCCGTATAAAGAGTCCCCTAAAATCGGGAATCCTCTGCGGCTGAGTTCTAAACGCAACTGGTGGGGTTTACCTGTGATCGGATAAAGATCCCATAATATTTTTTTTGCAGCCTCATCTACAGCATGAACAAGGGCTTCTGTTTCAGCCCACTCTCCGTGTGCAGATTCAAATGAGCGGCGTTTACCACGTAATATTTTGGTCTTCCATAGGAACTGACTACCAGGTTTTACGATGATCTGACTGCGATCTGTGGTTACGTTTTGAGGCCAATGATCAAAGTTTTGAAAAGGCGTTTCTGCACGATATTTTTTCCGAATAAGTTTGTTCTGAAACCAATCTTGGGACTCACGATGACTTTCTGAAGTGAGAGCATACAGAATTAATCCACTCACTTCATAATCCAAGCGATGAACTGGATATACTGGCTGTCCTAAATGCTTTTGTAACTCAAGCCCCAAACAAGGGCGCGGATCTGCCTTATCACGTGCGGGCACGGATAAAACCTGTGCGGGCTTATTACAGACGACAAAGGAATTATTTTGAAAGACAATCTGGATCATGTTTTTTTCTAACGCCAACTAAGAAAATTTCTTTTGAAATTTTGCGTGTTGAATCTGGCTTTACGGCATGGAACTGCTGGAAGTCTTCTTTGATCTGATTACGTAAATCAGTAAAATCATCTGAATGAAAAAGTTTACAGATAAAGTGCCCATCTTTTTTCAAAAAGCGTTTCGAGATATTCAACGCCAACTCGCATAGCTCAAACGAACGAGCTTGATCCGTCATGCGAATGCCCGTTGTGTTTGGCGCCATATCAGAAATGACCAAATCGAACGGAGGTGGAAACCCGTGCTCTTTAAAAATTTGTTCTAAATTTAAATCGCGTAAATCAGCCTGAATAAAAACAGCGTTAGAAAGCTTAGCCGTAACAGGTTTTAAATCCACACCTAAAATATGACCTTGAGGCCCTACTTTTTGGGCACAGTACTGCGACCAAGACCCCGGAGACGCCCCTAAATCCAACACCATCTGTTTTGGTTTTAGTAATTTAAATTTTTGATCGATCTCTTCTAGTTTAAAAACAGAGCGTGCTGCAAAGTTCTGCTGCTTAGCTTTTTTAAAGTAGTGATCCCGCGGGTTGTACGTCATAGCCCTCTGTCTTAGCAAATAGCTTGTTTTATGTCACAGATTGTTTTACCTGTGTTATAATTACACTCACTTCACATGGCTACGCTATTATTTTATTTATAGTGAGTCCACAGACACAGGTTGGCTTATGGAATTAATTTGGATCATGCTCGTCTTTTTTCTATTCATCACGATCTTATTCGTGGTTTTAGCTTTTGCATTCCCTGAATGGTTTGGCATTACAGGAAAAAAAGCTCTTGAGGTGCAAAAACACCAACAAGAAAATCCCGAAGGAGCTCCTGAAAATACAGAACACAAAAAAGATGAGATCTAACTTTTAGGGTTCAATTTTACTTTAAATAAAAAGTAGGAGCCGATCACGATCAAAATTAAAAGACTCAGAATAGTTTGACGTGAATCCTGTGTATAGCGCGCGAATAAAGCGACCAGCACAGGCCCTAAAACCGATGCAAACTTACCTAACATATTGAAAAAGCCAAAGTACTCACCTGATTTATGCGGTGGAGCTAACTGAGCAAATAGAGAGCGTGACAACGCTTGCACTCCGCCCTGACTTAAACCAATGATAGTAGCCAATCCGTAGAAATGCCATGCTTCTGTCATTTGTGATGCCGCGATGATCGTTACAAAATAAATGCCTAAGCAAAATAAAATCAGATACTGACTGCTTACTTTTCGAGAGAGTACTCCAAACAAATAAGAAGATGGAAATCCCACAAACTGTGTAATTAATAAAGCTTTGATCAAATCAGAGCTTTCAAACCCCAAGGCCATACCAAAATCAACGGCCATCGACATCACTGTGTACACGCCATCAATATAGAACCAATAACCCACAACGAAATAAAAAAGATTACGATTCGAGTTTCTAAAAATGTCTAAGAAAGTGCTTTTCAGCTCTTGAAATGTTTCTAAAGTTAAATCTTTAACGCTTTTTTTACTTAACTGCGTTTCTGGCTCAGGAACGTTTTTCATCAATGGTAAAGTGAAAACAAACCACCAAACACCCACTGTTAAAAATGAAATCTTAACTGCCTGAGCCCCGTCACTTATTCCGAATAGCTCTGGTTTCAGATACATCACCACATTGACAGCAAATAAAACACCACCGCCCAAATAACCCAACGAGTAACCTAAAGAGGAAACAAAACCATAGTCTTTTTCGTCACACACAGAGGGCAACATCGCATCGTTAAAGACCACACTGGCTGAGGCCATAAATAAACCTGTGCCATAAAGAAAAGCCGCTGTGGCCCAACCGCCCACAGGCACGAAATACAGTCCCATCGTGCAAATTACACCCATCAGCATTGTGGCAAACAAAAGTTTCTTTTTTCCGCGTCGTTTATCAGAGATCACCCCTAATGTGGGTGCTAATATAGCCAACATAAAACCAGAAATGGCCAAAACCCATCCTAATCGTTCTGTACTCAGAATAACGCTATCTTCACTGCTCCAGTATTTTTTAAAGAAAATAGGAAAAAAACCTGCCATTACCGTCGTGTAGAAAACACTATTGGCCCAGTCGTAAAGCGCCCATGAAAATATTTTTTTATTCATACAAATATTTTGCATTTTTAACACCTGAATGGCAAAACATTCCGCATGGTCAATCAACAATTCGCGACAGCTGTTCATATACTTACCGCTTTAGCTTGCAAAAAAGATCTGATGAACTCAGACAGCCTTGCAAAAAGTGTTAATACAAATCCAGTGGTTATTCGTCGCCTTTTATCGCAGTTGACCAAAGCAAAGCTAGTGCTCACTGTACGCGGAAAATCTGGTGGTGTTAAGCTCGCGCGTGATTCAGCCTCTATTAACTTAAAAGATGTCTATGTTGCCCTATCACCTTCTGAATCCATAGCCCCGCGAAATAAGTCTCCGCACAAAGAGTGTGCCGTTAGTTGCGCTATGTACACGATTATGAGCTCTGTGGCCGATGGAACACAAAAAGCTACCTTGAAGTATCTTGAAACACAAAAATTGTCTGACCTCGCAAGAAAAGTCAGCAAGTCCCATGCAAACAACTGATTTATTAGCTTTAGAAGAAGAAAATACGACCCAGCCACAAATCTTATTTGAAGATGAAGATCTGCTTTTACTTTTTAAACCCAGCACATGGTTCGTCCATCCACCTGAAAATCCACGCTTTAGACGAGGGCTAAAACGCAGAACCTGTGTACAATGGCTCAAGGATGTCCATGGCATCAGAGCTTTTCCTGCACATCGCCTAGATGCGGCCACAGAGGGTATTCTGATCTTTGGTAAAAACAAAGAGGCCACAGCTCACCTTAACTTGCAGTTTAAGAATCACGAAACTCATAAAGTGTATTACTCGGTGGTCAGAGGTTGGTTACGGGAAGAAGATGGCCGAATTGAACTTCCTTTAGAACTCGATTCTACCGGAGAACTTGTTCCCTGTGAAACCAATTACAGAACTTTAGCTCGCATCGAGCATCCGGTAAAAATCAGTAAAAAGTTCGATACCAGTCGCTACTCTCTTTTAGAAGTGTCCCCTAAAACAGGAAGATGGCATCAAATTCGTCGTCATATGAATCGTGTGTCTCATCCTATTATCGGAGATCGTGAACATGGGGACTCGCATCACAATCGCTACTATCGCGATCAGTTAAAAATCAATGGGCTTTGTCTTTGGGCTAAAGAGTTAACTCTAACTCATCCTCGCAGCGGACAAAAGGTGACGTTTCAATCCCCAACAAGTGAGAAATGGCAAGATATCAGCCGTCTTTTTTCTTATTCTATTTAAGGCTTTTGTTTAAGCCACTTTATATAATCAATGACGATTTTTTCGTGGCCCCTAGCTACTGGCTCATAAAAACTTTGCGGTTTAATAGCAGGTGGCCAATAGCTTTGATCTACATAGGCTCTTTCGTAGTCGTGTGGATAAAGATAACCACCCGTTTTTCTTTCCGTTGATTTCAAGTGTATTGGTAAATCAGCGTTTCCTGTTTGCTGAACAAAAGCTACCGCCTTATTCCACCCCACATAGGAGCGGTTCGACTTCGGGCAGCTTGCTAGAAATGTTACGACCTGAGCTAAGTTGATCGCACACTCGGGCATCCCAATAGCTTCCACCGCCTGCATTCCGGCCATAGCTAATGGTAAAGCTCGCGGCTCGGCATTCCCCACATCTTCACTGGCTAAGATCACCAGACGGCGCGCGATAAAAACTGGATCCTCACCGCCCTCTAACATGCGAGCCATATAATAAAGAGCCGCATCAGGATCACTACCACGAATAGACTTAATGAAAGCCGAAATCGTGTCATAGTGCTGATCTGAGGCCTTATCATAGGCTAGCACTTTACTTCCCACTAACTGCATCAGTGTTTCGGTATTGAGCGGAAACCCTTCAGGGCTGATCTTGTAAAGTTCAATTGCAGATTCTAAGTAATTAAAAAACTTGCGTCCATCCCCATCAGCAAGTGAAATCAACTGCTCTAAAGACTCATCGTCTAAAAGAGTTTTGATATCAACATTTTCCGTAGTGGAAATTTTCTGTGCAAGCTTGACGAAACTTTCTTTTTCTAATCTTTTAAATTTTAAAACCTGAGCTCGACTTAAGAGAGCTCGATTTAATTCATAACTTGGGTGTTCAGTTGTGGCGCCAACTAAATACAATTCGCCCCGTTCTAAAAATGGCAACAGAACATCTTGCTGTGACTTATTAAAACGATGGATCTCATCTACAAAAAGCAGCGTTTTTTCGCTTCTTTCCGCCAGACGTTTTTTTCCTTCTTCGCCTGCAGCTTTAAGATCTTTCACTCCGGCATCAACAGCATTTAAAGACATAAAGTGAGCCTTAGCTGTTTGTGCCAGAGCTTTAGCAAAACTCGTCTTACCAGTTCCCGGTGGACCTGTGATGATCAAATTCATCAACTGCCCTGCACGTAGAAGTTTTCCAATAGGTTGCTTTTCATTAAGAATGTGCTCTTGTCCAACGACCTCAGAGATATGCTGTGGTCTTAATCTTTCGGCCAAGGGACGTAACTTAGGATCAATAGAAGCTTCAAACAAATTACTCACGGGCCCTATTGGGCCTCAGAGCTATTTTGATGTCAAATCTAAAGCATGCTGTAAAGCGTGCTGACTAAATAACCCACAGCAAGAAAAGGGGTAACAAAGCCGGAGCCGCCTGAACAAAAAATATCTTTTTGCTGACTGTAAAAGCTCCGAAAAGCCCCGCAACCACAACACAGGCTAGAAAGAAAAATTTGATTTGATGCGACACTTCGGGCTGTGGGTGAAGCAAACCCCACAATAAACCCGCTGCCAGAAAACCATTATACAACCCTTGATTTTGCGCCAGAACAGCTGAATCGCGCGCTTTATCTATCTTCTGAGCAAATACTTTAAGCCCAATGGGTTTGGTCCAAAAGAACATTTCCAGCACCATAAATCCCACATGCAGAGCCAAAACCACGACGACTAACACGTTAATCAATGTCATTAAATTCATTATAATGATCCTTTTCTTTGTACTGTCTAATAACTAGTGTACAGAGTTTTGACATTCCCGCAATCTTTTCTAGCGCCTACTATCCGAGTTGCGAAAGCACCTCAGACACCATTATATTTCACCCATTCTAATTAATAAAACAAAGAGGAGATAACCCAATGAAATATATGTTACTGACTGCTGCTTGTATCCTATCTTTAGGTTTCCAAGCCCACGCCCAAGAAGTCGATACAGAAACAAACGTGATCGAAGAGTTGAATCCTTTCGATAGCAATATCGAAAACACATTAAGAGAGTTGGATCAACGCTACTACGACGAAACTGGTTTATCTCCATTCTTAGAAGGCGGCACAGCACAACTTTATGAAAATGAAACTGTAGATCTTGGGTTATTTGAAAATACAATTTTACAAAAAGCTTGTTACAGAATTGAGTGTCCGGTATTCGCTCACATCAAGAAGAATGAACAAAAGCTTTATCTTTATGTTAATGGTCAATTACAAGATTCTTGGTTAGTATCAACAGGTTTACCAGGTCACGAAACTCCAAACTTCGATAAAAACCCAAATGGACGTATCTACGACAAGTATTCTTCTAGCAAATATCCAGGTGGAGACTACATGGGCTTAGGTAACATGCCTTACGCTGTGTTCATCCAAGGTGGTTTCGCTATGCATGGAACTCCAGTGGGTAACTACTCAAAATTAGGTCGCAAAGCATCTCATGGCTGCGTTCGTATGCAATCTGAAAATGGTCGCATCTTCAACCGCCTTGTTAGACAATATGGTGTGACTAACACTTGGATCACTATTACTGATAACTAAGATAGTACGCAAATAGACAACTCGCGGCTTCTCTGCTGAGAAAATGCTGAGTTGATAGCTGAAAAGGCCCTGAAAGGGGCCTTTTTTTATTGCCTCGACCTATCTTCTATAGTCAAAATCCCAATATGAATTTCAGATTGAACTTCTCAGTCAAATTTCGAATAACTTTTTTATCTTTACTGGCTTTTGCTTCTATCGTATTTGCGCATCAAAATGCAGAAGCTAATTTGAAGAAGCTGCGCTACAGCCCTGATCTATCCCTAGTTACAACCGATATGACCCACTGGCTACAGCGGGCTGGCCTTTCTCATCTGCCTATAAAAATCGAATTCTTGCCTAGCTCTCAAAGCCATCGGGTGCGTTTTTCGTGTTCCAAATCTTACCAACTGACGATTTCTGCTTCTGAAGAGGAAATGATCAGCACGGCCTACTATGGGCTACGTCAACTCGGATTTCTATTTCCTCACCCGCGCTGGCAGATAATACCTACACAAGCAGAGGTTCTAAAAAAATGTGGCCAGTTATGGACATGGGAACCCTCATTGCGATTAAGAGGCTTTCACTTACACACACAGCACGCGGGAGAATGGACCGATGGTTTCTTTATGGATCAATCCCAGATCGCTCAAGATACCATTTGGTGGCTAGCTCGCAATCAACAAAACGTGATTCAACTGCAAACACTGCGACTGCCAGATAAAGAGCTCCAGCCAAAGCTGAAACCCACCATTGAACTAGCGCACCAACTGGGAATTCACTACGGACTCTCTTTTAGCTTTGCCATGATTCAACAAAAAAATTTCTATCTGATTCCCTTCTGGAGAGCCGTTTTAGGTATTGGTGATGAACAGGCCCTGCGCCAGCGCATTCGCGAGCTGATGGCTATCTACGATTTTGATTTTGTTGCTTCCGAGTTAGGAACGACTGAATTCACTTCGATCAATGAAGAAAATTCTTTAAAATGGATTGAAATTTTAAATGAAGAACTTCAATCCCAAGGACGCAGCTTTTATGTCAAACTGCATGTTTCGACAAATCAATACTCAGCAAAGTATGGGAACTTTCATTTTTTACCTCGTTTTTCCAGCGCCACTGTGGGTATACAACCCCACACTGTATTTTTCTATGGCTTAACGGATCCACAAACACCTATGTATGGGCGATTTGATTTCGCCGATATGCGCAGTCTTATGCTGGAACAAAAAGACAAACGCGATATTATGTACTTTCCCGAGACCAGTTATTATATCGGCATGGATATTGATGTTCCATTATTCCTGACTGATTATTTAGTGGCACGCGCCGATGATTTGCGTTTTCTGAAAAAAAATGGATTTGATTCACAAGTCAATTTTTCGACAGGCCAAGAATTAGGTTATTGGTTATTCGATTGGACACTAGCTCTTTTAACAGATAGTCAACTTCAACAAAACCCTCTTGCAGGACTCAACTTATTGGGTGAGGACACTCAAGTCTGGGAGCCCATACTGAAATGGCAAACCCAGTACCTGAAAAACTATCAACTGATTCAAGCTCTTAGCTCTGCCAACCTGATGGACGACCTCTATCCATTTTTTGAAAAAACACATGAAAGGAAGTTATTACGCGAACTTCGTCATGACCCTCAGGCTTTAGAGTCAGAAATAGGTCTTTTACAAAACGCTTTGAATAGCCACCCAAGTCTTGCTGGCATAAAAAACACTGAATTAAAGTTACTTCTTGAGGTTACACAGTTGCGCCTGCAACACGCTCTGAAACTGCGCTTGGCTTTACAGGCTTTGCAAAATAAGAAAGCGGATGCTACGACAATTTTAGATGAAGCTAAAAAAATTCGCCTAATGGCCCTAGACAAGATGGGTATTATTTCTTCTGATTACAACCGCTATCCAGAATCATTTGTGTTTTCTAAAAGAAAAAATCCAACGAGCTATCCTTATGGTTATGGCTGGCCAGCGGCCCAACTTCACTTTTGGGAGCGTGAAGAGAATATGATTCGCAAATACCAACTTTGGAATCCATTTTACATGAATATCTATAATCCATTCCGGCTATTACTTTAAACTGTGTCTGAGAGCTTTAAATAGAGCCTAAATTCCTAAAAGCATATCGAACTCTTCTTTACTTAAAGCGTGGCCCGACTGTGCAATTTCAACATCTTTTACATTTTCAGATAGAAGTGATTGGAACTTCTGCTCTTTTCTGGCCTTAAGAAGCTCAATTTTTTCCTCTAAAGATTCGTGCATGATGTACTTAAATACCTGCACTGCTTTTTTCTGTCCTAAGCGGTGGGCACGATCTGTCGCTTGATTTTCTACGGCAGGGTTCCACCACGGCTCAAGATGGAAGACATAGCTGGCTTTTGTTAAATTCAGACCCACACCACCAGTCTTCAGCGTCATCAAAAGAACGCCGCCTGTGTTTAACTCGTGGAAGTCGGAAAGAACTTTTTGACGTTGTTTACTCGTCACACCGCCATGTAGGACAAACACAGGTATATTGTGCGCCTTTAGTAACTTAGCTGTATGTTCCAGCGTCTGTAAGAACTGAGTGAAGACCAGTGCACTTTCACCAGCCTCTATAATTTCTTGCAATGACTCAATCAGTGTTTCTAACTTCGGCGGAACCTTATCGTACTTCACATTCGGTAAAGCAGCAGGGTCAGAGCAGGCCTGACGAAGTCTTAATAAAGCTGTCAGCATTTGAAGTTGTACATTTGCTGTCCCCTGCACTTTGCCATCCTGAACAGTGTTTTCCATGGCTTCTTGCACGCGCTGATTATAGGCCAAGGCAATATCGCGATAGATTTCTTTTTGCTTTTCTTCAAAGGCGATGCTGATCTTCGTTTCTTGCTTTTCTGGAAGTTGATCTAAAATTTCTTTTTTTGTTCTTCTTAAAAGCAAAGGTTTGATTTTAAGCTTAAGATCTGCAATTTGCTCTTTAGAAACACCTTCACGATTGACGTAGGTTTTTCTAAAGTCTTCTAACCCACCCAAACTTCCCGGAACCAGTAAATCGACTAACGAGAAAAACTCTCCGTAATGATTTTCCATAGGTGTTCCCGTCAGACAGATTTTAAACTGTGCTGCTAACGAACGGGCCACGCTCGATCTTTTACTGCTGATGTTTTTAATATTCTGAGCTTCATCGAAAATAAGAACTTTCCACTTAAATTCACTGAAAAATTCTTCGTGCTCCAGTAACAGACCATACGTAACCAGTACGACGGACGTTTGGTTTGATTTTAAACGCTCAGAAAATTGGAGCTTTTCACGACTAGAAAAAATCTCTAAAGGAATCTTAGGTGTGAACTTTTTTACTTCCTGTTCCCAGTTAAAAATCAAAGACGAAGGGACCACAATCATTGAATGTCCTAACTCTTTGTTATCACGCAGTCCCTCTAGGAAACACAGTGTTTGTAGCGTCTTACCTAATCCCATGTCATCGGCAAGCAGAGCCCCTAAACGCAGTTGATAGAGGTCCTGCAACCACTGTACACCGCGCTTTTGATATGGTTTTAAATCAGCATGGACCGAGTCTGAAATTTTAAGTTCGTTAGCCACTGTTCCCAAATTGTCATAGAAATCACAAATTCGCTGCCACTCTTTATCGCCTTCGATTTTAACACCTGAAGCTCTTAAAGCTAATAACTCTAAAGTCTGGTGGCGCGGCAACTGATAGGCACCCGCTTCGCGGTTTTTCTTCTGAGTTTCCACTTTACCTTTTTGGAGCTTTTGCCAAAAATTTTCTAGACGACGTAAAGATGGAATTTGTTTTTTCGGCACCAGATACAATTTGCCTTGATACTCAATCACTCCGCCCGAACCCAGACTTAAAAGATGATCTGGATTCACTTCTTCACCTAATAAAAAGAACTTTGGATCTAATTCAAACCAATTGAAATTCTTTTGGTCTGTATCCCCACGAATGGCAAATTCCACACGGAATTCGTCCTCTTCTAACTCTTGCAGTGGCTGTCCCTCATAATAAAGACGACATCCAAAAGGCACCAGCTCTTGTAAATACTCAAGACTGATATGTAGCATCGAACGCAGTTGCCGTTCACCTGTCGAAAAATAAAAAAGGTCCTGACTGTGACTTAGAGTTTCAACATCTGATATTCTAGATAAAAAAGAAGTCCGACTTCTTTTAAAAATCTCGCCACCCGTATTGAGGGCCAATGCCTTTAAGAGCGAGTAAAGTATTCTTCCTTCGCGCTCAAAAAGTCCGGTCACAATGATTTCGCCGTCATCTGAATAAAAACTCTCGGCAGCAGGTAAAGACCTTAATATGTCTTCTACGAACTTTTCAAAAAAGACAAGTGTGGAATGCGAACACAGCTCTTCGAGCTTATCGCCATTAAAAATTTCAGCATCACGGCCAGAAGTCAGTAGCCCATGAACTCGTCCATATAGGCTTTGAAAAATTCTTTCTTTTTCAACTTTGGAACCATCTGTCAGCTGTCCGTCATAATAATAAGAAAGTGTTTCAAAGAAAACATATTGCAGAATTCCTAAGTGACGCAAAAGCTTTAGATCCCATTCTCGCTTACGACGAGATCCTGAAGCTAAATCTTTAATATCAGAACTGAAATAGGATGGTAGGCCTTCAGATAAAGCCATAATCCATTTTTTAGAACGCTCAGACCAACCTGTGCGCTGACGATACTTTTGCACATTATCTGCACTTTTTGGTCTTAACTGGTGTTGAAAGAAAAAACTGCCGTTTTCTTGAAGATGAATTTCCGTCGTCATCTGCTCAGCTGTGATTAATGCAGACTCTCCAGATAGTTTTACTGGTATAGGACGCTGGCGTAGTTCTTTGATAATATTGCGAACGACTCCTTCACCCTCTACATTAAATTGAGGCATGGTTCCCAAATGCAGCTTCATTTCACCCGTATGATTCTGATTGTCCTGTACCCTACATATCTCTTGTAGTCGCGTGAACTCTAATAGCCACGGGTGAACCAAAACAATAGCTTCTTTAAGGTCTACAGCAAATGATTGAAAAAAACTGAGTGGAGATTTTGTTCTGTTTACTAACTGGAATTCAGCTTCTAACTGAATTTTTTCTTGTAAGTCGACTCTCCAGTAAATTTCATCACTCAAATCAAAATCAATACTTTTAAGTTTTAGAGCCCAGTCTCTGCGCTCTTTATGTTGAAGATAAACCTCAACGGCTCCGCTGCGCTGAGCGCTGGCTATTTCGGATAGTAGGTACTGCATCACCACTTCGACTTCTGACAAAACTTGCGTCACAAAACTATGAGTCGCTTGCTGTAACACAGGCCATTTTTGAAAAACGGCGGGAATGCTTTTTAACGTCGGAGGAAGCAATTGCATGGGAACTATACGATGTAACGGATGTCGCAAAATATCTTTGGCACTGACCTGCACACCACCACTGAAATTGTATCGAACCATATCGGCAATCCGATTCTGCCGATTGACCTCGTTGAAATAACTTTCAGAAAAAGCTGTTAATTTTTTACCGAAGACTTCCGGCAAATTCCAAAGTCGTGGCGATAGAAGCTGGCGATCTTTATCTGGCTCTACTAATCTATAGCCATAAAAATTGTCTTTTAAAATGTCAGCTAAAGACTCGCTTGACGAAACTAATGGCTCTTCTGAGTAAATGCTGATGGATTGAAAAACCACTGGCTCGGCTGCAAGATTCTGTAACTGCTCTTGTACTTGAGGCTGTAATGTCTTAGCAAGATCTGCCAAATCTGGATGGGCAATGTCTTTTGGAGGAAGAGTTAACACTTGCCAAAGAAGAACGTAACTCGCCCACTGATGCGAGCAGCTATGAGCCATTCTTCCGTTTTCTGTGCAGTGAGAGCATGTAAAGCGTAATGTTCCATCTGCATGAGATTCACTGATATTCACTTTGACTAAAGAAACTGGTGGAGCTTCGGTCCATGACATTTCGATTTCGATGCGTTGGTTCTGAGTGCTGTGGCGATAAGAATCAAAACGTCCACCACTGATCAATTGAAGTCCTTGCTCGTAACGTTCATTTTCACTGAGTGGTACTCGCTCTCGCGGGTCACGCAATTCAGAAATATTATGTAACGTCATCGGCAATAAAAACACGGTACTCCTTAGCCCTTCTGTAGCACTCAAAGGCGATCAGGTAGTATGCACGAAATTAGTGAAAATGTCTAACTTAGTGTGAATTTAACGATAACAGACTGTAGAAACTGAGCCATCACCGCAGATCAAGGCTCCATCACTGCTGCGGAAGTAGTGAGCGCCAAATGGCGGAGAACACGACAAGGCGCCGCCACGGCCAACACAGCAGCTAGCAAAGGAGTTAGGAGATGTCTGACAAACATAGTTATTCTTCTGATTTTCATTTGTAGGTAGCGATATATTACAGGAACTGAGCAGAATAGTAGCCAGCAGAATAAATATCTTGAGTCCAAATAACTTCATGTTTTTGATCATAACAGATAAAAACTTTAGACACAATTTCAGGTAAAGCTTACAAAAAAAGAGGTCTTGTTCCTTTTTTAAGCCGCCGTCTTGACAGAAAGTGCCGTTTTCTTTTACAAACGACCAACACTTTTAAGGAGAACCCAATGAAAAAATTCGCTTTGATTTTAGCTATGACTGTTTCTGCTTTCTCAACTTCTGCTTTAGCTGCTGATTTCGACGATATCCAAGTGAGCATTTTAAGCTGGTGCGATGGTAACCGCGTAATGGCTTACACTGAAAGCAAAGATGCTGCTGTCAAATTTGACTGTTCTGCTCGTAGCGAAACTTGCCGTGCTTATCAAATCGTTCGTTTCAACGAAGTGATTCACGTGGCGACTTGCGTAGCTCAGTAATTCAGTTCAATAATTCAGCTCGACAATTTATTCAAACTGCAAAAACACCGGCCTCAGAGTCGGTGTTTTTATTTCAGTCGGATCACTTCGTCTTAAAATGAGACCCTGAACTGAACACAGGCTAACCCCTTTTAAAGACCCTTTTTGTACCATGTTCTGTCTTTTGACATCCTAAAGCGACTATATGATATCTGTTACTGGAATAAGACCTGCATCTTTATTGATGCTATCCTTTTAAAGAGAGGTTTTATGTTGAAGCGTGCAAAATGGTCTTATCTTTCTGCGGCCCTTTCGACGACTATTTTTACGATCTCATCGTTAATGGCGTTTCAAGCTCACGCTCAAACCAGCCGTAATCTGAACTTTTCAGAAGCCTGTTCACAAGGTGATAATATCGAAATTATTGCCGTTGGGGACATCCTTTTGCACGCTCCCCTTCAGATACAAGCTACAACTCATTCTTCTCGTTTTGAAAGTCTTTGGTCAGGTGTACTTCCCTATATTAAAAAAGCAGACATTGCCTACGCTAACTTAGAAGGTCCTACCGCTCTGGGACTAACAGCGAACGGAAGACAGGTCGGCGATGTTGGCCACCGCTTCGATAAAAACGTCTACAGTGGTTATCCTCTATTCAACTATCATCCTCTTTTGATCACAGATCTTAAAAAATCAGGATTTGATATTGTGTCGACCTCTAATAATCACTCGTTAGATCGCGGCTCTTTAGGTGCAGATAAAACTATCGAAGCCTTAAAGGCGAATAACCTTCTTTATGCAGGAACGCGCACGCGTGAAGAAACACAAAATCCAGATCACCAATGGTACACCATCACACAAAGTAAAGGCCGTAACATCGCATGGGTGGCTTGTACTTTTTCAACGAATGGAGTTCCAGATCGCCATGGTCAAGTTATGCCCTGCTTTCAAAAACAGGGTGAACTCCTTGGACTTGTAGAAAAGCTGTCTCGCAATCCACAAATTCACGCCGTTATCGTGACACCTCATTGGGGTGACGAGTATCAACTACGCCATAACAATCAACAGACACAATTGGGCCGCCAATTGATTGAGTCTGGGGCTACCGCTGTTCTAGCGACTCATCCACACGTTGTACAACCTTGGGAAAAAGTCACAACGGCGAGTGGACGCGAAGGTCTTATCGTTTACTCTACAGGTAACTTCGTCAGCAATCAGGCCGAAGTTCCGCGCAAAACATCCATCATGGTGCAGCTTCATTTAACAGGCGCTCCCCAATCTAAACTGAAAATCCGTGGGGTTTCTTATTTGCCTTTATTTATGGAGCGCACTCCACTGCGCACGGTACGCCCCGTTTATAATATGTCTGAGGTTCCCGCGGAAGCTCAACAGATTTGGACAAATGCATTTGGAGCTAAGAATCGCATCTCGTCTGCCACTGAAAACCAAATTCAAAAGTACTGTGCGAATTCACAATAAAACGTCAATTTTTTTGACAAAAAACTAAAAACAAAAAACTCTGAATTTCCAGTACGTGTGCTATGCTAAAGGCATGCAACAAGAGACTTGGAAATTCTTTCCGCAGATTCTTGAGAAAAAAATCAACCACTTGTTGGATGAGGCTGAACCGAATCAAGCAAAGGCCTACCAGCTCTATAAAACATGCAAGAACGAAAATCTCTGGAATAACTCTTTCGAAATTTTCGCTATCCATTTACATGACTTTTTTTCGTTAGCCAAAAGTGAACGTGCCAAAAGTTATTTTGATAATTTTCTAGATCGCCCTATGGAACGTTCAATTTATGAAAGCTTTGATCTGACATTTCGTACAGCCACTGTTAATTCACAGTCATTACTTAATGTCGCCAATTGGTCACACGAACAGATGATTCACAACTGCCAAACAGCGCAAGAAGAAAGCGTAGTGCTCTCTGTCGATATCTTAACAAAGACTCTTCACTATATTACGAATCCCCCACTGCACGAAAAAGATCAGCAGATCGAATTTGAAGATTTTTGCCAAACATGGAAGAAAACTGTTTTTCTTTTATTTGGTAAAAAATATGACTCAGAACTTGAAACTGTCTTACAACAGATTCGCAAATTAGCATTTGATCTTAAGCAGGCAGAACAAAAGACTTTGGAGAAAGAAAAGTCTCCGACCTTTATCCCTTCGATCTTTCTTACACAAACAGAAATCGATTGGACTACTGCCGTTCGTGAGGCTATTGTGCACCACCTACAAGCCCCAGATTTCCCTCTGTCACGTGGTGCTGAAAAACCTCGCTTAATTGAGCTACAGAAAGCTGCTGAGCTTTATAATCTTATCCTGCAGACATCGCGCACAGAATTACGCCGACATTTGGATAATGTACGCACGACTATATTGCATAAATGCGATTGGCTCCTGACTGAAAAAGCCCGTTAGTGACAAGCCTCTAAGCTTGAGCTAAAAACTCTGGCTATGGCAACATCTACACCTCAGGGTTCACTTTATTCATTTCGTCGTCTTTTTTCTTATAGCAAACGTCATCGTCAAGATTTTTATTTGGGTGGTTTATTTTCATTCCTAAATAAAACTTTCGATGTCGCACCCGAGATTTTAATTGGTATCGCCATCGACATGGTCGCCAATCAAGAAAAATCCTTTCTGGCGCGCTTTGGAATCGAATCCGTTCAGCATCAGTTGATTGTTTTATCTTTACTAACCTTGGCTATTTGGGCCTTTGAATCCCTATTTGAATACTTGCATCTACTTAAATGGAGAGGCCTTGCTCAATCCATGCAGCACGAATTACGTGTCGATGCTTACAGCCACTTACAAAAACTCGACATGTCTTATTTTGAAGATCGTAGCACTGGCGGTTTAGTTTCTATTATTAACGATGACATCAATCAACTGGAACGCTTTCTTAACAGTGGGATGAACAGCTTGATACAGGTCATGACCGCCGTCCTTTTAGTAGGAGCCGTGTTCTTTGCACTAGCTCCTAACATTGCCCTATTTGCTTTCTTACCTGTACCCGTTATTTTGTGGGGAGCTTTTTACTTTCAGAAACGCGCAGCCCCTCTTTATGCTGAGGTTCGCGAACGCGCTGGTCTGATTGGAGCACGCCTTGCCAACAATATCAGTGGTATTGCCACTATACGCAGTTTTGCCTCAGAGGCCCGTGAAGAAAAAGCTGTCTCTAAAGACAGTCAGGACTATCTGACTTCAAATCGCAATGCCATTCAGATTTCTTCCGCTTTTAATCCTTTAATTCGCATGGCTGTACTGGCGGGCTTCCTAGCTACTTTTGTTATTGGTGGACTTATGGCTCTTCGCGGAGAACTCAGCGTGGGCTCCTATGGCGTCCTTGTCTTCTTAACACAAAGGCTTCTGTGGCCATTAACAAGCCTTGCTGAAACTGTGGATCTTTTCGAGCGTGCCATGGCATCTGCCGATCGCGTTCTTAATCTTCTGAGTATTCCTATCGGTATTGAAAAACCACAAAGTCGTACAGGCTTCCCTCAGAAAACTGACATTCGCTTTGACGATATCTCGTTTGCATATAGCAATGGCCTGCCGATTTTGCATCACGTGCAAATTCAAGTCCCTGCTGGTAATACCATTGCGATTGTGGGACCAACTGGCTCTGGCAAAAGCACGATAACAAAATTGCTTCTAAGATTCTATCAACCTACAGGCGGAAAAATTCTTATTGGTGACCACGACATCACGGCATTAAACACGCAAGAGCTGCGCGAAAATATTGGTCTTGTCAGTCAGGACGTATTTCTATTCCATGGAACTATCTACGAAAACATAGCTTATGGAAATCCACAGGCGACACGCGAAGAGGTACTTGAGGCCGCTAGGCAGGCTTACGCCGATGAGTTTATTAACAAACTTCCACAAGGGCTCGATACCCTTATCGGAGAGCGTGGACAGAAACTCTCTGGCGGTCAAAGACAACGTATTTCTATTGCTCGAGTTATTTTGAAGAATCCAAAGATATTGATTTTGGATGAGGCCACGTCCGCTGTAGATAATGAAACGGAAGCTGTTATTCAAAAATCCTTAAACAAGATATCGCAGAATCGCACAACGATAATTATTGCCCATCGTCTGTCAACAGTGACCCACGCGGATAAAATCTATGTTTTATCCGCAGGTAAAATTTCTGAAGAAGGCTCTCACGAGGAACTCCTTCAGAAAAAGAATCTCTATGCTCAGCTTTGGAATTTACAACTTCGTCATGAAATAGTTCACGACGAAGTTAAGAGTTAAAGAATCAAGTTAGTGAGTCAAGGCTGGTCGGCGCTTTTCTGGTAAAATCGTCGACCAGACGACTGAGTCTTTTAAAATTGTAATGTCTTGGCCTTTAAAACGTTCCATTAATCTGAGGGCCAACAGACGATCTTCTTCATTGCGTACGCGCACTTTTACAATAGAGCCACCTTCACGCAAGTAGAACCCATAACGACGACCTGCTGACGGAGGTGTCCCTATACCGACTAGGGCGCCACAGGCCGCACCTAATAGCAGACCTACCAACGAAGCCAACACAGTTGAAACAATCCAAGAGGTCATTCCCAGTTCTTCTGGCTGACTGGCACCAAGGTACAATCCCACAAGTCCCAGCAAAAAGAAGCCAGAGATAGCCCCAATCATCATACCTGTCGTAATACTTGTATTCTGCTGATAGACGAAATCACGTGAGCCATTTTTATTTGGAGACAAAAGCGAAATATCCTCATCTGCAAAATCATTTTTTCTTAATGAATCAATAGCATTTTCAGCATCGCTACGAGAAATAAACATCGCAAAAACCGATTCAGATTCCGTTTTTGTGAAAGACGACTGTATTTTCGTATCGCCTCTGGTCTCTGTCCTATTCCCTCTTAAGCTGTCTCTTTCATTTATAATATCCATGTTCTTACCCCTTTTTTGAGGCACAAAACCTCATGAGTCCACATGAGTATATATTCAGCAAGTGAGGTGCCATCATAGCGACCAAACTAATCCCTTTAGCTCTGAAAAATGCGTGGCTAAAACGTGCTTTGAGGCAAAAGTTCTCTTTGCAAAAACAAATGATGACTCTATAGTTTATAAGAGAAGCTTATAAAAGAACTAACGGAGAATTCGATGTCAGAGCAAAAAACCAAATGGATTTTATTAAGTCTTTCTGGAGCTCTATTATTTGCTATAGCGGTCTGGTTAACATCCGCATACGTTATTGATCGCCAAAGCAAAAAGGGCTTACCTGATCCCATCGAAATTAAAAACACAACGGATCGAATCAAGGCCAATGCTGTTCAGTGGTACACGTTTTCTTTACCTTATGAAGGAACTTTGAGTGTTTCGGTGCAAGTACAAAAAGGAAATGAACTGGATGTATTTTTAATGCGTGAAGATCAGTTGGCTCACTTCAAAAGTAAAAACAAATTCAATCACTTCCCTCAGTTTGAAAGCAATCAAAGCAAAAACTATCAGCGGCACGGAAATCTTTCCGAAGGCCGCTACAGCTTAGTGGTGCGCGACCCCAGCTACGGGATCATTTCGTCATCTGCAACGGATTATCAGATCAAAATCAAACTGGAACCCTAGTGTTAAATAACCACGTAGGCCTAAAACACTCATCAGCGTACAAAGCCGCCTGTTTCACTAAAGCGTGGGGCAGAACCCGCGAAATCTTTTTGCGATAATTCTTCAATCATCTTTAAGGCGCGCTTTTGCGGATCTAGTAATGTTCCTTGATCTCGTACCTGAATAAAGGAAAAGACTTGGCCTTTTAAAAAGCGACCATCCGTCGCTACCTGCACACGTACTAAAGGAGCCAGTGCTGCTATTCCTGATACACTCACTCCGCGAGCCGTTGCAAAGTTTCCTAAACTGTACAACACCACACGCTCACGATAAACCTCAATACCACGTGGCACATGGGGACCATGCATGATCAAAACATCGGCTCCGGCATCAATAGCTTGACGAGCAAAACGCACTGAGTTCCCTCTGTTTTCACCTAAGAAAATTTCATTCTCGTCAGAGACACGTTCAGCGCCACGGCCTTCGGCTCCCACATGGGCTGAAACCATAACAACATCGTAGCGTTTTTTTAACTCAGTGATTTCGTTTAAAATCGGTCCAGCATTTAATATACTGCGTGGACCTGTACGATAATCCACCGCGATCAAAGCGACGCGCGCTCCGCGCACATCAAACTGCGCGACTTCGCCTTGCTTTGATGAATATTGAATTCCGGCTAACTTTAAAACATCCTTTGTTGATTGAAGCCCTGCACTTCCGAAATCATGGGCATGGTTATTAGCCAAACTCATCACGTTGAAATCGGCCTCAACCAATCTTTCGACATAATCGACAGGTGTTTTAAAAAGATAGCGATTAGGTCCCGGAGCTTTTCCATCGGACTGAGGCGGTCCTTCAAAAAAAGTTCCTTCGAAATTTCCAAAGCGAACATCAGATGCTTTAATGTATCGTGCGGCTTGAGCAAAGAACGAACGACCTTGATCTGCAGGTAGCCAATTATCAGGATAAGTGGTGCCCATCATAATATCGCCCACTGCTGACAAAGTCAGTGTGCCGGCCTCTGGGGCTGGAACTTCATCTGCCCAAGCTGAATTTGCTGATACCATCGTCGTGAAGAAAATAGAAAGCATCACGATTTTTATATTAAAATGTTTCATACCGAGACGAATCTAACAAAAAAGCCAAAGAATATCTGCTGTAATGATTCTGACAGTTGTCAAAGCTTTAGACAGCTTTAGATCGTGCTCTGAGACTCCGAAAAAATAGAATGGGATTCAGTCGGCAATCTACATTGAAAACAACTCAAAGAGCCAGTCAAATAGCCTCTCGAATAAGCTCTATGGAGTCCCTGTTCTTTGGAATCTTATTAACCATCATGTTCGCCCTTTTCTTCACTCCTTCCACTTCATGGGCCACGAGTGAAAACTGTGAGCCCTATGACTTACGGGAAAGCAGTGTGGGACCTGATCGCCCTTTGCCTGTACAAAGGGAACAAGGGGCCTCTGGTTGGTGCTACGCGATGGTCCTTAGTGATTTACTTTCATATAAATTTAAAGCCACCGTGTCTTCGACGGATATAGCCCTTCATCACTTGAACTCTCACTTTACAGAGCACTGGAAGCGATATCAAACAGCCTCAGCTCATTCACCCGCACGTGCCTTTCCTCTTGGAGGCGGACGGCTGACAATGGCCCTGAATGATTTAAAATCCCGCGGCGTCTGTCTTGAGCAAAACTTTGCCTCGCACTTAACAAACCAAGATCCTCCTGCAATGACTAAAGCTGAGCGGCAACCAGCCTCAGTTGACACAGATATCACAGCAAAAGGACTCAGCCGTTTTTTCTCGAACGAGCATCAAACCAACTTGCAGTCTTTGGTGAAGGATGTAAAAGATCCTCAACTCTTTTCAGCTCTACAAAAAATAGCGGCACAGCCGCACTGCAGTCCTCAGTTTCGTCATCAGTTCAGCCAAATGAATTTACAATTAGATATCGAAGAGAAAACCTCTTCAATGAGTGCGCTCGATTTTTACAAAAGATTAGATGACTCCGTATCACAATACAAAATGTTGGCTATTACTTATTCCCCAGAAGTCTTAACATCTGTGGCTCCTGTGAATACAAAAAAAAATGGGACGCATCTTTCTTCTATTGTAGGACGACGTTTCAATAAAGAGAAAACCCGCTGTGAATATCTTGTTAGAAACTCTGAAGGCTCATGTCAGGACTATGCTCAAGACTATGAATGCCAGAATAATCATGTTTGGATTCCACGACAGACTCTACAATCAGCAACAAGTCACTTCATGTATTTCCCAACAAACTAGTCAGCAAGCTCAAAGAGTAATATCTGAAGCGAATTAATTACTAATGCTTCGTCAAAATAAAAAAAGCGAATCCTCTTTTAAAGAATTCGCTTTTGATTTTTTAAATTTAAGATGGCTGACTAACCTGCTTTTTTCCACTGCCAGTCTGGATTGTGCCATACTTGATTCGCCCACGTCGTGTGTGTATTAGACACCCACTCTTTTTTACGAAGCTTATTCCAAATAAATGATTCCACCTCTTGAGGTGTATTCGCTTTAATCGTCAACAGCATATCCCAGTCACCCATTACAGACCACGCTGACGTGACCTCAGGCCATTCTTGCTGCCAATTCCAATTTTCTGGTTGAGGTGTCTTTTCGTTCCATTTAACCCATACTTGTGCTTGCCACATAGTGTACTCCTTTTTTGACCACGTCTTTATCGGCAGTACACTTTGAACAAATAAGGCTAGCTAGACCACTTACTTTGATTGATCGTTATTTTGTGGAGCTTGAGGTGCTTGCTGAGGAACTTGTGGCTTTAACCAATCTTTGATAGCGTCCCAATCTACTACACTTTTCGATTCAGCTTCAGGTTCTTGTGCTGCATTTGGATTCGCAGTTGCCGCGGCTTTCTGTTGTTTTATCTTTTCTACCTGCGCCTGCATCATCTGCTTAATTTTTTCTGCTTTAGCTTTATCTTCTTGGAATTGAACACACTCTTCAACTCGCAGAAGATCACGTCCCGCACGATGGTCACGAATTAACATATCAGTTCTGACTTTGATTTCCAGAAGCTCAGGAATCGCTTCCATAAAACCACCGCGCACCGCCAAACAAAAAGCATTCAGATCAGAAGAGTATCCCTCTGGCTCTACACGATGACGAATGGCCTCACGAAAGTTCACTTCATCATTCAAATAATAAAACGCACGATAGGCATTTACTGGTCCTTTAACCGCAGTAAAAACCAACTTATTTCTAACATCAGGAATTTCATTCCATTTTTCCTGCATCTGTTTTTCTAACTCTAAAAGATCTGACGTATTTTGAGTTTTAACATTGTAGACATGAACCAATTTATCCGCGACGAAATACACACCCGTGTCGAAGTAAAAGAAAACTTCACGGCCTTCTGCTAATGTTTGACGACTATCAGGAATTCCCAATGTCACCAATGTATCGGCGCGGCTGCTCCCCGGTTCTATTTTACTTTGAATTTCAGATGTCTTAAGCGGTGTGGCGCAACCTAAAAAGCCCGCCACAAGAAATAAGCAAATCAATGTTCTAACAGAAATACGTTGTTGTCTTTTCATTATTCTATCCCCAATATCGTCACGCCATTACAGCCGAATCACCTGTCTATTGCAAGCCGTAAGGCACTACTAAATCAATCCGTGTACCCTGTGTTAAACGTACAATCTGAATAGATCCTTGAATATCGCGCAGACGATATTGCAGATTCTTTAAGCCATTTCCGGCGGCACCAGCAGACAAAATAGACTCAGGAATTCCACACCCATCATCTTCAACCACGATATTCATTTTATTTTCACCGACCTCAACAGAAACCTTAAGTTGATTCGCACGCGCATGGCGAATCACATTCGATACGACTTCCCGTAGTGCCGAGCGAATGGCCTTGTGCTGACGATAGCTCAGTTGTGGATCGAAGCTCTGCGCCGAAGACACGGGCCAATGCAAAGTTATTCCAGCAGATTCAACTCGGCGAGCTGTTTCATGACGAACTTCCGCCAAGAGGTTCTGCAAAACCACATTCTCTTCCGAAATTCCGCTGACAATACTGCGAATATCTTCTAATGCGGCCTGCAAGTTGGGACGGAGCTTATCATCAGCCAATGTGATCCCTGTCATCAGGCGCGCACCCACATCATCGTGAAGATCACGAGCCATACGACGTCTTTCTTCAATCACTCCACGATCATAGGCCTCACGATTAGTTTCAGCCTGCTTCACTAAAATTAAAACCTGAGCCGCCAGTTGGGACGACTCCACATCAAACAAAGCCTTCCCCGCCCAAGGATAAGAAATACGCAAGCAGGGTGTATTCGCTACAGATGGGATCAGCAATTGTAAACCATCCTCGACTATTTGTACTTCGTTCACCTCTTCTAACGACGCTTCAATTTTCAAGGGATCAAATAATTTCTTAAGTAGACCTTGCCATCTTTCAGATCTACCTGACGATGAAGAGGCTAAGGCCACGTGCATCGCTTCTGCTAAAAGATCTTGAGTTTTCACTTTTTGACGTCTTCCTACAAACTGCCAAATATAATCACGCAAAGGTAAGTACACCAAAGTCAAAACAAGTAAAGACACACTCAATGCTGGCACACGGCTGACATCTAATGAACTCACTAAAAAGACATCCAACGCAATTAAGACTAACGCGCCAACAGCATAGAATAAAATGCGGTAAGCCCACTGCCCCACTTCAAAAAGTCTGTAGCGTCGCAGTCCTGCCGCTAAGCCAATATAGATCACTAAGAAAAATAGAAAAGCGTAGCCTTGCTCAATGGCAACTTCGCTATCAAAAACTAAAGGCACTGCATTTAACAAAATAAACGCTCCGGCACCGACAAGCACGGCTAAGCCAAGCCAAATCAGCGCCGCACGGGCCTGTGGCAAACGTGACGTTGCAAAATACTGTGCGATGATCGCCAACAAGATTCCCAGCATTTCAATCATCGTGATAAAATTAACAGCATAATTTGCAGGAGTAATACGTGCTATAGCTAGTCCCGTCCATGCCATAAAGACGACCGCTTGAGTAATTAAAATCGGGCGCCAGAACTTCAAACGAACCGGATAAACAAGGAATAATCCGACTACACAAATACCAAAAAGTGAGGCTCCAAAACAGTTCATAGCAGCCAGAGTTTTGAAAAGCCCAACAGGTAAAGCGAGCTCACGTGTTGTGTAAAGTGCTGCCGAAAATGTAAAGAGCAATGTCGAAACGCCACTCAAAGCAAAGAGCGATGTGGCCAGATCCCGCGGACGCAGGGCCCATACCCAAACGGAAATAGCGAAAGCGCCTACTCCTACCGCGATTTGTATCCAAAAAATGGCCATCAAATCCGACACAGCAAATGGGACTTTTGTTACTGACTGTTCAAACCCATCTTGCTCATAGACAGTCCCTTCTGATGACAAAAGTGACTCCAATGCCCCCTGACGCTGATAAAATCGATCTAAGTCAGCATCCACCGCAATTTCCCCCGGCTCTGGTGTCATGTCCAAGGCTTCGATTTCAAAGGTTTGCCCCTCTGCTGAGCGCAAGACTCCACCGACATCAAAGGCAATCCCCGTACGAGGTTGGGCTAACGCCATCCCAATCACAGCAGCCGTACAGCTCAACATAAAGACCAACGCCCCTAAAAGACGCACATTCGGAGTATTGAGGCTATTTTTTAATTTATTCATGTTGTTTTTGTCCTTGATCTTTCGGAGTTAAGTCAATACTTTTTGGTTGAGTTGCTATGTCGATATTACCCACTTCTAACTCTTTTCAGAATATTTGCTTAATCGTCGAGGACCAACCTCAAGTCTGCAACTTTCTTACTCAGTCAATGACTGAGGCCTTCCCTGAACTTAGAGTTATTGTCCGTTCCAATATCACAGCAGCTATCGAGTGGTTAAAACAACGTACGCCAGAGATGAAGGCCCAGCAGCCATTACGCCTTGGCCTAATTGACCTTGGATTGCCCGATGGTTCCGGAGTCGAACTGATTCGCTATCTAAAAACGAATGAGCCCGATACACGCAGTGTGGTCGTCACCATTTATGACGATGACCAACATGTCTTTGAAGCCCTAGCTGCTGGTGCCAGTGGATATATTTTAAAATTTGAATCACCGGCTCACTTTGTGGAAATTCTAAAACGCATCCAAAAAGATGAACCGCCGTTGTCCCCATCTATTGCCCGTAAGATGCTGGCCCACTTTAACACCATGGCTTTGACTTCCTCTTCGTCATTGGAAATACCTGAAGCCACGGAAACAAAAAAGACTCCGTTAACAGCCCGTGAGCAAGAGACTCTCACTCTGCTTTCCCGCGGTCTAACTGTGGCCGAAGCGGCTGGCGAGATGAAGCTGAGCCCCCAAACCGTGGCTGGGTACGTGAAGATCATCTACCAAAAACTGCAAGTCACCAATCGCGCAGAGGCTACCCGCGAAGCCATCCGCTTAGGTCTAGGCTAGTTATTTTGTCTCAGCCTCAGACTGTCTGATGCCGAACTCTCTATGGCATCGTGGAGTTTCTTGCTTCACTTCCTATTCTGTAAGATCATTTTAATCATGGCGAAAAAATCAAAGCGTATTCGTTGGGTTGTTAAAGCAGGTAGCAATATGGTCTGTAATGGTGGACCTCTTCTTATTAAATCATGGGCTCAACAAGTGGCCCAATTACGACGGGATTACAATATCGAAGTTATATGGGTTTCGTCGGGAGCTATCGCCTCTGCGAAAAGTCGTATCGCTACAAATAAAATTCCTAAAAAAAATCTGAAGCTCAATGAAAAACAAGCTCTTTCCGCCATCGGACAACCGCTGGTGATGGACCTTTACAACATGGCTTTACAAGCTGAGTCTTTGCGTGGAGCACAGGTGCTTTTAACCTCTGATGATTTGAATCATCGTGGACGTCGTCAAAATTTAAAAAACACTCTACAAACTCTTTTAAAGTGGGACATTATTCCTGTTCTTAACGAAAATGATACTGTTGCCACGGAAGAAATCCAATTTGGTGATAATGACTCGTTATCCGCACGTGTGGCGATTCACATGAATGCTGATCGCTTAGTTATTCTAACGGATGTGGACGGGCTATTCGATTCAGATCCAACTAAAAATCCTCAGGCAAGATTGGTCCCATCGCTGGAACGAGTGGCGACGAAGGATCTGACTCAACCCGGCCTTAAGGGAAAGAGTCAACATGGCACAGGTGGAATGTACTCGAAGCTATTGGCTTCACGTCTAGCCACGCAAAAAGGTATCGAGAGTTTTCTGGTCAAGGGCGATTTGCCTTCCGTTCTTTTACAATTAGCCAAAGGAGTCTCGGTTGGAACTCATATCAAAGCTAAAAAAAGTAAATAAAGCCTCTAGGCAATTAAGACTCAGTACAACGGAACAGCGTAATCAGGTTTTAAAAATTGCAGCTGAGTTACTAATTGCAGAACAAAAAAGTATCTTGAAAGCCAACGCTCAAGATCTTAAAAATCTTCCTTCCAGTACACCTGCTGCATTTCGTGATCGCCTGACATTAGACATCACCCGCCTAGGCCACATGGCGGTCAGTCTTTTACAAGTGGCTGAATTACCTGATCCCTTAAATGTCGAGACAGAAAAACGACAATTACCAAATGGCCTTCTTCTGCGGAAAGTGCGTTCTCCGTTAGGTGTGGTTTTTATGATTTTCGAATCACGCCCGAATGTAGCTATCGAAGCTTTTTCCATTGGCTTTAAAGCTGGCAATGCCATGATCTTGCGTGGAGGGAAAGAAAGCCAACACACCACCGCGGCCCTTTACCGCATCTTAAAAGCGGCATTGAAACAGGCAGATCTTTCTGAAGATACACTTCTGGGTATAACCGATCCCGACCGTAAAATCGTGAACCAACTTTTAAAACAAAAAGAATTGATTGATGTGGTTGTTCCCCGCGGAGGCGACAAACTGATTGAATTTGTCACTGAGAACTCACTTATTCCTATCATCAAAAATGATCGCGGTATGTGCCATATCTACATTCACGAAGATGCCCGTCCTGAAATGGCCACACAGATTTTAGTTAATGCAAAAACCCAAAGGCCTGGAGTTTGCAACTCTATGGAGACTCTTTTAATTCACGAAAAAATAGCCGCCACACTTTTGCCAAAAGTGTATGAAGCGATGAGCCCCTTTCATGTTCGTTGGTATGCAGCCCCCCGCGCATTTAAAATTCTAAAAAAATTCCCAATGGTCAATGTCGCTACCGAGAGCTCATGGAAAACAGAGTATTTAGATTTTGCTATCAACTGTAAAGTCGTCAACTCACTGGAACAGGCGATTGATCATATTCAAGAGTTTGGCAGTCGCCACTCAGAATCTATTGTCACCTCAAATGAAGTCACAGCTCGAAAATTTCAACAAGAGGTCGACGCGGCAGCTGTCTATTGGAATGCCTCAACTCGCTTCACCGATGGCTTTGAATTTGGTTTAGGTGGAGAGCTTGGAATTAGCACACAGAAACTTCATGTGCGTGGCCCTGTAGGCTTAGCCGCTTTGACCAGTGAACGCTGGCTGATTGATGGCACCGGACAGATTCGCTAGCGCGATTCATTCTGATACAAAGTTTCAGTCTTTCGATTTTTATTCCGATAGACTTTGTATGAAAACATACAATTTTCTAGCGGTGTTTGTTTTGGGTTTATCTCCGTTTCATGTCTTGGCTCAAGAACCTCTTAATCAACAGGCTATTGTGGCCGAGGCTCAGCAGTCTTTAGTAGACCCTCAGAAACGCCAAGAAGCTTTAAATACACCGGAAGCCCGTTCCGCCGACCGACAGGTTGAAATCACAGCCCTTGGGGACAACTCGAAAAAACAAGAGATGTACAGCCTTGCAGCGGCCTTACTGCCATGGCTCGCTCAGCAAGCGGCAGGCGATCCTAATAAAATGGCTGAGATCATGCAGAAGTTTCAAAGTGATCCCCAAAGCTTCTTTAACAGCATCCCAGAGGAACAACGCAATAAAATCCGCGCGTTAGCTTCCGAGATCGAAGCCCAACAAAAATCGAATAAGGCTCCAGTTAAAGCCTCAGCGACTCCATAAAGTGGAAAAAATGCTCAATGAAATGACTCCGTGTAAAGTCATTTCACTCACCCTCTCGCGGAGTTAATAGGCCGAATATGTTTGAGGTTTTTTAGTTAAGTCGACGCCGCAATCTGAACAGAAGTGATCCCGATTCTTCCTGCGTGCAGCATGGCTGTCCTCACAGTCTTTTGAGTCTGTGTGAGCATTAAATTTTTCTCCGCACATAGGGCAAAACTGAATAGAAACCAGTATTCGACTGTGATTCATGTTTTTACAGTGAAAGGATTTTTTCATTGAAGACCTTCTTTCTTATAGGAGTCTTCGATATGAAAATTCCATTCTGTCATTCTACACTGCCTGACTCACAATAACTAAGCGAATCACCTTCTTATCTATGTCTGTATAGCCAAAGCAGTCTCCATGTATTTGAGAAAATAACTAGACCTCAATCTCTGAGTCTGTCCTAATTCAGTACAATAAACGACAAACTCAAGATGGTTTTCAATTCCTCCGAAAACTTAATTGTCTTTCTTAATTATCTTTTGGGGGAATCTTTTATGAAGATTTTGTTTTTCATTATCTTGGCTTCTTTATCTTTTACATTTTCTACAATTGAAGTCGAAGCTCGCGACAGTGCCTGTGGTAAAAAAAGCTGTCAGTGCGAGCATGAAAATGATGTCCTCACCACTGACGGAGAACCCGTTGACACAGAATACTCATGTCGTATTGCTCGCTGTGAGCAGCGCCGTGACCAAGCTGGTAATAAGAAATTCTGCTACTACTGTAAAGTTAAAGTTGGAAATAAAACTATTTATAAAGAATCTATTCCGGCAAGATTAGGAGCCAAAATCGGTTCTGGAGGCGATAGCTTAGGACTTGCTTCTTCACGTGTTATCAGAGGCTACTTCAGCGATTTCCATGACTCGTTTAAACAGGCTATTTTTGACTCTAGAGTTTCTGGGTATAAGTTAAAACCAGAAACACAGAACTACTTTCAAGGACTCGCTGATACTAAACGTGAAAATATCCGCAGAGCCACGACACCACAAAACGAAGAACAGCGCATTCGCTTTTGCCGTCTTGGAATCATTTCCGATCCCTCTTTATGCGATGACACCTCTGAGGAAAGCTCTGACACAAGCCGTGAACCTACAAATGACGACAGCGATGATTCGGAAGGTTTGGATGATGGTGAGGAGTAAAACCTCACATCCCAAATACATCACAACATGAAAATCAGCAGTTTACTGGCTCAACATTCTGAATATACCAAAGAAGTCAGCTGCCTTTCCAATAGCTTAGGGGATGGATACCTCCTTCAACACAATCCCGTCTTTCGCCAGATTCGGCTTAAGACTTTGGAACTCGGATTCACCTATAGTACCAATGTCAGCTCAGCCTATCAGGCTTTCCCTATGGGACAGCTCGAAGAAATTCTAGTAAAAAAGTCTATCCCCTACGTCGATAATGTCACCCCTTTAGAAGAATTAAATGCTCGTACCTCTTCCCAATTGGATTGGGATCATGTGGTTGATAATCTTAGGCCCAACTATGTTTTTCACGAGTCCTGTCACGCGATAGCAAGGTCTTTAGCTACTCGCCCTATTTCGTCCTCAATCGATGAGGCCAAAATCCAAATTACACAAATGCTGATTGAGGAATCTTTTGCTAATACCTGTGAATTTTTCGCCATTGCTGAAGCTCACGAGGTAATTCACCGCACTTTCTTAGAAATGAACTCTTACTTCACTGTTTTTGAAGACCGGACTCATTTGAAAAAAGCGATTCAGAAGCATGGCGCGAGACCACTTTTTCATTTTATGCTACTTTGCTATTTGCATAGTAATTTCTTAAACGAGCAAATCGGCGAAAATGACTTTAAAAGGTTCTACTCTTTGAGCCATTTAGAACCGGACAAGTCCGACCATAAGGCCTTAAAAGTCCTCAGTGAAAATGCATTCGCTTTGAACCCGCGCTTTCGTTACACCACAACCGAAATGTATTTGCACCTCAATGGGATTCACACTACAGTGACGCAAGCACTGGGCTTTGATTATATCAAACTGATTGAAACTCATGAGGGCCTGAAGCAGAATCTACAGCAGTTATCGCATCTGATTGGCGACAATTACTAAAAAGAACGTACGGAGAATAAAATGAAAGACAACATCCCACCACAACCAGCCAATTCATTCCGTATTACACTTGAGCTTTTTCGCGCTGAAAAACGCCTCGATAATGTTTTGTTACTGGCGATCAAACAACAAAATGAAAACCTAGATCTTCGCGAAATTTCCCGTTCGGCTTACAAAGAGCTATTCAACGAGGGTAAAATCCAAATCAAAGGGCAAAAAGCACGTCCGTCTTCCGCTGTTGCTAAAGGGATCACTTACGTTGATATTTTAGGTTTTAAACAGAAACGCTCGTAAGAACGCCTGCTGCTGGCGAACTTTTTTCTTTCAAATCTGTTGAAACTATTTCGGACAGTTTTTAATCCACTGGCCTGACAGTTTAAATTCCGCAATGGCCGGAAGAACTTGTTTCAAAGTTCCACTGGCTTCACCTGCAAGGTCATAGCTTTTACGGGTAAAGCTCCCCTGCAATTTTCCACTGGCTGTGAAGTTTTGATTTTCGCAGTTAATCCCTGCATCTAGTTTTTGATTTTTAACATTCCATTTAGTTAAAGAGCAGCCGTGTTTCTTCAGCTCTTTTTCAATAGACGCCTTCGCATCTTTTGCCTGCACAGCACTGAAACACTCCTCCGCATCCGAAGATGGCAGAGGGAGCTTATTAACACTCACACTCTCTTTTGTTTTCCAAAGTCCTGCTTCGAAGGATTGGGCGAAAGAAAAAAATGGTACTATGAGGAAGATCGTAAAAAATGATAATTGTAATTGGCTCAACAAATTTTTCATCTCTTACAGACTAACAGTTTCATTAAAATACTGCTAGTCCCATAAATCCTCATTCACTAGACTCTGTAGGTCTAGACAGCGACAGCCGTGAGTTTCGCTGTCGTCGTCGCCGCCATTTCAATATCAGCAACAAATCCTACAGCCGCTTGAAAATCACGTTCATTTGCATGTAAATTTACATTGATTTCGACTTTACTTGATCCAAAAAATACTTGCGCTCGTTTTGTACGGTGCCATGTATATAAAAACACTCCACCTAGAATTAATAAGAATGCCATCACAGCAGCGCTATCCTTACCACCCATCATTAAAGAGAATATTGCGAGCACTATCGCCGCAAATCCAGCGATTAACATCCATGTGTATGAAACCTTACCAACAGTGGCCCCTTGAAATTGGTGCAGAGGAAAACCACGATACTCTGATAAACCTCCGACCTCGATATGTCTCCAGACTCTTTTGTTAGTCAAAACACAATCTTTCCAAGTTCTAATAATTTCTTCACCTTCAAATAGTTCTTTTTTCATTTTATCCCCTTTTAAGTAAGTCCTGAATATATAAACAATAAATAGTGTTGACAACATTTCACTTATACGAGATCTGTTTCTTTTAATAAAAACAAAGGCTAGAAAACACCAATGAACGTATTATTAATTCTGAGTTTCTCTCTGTTTTTTAGTTTCACGGCGCAGACCTCTTACGCCTTTACACAGAACTCCAATAGCTCTACCCGAGCGACCGCACAGTACTGTTGTAAAGTATGTGACAAGGGCAAAGCCTGCGGGAATAGCTGTATTGCTCGCTCGAAGCGCTGTCACAAACCTGCGGGTTGTGCTTGTCAGAAAAGATAATTTAAATTTATTTCTATATCTCAAAAGAGTGTCCCAAAGTTCCACTTTCTTTCATTAGAATCATTCCTGTGCTATTCTTGCCTCTGGAATACATATTGCTTCTTTACATAAAGACTAAAGAATTAAAGACTCAAAGGACTTATGAGGTAATTTATGTCTGCAAAAATAAATCTGATTTTTTTCGCTCTGCTCACTGTGTTTTTGAGTGCATGTAGCACAGTAGAGTTTGTTCGCAAAGATACCGCTCCGACTCGTCAAGGTGTTGTTCGCTACTACCCTACCGATGATGCCGAACGAGAAGCCAAATATCGCGCCGATCTTAATAAAAAAGCTACAGAGTTCTGTGGTGGAGACTTCAAAATCACACGGGAATATCAAGCACTCGAAGAAGGTCGTTCATCCACAGGCATTAGTACCGGTTTCGGTGTGGGCGCTGGTGCTATATTTGTCGGTGGTTCTAATCGCGGTAGCACGATGTACAACTATGTCGAATTCAGCTGTCTGTAGGTAAAGCCAAAGTAAAGTTTATGCATAAAAAAGTTTTAATGGTCTGTTTAGGTAACATCTGTCGTTCGCCATCTGCCGAGGCTATCTTGCGCCATCAGGCGCAGGAACTAGGATTAGATATCGAGGTGGACTCTGCAGGAACCGCTGGCTATCATACCGGAGAGCGCTCGGACCCTCGTTCTATCCATCATGCTGAAAAGCGTGGTTATCAAATGACCCACCTTGCAAGGCAAATCACGCAAGCAGACTTTAAAAAATTTGACCATATCTTAGTAATGGACCAATCCAATTTCACCAATGTATCCAAAATAGCTCCGAAAGAGCTGGCCCATAAAGTTGAACTGATCAGTCATTATGACCCTAAAAAAGAAATCACCCATATCCCCGATCCTTACTACGAAGGCCCCGAGGAGTTTGAAAAGGTTTTAGATTATTTAGAGGTCTGTGTGGCGGGGTTTTTGAAGCAGGCCCTACCGAAAGAATAATCTGCCTACTAATCACTATTTAGCTGGCGTAGCTAAATTAATGTGTTAATCCTACGCCCATGAAAAAGAAAGCTAACAAACCCAATCTTCTGGTTGAACTCACCAATCGCAAAATGGAAGCCCAAAAAGCCGGTGGAAATTCTGAGACTTTTGGTAAATTCAAGCCGAGCAAGCCACGGAATCTGAATAATTCCAATGTTGGTCCGTCTTGGGGTGGACGAAAAGGGAACTAGTTTTTAGTTCTCAAAAAAAAAGAGGCTAAATTAGTTAGCCTCTTTCAATCAGAATATTCTATTCAAACTATTGAATCAGATCAGCACTTAAAATTAAACCGCGAGCTTTGATTGTATCGCCATAGCAGTTTTCAGCTTGGTTTGCTTTCGAGTGGTATTCACCGTCGAAAACAAACTTTTTACTTCCTTCGAACATCAACCAGTGACATTGAATGTCCTTGTTAAACATCACTTCTGTCATTCCCACTTCATTAGCGCCTACCGGATAGTACAATAGGTATTCATTTTTAGAACTGTTTGTGTAGTAAGCTCCCATAGGTTGGCCCATGCTTTCTACAACTTGTTTTGGTGTTTTCCCTTTTTGTTGGGCAGCAGTTCGCGCAAACGTATTACCATCCGAGTAACCTTTGTATTTTGCACTGGCGCAACCAACTGCTACTGATAAAACACTCGCTGCTAAAGTTAATTTGATTAAAGCTTTCAAGACATTCTCCTTTGTTATTGCACTTGAATATCCCCATACTAAACATTGCTTTTTGTTTGTGAAATGGTTTTTTATTTAGAGCTTTTTAGCTGGGACGTAAGTCGGGAGATGCTTGGTTTTGACTCAGAAGTAATGCTGGATTTACTTGAAATACCGATTCGTCGCCATCATGCGGATGTTACTTGTTGTGTTCACCGATGGAGAGTGCAGCACTCTTAAATCCATTACAAAAACATCCCCTGCACGGCCGGACATCTCGACAATCTGGATCGGAATCCCTTCTACAACCTGCGGTTTTAAATACTTCTCGGGCATTAAGGCAAAATCAGATCTTTTCTTAAGAATACCGTGGGCGTTATCTTCATAGGATACGTAATGCAATCTATGGGAGCCAGCCAAAGCCAGTGTGGCCCCGCCCCGAGGCAGCACATCGTCTATCAAAACAAATGCCTGCAGGCCGGGAATCTGATCCCTCTTCGGAACAGCCAGATCCAGATGCCAATTCAGATTTTCTACAGACCAATCTGTTTTATGAGAAAACGACAACAGAATTTGCGCGCTTGGCTGTGAAGGTTTTAGTTTTGACCCGGCCAATTCTTCCATAGTGGTCAGTAGCTCTTTAGAAAACAATTCGTCTACTTCTTTTCTGGGGCCCACCATCTGACTCAGTCGATTTGTCTGCTGAAACAGCGGAAGGCTTTGAAGTTTCGATGAAAGTACTTTCCCGCCTGCAATTAGATTCAATCTCTTTAGTTCAGATAGAATAGAATCACGTGCAGCCTTTACAGACTTGTTCGACAGAAATCCTCGCAATGCCAGAATACCGTTGTCAGAGAATGATTTAGGATCTGATAGGTTGATAGTCATTTTACACTTTTCAGAATAAAAATAATAGAAGTCGGAAGCCCTTCCCCTCTGGGTTCGATCAACTGGCAAAGCCTCAAATCAGATTTTTCAAATTCACTGATCCATGAACTTAACGTTCTACCATACCACGGCATGACATCTTTAAAATCCACAGACATTGTTTTAAAATCTTCAATAAACCAACCGTCTTGATACGTTGGCAACTTAAAGCACGGATGGATCGTCTGAATAATAATTTTCCCTTCAGGCAAAAGAAATTCACTGACACTTTTTAAGGTGGAACTTATATCTTCATCTAAAAGCGAAAAGTTAAATACAACGCCTTCGACTAAAGCATTCGGACGCCAGTTCTTACTTTTTAAATCATCGTATGAAACTGCTTCGAATAAATGCCCTGAACGTTCCTGAGCTTTTTTAATAAGCCCTTCTGAACCGTCAATCCCCGTGTATTGGATGTCTTCAGGTAAAGACCTTGCTAACCAACCTTCACCACACCCCACATCAAGAACTGACTTTAATTTATTGTCGCTGATGGCTTGGATAATGGCAGGATTTGTGATCTTACGGCTATCGATACCCATAGAATCAATAACCTGAACCCACTGCTCGACATTTTCGTTCCAGAAGTTGTTTTTCATATATTAAGGTTAGTTCGATTTTTAACTTGGTGACAATGAAAAACAGACGATTTCAAGTCGCAATTGCCGCGACTTCAGGTCTACACGTTGATTAATTCAGACGATCTGTTTAAAATTCAACAAATGAAATTATACCAAGCGCTTCTGCTAAGTCTTTTTTCTATATCATTGATCTCTTGTAAAAAGAAAGAAAGTCCCATGGAATACACACCCGTCCTATTTAAAAATCTTCCATTCGGAAGTTTGTCAAAAAGTGACTGTTCGCCTTTGGTTACTCACGAGGACTCTAAAGCCTTTCTTATTCGTACTCCAGAGCAAATCAATCTTTCAGGTAACGAAAAACTTATTTTGCCGATTTGTGGTTATTATAATTTAGATACGGTTTCAGTTCTTGAACAAAAAACATTTATTCACTTTAGAAAAACCCAAGTGAAAGAGGCTTTTCAGACACTTGAAGTGGTTCCCGAACGTGAACACGAAATTGAGGCACCAAGCCGCAACAAGCCTGTTGATTTAACTCTTTACAAAGGCCAGATGTCGACACTTTACTTTTATTTTGATCTTCAAAATTACTTACCGAACGACTTGCTGGATGGTGAATATGAAGTGTATGTTACCTGTGGAGAAAATGTTTCGAATACTTCTGTGGTTCAAGTCATCAGGACTAATTGAGACTTCTACAAGAGTAACCATTACCAACATGGCTACTCTTTCTGTTTAATTAAACTCGCATATGAACTAAGCCGGGCGCGCAACACACTTTACAGATATGGTCAATACACAGCGAAACGATCTTTCTTATACTTACCGTCTACGTATTTCTTGAATATTTCGTCCGAAGAGTCACCATCTATAGCTATAGAAATGTTCTCTAATATTCCTCGAATAATCAGTGCAGAGGGTCTATCGCGAATCCTGAACATAAACTTTGCAATGCCGCATGTGAATCTAATAAGCAATTCTCATAAATTTTATATAGAGTGTATTCTTTTTCAGTAAACTCAACTAGAAAGGCCGCAAAGCTCTTTCTAAGAGCTCGTGTAGCATGAAAAACTATGTCCAATACTGATCAAGCATAAATTTAAACTCAGCATGATCGCAGCTTATGTTAGCGCTAATTATTTTTTTAATATTTTGTTTCAACTCATCTACACTTCTTAGGCTTTCACCATCCCAAAACCGCGAGTTTAAAGTATCGATAACTTCTTTTGAGTACCTATTTTTAGTATCCATGATCAACTAAATATTTTCTTTTAAAAATCCTTTACCGACGTACTTTTTTTAACGCACGAAGATAAATGATACGTTTTCTTAATGCAGTTTCGTTGCTCACTGTTTCACTAGGCACCGCGCCACCTTTTTCAATACCATATTGTTCAAATTGCTCTTTAACAGATTCATTGAAAATATTTTTATCGCAATCTGTACTCTCAATCTCTTCCGCAATAAGCATATCTATATTCTGCTCAAGCCAATTTGCCTGCAATAACTCACTCACTCTAGCCATATTTTTTTCTTCTCTTAAATCCTCTATTGAATTTTCTAAAAGTGAAATATACCTATCAATATCAATTAAAACTATCATCCTTAATCCTTGCTAAAAAGCAGTTTAAATTGGTCCAAACATGTATTCGTAGCCAGTCCTTCACAGAGCAGGAATGTGCAAATTATTCTTATGTGCTACACTTTCCAAATATTGATATATCAATTCATATTCCTTTTTACTTTGGAGCTGTGCAAATCTAGACTCTAATTGTTTCACTTCTACCTCTTCCATGTATGGAATACATGCTGTTAGCGCTTGTCGATACTTGGCAATCAAATTATTTGTCCTAATTTTTTGTGTAAATTGAAAAATTAAAAACGCAGACATAATGTACATTATAAGTATCGATCGTTCAGCCGAAGCTTTTCGCGATTCTATACTGCCATTAAAGTTTGCTTTGCTATTTTTGTGAAATACTTTAAAAATCTTTATTTGCATTACAAAAATAACTGCCAACAACACACCTATAACTAAATTATAAAAACTAAGAAGTATCTCTTCACGAAACCCTTTCGCGGCATTTTTATAGATTTCGTCAATAACAGTTGAATTAAACACACTGATAATCCACAAAATCGCATCTCCTGCGACTGTAACAAATGCACGCCCATAATAATCCCAAATAGCATTTGTAATTAATCCAACAACAACTACACCTAATAATTTAAAAAACCAGTTATTCAAGTATTTTTCAAAAAAAAGACGCATAACTACTCCCCCCTTTAGCCGCCACAAATGTTTAAACTAATTGTTATTTTGCTTTATCTCTTAAATCAAGTTAAAGTAAAAGCCCTGATATTAAGATAGAAAAAAATTCAGATGTTAGTATACAAGAGTTATTTAAGATTAACCTGCCTGACAACTCTATACTTTAATAATTTTTACTCTTGCGATGTCTTTGTAGATAATATCGTTTGGTAATCTTTTATAATTTCATCGACCTTATCAAATATTTCTGAAAATTTAGAGAAATCAATTTTTTTACAACGCTTTTTCACTAACATTGACAAAACTGCTTTGCCGAAATGATTGACCGCATCTTTTTCATCCAAGTCACCTGATTTAAATGTTTTCCCTTTAAATTTCATATTTAAAGTTTTATCAGTAAAATAGTCTTCAATAACCGTCTCAACCGCATCGGTAGGATTTTTTGGAATTTCTAAAATGTACAAATTATGAAAAATATGAAATACTCCATTTGTCATACTTCTTTTTTTCTTGGCTGCCTTCTTAACTTCTAACCCAGCACTGTCATTATCTACGACTATAATAACGGGATGAAGCGGAACGCCATTAAACTTACACTCCTTTTTCATACGATTGTATGAAGAAATTAGATACTTCATACCCCCCGTACCATCGACTAACTTCATCATTTCCCCATCAAGATTATTTCCTGCAAAAAATCTTACATTCAATTTTCCACTGCTAACCATGCCCGAATACTTAGTTTCTAGTGCCAAAAGAGCGCATTTCAGGTAAACAGGGTCTGTCTTCCCCTCACAATAAATAAGCGGCATTTGAGGCGCAAAGAAATTTTTATAGAACAAGAAGCGACCATAGATATTCTTAATACCATCTAGAGACACTTGATGGCTGTTATCAGCATACTGTGTCGACCTGTCCAGGTTGGAATCACTCTTATATTTCCCATTGTGTCTACTGTGTCTATATCCTCCCTGATCTGCATAAATATTTTTAAATTTCTTTATTTGGTAAATATAGTTAAGTCGTCCCTCAAGTTGTTGCATACTTAAATTTTTATTGCGATTGGTTTTTAAGTAGCAGCTTCCAGTCGTAAAAATATTTAAACACATAGAGCGCGTATCTCTATAGTATTCTGCTGGTACATTCACATGACAGTTAACAACAAGACCCGTAACCATTTGACGAGATGTTCGATAATGCATTCTGACCTTAGACTTTTTAATTTTAAATCCACTTTTCTCAATAACTTCTGTTAAAGCATCTCCTATCACCCATTGATCTTGCTCCAAAATTGCAATCTCTGTTGGGAATTTAGGACCATTAAATGAAAAGGTCAAATCATCTGCATAACGAGTATAAAAGCAACCTCTTCTATTAGCTAACCTCAGTAAGTGCCTATCAAGAAGACGCCCTATAAGATTAGACATTACAGGTGAACAAGGGCTTCCCTGTGGAAGCTTGTCCATATGGCAAATAATATTCGCTATATGGGTTGCTACAACGGGATCTAATTTAAATTGTTTATCTTTAATGAAAAATCCGCGAACTCTTCCAAAGTTAATAGATCCAAAAAAATCTTCTAAATCTAAATTAAGTACATATTTTTTTTTAAGATGTTGTTCTGCATTTGTTGCGATTGATAAATTTTGCTTGAATGCATGAGAAACACTTTTATTAGAATATGCTCGAGTTGCTCTTTCTTTTTTTGGATTTTGTAACTTCTTTTTATGTTTTAGCTGATAATTTGGCTCTAAAATTGATGACAAAATAGAGGCAAGCCTTTTCTGTACTACCTTTAGTGATTCATCTGGACTTGATATAATCCTAAAACCGCCACCTTTTTTTGGTATTTCGAAGGTTCTATATAAACTTTTCCTAGATATTTTGTATAAAAGAATATTTAGGTTGCTCTCGTTTGTTCCAAGTAACTTTGCAAGATCTTGAAGGGATTTTGCTTGCTGTAATTCTTTTAAATAATTAACCATCATAAAAAATATTGGTCTATGGGTACTCTTTACCAACATACACTAAAGCCAAGCGAAAGAGACTATACGGTTAGACACTCGTAGAGTAAATAAGACACTTGATGACAATTCATCAAATGCTGCGATCCGCAGCACAAAGTCTACCCATAGACCAAACTAATTTTAAAAAATAAAAACAAAATAAACAAATACTAATTTCGACTCCAGACCTCAGTCTCGCAATCTAATACATAGAGAAAAGCTATGTAAAAAATATCTCAAAAATGTTCGTGAAAGCTCACTAATATTTAAACCTTCTCACTTTCAAGATATTCTAATTAGAATCATTTTGTACGAAATAACTCAATTGGATATCCCATACAAAAGAAGCTGTCTCATCATTATTCGTATTATTTTTAATTTTCCGGATTAAATACAATGTAAATGCTTTTGTTGTATCGATCCTAGTCTTAGTACAACCTACACCGAAATGGTGCCAATTTCTTCCGTTTGCATCTCGCACCATCTAAGGAACACTTTGAATGCCAGCAAGATTAAAAAACTCCATTTTCTTCATCTTAGATCAAGGCTTAAAAATTATGGACTCGCCAAACAAGCTTCTACGCTGTTTAAACCCATGAATGCAGAAGAAAAGCGTGAATTAGTGAATTTGGTACTATCGAACCCGAAGTGAAGAGAACCTATCTAACGTGAAGTGAAGAGAACCTATCTATCTAACGTGAAGTGAAGAGAACCTAATGTTACTGATTTAGAAAAATGGCGGAGTGAACGGGACTCGAACCCGCGGCCTTCCGCGTGACAGGCGGACGTTATAACCAACTTAACTACCACTCCGTAGTCGTGTCTGACGTTTGTGAAGAATAAAACTAAAGCTAAGCCCTCTAAAATTCAACTACTAATTTTTAAATGCCTATATTTGATGCAAGAAATGAGCTGACCCAAGCCTTCAAGCTTGGTAGCCTAGGTCCCATCACTCTTATAACCATCAAAAACGAGGTTTTTATGAAATCTATTCTTATGGCAGCAGCCCTATTGTTTTCTGTTTCTGCACTAGCTGAAACCGCTGAGTTCACTGTTGAAGGTGTCCACTGCGCTGGCTGCAGTAAACTGATCACTAAAAAAGTGTGTGATGATCCAAGTGTTAAAGCTTTTGCTGAATCTTGCGAAGTGAAATTAGTCGATACAAAAAAACAAATCGGTGCTATTCACATTGTCTCTAAAGCAGATAGCAAAGTGGATTTAGACACTGTAAAAAAACAACTGAAAGCTGCAGGCGAAGATTACAAAATCACAGCCGAGACAGTGAAGTAATTTTTCATGGCATACGAAAAAGTAGAAAATCTTTTCTGGCTCGATATGGAAATGACCGGCCTTGATGTGAACAAAGAGGTCGTCATCGAAGTGGCGTGTATTATCACCGATATGAACTTCCGCGAGCTCGCTTGTTTTGAAACCGTTGTGAAGCAGCCACAAAGCTACCTCGACAACATGGATGCATGGAACAAAGAGCACCACGGAAAATCAGGCCTTGCGGCCAAAGTGCCTAATGGCATGCAACCGGACATGGTCGAAGCTAAATTAATCGACCTCATTGATAAACACTTCCCATACTCAAAATCAGATCTTAAGAAGCGTCCGATTTTAGCTGGTAATTCTATCATGCAAGATCGTCTGTTTATTGATAAATACTTTAAAGATCTATCTGCCCGCCTGCACTACCGCATGGTGGATGTCAGCTCTTTCAAAGTTGTCCTGACGAATAAATTTGAAATTGAATACAAAAAAAGAAATTCCCACCGCGCTTTAGACGATATTCGCGAAAGTATCGGTGAGTTGAAGTTTTATCTAGATCACATCAATAAGCCCAACAACAAGTAAGCTTGAACCGACATGGAGTTTCAATATAGAAGTCGTTTCAAATAACCGACTTCTGACTACTTCAACTGAGGGTGCTTCTTAAGGCACTCTTCTTTGATCAGTCGAAGCTGCTCGTTTGTGTCGGCATCTTGAGTTGATTGCGCATTTTTAATCTTACGGCAATTCTCTTCTGTTAAAAGCGAAGTGTCTGTAAGAACTGTCGCCGACAGAGACCCACTGAAAAGTAACCCGCCTAGTAATATGGAAGCATACATCATCTTTTTCATATCTTACTTATCGACGGACCTCGTGTCAGATTTGAGTTTTTCTCAATTTGATCCACTAAGACACCCTATAACGATACCCATATAAGGCAAAAGCCACTGGCCAGAGGACTGAGTCATCTGACAAGTGGCTTTAAATGTGATCTGAGAATCAAAAACTAGTAGCGGTAGTGTTCAGGCTTAAATGGGCCTTCTGAGCTAATGCTCAAGTACTTCGCCTGTTTACCAGAAAGTTTTGTCAACTTCACACCCAACTGAGCCAAGTGCAAGAATGCCACTTTTTCGTCTAAGTGTTTCGGCAAACGTGTGATCGCCACTTCTTTGTAAGCTTTGCGATTCGTGTAAAGTTCAATTTGTGCCATCACTTGATTCGTGAATGAGTTACTCATCACAAATGATGGATGCCCTGTCGCACAACCAAGATTCACTAAACGACCCTTAGCCAACACGATGATCTGACGTCCATTTTTCAATGTATGAATGTCCACTTGCGGTTTAACTTCACGGACTTTTGAATTTTTATTCAACCATGCCATGTCGATTTCGATATCGAAGTGACCGATGTTACAAACAATCGCATTATCTTTCATTTTCATGAAATGCTTTTCTGTGATGATATCGCAGCATCCAGTTGTCGTGACGAAGATATCTGCACGTGGAGCCGCATCTTCCATAGTTGTCACTTCATAACCTTCCATAGCCGCTTGTAACGCACAGATAGGATCAACTTCTGTGATCAATACGCGAGCGCCAAGGCCACGCATTGAGTGAGCCGAACCCTTGCCTACATCGCCGTAACCAGCAACAACCACTGTTTTACCAGCCACCATAACGTCTGTTGCACGCTTAATACCGTCAGCTAAAGACTCACGGCAACCGTAAAGGTTGTCGAATTTAGATTTTGTTACTGAATCATTTACGTTGATTGCAGGGATTTTTAATTTTTTGTTTCTTAACATCACTTCAAGGTTATGAACACCTGTTGTTGTCTCTTCAGAAAGACCAATGATGTTTTTTAATTCTTTTGCAAAGCGCGGTTCGTGCATCATGTTCGTCAAGTCGCCGCCGTCATCTAAAATCAAGTTGTAACCCTGCGCACCCCAACCTGTGATCGTTTGCTCGATACACCAGTTGAATTCCTGCTCAGTTAAACCTTTCCATGCAAATACCGGAATACCAGCAGCCGCCATAGCTACAGCCGCATGATCTTGCGTTGAAAAGATATTGCATGATGACCAACGAACTTCAGCTCCTAAATGAGTTAAGGTCTCGATCAATACCGCTGTTTGAATCGTCATGTGCAAGCAACCTGCGATACGCGCGCCTTTAAGCGGCTGAGATTTGCCGTACTCTTTACGAAGAGCCATCAAGCCTGGCATTTCTTTTTCTGCAATTTTAATCTCTTCACGGCCCCAACGAGCCAGCTCAGCAAAACGTTGCGGATCGTTCATCGCCTCTTTACAAACAGCATAATCTAAAGTTGTTGTTTTAGCTGCGGCTTTAGCCGTACTTTTTCCAGCACTTTTAGCAGCCTTTGCCTTATTTAAAACGGCGATGTTTTTTTTCATTTTGCTTCCTGTTCCCTGAAGGTTTGTACGCATGTTAGTTCCTTTGTTTAAATCACTTTTTAAATTTCAATTAATCTAAAGTTAAAATTTCATATCCCGTATCTGTCAGCAATATCGTGTGTTCAAATTGCGCCGACAGCTTACGATCTACTGTTTTGTAGTACTTGATTGAAGAACCATGAATATCAAACTCTTCAAAATCATCGGTGCCCTGATTCACCATGGGCTCAACCGTAAAACAAGTCCACGGTCTGAGTTTTTCACCTTTACCTTTTTTTCCAAATGCGGGTACAAAAGGGTCTGTGTGAAACACACGTCCAATACCATGACCGCCAATTTCTTTGATGGTGGTGTATCCTTTACGAGTTACGAATTTATTAGTTTCAAAGCCAATATCGCCCGTCCACCCGTTCGGTGTAATCGTTTCAATACCGATCATCATCGCCTGATGGGCCACCTCAACAAGATCGGCCGCCGCATCGGACACCTGACCCACCATAAAGGTTTTAGAGGTATCACCGAAGAAGCCGTCTTTTTTAACAGTGACATCGATATTCACAATGTCGCCCTCTTTCAACACATAGTCGTTAGGAAGGCCGTGGCAGATAATTTCGTTCGGAGATATACAAGTCGACATCGGATAGCCGTGGTAGCCAATACAAGCCGATACAGCCCCTAAAGAAAGGGTATGGTCATCAGCAATCTTATCTAGTTCAAGAGTTGTAATTCCGGGTTTGACGAACTTTCCGGTGTGGCTGAGCACTTTTGCGGCCAATTTACAAACGGCCTTCATTTTTACGATTTCTTCAGCAGACAACGGTTTTTGCATGAGGGCATCATAAACGAAAAAACCCCTGAGCGCCAGTGGCAATCAGGGGTTTGTACCAGTTATATTCTGGATTAAATCAGTTCAAAACTATTTTAAGTGTTTAGAAACCAATTTAGTCATTTCGAACATAGAAACTGTGTTTTTACCGAAGATTGGTTTTAATTTATCATCAGCGTTGATGTTTCTGCGGTTTTTAGAATCTTGTAAACCGTTCTTTTTGATGTAAGCCCACAATTTTTTAACAACTTCAGTACGAGGAAGTGCTGAAGCGCCAACGATAGCAGCTAAAGTTGTAGAAGGAGTCAAAGCCTTCATGAATGCTGCATTTGGTTTTCTTTTAGAAGCTGCTTTTTTTGGAGCTGCTTTTTTAGCTGCTTTTTTTGGAGCCGCTTTTTTAGCTACTTTTTTTGGAGCTGCTTTTTTAGCTGCTTTTTTTGGAGCCGCTTTTTTAGCTGCTTTCTTTGCTTTTGCCATTGTGTTCCTCCGTAGGGTGTGTGGCTTTTTATTGTTTATAATCCTTTAGTCTTAAGACTAAAATCTTAAATTTGAATGAAATCAGTCTAAGATGAGTTTTTTCAGTTTGTCCAATAGAAAAAATCAAAAACTTCTCTTTTTTGTATTTTTAAAGGACTCTCCCCTCTGAAAAATACGAGTTTTACTGTTTTTTCAGAGGGAAACCCCCTCTTCGCGCCGACTCTCAACACCTAACCTCCCCTGAAAACTCCCTTATAATCCCTATAGATAAAGGGTTTCCGCCACTCAGGACTCTACTTTTTTGAAAGCTTTCCGATAAGAAAGTATGTCAACTTCCACGTCGTTCGCCGACATTCTTAGTTCGATGACTCAGGATCAAAACGACACGTCTGTTGATTTTACCTCGGGATGGGAAAGCCACCATGATCCCTATGGCTTAGCTCAGTTATTGGGACAGATTTCCATACAACGCCCTTCTGCTCATTACACAACAATGGGACGAGCGCAAAAAGCCTACCCCCGCCCTTCGCTTCGCCCACAGGCTCCCAAATCGCCAGAGTTCACGCCAGAATACAATCGTAGCGACCGCCAAGCCCATAACCTAACACCAGAACAGCTTCAAGCTTACAGCGCGCTTAAAGCCTATGCCCCGTCTTTGAATGACAATTTTGATTTGCACGAATTAAAGTCAGCTTATCGCCGTTCGGTTTTATCAACCCATCCTGATCGCGGTGGTAATAGCGAAAGTTTTCACCTTGTTAAAAAAAGCTATCAAATTCTATCCTCCTTAGTTACAAAATAGACGTGAACGCAACCCACGATATTCTTCTGTGCACTTTGAACTCTACCTACCAGCACTCTTCTTTTGGGCTGAGGTATCTCTATGCCAATTTAGACGAGCTTCAAAGCCAAGCCTGTATCCTAGAGTCCACAATCAAGGAAACCCCTCGTAACTTTGTCGAAAAACTTCTGCAACATCGCCCACGCATTGTTGGCTTCAGCGTCTATATATGGAATACCCTCGAGACTCTGGAATGCATTATGATCCTGAAAAAAGTAGCCCCTGAAGTCGTTATTGTCTTAGGTGGCCCAGAAATTTCTTACGAGACCGAAACACAGCCGCACACACAATGGGCAGATTTCATCATTAAAAATGAAGCGGACTTCCTTTTCCGTGATCTTTGCCGTGATATTTTAATTCACGAACAACGACCTGAACAAAAAATCATCGAAGCGAAGCTTCCAGATATCAAACAAATCAAATTACCCTATGACCTCTATACGGATGACGATATCCGAAACCGCGTTATCTATGTGGAAGCCTCGCGGGGCTGTCCTTATAAGTGCGAATACTGCCTTTCGTCTTTAGACAAGTCCGTGCGCAGTTTCGATTTAGACCTATTCCTTGCCGAGATGAAAAAGCTCTTAGATCGTGGCGCCCGCACATTTAAGTTTGTCGACCGCACGTTCAATCTTTCCCCAACAACATCGACACGCATCCTTCAATTCTTTTTAGAGCATATTGAGCTGGGTCTTTTCCTACATTTCGAATTAGTGCCGGACCGCTTACCTAAGGAAATTCGCGAGCTGATCTGTCAGTTCCCCGCGGGAAGTCTACAATTTGAAATTGGTATTCAAACATTGAATCCTCTAGTGGCTCAGAATATTTCACGCAAAAACGACATGGTGAAAGTGGCCGAAAACTTCACCTACATCAAAGAGCATACTCACGTTCATACCCATGCCGACTTGATCGTTGGTCTTCCGGGGGAAACGCTGCAGAGCTTTGCGGAAGGATTTGACCGCTTAGCCTCATTTGGGCCGGATGAAATTCAAGTGGGTATTTTAAAACGACTTAAAGGCACGCCTATAGCCCGTCACGAAAAAAGTTTTAAAATGCTTTACTCAGAAGCTCCACCTTTTCAGATTCTTTCAACAGACACTATGGACTTTATGACATTGCAAAAGATGAATCGCTTTGCAAAGTATTGGGACCTCTACGTCAACAGTGGCGAATTCAAACACTTCTCGGAATGGCTGCGCACCAATGAACAACTCGGCGCCTCTTACTTCTGGAAGTTCGATCAGCTCAGTGAGTATCTGTCTAAAACATACAGTGAAACCCATAGCATCTCTTTGATGAACCTCGCTGAAAAAGCCTATTTGTTTTTAATAGAAAATGGTGTCGAGTCTTCTATCGCCGCCGAGATCATCGAACAGGATTATTGCTACGGCAGCAAACGCCGTGACCTTCCACCATTTTTAAAAAAGCTACAGGGTTTAAGTAACACCTCCTCACGAGCCCTCCCCAACGCAAGCTCTGCCAGTAGCTCAATAAGCAGCTCAACAGGTAACCCAACAACCCAAAATGCCGGACGCAATAGCCGACAACTCAAACACCTGAACTAAGCCTTTTACTCAGCTGAGTTCCACTTAGCTATGTTTTGACTCTTTAACTTTTTTTCGCTTTTTTATTTGCGGCCTCAGAATTGCTTTTCCCCATCCCTTGTACTGACACTAATTTAAATGGGGATTCAGATGGGACGTTTTTTCTTTTTTACACGAATGCTTATGACTTTAACAGTCACACTTATGGCTTCACTGGCACTAGCCCAAACCTTAGGGCCTAGCACGACCGAAGTTAAATACAGCTATCGCACCAGTTTTCAAGTCCCCACCGATAACGATTTACAAGACGCCGAAGAGCTTGCCTCTTTCCATGCCTCACACATCTTTGGGATTTTTGCCTCAAAGACCATGATTACAAATCTAATTGGCAGCAATTCCGTTATTGGTGGCATTGGAGCCCCTCGCAGTCAGATGCGCATTCGAATTTTGTCAGAATCTACAGACGGACGAATGACCACAATTACCTATTCGAATACGGGAAAAATGATTTTACACAAATCCGCAGCCCGCCGTTTGCTAGCTCAGGGCAGTTTGACCCTGCCTCTGCCGGCTAATCCCTATGAAATCTATGACAAACGCTGTACGGACAAACACTATGATAGCATCTCAGACTACTGGTATTTCTATGATCCTTATCGCCGTGGCTGTGATTATCTCAGTCGCGCTCCTAAAGCCAACCCTGTTGAAGTTCGTCTAAGTGAAATCAACTACAAAAAACTCGACACGACTCCTCGCTTACCACAACTGCGTGGAAACAATGGCAACGGAGACTTATTTTCTATCTTCATCATCAGTGGTTACTATGAAGATGGCAGCGATAAAAGTGATCTTGGCTATGAAAATTTCGACGACATCAGACGCAGTTTTGAAGAGCGTGGCTTCAGCGTAAGAAGCCGCCGTAGTGCCACCAATAAACCTATCAATTTATATCGTAAGACTATCGAGATCACAAAGCCCAATGGCACCAAGAAATCCCTTGAGGTCGAAGTGCAGCACCTTTTAGTCGACACGGGTATCGAAGCCCGCTCGAAGACGTTTGCGAAGTTTTTCAAAGAGGCTGTCGAAACAGCGGATGTGATTATCTATGGTGGACATTCAGGCCTAGGTGCCAACCTTGATATCCCATCATTAGAAGAAAAGGCAGGAAAGTTCACTTTTAATCCTGCGAAGAAACAAATCTTCTTTTTTGATTCCTGCTCTAGTTACTCTTACTACCTTGAGCACTTTGCCGCTGAAAAAACAAAAGCCAAGATCGATGTGGTTTCGTACGGACTCTCTAGCTATTTTGAAACCGGAACCGCTGTCTTATTTGTCTTTTTAGATTATCTGTTTATGCCTGAGGATACCGATGTCGAATGGATGACTATTTTGAAGGATATGGAAAAACCACTTGAAGGCGACAGCTACTTACTGAACGTCGGCGGGATTTAGCGTCTTAGCTAACTTTGGATACTCCGGCGCTAAGCGCCGGATACCTGATTCTGAAGGAAATAAAAATTATTGCTCGATCATGCGGAAACGCACACGCTTTGGAGCCGCATCTTCGCCCATACGTTTTTTACGATCTTCTTCATACTCACTGAAGTTTCCTGGATAGAAGTAAACTTTAGAGTCACCTTCAAATGCCATGATATGAGTACAAATACGATCTAGGAACCAACGATCATGGGAAATCACAACAGCAGAACCACCGAACTCAAGTAGTGCCTCTTCTAGCGCACGCATGGTGTTCACATCAAGGTCATTCGTCGGCTCATCTAGTAGCAATAAGTTCGCGCCTTGCTTTAAGATTTTAGCTAAGTTCACACGGTTGCGCTCACCACCTGACAAAGCTCCCACTTTTTTCTGTTGGTCTGAACCCGAGAAGTTGAACCAGCTCACGTACTGACGGGCATTGATCTCGCGACCACCCAACTGAATCACGTCTTGGCCACCCGACAACTCTTCAAAGATAGATTTGTTCGGATCCAATGTTTCACGAGTTTGATCAACGTAGGCAATCTTAACTGTATCACCCACTTTGAAAGTACCACCATCTGGCTGTTCTTTACCCGTGATCATTTTGAATAATGTCGACTTACCCACACCATTCGGTCCGATAACGCCGACAATGGCTCCACGTGGAATCGTGAAGTCCACACCATCTAATAACAATTTCTTACCGAAACCTTTTGTAACACCTTGTGCTTCCACTACGATATCACCCAAACGAGGTCCCGGCGGAATGTAGATAGAAAGCTCTTGCATTTTTTCTGCAGAAGGTTCTTTTAATAGATTTTCGTAAGCTGAAATACGCGCCTTAGATTTTGATTGGCGACCTTTAGCCCCTTGACGAATCCACTCTAACTCGCGCTCTAGTGTTTTCGCTTTACGAGACTGCTCTTTCGACTCTTGATTCAAACGTTTATCTTTTTGCTCTAACCACGAACTGTAGTTCCCTTTCCAAGGAATACCTTCACCGCGGTCTAACTCTAGAATCCAACCAGCTACGTTATCTAAAAAGTAACGATCATGCGTTACGGCGATAACTGTCCCTGGGAATTTGGCTAAGTATTGCTCTAGCCATGCAACTGATTCCGCATCCAAGTGATTCGTCGGCTCATCCAGCAATAGGATGTCAGGATTGCTCATAATCAAGCGAGCTAAGGCCACACGGCGCTTTTCCCCACCTGATAAGTGAGTCACTTGTTCGTCTCCGTCTGGACAACGTAAAGCATCGATCACAAGTTCAATCTTCTGATCAACTTCCCAACCGCCCATGGCTTCGATTTTTTCTTGCAGCTCACCTTGTTTTTCGATCAGCTTATTCATTTCATCTGGATCTAAATCAGGATCAGAGAATTTATCATTGATCGCATTGTAATCTTTCATCAGCTTTGGCAATTCGCCCATCTGAGAAAAAATATTTTCACGAACTGTCAGCGTTTCATCTAATTGTGGCTCTTGTTCAAGGTAGCCCACTTTCATTTTCTTCGCAGGAAAAGCTTCACCTAAAAACTCTTGATCCACACCCGCCATAATTCTAAGCAATGAAGATTTACCAGAACCATTCAGACCTAGAACGCCGATTTTAGCTCCGTAGAAATATGACAAATAAATATCCTTCAACACGTAGCGATTCGGAGGGTAAACTTTAGAAACACCTTTCATGGTGTAGATAATATCTTGTGACATATAAACCTCAATTTATGGTTGAATACTTAAAAAACCCACAGTAGCATCACGGGCGTTAATGAGCAACTCGTCTGACCAACTTGATTTAAACACCGCCTTAAACGGCTCTCTGGATAGCAATTCCACTGCACCCCAGCCTACGCACAAGTCAAACCAGATGGGACGCTGGTCGTTTATTCAACAGGAACTCGAAAATGCTATTCATAATTGGGATGTTCTAGAAAGCAATTCACCGAAATTGAGCCCCGACGAAGAGCAGATGGTTAAGATTAAGGGCCTTATAGGTCAGCTTAAATCAAAATTAGAGCAATTTTAAACTGGTCCCTTATCTTGTTGATAGCCTACCTAGAAATATCACTATGGTGGCGTTAATACCCGATTGTGATAATCAATATAGATCTCTAACTGATCCCGCAATCGATCTAATCTCTTAGTTGTACACCATGTCTTACGCACTAACCGTCCAAGCCCATCCCGAATCATCGCGGCACTGTGATTCAAAGAAAATAGTGGATCCCATCCTCCAGCTTTCAACTCTCCTTGCCCGACAACACATCCCTTCCTACCTTTAAACTGCTCATGTGTTGAGTTAGGAAAATACTTTCTGAGTACATCGGCATAAAGCGGATATTCATCTGATTTAAAGTGTGCTTTTTCATCTATAATGCTTTGAGTTCTTCTAAAAAGTTTCTCCCATCCACGGCGACGATGATCTTCTCGTTTCCCGTACTTTTTGCGAGAGATTTCAGCAAGTCTTCCGTTGGCAGCAATGGAAGATACCTCAAAATCCAATATCTTTCGCGAGCCCTCTTCTACCAGAAGACTAATCGCTACAGGTTTACATTTGGTGTGTTCAAACGTGATCATATCGTCAAATTGAAGTTTTAAAGTCTTTTGCCTTCGATATTTTTCTAAGTAGTTTATACGCGACAGATGATGCTTAAGCCCCAGAAAGATTACTTTTCTGGCAACAGTCTTGCGATTAATTTTTAGAAAAATAGAAATTCGCCTCTGCGAGACTTTGCCCAGTAAATATTTTTGAATAAGAGGGTTAAGCCTTCTTTTCTTTTGAGCAAAACACAAATTACCTGTTGCTGCTGAGAAAGTCTTCTTACAGATGGGGCATTTCCAACGTTGTATATATTTGCTATCCGACTTGCGGAAAAAAGAACCGGTTTTTACAGGGGGCTGGCTACAGGAACAGGGTTTAATAATTTTTATTCTCATACAGAAGCTGAGAGCAAATATTAAACCGAATGAGAAACTAACCGATATCAACAACTTAAAGGACCAGTTCAAACCTCTTCAGGGGAACGGGCTTTGATTTCCAACGCATGCAGCCCCGAAGCAAATTCAGGCTTTAACAAATCCATCACCATACGCTGACGATCAATGCGTGAAACTCCTTTAAAGAGATCACTGACAATTTGAAGTTTGTAGTGGGTGTCACCTGTAAAACCAGCACCACCTAAATGTTGCGTGTGCCCAGCGTGTTTATGACTGTCATTTACTAATTTGATATCTACAGGCTTTAATTCCACCAAAGCCTGTAGAATTCTTTCATCTCGCGTCGACATTACTTGATCTTGCTTTTGATATTTTCAACTTGGGATTTAACTTGTGACTTAGCGATTTCTAGGCCCATTTTAGCCATAGTGAAAACGCCTTTTTCTTCTAATTTCTTTTCAACATCTTTGGCTTTTAATAGGGCCTGAGACGCCACAATACCTGCCATCGGATGTGTAATTCCCACGTCAGTGAAGTCACCTTCATTCTTCCAGTCAGTCGCTACTTTTTCAGCCACTTCAAAAGCTTTTGGCACCTTCGCACGCAAAACCTCACTGTAAGGAAAATCAATGGTCACTTTGGCTTTTTCAGAATCCTCTGATGAATTGTCAGATGAGCTATCAGAGGAATTATCATGAGAGTTGTCATTTTGAGTTTCACTGGATTCTTCATCCGAAGACGCGTCCAACGTTGATTCCACTTCAGTTACAGTTTCATCTGCAGATTCAGTAGTTGCTTGAGCCTCTGCTTCCGTCGCAGCTATTTTTGCCGCATCAGCCACCTCGGCTGTTTCTTCCGTTTTATTTCCACCTGCATTTACGTCATTTTCTTGAATCATATAAACCTCTATGGCAAATATTCTACCATGATTCAAATATTAGAGGAAAATGAATTTTTCATCGTACTAAACAAGCCCGCAGGATATAGTGTCCACAATCAGAATCCGTCTGTGGCCGATTTTTTGAAAAAATCCAATAAACCTCTACACTTCGTGAATCGCCTCGACCAAGAAACATCGGGTTTACTTCTGGTAGCCCTCAAACCAGAACTTCACACCGAGCTTGTAGAATCTATGCAAAGTGGAAAAAAGTTTTACAGAGCCCTCTTGCGCGGTGAATGGAAGCAGCCCACTCAGCAGACTGAGACTGAACAGACAGAGTGGACATGGCCCTTAACGGATAAAGCCGAAGGCCGCCAGAATCCCCAAGGAGCGGCCAGTGAGCGAAAGGCCTGCGCGACACGGGTACAAAGGGTTCGCTCATCTCGCTATTTCACTGAAATTGAAGTTGAACTCTTAACAGGACGTCAGCATCAGATTCGTAAACACGCAGCCCTAGCTAAACAGCCTATTGTAGGGGATTCCCGTTACAACGACAAAAAGTACAACGACAATATTTCTTCACGCTACGGGGAATCTCGCATGCACTTGCATGCCGAGAAATTAGAATTCGTTTTTAGGACAAAAAACTACAAATTGAGTTCGCCCTACAACTTAGATCGCTACTTTCACACTTAATTTAAAAGATTAATTTAAAATTTAAAAACTAAAAATCACTTTGGTTTTTCGCTGAGTTTTTTTAAAAAATCGCTGACCATGGCTTCGCGGGTTTCACCACTGATAGGACGTGAACCATGTTCATAAAACTCATACAACTCTTTAGAACAATCCGATAAAAATCGTGAAGCGAAAACAGGCTTGATCTGTCCCATTTTTTTTCTTTGGCGACAATAAGTTAAAGTTAATTTCTTCTGCGCCCGAGTAATACCAACATAAAACAATCGACGTTCTTCATCGATATCCCCACCCAATCGCTTGTGCGGCAGTAAATCTTCTTCTACGCCGACGAGGATAACCGCAGGAAATTCTAGTCCCTTCGACGCATGCATGGTCATCAATTGAACTTGATTCTTTTCAGTATCTTCATTCGGATCATCACGTAATAACATGGCATCAATAAAATCCTTGAGTGTGCCGACGCTCGATTCCCGTTTGTTGACAAATGATTCAATGATACGCCCGACAATTTCGATCACCTGCCAGCGCTTTTCGAATACATGCCCTTCCGCAGAAGTCTGTGCCAGATGATCCCGATACCCAGACTCACGCACTAAAATTTGAAAGCGCTCAGAAATCGTTTTACCGATAGCTTCGTCATCTAAAAGTCGCTGCGGGAAAGTCCACAGCCATTTCAATAAATTATCAATGGCTTCGCCTGTCTTTTCAGGAACTTCAGCTTCTTTCCAACGCTTACAGGCCTCTTGAAAATCTATATTATTTTTGTCCGCAAACTCAGTCAGTTTATCTAAAGTGGTCTCGCCGATTCCACGCGGAGGCGTATTAATAATACGTCTTAAACTGACCTCATCCGGCCAAATAGACTGTTTGAGGTAGGCCAACCAATCTTTGGCCTCTTTGCGGTCAAAGATGGATGTACCACCTGAAATGGCATAGGGAATTTGTGCCCGTCTTAACGCCGACTCAATAAAGGCCCCTTGAGTATTAGAACGATATAAAATAGCGATATCACCAAATTGGTAGTTCAATCCTCTGAAGTGAGTGATCTCGCGCACAACAAAGTCAGATTCCTCGTCTTCATTTTCTAAAACAAACACTTCAGGTTTATCTTTTGAACCATCTAACTTAGTTGATCTTAAAATTTTTCCGTGGCGTTTCGCATTTTTCGAAATCACTTCGTTGCCTAGATCTAAAATACCCGAGACCGAACGGTAATTTCTTTCTAACTTAACAACTTCGCAATTTTCATAGCTGTGGGGAAAGTTCAGGATATTATTGATTTCAGCTCCGCGCCAACCATAGATAGATTGATCATCATCGCCGACCACTGTCAGGTTTTTATGACCTGATGAAATGGCATTAATCAAATTCAATTGTTCTAAATTTGTATCTTGAAACTCATCCACCATAATCTGCGAGAAATGATTTTGCAGTCCATCTAGAACTTCAGGGTGATTTTTGAATAGGCGTAAGGGTTCTAAAAGCAGTCCTTCGAAATCAGTTACACCCAAAGTTTTTAATCTTTTTTCGTATTTCGGAGCCAAGACTTCAGCTAACTCGTGGTACTCTTCCAAATAACCTGGAGGCAGTTTTTTACCTGCACGGATAAGATTAATTAAGTTAGCCAGTTTATCCGCATCGAATTTTTCTTTAGTGGTACGAATGTCTTTTACTAGCTCTTTAATAATGGCAGCCGTATCCGACTGATCCAGAACTCCGAAGTTGGCAGAAAGTCCCACACGTTTGTAGTTTTTCCGGAGGAGCTGTAACCCGAATGAATGAAAAGTCCCTGCCCAAAGACCTTTAGCTTTAGCGCCAATTTTTAATTGCACACGATGCTTCAGTTCACGTGCGGCTTTATTGGTAAAAGTAAGAACACAGATTTTCGATGCGGGTGCGATCCCTTCCGCAATAAGGCGTCCCGTTCTGGATACAAGCACAGTCGTTTTGCCCGAGCCTGCACCCGCCAAAATCAAAAGCGGCCCATAGTTATGAGCTACAGCCGCACACTGTTCAGGATTTAAACCCTCGTACCAATCCATCGATTTTTAAACTTTCCCGCTCTGACGATGAAACTTATTGTTTATTGTGGATCAGCGTTTTGACTTCATCTTGGAACATAACATCGACGCGATCAGATTGAACATTTTTAACAAATCCTGCGCCAAACTTTGGATGATCAATTTTTTGGTCGATTGAATATTTAGTGCGAATACTAAATGCTAATCCCTGCTCAGAGCCACGATTCATCATTAATTGATTGTACTCATCTGCATGTGTATTACGGCGAGCTGCTGGACGACCTGTAGTGCTTGTTTTCTTACGAACTACGCCTGGTTTTGGTAAAGTGTACGTTTTTTTGCTATGGCATACTTCGCACTCAATCTTAGCTGATGTTGAAGAAGTATGTGTTAAAACGCGATGGTAGCGATCAGCATCACATTTTTTACAAAGTGTGAAAAATGATTTTGCTACTGCTGGTAATGTCAATTCTGCCATAAACTATCCTTGTTAAGAGTTGTCCTGTTTGATTTTGTAAATTGTTAATTTTTCTTTTAAATTCTTTTGGGCTATTTCAAGGGCGCTCAAATAAAATGGCCCCTCTTTATTTTGAATACGATTTTGTAATTCAATCATGGACTCTTCACTAGTCGGATCGATCACTAAATTTGTCGGACCATACTTTTCAAGAAAGGCCAGATCATTTTCACGAGTATAGAATTTTTCCCAGCAATCCGTATTCACTTCGCAGCGATAAGTCATTGTTTTCGCGTGTGTATGTAACGGAGCATAGGAGCCAATCACTTCCATATGACCATAGTGGGAATGCAACTTCAGCGCAGGACTTCCCCATTGAGTCATACCTGAACACTGCTCTACATTCGCATACCAAAGACCAAAGGCTTTCGATAAGAAACCTAAACCATAATACTGCTCTTCTTTTGGAAGCATTGAGTTTACAGCGCATAAGTCGTAAGCAACCCACTCGCCTTTACGCATAGTCGGGATAATAATAAATAATGATAAAGGGCACCACTCATGCTCATCCGAGTAATTCAGTAGCTCTAATATTTTACGAGGTAATTTACTGGTTCTTCCTGCGAAACCCGCAATGAAGCCCGGCATAGCCGCACAGTCATAGAAAGTCCATCTTGGAATAGAGAGTGACTGATGCCCAAAAGATTTCCATTCAATCTGATAGATCGCTTCAGCAAAAGGTAATTCTTTTAAGTCCAATGGGTTTTTATAAATCGGTTCAAACTGAAACCAGTCCAACTTATGACGTGTTCCCGGCTGTTCAATTTGATTCTCAGGTCTGACAAAAACATACGGGCGGATATCGCCCGTATGCATCCATTCTGATTTCAATAAAAGAGGATTAATCGACGCTAACATTAACCCAAAGGTCCGATCATTGTCTCTGGGCGAACCACTTGATCAAATTTTTCAGCGGTCATAAGTCCCAGATTCACAGCCTCTTCTTTTAAGGTCGTTCCATTTTTATGAGCTGTCTTCGCAATTTTGGCTGCGTTGTCATATCCAATATGTGGATTCAGCGCCGTCACCAGCATCAACGAATTATCCAAGTGCTTTTTAATTTGTTGTGTATTCGCTGTGATTCCTGTCACGCAGTGATCCGTAAAACTTTCACAAGCATCAGCAATTAAGCGGATTGAATTTAAGCAGTTAAATACAATCACTGGTTTAAAAACATTTAATTCAAAGTGTCCAGTCGCCCCGCCCACATTCACAGCCACATCATTTCCTAGAACTTGCGCGCACACCATTGTCATCGCTTCACTTTGTGTCGGATTCACTTTACCTGGCATGATAGAAGATCCAGGTTCATTTTCTGGCAAATTCAGTTCTGCAAAACCACAACGAGGTCCACTTCCCAAAAGACGGATGTCGTTGGCAATTTTCATCAATGAAACCGCGATGGTCTTCAAAGCACCATGCACTTCAACTAAAGCATCGTGTGAAGCCAAAGCTTCAAACTTATTAGGAGCTGTCACAAATGGAATTTTAGTTTCAGCTGCAATCGCCGCCGCTGCTTTCACTGCGAAGTCTTTATGAGTGTTCAAACCCGTTCCCACAGCTGTTCCACCCAAAGCTAGTTCATGCAAATGCGGTAAAGTGTTTTTAATTCTTTGGATAGAATTTTTCATCTGAGTCGCATAACCTGAAAACTCTTGTCCTAACGTCAATGGTGTTGCATCCATCAGATGTGTACGACCAATTTTAACAATCGGTTTAAACTCTTGCGCTTTTGCATCCAGAGCTTTGTAAAGTTTTTCCAACATAGGCAATAGACGATTATGGACTCGCTCTGCCACCGCGATATGCATCGCTGTTGGGAAGGTGTCATTCGAGCTTTGGCCTTTATTCACATCATCATTCGGATGAATTTCTTTATTTGGCAAAGTTAAGTTCTGCATCGTCATGGCACGATTCGCAATAACTTCATTTGAGTTCATGTTACTTTGTGTGCCTGAACCCGTTTGCCAAACCACTAATGGAAAGTGCTGATCCAATTGACCCGCAATCACCTCATCAGCTGCCTTAATAATAAATTCAGCTTTTTTCTTATCTAACAAACCGAGTTCAGCATTCGTCAAAGCCGCACATTTTTTTAAAACACCTAAAGCGCGAATCATTTCGCGTGGAAAGCGGTCTCCACCAATACGAAAATTTTCAGTAGATCTTTGTGTTTGAGCTCCCCACAGTGCCTGCGCAGGAACTTTAACTTCACCCATCGTGTCTTTTTCAACTCTGAATTCTTGTGACATAAAAAAACCTTTCGTTCACATGACGTTTACTGACGTACTAAATTTTTTATACTTTTATCGCCCCGAACGACCTGGCCCACACTGGCCTGATCTGTTGGATAAATGACAAGTTCAGAGATGTTAACATGAGGAGGCTGACTCAAACACCACAAAATTGTATTCGCCACGTCCTGAGCGCTAAGCGGCATCATTCCCTCGTAAACACCCTTTGCTTTTTGCTGATTTCCTAAGCGAACAACCGAAAACTCTGTCTGTACCATACCCGGCTCGATATTCGTCACACGCACTCCGGTCCCTTTTAAATCCATTCTTAGAGCATCGCTAATAGCACGAACCGCAAACTTCGTCGCACAGTAAACAACACCGCCTTCATAGACAAGACGTCCAGCTACAGAGCCCAAATTCACTATGTGTCCCTTTTGCGCTATAACCTCGGGCAATAAGGCGCGAGTCATATAAAGCAGTCCCTTTACATTCGTATCCACCATACTATCAAAGTCATCTGGATTTGAATTCTGTAAAAGCTCTACTCCTTTAGCTAAGCCCGCATTGTTCACTAAAGTTTTTACTTTAAGTTTTTTCTTTTTTAACTCTTTGGATAACTTTTCGATTTGGATTCGGTTTTGAATGTCCAACTTAAATATGTGCACATCTGGAGCACCAGCCTGAAGACACTTTTTCTTTAGAGCCTTTAATCGATCTAGACGACGCGCAGTCAGGATAAGCCCCTGCTTTTGTGCAGCCAAGGTCAATGCTACGGACTCTCCAATACCTGCAGATGCCCCTGTGATGACCACGTAGGGATTTATATCTTTATTTTGCTTTTTTTTCATATTATACAGTCTAAGCAAGGCCTCCTTGAGGTTCAAGTTTATCTTGAAGAAAGTATTCTATGGGCGCAAATACAGAGAATAAAAAAACAACTCTTAATTCATCATCACAATATTGGCTTATGAAAAGCGAACCCGATGTTTTTTCTATCCAAGACCTAAAGAAAAATAAAACAACACTCTGGGAAGGCGTTCGCAACTACCAAGCGCGTAACTTTATGACAAAAGAAATGCAGGTCGGTGACTTAGTGCTCTTTTATCACTCGAATGCCACTCCTCCAGGAGTTGCCGGCCTCGCCACTGTTAGCAAAGCGGCCATTCCCGACCCTACTCAGTTTGATAAAAAGTCAGAATACTTCGATCCCAAAGCCACAAAAGAAAAGCCTATTTGGTTTTGCGTGGAAGTGAAATTTGTCAGCGAGTTCCCTCACTTTGTATCCCTAGAAGAAATCCGCAAAGATGCTAAATTGTCCGAGATGATGGTCATCCAAAAAGGGTCACGCCTTTCTATTCAGCCCGTTAAAGCTAAGGATTTTCAGCATCTCCAAAAACTTGGACAGCAAAGCTAGTTGAGTGTGAGTACCTTTTCAGTTCCTAAACTTTTTCTAGCTCCTATGGAAGGCGTCACAGACTGGGCGATGCGCGATCTGCTGACACAGTTGGGAGGCATTGATCAGTGTGTGACCGAATTCCTACGCGTCACAGATCATCTACATTCGGACGAAGTCTTTTATAAAAACTGTCCCGAACTTTTAACAGGCTCACGCACCCGCAGCGGCACCCCCGTCTTCATTCAACTTTTAGGTGGAAAAGTCGATCCCTTAGTAGCCAATGCTGTACGCGCTGTAGAGCTAGGAGCCCTTGGTGTTGATCTCAACTTCGGATGCCCCGCCAAAACAGTCAATCGCCACGATGGTGGAGCCGCCCTCTTGCAATATACAGATCGCATTTACAATATCGTCAGTGCTGTTCGCAAAGCGGTGCCTCTTACAACTCCCGTCACCGCCAAGATACGCCTCGGCTTTGATAATCCCAATGCTTGTCTTGAAAATGCGAAAGCCGTTGAGGCAGCCGGAGCCGACTGGCTCACCGTACACTGTCGTACCAAAACTGATGGTTATAAACCTCCAGCCTATTGGGAATGGATCGCCAAAATCAAAGAGGTATCGAATATCCGCTTAGTCACCAACGGAGAAATCTGGAGTGTGCAAGATTTCAAAAAGTGCCATGCGCAAGCACAAACAGAGGACTACATGATTGGCCGCGCCGCTTTACGCGATCCTTTTTTATTTAAAAAAATTAAAGACTCTTTAAACGAAACTCCCTCTACCTACGACGACATCAAGGTGCTTTTGCCCCGTTTCTTTGAATCCAGCTCGAACTATGTCAGCGCTCCATTTGCTGTGGCGCGCACCAAAGGATGGCTGAAGCAATTGGCCCATACAGCCCCTGAATTCAATATCCTGTTTGATGAGCTCAAAGTGATCACCAAGCCAATAGAGTTTGAGCAGCGAATCAGCTCTTTATAGAAAAAATCTATTGCTCTAGACCCAATCGAAGATTTCAGTTATATTAAAGTCTATGAAACAAACAGCTAAAATCAAAATGATTAAAAAAAATCCGTGTCCCTATTGCGATCGCGCGATGAACTTCTTTAATGGTAGAGGCTTAGAGGTTGAAATCGTCGATCTTACAAACAACCTTGATGAACTTCAAACGTGGAAAGAAAAAACAGGCTGGCAAACAGTGCCGATGATTTTTATCAACGATCAGTTGATCGGTGGTTATAGCGATCTTAAAGCTTTGGAAGAAGAAGGAAAGTTAGACGCTCTTCTGAATTCGTAATAAGAACAAACTGAGTTTGAGTTCAAAAAATCAAAAGCAGAGCGCTGGCTCTGCTTTTTTTATTCTTATTTTTGTTCGTGGTTAATTTGAGGACGATTGTCATAGGCGTGCTGCATCCAAATCCCCATACCGATACTGGTCAAAACGACGGCTACGATAAAACCCGCAATAAATTTTTTCCCGTTCATCACAAACCCCTTTATTGAAACACTATTGACGCAATTCCGTTCTAGCACACATCGCCTGCGGACGACTAAAGAAATCCGTCACCGCAACTCTTAGATCCACTAAGGCTTTACAACCACTGGCTTTTGCCATCAACGAATGCCCAAATTCCAACCACACATGTGTTGTCTTAATATAAAACTGAATTTTACGTAGTGTAATAGACTCTGAAGCTCCCGCTTCCGCCATAAAAGCCTCTTCGCAGTAATCAATCAGGCGTAAAAGACAGCGGCCATACTCAGCCCCTTCTTCATCAGGAGTCTGTGGTGGTTTCAAAGACTCAAATCCAATCGGAGCCTCAAATCCAAGCTCAGCTCCCACTTGCCACATCATCCACGGACGAGCTGCTAAAGCTCGCCCTGCCATAACTTTATCGGCTTTGGTTTCATTTAACATGCGAAAAACATCTTCTGCCACTTGGATATCTCCATTGCCAATCACGGGAACTGTCAGATGCTTTTTAAGTTCACCTATCTGTGTCCAATCAGAAGACCCACGGCGTTTTTGCTCTGCTGTACGAGGATGCAAAGTCACCCAATCCGCACCAGCATCGACTAAGGTTTTTACAAATTGAATCAGCTCCGGAACCGTCTTCTGGCTTCCCACAGCCCGTAACTTCACCGAGATGGGAACAGTCGAATGTTTTTTGGTGTACTCAACTACGCGGGCCGCATACAAAACATCACCCATTAGCGAAACACCATAGTTATGTTTTAATGCTTTCTGAACAGGGCACCCCATATTGATATCAATACCCGCAGCTCCCCATTCCGAGGTCAGCCGCTTCACTGATTCAGAGATAGGAAGCTCTTCATTTCCTAAAATTTGTGGTACCAAGAAACTTTCTTCGGCCCGTCTTAGTGTTTCGGGTGTGGTTTTCAAGTTCTCTTTGGGGACTCGTCTTGAATTCAACATCTCTGTTGGCCAATGGGTCGTCGCATTCCGAGGCATATAATCCTGAATAAGACGTCTTAAGCCCACATGGGTTAGCCCCACCATCGGCGCCAGACAAAGCGGAAAATTCAAATCTGTCACATTTCGCATACTGAAGCTTTTTACACTTTATTTCTGTGAAAAAAAAGTATTGAATCTGAATATGTCTATACATCGCAAAACAATCGGTATTTTAGGCGGCGGACAATTAGCTCGCATGCTGGTTTTAAAGGCTCACCAAATGGGGCTGCACACAATCGTTTTAGCTGAAAAAGCCACAGACCCCGCCGTTAAAGTCTGCACTCGCTGGGTTAAAGGAAAGTTGGACTCAACCAAAGATGTGCGTCTTATGGCTCGCCTGACCGATGTTCTGACATTTGAAAGCGATTTAATTCCAGCTGCCTTTTTAAAAAAGTCTCTACACGATTACCGCTCTGTTAAAATTTTCCCAAGTCTTTCGTGTTTAGCTCATTTTCAAGATCGCCTTCTTCAAAAAGAATGGCTCCACGATTATGGATTGCCCACAGTTGAACATATTAAAATCCACTCACGCGATGAAATTGACCTTGCCTTTGAAGCCTTTCAACATAGAGTCGTTTTTAAGAAACGCACTGGCAGCTACGATGGAAATCAAACATTTACAGTTCGCAATATGCCAGAGCTCAAAGCTTTTCGTAAAACGATCAAAGGTGACGAGATTAATTACATCATCGAACCTGTGGTTAATTTCAAATCTGAAAAGGCTTTGATCTTTGCCCGTAGTCTAACAGGCGAGATCGTTCATCTGCCGATGATTCAATCCGTACAAAATAACAATCAATGTGATTATGTAGTCGGCCCAGCCTCACACCCTGCCGAAAAGAAACTGCGCGATGGCATAGCCCACTTTTTAAATGATATTAATTACGTAGGTGTTATTACTTTTGAACTCTTTGATTTAGGATCAGAGCTAGTGATCAATGAAATCGTTCCGCGGGTTCATAACACAGGCCACTTTTCACAGGACGCCTTAAGTGTGGATCAATTTGAATTGCACCTGCGCTGTATCCTTGGCATGCCATTACCAGAAGTGAAGTCTCGCTTCCCTGCTTTTGTGATGGTCAATCTACTGGGGAAATCAGCTCGTGTTCCCTTAATCAAAAAATTCCCAACGGGTTCTTTACATTGGTATGATAAACCCACGAGCCGTGCTCGCCGAAAAATGGGCCATGTTAACTATGTGGGGCGCAGTAAGAATGAACTCTTGAAGACAGCGCTTAGTGAACGACGCGCGATCTTAATTTAAAAATTAAAGTTCTAATTTTTTTGTTGAGCTGTTGAAGCTGATGGAGCAACAGCTAACACGCGACGAGCCACTTCAAAGAAAATCATTGATGACATCAAATCACCAATAAGCTGATTACGATAAAATGGAAGCCCCATAACATAACAATCTTTCAATCCTTGCAGTGTCAGAGGATATAAAGTCCCAGAATACCAAACCGCGAAATTCGTGATTAAATAAAATAAAGCACTGCCTAAAAGAGCACAGCCAAAAACTTTGTAGCGAGCCGAATCAACCTTAAGCAAAAAGCCTAAAGCGACCACTAAGAAATATGAAAAATACACCGCAGGCATTTGCGCATGGAAGCCAATAACCGCATCACTGACCAACAAAACCATCAACATTAAAACTACAGAGATTTTTTTATCCGCAAAGTAGGCACCTGCTAATAAGAAAGCCCCTCCCAGCACCGTAAAGTTCCAATAGTGTGAAACCCAACGGGATAGAATGGCCATTAGAAACAAGGTAGCAAATACAATAATTGACGTTTTATTTTTCATAATTTTGTCCTAACTGGCACATCCTACTTGTTTGAGCGATTTTCGACAAGATCTTTAACCACCGAAGGATCAGCTAATGTACTGGTGTCCCCTAAGCTCTCGATTTGATTTTCAGCAATTTTACGCAGAATACGTCGCATAATTTTACCTGATCGCGTTTTAGGTAGTCCCGGAGCCCATTGAATAATATCCGGAGTCGCAATAGGACCAATCACATGACGTACATGCTGACGAAGCTCTGCCTTTAGCTCTTCTGTTGGAGTCACTCCATTCTTCAGAGTGATATAGGCGTAAATTCCCTGTCCCTTGATATCATGTGGATATCCCACAACGGCGGCCTCGGAAACACGGGCGTCGCTCACGAAGGCAGACTCAACCTCGGCTGTTCCTAAACGATGTCCCGATATATTTAAAACATCATCCACTCGGCCCGTGATCCAATAGTCCCCATCCGCATCACGGCGACAACCATCACCTGTAAAATAATAACCTGCAAATGCTGAAAAATAAGTTTCTTCAAATCTCGCATGGTCTCGATACACCGTTCTCATTTGGCCGGGCCAAGATTCTTTAATCACCAAGAGTCCTTCCGCAGCTCCCGTTAAAATCTTACCTTCTGTATCTAAAATTTCTGGGTAAATCCCCGCAAGAGGACGTGTCGCAGCCCCAGGCTTTAAAACTTCTGGGTAAGTGGTTCCATCTTCAGAAGCACAGGCTGAAATTAAAATCCCTCCGGTCTCGGTCTGCCACCATGTATCGACCACAGGACAACGTCCATCACCCACCACACGCTGATACCAACTCCACGCTTCTGGATTGATCGGCTCACCAACGGACCCTAATAAGCGTAATGATTTTCTAGAAAATTTCTTAACAGGCTCTTCCCCTTCACGCATCAAAGCGCGAATAGCTGTCGGAGCCGTATAAAAGATATTCACTTGATGTTTGTCTATCACCTGCCAAAAACGCGAAACATCTGGATAGCTAGGAATGCCTTCAAAAACTAATGTGGTGGCACGATTCGCCAATGGACCATAGACAATGTAGCTGTGCCCTGTAATCCATCCCACATCGGCTGTACACCAATAGACCTCACCTGCACGATAGCCAAATACTTTTTCATGTGTGTAGGCAGCGTAAACTAAATAACCACCTGTGGTGTGTAACACCCCTTTCGGTTTTCCAGTAGAACCTGATGTGTACAAAATAAATAATGGATCTTCAGCCTTCATTGGTTCAGGAGCACAAACATCGGAAACCTGAGCTGACTCCTCATGATACCAAACATCCACCTGTGAGGTCCATGCGATATCAGCACCCGTGCGTTTCACCACAACCACTTTACTGACAGAATTTTTACCTTTTGCAGAAAGTAATTCTAGCGCCTCATCTATATTCTTTTTTAATTCTATTTTTTTACCACCGCGAAGTCCCTCGTCCGCCGTAATGACAATATTGCTGTCGCAGTCTTCGATACGATTTGCAATTGAGTCCGCCGAAAATCCCGCAAAGACAACAGAGTGAACAGCGCCAATACGTGTACACGCTAACATGGCATAGACTGCTTCTACAATCATCGGAAGGTAGAGTGTTACACGATCGCCTTTTTTTACGCCTTGTTTTTTCAATACGTTGGCAAAACGATTCACTTGAATTGAAAGTTCTGCATAAGTGATTTTTTTAGAAGCCTCTGCTGGGTTATCCGGTTCCCAAATCAAAGCCACTTCGTTTGCATGTTGAGGTAAATGACGATCAACACAATTATAACTTACATTTAATTCGCCATCAGCAAACCACTGGATAGAAACCGGCTTATGAAAGCTGTAATCTCCGGCCACTGTGGGTTTTTTAAGCCAATCTATTCTTTCAGAAACTTCTAACCAATCTATTTTCGACATACTTAAAGTGTAAGGAGTTTGTCCAAATAAAAAAAGACCTATCGAGTTATCGATAGGTCTTTTCAATCCTGCCTTCAATCGAAAGCTATTTATTTGCTTATAGATTAGTTGACGTCTTTGAAGTCAGCATCGATCACGTCGTCGCCAGACTTCTTCTCGCCAGCTCCGGCATCAGCCGCACCTTCTGCACCCTGAGCCCCTGGTTGCGCCGCAGACGCTTTATAAAGCTCTTCTGTAATCTTATGAGACGAAGTTTGTAACTTCTCGAAGGCAGCCTTTAACTCAGCTGTTGTCGCTTCTTTATTCTCTAAGACTTTTTTCGCATCGGCGATCATCTCTTTTACGCTATTTTGGTCTGCTTCTGGTAATTTTGAGCCCGATTCATTTACCAACTTCTCAGTTTGGTAAACCAAGTTATCTAGGTTATTACGGGCCTGTACCGCTTCTGCTTTTTCTTTATCCGCATCCGCTTGTAACTCAGCTTCTTTAACTAGATTTTTAATCTCGTCTTCACTTAAACCAGACTGAGCCGTGATCTTGATGTTTTGAGTTTTACCTGAAGCTGTATCTTTAGCTGAAACATTCAAAATACCATTCGCATCCAAATCAAATGTCACCTCGATCTGAGGAACACCACGCGGAGCCGCTGGAATTCCTGACAACTCGAAACGACCTAATGATTTATTATCGCCAGCCATTTTTCTTTCACCTTGCAGGACATGGATATCCACACCTGGTTGGTTGTCAGCCGCTGTCGAGAAAACCTGAGTTTTCTTAGACGGGATTGTCGTGTTTCTTTCGATCAATGTCGTCATCACACCGCCAAGAGTTTCAATACCCAATGACAATGGCGTTACGTCTAACAACAATACGTCTTTAACATCACCAGCTAAAACACCACCCTGAACAGCAGCACCTACAGCGACCACTTCATCTGGGTTTACTGTGCGATTCGGCTCTTTACCGAAGAATTCTTTTACTGCTTTTTGGATCGCAGGGATACGAGTCGAACCACCCACCAATACCACTTCGTCAATATCAGATGTTTTCATACCCGCATCAGCTAAAGCTTTTTTACATGGTTCAATTGAACGCTTAACAAGATCTTCTGTCATTTGTTCAAATTTAGAACGCGACAATTTAATCTGTAAGTGTTTCGGACCTGTTTGATCAGCCGTGATAAATGGTAAGTTGATATCTGACTCTTGCGCTGTTGAAAGTTCAATTTTCGCTTTTTCAGCTGCTTCTTTCAAACGTTGAAGTGCCATTTTATCATTTTTAAGATCAATACCCTGATCTTTTTTAAATTCAGAGATCAACCATTCTAAAATAGTTGTATCGAAGTTATCACCACCCAAGTGAGTATCACCATGAGTTGATTTCACCTCAACAACACCTTCACCGACTTCTAGAACAGACACGTCAAATGTACCGCCACCGAAGTCATAGATAATGATCTTCTGATCTTTTTTCTTATCCAATCCGTAGGCTAATGCCGCCGCAGTTGGCTCATTGATAATACGACGAACATTCAACCCTGCGATACGACCCGCATCTTTCGTTGCTTGTCTTTGTGCATCGTTAAAGTATGCAGGAACTGTGATCACGGCATCTGTCACTTCCGCACCTAGGTAATCTTCAGCTACTTTTTTCAATTTAGCTAAAACACCCGCTCCGATTTCCTCAGGAGAAGCTAGTTTATCACCTTGAATTTTGAAGGCACAGTCAGCTCCGCCGTTTTTAGAAACGACATTGTACGGAACTAATTTGATCTCTTCTTGAACTTCTTCAAACTTACGACCTATAAAACGTTTAGCTGAGTAGATTGTATTTTCAGGATTTGTAACAGCCTGACGTTTTGCAATCTGACCAACAAGACGCTCACCATCTTTTGTAAATGCCACAACCGAAGGCGTTGTTCTTGCACCTTCTTCGTTAACTAAAACTTTAGGCTCTCCGCCTTCCATGATGGCAACACATGAATTCGTGGTACCCAAGTCTATACCGATGATTTTTCCCATATTTCAGTACTCCTTAATAAAAAATTAAATCAACTATCTCAGAAATGAATGTGTAGACTAATCCGAATGCGTCAAGCTAAGCCATCAAAATTATTGCGAACACGAGCTCAAATCGCTCCTATTCGGGCTCAAATCTACTTAAAAAAGCCCTTCTTTTTAGCACTGACTTTAACTTTGCCGATTTCTGCCAATTCTCTGATCAGCTTCTCTTCGTCTTCGGACAGTTTTTTAGGGAATTCCACATTCAAAGTGAAATACAAATCCCCTCGGCGCGAACCCCTTAACGAAGGCATGCCTCGGCCAGCCACTTTCAGACGATCTCCCGCCTTTGAACCGCGAGGAATTTCAAGAGTGACTTCTCCGTCTAAGACATCTGTGGTCAATTCACCACCTAATAGAAATTGGATATAAGGTACGTCTAACTGAGCAAAAAGATGATCTCCATCACGCTCAAAAATTTCATCTTCTTTCACACGAATTTCAACAAAGAGGTCTCCGTTAGGACCGCCTCTATAGCCGCCCTCACCTTCATTTGCCACTCGTAAACGTGTGCCGTTGTCGACTCCCGGTGGAATCGTCACTTTGATTTTACGTTTAACACCAACACGGCCTTTACCGCGACAACCAGAACACGGAGTCTCAATCACTTCACCTGAACCTTGGCAATTATGACAGGTCGTCGCCATCGTGAAAAAGCCCTGCTGTCTGACAACTTGTCCTGAGCCACGGCATACGGGACATGTTGTGGCACTTGAACCCTTTGCGGCTCCACTGCCATTACAGTCATCGCAATTCGCCTCTGTATCAAACTCGATCTGAGCTTCTTTACCCGAGATCACTTCTTCTAATTCTATCTCGGTGATAAAGCGCAGGTCTGAACCTTTACGTACAGAATTTCTTGAACGTGAACGTCCGCCACCTTGCTGTGAAAAACCACCGCCGAAGATATCTCCGAAAATGTCTCCGAATTGTGAAAAGATATCGTTCATATCGTGGAAGCCACCGCCGCCTCCACCGCCTTGGAAAGCTTGGTGACCAAAGCGATCGTATCTGGCTTTTTTTTCGCCATCACTCAGCACTTCATAGGCCTCAGCCGCTTCTTTGAATTTGTCTTCTGCTACTTTATCCCCAGGGTTTCGATCAGGGTGATATTGCATAGCCAATTTGCGATAGGCTTTTTTAATAGTATCCGCATCGGCCGAACGATCGACCCCCAAGATTTCGTAATAATCGCGTTTTGAAGACATAATGGCTAAAATATGGATTCTTTTAGCAAAAGGTCAAGGCCGACCTCAGGAATGCTAAAAATAAAAGCTCTGTTTTGAAGAAGTCGCTCTTATTCGCCGTCTTTTTTAGTTTTTTTTCCTGCCTTTGAGGACGCTTTCGAGGCTTCAATTTTTTTCTGTAATTTCTCGATCCAACGAGGATCTTTTTCAAGGTCAATGAGCTGCCGCAATATCTCTTCGGCTTTGATATTATCACCACCTTCACTGGCTAAGCGGCCCGCCATACTTCTTACCCATTCCGGAGCACCATTATTGGCCGCAGCTAAATACAAGTCAGCCGCTTTGGATTTATCTTGCTCTTCATACAAAGCATGATAGCCAGCAGCATAAAGCAAAGGCCATTCCTGAGGGAAAACCTTAACGCCCTTATCGAAGATAATGGAAGCCCCCATATAATCCGAAATAAGTACCGTTAGAGATAAAGCTCCATAATAGTAGGCCTCTTTAAAATATTTATCGAGCTCAACCACCATATTCACAACATCAAACAGCCATGAGCGCCCTTTGCACTCTTGCTCATTTAAAGGTTGATTACAGTGATCAAAGTCTTGAACCGCTCGTAACCAAAAAGAATCTGACGCTTGGTGCGCAAATCCAGCACTTAAATATTTTAATTCTATAGGGGGAGCAATGTAGTCAGCTCTTTTTATTGGGTTCGGTTCTGGCAAAGACAATTCCATAGCCCAGCACAATAAGGCTAATACCACTAGAACAATATTAAATGAGTAAGAGGTCAGTTTCATGAGGTCTCTGTCACCAATTCGTCTTTCGATCCTATGTTCCCATAAAAAATGACATCTGGTCTATAAAATATCTACAAAATAAAAACGGCCGTGTTTTCACACAGCCGCTTCATCATACTTGTCGTATAAAATTATATTATAAGATACCTGGAGTTGAGTTACTCACTAGTTTTTGTTGGTCGATTGTCCAACCATCTAGTGGAGCCGTACCCACGTTGGCATTCGGATCACCGATCGCCATAGCACGGAAGGCCTGAGAACCAGCCGTTGAAACACAAGAGCTTGTTGTTCCACCAAGAGTTCTTGATGCTGGAACAAACGCAAACTGCGCTTGGAAGGCTGTCGCCGGATTCACAGCAGAACCATCAGACCATGTATTGGTCGCATTCACTGTTTCTGAAGGCGCACCACCAGCAGTACTGTAGTTCGTACAAGCAGTTGCAGCAAAACCAGTTACATATCTCAAACCACGACCAGTCACACCAAATCCAATATTTTTCAGATCCACTGAATAGTTATTGAACTCAGCAATGAAACTTTGCTCAGCTGTATAAATAGCAGCTAAAGAGCTCTTCGCCTCAGATTGACGAGCCTTCGCTTGGAATTTTGAATATTGCGGAACACCGATCGCCGCTAATACACCCATGATCGCCACGACGACCATCAGCTCAATTAACGAGAAACCTTTTTGATTTGTAATCATGCTCTTACTCATTTCAGAGACTCCTTTTTATAAGTTACGTACCACTTCTTTTTCACAACACTATTATTATAGCCACCAGCTTTCTATAAGTGCAAGATTTTGTTTAAATCTAGATTTCCCTATTTCATTTTGAGATTTCGTTTATAATATAACTATGTCTAACCGACCATCTGACCACACATCACTAGACCTTGATATGGAAAGCCTCACGCAAGAGCCGAAACTCTATCGTGTGCTTCTTCACAATGACGACTACACTCCCATGGATTTTGTTATATTTGTGTTAAAAAAATTTTTTACGAAAAGCGAAGATGAAGCCTTCAAAATTATGCTCGATGTTCACAACAAAGGTGTTGGACTTGCCGGAGTCTACTCTTTTGAAGTTGCAGAAACAAAAGTCATGCAAGTGAATCAATTTTCTAAAAACAATCAGCATCCACTCAAAACAAGTATGGAAGAGGAGGACTAAATGCTCTCAAAGGAACTTGATAAACGCTTAGGTAAAGCTATTGATTTAGCATTTAAAAAGAATCACGAATTTGTCACGCTGGAGCATTTACTTCACTCTTTAGTGGAGTCACCGCTTGTTATTGAAATATTAGAAAAGCTCGGCGTCACCCCAACAGAAATCAAAAAAGAACTCGAAACGCATTTACAAAAAAACCCGACCATGACCGACGAACAAAAAGAAGCTTTCGGAGTTAAGGAAAACTGGAAGCCAGATCTCGCTGTTTCTCTGCATCGCGTATTTGAACGCGCCGCTCTTCAGTTACAGGGAGCTGGAAAAGCTGAAATTCATGAAGGTCACGTCTTAATTTCTTTACTAGAAGAAAAGAAATCATTTGCCACTTATTGCTTAGAAAAATTCAATGTCACACAATTCGAAGTGATTTCGATTGTCAGCCATGAACTTTCAAGCGGACCGGTTAAGGGCTTAAAAGATGAGGACTCTCAAAATACCAACGAAGGTAGCGCCAAGTCTTCAGCCCTAGATGATTTCGCTGTCAATCTTAACGAGTACGTCCAATCAGGAAAAAAAGATCCCCTCATTGGCAGAGACGATCTTTTACAAAAAATGATCCAAACTCTTGGACGACGCACGAAGAATAATCCACTTCTTATCGGCGACTCAGGTGTCGGTAAAACGGCGATTGCCGAAGGTCTAGCTGAAAAAATTGTAGCCGGACAAGTTCCTGATTTCTTAAAAGATAAAATCATCTACTCTGTAGATTTAGGTTCTCTGCTCGCCGGGGCCAAATATCGCGGTGACTTCGAAGGACGTTTAAAAAACATTCTGAAAGAAACACAGGAAAGAAAAAACATTATTCTTTTCATTGATGAAATTCACACCATCGTGGGCGCTGGGGCTATCTCGGGAGGCTCGATGGATGCCTCGAATCTGCTGAAGCCAGCTTTAGCCAAAGGCACACTTTCTTGTATTGGAGCGACCACATTTCAAGAGTATCGACAGCACTTTGAAAAAGATCGCGCACTCACTCGTCGCTTTCAACGCCTTGATGTCAGCGAACCCACAGCAGAGGACACTCTAAAAATCATTCAAGGCCTTAAGAAAAAGTATGAAGAGTTCCACCAAGTCACTTACAGTGATGAAAGCTTGAAAGCCTGCATAGAGCTTTCGCAAAAATATCTAATGAACAGTAAACTTCCAGACAAAGCCATTGATTTAATGGATGAAGTGGGAAGCCATGTAAAGCTGAACTCACAGGATCGCCACATCGAAGCCCGCCACGTGACTGAAGTTGTCAGCAGATTGGCTGGCATTCCTACTGTTGAAGTGTCACAGGATGATTTACGAAGCCTAAAAGATTTAGACAAAAAATTAAAATCCGTAGTTTTCGGTCAAGATGAAGCCATTGATGTTTTAGTACGCGCTATTAAATTTGCTCGCAGTGGATTAGATGCCAAAGATAAACCATGGGGTTCCTTCCTCTTCGCCGGCCCGACAGGTGTGGGTAAAACCGAAGTTTGCAAACAACTCGCACGTTTATTAGGTATTCAGTTCCAGCGCTTCGACATGAGTGAATATATGGAAAAGCATAGTATCTCACGCCTAGTTGGAGCTCCTCCCGGATATGTGGGCTATGAACAAGGTGGACAGCTAACGGAACAAATACAAAAACATCCTTATTCTTTAATTCTACTGGACGAAATCGAAAAAGCTCATTCAGATATTTACAGTATCTTATTGCAAGTCATGGATGGGGGCCGCTTAACTGATGGCAACGGACGCACAGTGGACTTTAAAAATACACTGATTGTTTTGACAACAAATGCTGGAGCCGCAGATGTGGCCAAAGGATCTATTGGCCTTTCAGCTCCGGATAGATCAGGAGTCAGTGCTGAGGCCATTAAAAAAACATTCTCGCCTGAATTTATTAATCGCTTAGACCAGATTGTCTACTTCAACTCTTTGACTCCTGAATTAATTTTTAAAGTGGTTGAAAAGTTTTTATCTGATCTGCGTCTGACCTTAGCTCACAAAAAAGTCGATTTACAGTTTACCGACGATGTCGTTCAACATCTAGCCGATAAAGGATTCGATCCTATCTATGGCGCCCGCCCTGTCGCGCGCAAGATAGATCAACTGATCAAAAATCAATTGGTAGACGAATTACTTTTTGGAAAACTCAAAAATGGCGGGAAAGTCCTTGTAGATATGAAGAAGGATGAGTTGAGCTTTGAGTTCAAGCCCCTGAATGTAAAACAAAAGGAAAGTGTAAAAGCATGAGACCGGTTTTACCTGTAATTTTCATGCTTCTATTTTCGGTGTCTACGCCATCACTTATCTACGCACAGTCGTCTGATGATGTCCCTGTGCTGCTCAGTATGAAGTGTGACGACTTAATTGAAAAAGCAAAAGAGGACTCTTTTGCTTTGAAAACACTGGCCGCTATCCGCGCCCTTTCGCGCTGTGCTGATTTCACATTTGATCTCAGTAAGATTTCTGCTTTAGAACGCCAACTTTATTCAGCTGAAATAAAACCGCTTGAAGCCAGCCCCGAACAAATTCTTACAGCTCTATTAACCGCTGATGATATTGCTAAAAAAATTAAAACAGAAAAAGAAGCTGCTACTAAATATGAGCTCTATAAACAGTTACGCCTACAGCACCGTAAAACAGGCAATAAAACTGCAGCTCAAAAAGCCTCAACCGAACTTCATCAGTGGGCCTTACAATATTATAAAAAACATAAGAAAGAACCAATAGCCTACACGGCCCTGTATGAAGGCTCGCAGCTAGCTGTTCGCGATTTATGGACTGCTGGAAATACGAAAGAGGCTCAAACCATTATTAATGCTGCCTTAGGACAGTTACAAAAAACTCACTCTGTGGCCGAGCTGTTATTTCTTAAAGGACGTATTGCCGAAGAGTCGAAACAAAGCAAAATAGCAGTGACTCAATACACTCTGACCGAAGAAGATATCAAAAAGCACAACCCAAAAGGGCTTAGCTTTAATACGGACCGACTCCTTTGGCTTAAAGCATGGATTCTTTATAAAGATAAAAACTTCGAAGAGGCCGAGCAAGCTTTTGCTCATTTAGTGAATAGCACCCAAGACTCGTCCGAAAGATCACGTGCTCTGTTTTTTCAAGCTCGCTGTCTGAAGCAGCTCGATCAACAAGTCCAATATAAAATTCTGATGGAATCTATTCCGGATCAGGATTTCTTCGGTTACTACAGCCTTGTTTCTTATCACGAGCTGGGAAAAAAGCTTCCCGCATTAAAAGATATTAAACCCGAATATTCCTTACGCTATGACTTAAAACTCAACTTCTTATCCAGTGAAAATCGCCAACTCTTTAAAGACCTTTTAAAATATAAAGAGTTCGCCTTGGCTGAAAAAGCCAGTGGTCTTCTTGCCGCAACTCCCAATGAAGAGATGAATATGGCTCTTTATCTGGCTAAAAACCATGACATCTTCCTACCTATCTTTCGTTCGTTTTCACGCCTGAATAATAATGAAAAAATCGACCTTTTTATGAATTATCCAGAGCTTATTTTTCCACAGCTTCACAAATCACAGGTAAATGAAATGGCTAAAAAAACGGAGCTGCCTGCTTCTTTAATTTATGCCATCATCAAACAGGAGTCGGCATTTAATCCGAAAGCCCGAAGTGGTGCGAATGCTCTGGGGCTCATGCAAGTTATTCCGAATCTGGCACAGCAATTAGCTAAAAAGTTTGATGTCCCCTACAGCAAAGCTGAAGACCTCTACAATCCTAAGATCAATATCCCATTAGGGAGCTATGAACTTATGGAGCAGGTTAAAAAACAAAATGGACAGCTCACTTACGTGGCCGCTGCCTACAATGCGGGGCCTAATGCTCTGGCTGGTTGGCTGAAGAATCGCAATCGCGACGACATTCTAGAGTTCATCGAAGAAATTCCTTATGAAGAGACGCGGACTTACGTTAAATTGATCGCCCGTAATCAGCTGTTTTATCAAAGAATCTCAAATCGAGACAAGGAACAGTCTTTCCCAAGTGAATTTTTGAATAATTAAAATCTTCTTAAGACAGCTATCCGTTCGTCCGAATAGATGCTGTATGAAGAAGATTTTCAATCCTTTGGTGGCCATCAACACCCTGTTTATTGCTCTTTGCATCGGTGCATTTCTTTATTCGCAATATAATTCAGATTCTGGTTTTGGGCGCCAAACTCAGTCCGCTAAGAAGACCACTGGGAAAAATGGCTCTGCCGCTTCTTCTTCAGAGCGTGACCTCGAGCTGGGATCAGTTAAGAATCAAACCGATAAAGTTTCCGATGAACCCTCAGCACTTTTTAATGACCCTGCTATTAAACAGGCTTGGGGACTTAAAAAATCCGATGCTGCCCGTGCATGGTCAGTGACTCAAGGGACAAAAGACACCATCGTCGCGATTATTGATACGGGAATTGATATCAATCACGAAGATTTAAAAAATAATCTTTGGGTTAATCCTGGCGAAAGCGGTACAGATGAACGTGGTCGCGATAAAGCCAGCAATGGCGTTGATGATGATGGCAACGGATTTATCGACGACGTTCACGGCTGGAATTTTGTATCGAATAATAATAAGTTAGATGATAACCATGGGCACGGCACTCATATTGCCGGTATCGTTGGAGCCGAAGCTTCTAATGGCAAAGGGATCAGCGGTGTTGCTCCGAATGTCAGCTTAATGGTCATCAAGTATTTCGATCCAAAAGTACCTAATACAGATAACTTAAAAAATACGATCGCCTCTATTCACTACGCTATTAAAATGGGGGCCCATATCATCAACTACTCAGGTGGTGGTACAGATTACTCCAAAGAAGAATATGATGCTGTCGCTGAAGCAGAACGCAAAGGCATTCTGTTTGTGGCCGCTGCTGGTAATGAAAGATCCAATTCAGATCATCATCCCTACTACCCTGCGGATTATGGTTTGAAGAATATCATTTCGGTTACAGCTATTGACCCCACAACAGAAGTTTTACCTTCTTCAAACTATGGCGTTAAAACTGTGGATATAGCAGCTCCCGGCCAAAATATCCTCTCGTGTCTACCTAATAACTCTTATGGTTTAATGACAGGAACTTCGCAAGCGACGGCCTTCGTTTCAGGAGCCGCCGCTTTAGTTATGTCCCACAAAGATCAATACTTCAAAGCGGCAGAAGTAAAAAATTATATCTTAGCTACCGGAGACCCTTCGACTTCCCTGCTAGCCAAGACCAAAACGTCACGACAGCTCAACCTATTTAAGTCTTTGACGATCTTGGGCGGAGAAACTGGTCTATCAGGCACTGCTCGAGCTCAGGTTCAAGATAGCTTCCCTTCAGATAGCAACCGCCGTGGCACGAGTTCGGACCCCAACATGGAATCCGTCAGTAGCGTAGCTCACTTCGGACAAGAGCTTCTGCACAGTATCGAATCACAAAAAGAGCGAAAACGTCCAAGCGCACAGCCTCGTTTAGGTAGCGGACAACCCGCTGCGAATGAAAACTAATCCTGACTTATTAATATAAAAAGTTTAAAGGCTAAAACGAAAAAACCGATCTTTTCAGATCGGTTTTTTTTAGTTTTATTCAGATGTATAAGTTCAAATAAGCGCTAGTAAGCTAAATTATAACTTCAGATCAGACTTACTATTAGAAAATAATCCAATACCAAATGCTAAAACAGTTAACATCATCACCAAACCATTAAAGTTCGGGAATGTCGGGACAAACTTATTATAGATTAATGAAGCCATACCAACAGCTCCTAAACCCATAAATACCCATTGCATTTTCGACATTGGAGGTGTCGTCTGAGCTTTAGCTTTTTCGTTAGCCGGTTGTTGTACCGCTTTCAACTGTTGCTCAAGACGTAATTCAATCTGTCTTAAATACTGCTTACATAAAGAATCATAACCTAATGTCTTTTGTAAGTCTGAATACTTTTGAAATGCAAAATTAAGAGCCATCTTACGATGACACTCATTTAAGAACTCCTGATGAAGAGAATCTTGGTCAAATCCCTGCATCACTCGTTTCCAGATTTGGTTGAGTTCAAATAGAGCTGGGCTTTCCAACTTTTGCAGCTCCAGATACTTAGAGCCTAGAACTCCACACGTTGGACATTCATCACTTTTATGTGGCTTTAATGATGAGCATTTTGGACAGCTATCAAACTGCACAGGCTCCTGAACCATTGAAGCAACATACAGACCGAAGTCATCGCATCTGTTGTGCAATAGAAATGCTTTGTTACAGTCTGAACAGTCGAACTCCGGTTCACTCCCCTCAAAAACGTCAGTGCTCGTGCGATAGAGCTTTTGACAATGAGGACAGCGAAAGCGTACTTCCTGTTCACTTAGCCGATTTAATTCCTGAGAATTATTAAGTTCCATATTCATCTGCGTCTTCCCCCGAATAACAGAATGTGATACTGATATCAGCATGACTAAAGTTTTGAACTTTTTCAAGGGTATTCCTGCATTTTTTTTATTGTCAGCTCTAAGCGGGGTCCTGATTGGTACTTCTTACATTCCATTTAATGGATGGGCACTCCTCTTCTGCTTCATACCTCTGTGGATCGCAACCCTTCAACTTCTTGGCTCTGGCGCCACTCTGAAAAAGGTATTTTTAGCAGGATGGATGAGCCAATTTATCCTGACACTCATTGGTTTCAACTGGATTTATTATGTCTCGACAGAGTTTGGCCATCTTCATCCAGCTATTGCGACTCTTGCCCTTTTGCTTTTTGCAGCGCTCATGCACCTTTACATTCCCTTTTCACTGGTGATCAGTGTGGCTCTGATACGCTTTTTCGCCATCTCGAACCGCTTTGCACACTACCTCATTTTGGCTCTTAGCTTAGCTCTACTCGAAAGAATTTGGCCGAGCATCTTTGAATGGAATTTGGCTTATACATTCCTGTGGATCAAATGGCCTCTTTATCAATGGGCGGACACTGTTGGTTTTTGGGGACTCTCGACATGGCTTCTGGTGATTCAAGCTGTTCTTGCCTACGGTCTGAGTCTTTATCGTTCACAAAAAAACAAAGCTCTTGTGACCATTGCCAGTACACTGATTCTTGTCGCCTTATTGAACCTCACTGGTCACCTTAAAAAAAATTACTGGTCTAAAACAGACAGCACCGTTCGTATTGCTGTGGCGCAAGGAAATATTGGAAACGCCGAAAAGCTGCATTCGGAAATGCGCTCGCAGTACCACACCCATATCCGCCAAATTTATACTTCTTTGACTACAGACTTACTTCAAGAACAACCCGCTGATGCGATTATCTGGCCAGAAACAGCCCTGCCCTTTGCCCTTGACCCTGACTACCACGGACGTCGCGAACAACAAGCTCTATTTGATAGCATCACTCAGTGGAACATACCCGTCATCACTGGTGGCTACTCTGTTAGCTCAGAAAAAATAGATCACCTAGGATATCCACTCACGCGCAATGCTATTTTCTATCTATCACCTCAAGCGAGCTTCTCGGATGCCCCTTACTATAAAACGAATCTGTTAGCCTTCGGCGAGTACATGCCATTCGGGGAACAATTTCCCATCCTCTATAAACTTTTACCTTTCGTCGGCGTCTACGAAAAAGGCTCCGGCCCGATCGTGGCGGATGTTGCAACTCAAAACCAAACTCTAAAACTAGGTCCACAAATTTGCTATGACTCTTTAGTTCCATCATTTACGCGCCACTTGGCTAAAAACGGCGCTCAAATTGTTTTCAATGTTACAAATGATTCGTGGTTTGGATGGTGGGCAGAACCCTATCAACATGGCTGGATGACTTTGGCACGCGCTATTGAAGTGCGTAGACCCATGGTGCGCTCAACCAACACCGGAATTTCAACGGCTATCTTAGCTGATGGCACTCTTTTAGAACAGTCTCCGATCAACAAGTCTTGGGCGCATACGTTTAATATTCCTTACAAGCAAAATCCTCAATTGAGCCTCTACACCCGCTTCGGTCACCTTGACTGGGTTCTATGGAGCTTAATTTTAATTACTACTATTACTCTATATCAAAATAAAGGTCGCCATGTTCGAAGTTAAAAATTTAGACTGGACAGAAATTTTAGAAAAAATTAAATCTTTTGCTACTAGCGAAATCGCGCGTGAAGTGATTAATGGCACACGCCATCTGGCTTCTGCGGTAGAGGCTGAAAAAAGTTTCAATGAAATCACTTCCGCTCAATTTGTTATTCAATCAGGCGTTCGCCCTCACATGGAAAGCTTGGACTTATTTGAGCTGTGGATTTCACGTGTTAAGAAAAAAGCTGTACTTAAAACCCTAGAACTAAAAGATATCCGCCACTTCTGTCTTGAAAGTATTGCTTTAACAGAAGCCTTAAAACTACAAGATACCGATTGGGCCCACGAGCAACTCAACTCTTTGATGCAAGCCGAGGAGCCCCTATCGGCTATTGATAATCTGATGACCGCCAGCGGAGACATCCGCATGGATGCTTCAGAACGACTCTTCCGCCTATCCAAAGAGAAAGAAAATCTAGCTCGCCAAATTCAAACCCACATGGATAAGCTGGTACGCGATCACAAGGTCGAACATATGCTACAAGAAAAGTATGTAACCACTCGTGAAGGCCGCTGGGTTATTCCAGTTAAAGGTGGTATGCAGCACTTTGTCTCGGGCGTGATTCATGGCAGTTCACAAACAAAACAAACTGTCTACATGGAGCCAGAGACTGTTATTCCAATGAATAATCGTCTGCGCCAAGTTGAAGTAGAAATCGAAGATGAAATTGAAAGACTGCTGACTGAAATCTCGGACTACATGTCGACATTGGCCCTTGATTTTGAACGCACACGCCAAACGCTTTACACCTGTGATGTTCTTTTTGCGAAAGCCCAGCTTTCAGCCCTACTAGAAGCGAATAGCTGTACCTTCGATAATTCAAAAATGGAGTTAAAAGAACTCTCTCACCCGCTTTTGAAACTTTCGGGAAAACCGGTTGTAACGAATACAGTTCTTTTAAACGAGCAAAAATATATTTTAATTCTTTCTGGACCCAATGCCGGAGGAAAAACAGTTTTACTTAAATCTATCGGACTGGCAGCTCAAATGGCCCGCTGTGGTCTTCCTATTTGCGCGGCCGAGGGATCAACCTTGCCCTTCTTCCAAGAAGTGGTGACTGGCATTGGTGATTCGCAAAGCGTAGATGAAGATTTAAGTACATTCGCCGCGCATCTTAAAATTTTAGACCGAGCTTCACATCTTAAAGGGTTGCACAATTTGATTCTGATTGATGAGATCTGTGGCTCGACCGATCCCGAAGAGGGTTCTGCCTTAGCCAGAGCCTTTATTGAAAAATATGCGGCAAATCAGGTCTTCGGCATCATCACATCCCATTTAAGTCCACTCAAAATGGGCTGGAAAGAAAGTGATCCTATTTTAAACGGAAGTTTAGAATACGATACGACTGTCGGAAAACCGACCTATCAGTTTCTTTCTGGAATTCCCGGTGAATCTTTAGCGATTCAAACTGCCAAACGCGTTGGCGTCTCAACTGAGATCGTGCAATCAGCCGTTGAGAAACTGACCCCAGAAGCACGTGCCCGTCAAAGCAAGATGAATGAACTGGAAAGTCTGAAAAAAGATATCGTTCTTTTGCAAGAGAACCTGAAACAACAACTTAAAAAGTCGCAGAAGTTGCAACAGGAGTATGAGCAAAAGATCCAGTTGTTTGAAAAAGAAAAAGATAACAAATTAGCTCAGACTCTTAAAAAAGTAACATCCACTGTAGAGGAAGCTATCGCCACGGCAAAGGCAGGCTCTGCTATCGATAAGCATCGCCAATTGCAAGAGATCAAGTATAATCTACCTGAAATCGTTAAAGCTAAGCCTGTGCAATCTTCTGGTCCACAGATCAAGTCAGCAGAGGAGTTTGGCAAAAACTTCCCTGCCGGAACGAAAGTCTTTGTGCCCTCGTTAAATCAAGATGGCATCATTCAATCCACTCCGAATGCGCGCGGTGAGGTCTTAGTTCTATCTCAATCAGTGCGACTACAAGTTCTATGGTCCGAATTAAAGCCTGCAGCCAAAGCCGCTAATCCGACTCACAATCTGGTCAGAAAAAGTGGACAGGTTCAAGTGAGCTTTGCCGACACAGACCGCACGTTGGATTTGCGTGGTAAAACTGTCGATGAAGCCATTTCGCAGTTAGAGATCGCCTTAGATCGCGCCACCGAATTGAATGAAGATCGTCTTAAAATCATCCATGGCCATGGTACCGAGACCTTAAAAAAATCAGTTCGCACATACTTATCCCGCTCGGTTTACGTCAAGAAATGGAAAGCCGGAACCTCTGAAACCGGAGGTGATGGCGTCACGTGGGTAGAACTAGGCCAGCTCTAAGATACCCGTCCACCACCCCAAACTGTCTGAGCTTTTGACAACCGTCATAAGCTCTTTTTCAGCTGTTTCAGCCTGAGATTTCCCTTGAAAGGAGTGTCTCAAGTCGACTGAATGAAAAGCATCCTATGCTTTTTCAATGGCGTTCTCATTCTGACATATGGCAATCCCCTTGCATTACTAGTCTGTATATCCAAGGGGGATTTATGAAAACAACAAAAACACTTACTGTAGTATTGTCAGGATTAATCCTAGCTCTATTCACTTCGTGCAGCGCTTCGAAGTTAAGTGAACCAAATGCCCCATCTAACTCAAGTGCACTTAATGTCAGTTCTCAAAAGCCTATGGCTAGTTGTAATCGCAAAACAGACAACCACTTTAGCTTCGACCTTTCTGTCTACACAGATGGTAGCGGTCAAATCAATTACGACTGGATCAAACTTAAATTCCGCTATTTATCATCTGATGTGACACAATCTGGTTACACCCTTCGTTTTTATAAATGGAGAATGATTGGCAGCACTTCACAATTAGACAGCACTCCTCTTAATTTCGCGTCTTACAATATTTCATCAGGTCAATCTTCTGCCAATACAGCAAATACTGTTTTAGCAAATCAGATCTCGACACAAACTGGTTTGTACATTCAATTACGTGACGATGCTCAAAATCCTTATCAGGCTTTAAAAGTCGTTGCTTATAAATCAGATGGAACTGTTTTAGCTCAAACAGATGTTTTGATTCCTCAGTTTGCTGCGAGCCCTGCTGATTATCAGTTTGATAACAATGGCAATGCACGCGCTAACAATTTAATCCAAATGCACCCATTAGCTAATACAAATGTGTCGCAGTGGACTACCGCACAAATGCAACAGTACTTCAGCGCTTACTGCTTCTAAACGGCAATAACTAAAACTAGTGGCTAGATTCCGTAGCCACTTCTTCTGCTTCCAGATTCTCGCCCTGACGATAGCGGTCCACCAAAGTGGTATCATTAGTAGGAAACGAAAATAATAAAGAATTCACCTGAGCTTCCGTATCTTCTTCTGTCACTACAATGTAGTGCAAATCTTCCACACCCATGTCTGTAAACTCTTTAATAAAAGTTACGAGTACATACCCCGTAGAGTCCACCTTCCTCCAAATTTCATCCGGAGACTCAATTGTGGCATCACGGCAGTCTGTAAAGTCACGAAACTTATCCGGTGGGATATCTTTATCACCGCGGACCTTCAGCATAGATTCCAGTAAACCGATGGCTAAATAGTCACCCTCTAATAAAGAGTCCCCATCAATGGCCGCAAACTGAATAGCTTCTAACTTTTTGTGGAAGATGATTTCATTTTTGCGAAAAGCTTCTAAAAGGCGATTATCTTTAGTCGGAAAGTGCATAAATACAAAAGTAGGATAATTATCTTCTGTATTGATATACACAACGGCAATGTAATGAAAGACCTGCTGTTTCGTTTCAAAAGTTCTAATCAGCGTGTGAACTGTCAGATCTTCAAAGGTCGTCTCATCCATCCAGATTTCTTCTGGCTCATCCAATGTTTCTTCCAAAAGAGATTCGTATTCTTGATGTTCGATCATCGAAAAGTCAGCATTTGCATTGTAATTATTTTGAAAAAGAGTCTCGTATTCTTTTATAGGAATAGAAAAGTAACCAAATAATGTCTTATCATTTTCAAAGATCAATCCCTGCTTTTCATCGATAATAATCAATTCTTTCTCTTGAACTTTTTTTGCGGCTTTATGAGGCTGAGCTTTCCGCTTAGATGCTGACGGAGTCGCCGCTTTTTTCATTTTGATTTTGATGTTTTTACTTTTTTTAGAATTGATATTTTTGTTTAATTTACTAGCAACTTTACTCACTCGGTTACCCCTCTGCACAAATACTAGCTCAAAAATTAAATCAAAGCATCTGTACATGGTTATGACTGATGAAGTCATTGTCGCTTATGATAGACATAAGCCCCCTGCTCGCTCAGTCTGAACCTAATAAAAAGGATGTGCCTTTGTCTAAAATCGAAGTCTACTTAGACGAACAACAGATCAGTAATCTTAAGTCTATTCTGACTCAGTCTGAGTTTGGCATTCACATTCTTTTCGATAACGACTTAATCAGTAAAGCCTTCCAAGAAGCTTGCACAGAAGAAGAGTTTTTCGCTATCGAAAATATCAAAAAAGTTCAAGAGGACATCCTCACTTTACTTCAGTACAAAACTTTAAATGATAAGCGTAACTTCATTCACTCGCTGAGTGAGTCCGAGCAACATAGAATCGTTCGCGCTTATTTTTACATTATCGAAAATAACCTCAGAACTCAGCAGCGCTTACCCCACTAAGCCCACGAACTCCACTTTAAAAGCACCTCAAACACCTTCAAAAGGTGGGCTTTAATTCTAGCTTTTTTCAGCCGATAAGAACTTATGCATGGAGTTCTATCTGCGTTTATTTTAGCGCTCGCTCTCAATCTATTGAGTCTAAAGACTCATGCAGAATATCGCGTATTTGTCCTGCATATTCAGGATCAAGCCACCGAAAGCACACGCCAAGTTCAAAGCACTTTAGATCCCGAACAGTACAAAAGTGTCTACCCTTTAAAACCCAGTGAAATCATCACCTATGTGGACACTTGGCGCTGCCGTGGGCGCACCGACTTCTTCAAAGAGCACTGCCCAAACCCTAAAACCCGTGAGCCCGCTGAAGCTCAGGACTAAGGGCTAGAGATTCATACCAGCCTAAGCCCAGAACTGAATATCCATTTTTGATTCTTAAACACTTTGTATCTCTTTTTGATACACTTAGTTCTATGGCAGATTCAATCCAATCAAAAAGAAATCAACAGGCTACTTACTTACGACAAATCCAACAAGAGCGCGCGTCTAAAAGACGTGAACTTTTAGAGGCTCAAAAAGAAGATATGAAAAGCGTACGTGACTACTACGCTGATCAAAATAAACGCCTTGATCAAGATACAGCAGCAGCCGTGAACCATATCAAAGAAGAATCACGTATCATGGCGAGCGAAGAAAAAGCTCAACGTGTAGCTAAAGCTCAAGCTGAAATGGAAAGAAAAAATACAGAGCGTGCGACCCGCCTGCAAGCACAACACGAAGCCAATGCAGAAGTCGACAAACTTAAAAAAAAAGCCTCGGAAATCAAGAGCTGAGTCCAAATCACTCAGCTAAACTTCAATCCGTAACTTCAACATCTCAAAAGCCAGCTTCTATTTCAACCGAAGCTGCCGCATCTGATTCCCCATCCGAAACTAAACAGCAAGAGATGGCTCAGGTCTTACAAGAGGTCCTCAATAAGCTAGGAGCCGCAGCTCAGCAGTCGTCTCAACCAGCTCAGCGCACATTATTCGCTAAGTTTTCAGAGTGATTTTTAGAGTCATATGACTCTGCAACTTGATAAAAGAAAAAGGCGTCGGTGTGACGCCTTTTTAATAAAAAATATTTTGATCTTGGTAACTAGCAATCAGAACTAATCTGCAATGTGCTGTAAAATCTCTTTCAACATAAATTGGCGTTTGTTAGACAACTCATCTAGTTGATCTAACTGTTGGTGAATTTGTTGAATCAAATTGATCTTCACAGCCGTTTGATCAGCCATTTCATTGTAAGCCACCATATCAGCAAAAGCTAAATCTGAAGCCATATCTTCTGAGGTAATTTCAACTTGGTTTTCGATCTGCATATTTTCTTTCATAACTCACCTGTTATACTTTCCACTACTTGTTCTGATTCAACTTCTGTTTCTACTTCTACTTTCAAACTCTACTTGTACTCACACGACAATGACTCTTGGTCTACCGCCGCCAAAGCGACACGATCGCTATAGGCCGCCAGATGTGTGGCCATAACGGTTTCCCCTTCACGGTGTTTTAAACCTAGAAAGTGACCTAACTCATGCAGTATAAGTGCTTCGAAACTATAACCTTCACTCAAAGATATACCTGACGAAGAAACTCCGTAAGATCCTACCAATTGTTGAGGACTTTGATCGTAGTAACTGAAGTCGTGGGCGTTGATACGAATATCCGCCTCTTGAATCTGATCACCTGCCCAGTAGACAGATGTTCGACCCTGCTCAGACGTTCTATCTGACTCCCATTCGGATAAAAAGTAAATAGCATTTTTCTTATCCCTAGACGGGGTATCTTCTATCTGTGAAGAATCTTCAAATACCTCGAACAATTTACGGCCAGCAGTTGTTTCCCACGTGGCAACAGCACGATAAACTGCAGGGCGTAAACTTTCTGGAACTGATTTATGTAAAATAAGTGGAATTGGAAGATTCTTTTTCCAAGAAATGCGCTGACCATAGATATTTTGTACAAAGCCACAGTCCTTCTGTTGTCGCGGCGCGCAAGCTCCCAACACAGTAGAGACTGCAAAAAAGAAAACCGCCATTGATGCCTTTGTGATCATTTTTTTCATTTCAATTTATCTATTATCAAAAATATGACCAAAAAAATGGGCTCATCTCGTCTATACGTGAGTACGATGTACTATACTGAGACACATGACGTAAAAGTGATAAAAGAGACTTTTCTCGACACGGCGTTGTCTAAAGTTTTGTTATAGCGTCTATTAGGCGTATTTTTGACCCGCTACAAAATAAAAAATCACAAGTAATTTCAATATATTAGACATCAAAAAAGCTAACCAAAAAATCTCTTATTTTCACCATTATTTTTTCTAAATTGTCGTTCGTCCGAGTGTGTACGAAAGTGAGTCAAGTCTTTCACTCCACCACGATCGTGGACCCCTAATGAGTGATACCATCCTACCTAAAACTTCCTTCGCTGGAAGGGGCAAACACCCCGGTCTCCAGCCCGCGCGCGTTAAAAGAGGACAGCTCCTCTTTTATGCCGCAGAATGATGTCATGCATAAGATAACAGTCATACCGGGTGACGGAATCGGCCCGGAAATCACAGCACAGGTTCTAAGAGTCTTAAAACACGTTAACGCCCCTTTCAGTTATGAAGAGGCTGCCGCAGGCGAAATCGCCCTCAACACAATGGGAAGCTTATTACCCGAGTCGACACTTGAATCGATTGCTCGCAATAAGCTGGCTATTAAAGGCCCGACAACCACACCAGTGGGCGGAGGACACAAGTCCATCAATGTGAGCCTCAGACAGAAGTTTGATCTTTACGCTAACGTTCGCCCTGTGCGCACGCTGCCTAACGTCCCTTGTGTAGGACAAGACGTTAATCTGACTATCGTACGCGAAAACACCGAGGATCTTTACGCCGGTATCGAACGTATGGTGGATGACCACACAGCAGAAAGTATCAAACGCATCACGTATAAGGGTTCAGAGCGTATTGCTCGTTATGGCTATGAGTTAGCGCAAAAAACTCAACGTAAAAAAGTCGCCATCGTCCATAAAGCCAATATCATGAAAATGTCTGATGGGTTGTTTTTAAAAACCTCTCTACAAGTAGGACAAGAATTTCCACAAATTGAAACTCGTGACGTCATTGTAGACAATGCCTGTATGCAATTGGTTACGAAACCACAACAGTTTGAAGTGATTGTAACACAAAATCTTTATGGCGATATTTTATCAGATCTTTGTGCGGGTTTAGTTGGTGGTTTGGGAGTGGTTCCTGGAGCCAATATCGGTCGTGACATCGCTGTGTTTGAAGCGGTTCATGGATCAGCGCCAGACATTGCCGGACAAAACAAAGCCAACCCAACAGCATTACTTCAATCTGCTGTGATGATGCTGGAACATGTAGGCGAATTAAAATTAGCTCAAGACATTATGGCCGCACTTATCAAAACTTTAGGTGATGCCAATGCTCGTACAGCTGACTTAGGTGGACATGGAAACACGGTCACCTTTACAGACGCTATTATTCAAAATTTAGGTCGTTAATGAGGTCATCACGTAAGGAGGCCAGATGAAATTAAAACAATATATCGGTTTTGCAGCTTTGCTACTAAGTGTAGAAATGCTTTTCACTGCTTGCAGCAGCAATCCGAACAAAGCTCGCGATATCGAAACCAAGATGGAAAACTCTTCTGAGGTTACAGGTGACACCAGCTTGGGCATAAAAGATGGTATGATGGTGGTACAAAAGAAAGTTCAGATGAACGAAGAGCTTCGCCGCCTTCAATATGAAGTCTATGAACTTGAAGACCGTGTTTACGGGAATCGCAAGTATGGCTCTTTAGGGCTTTATGGTGTTCTGCGCGACTGCCGCTTGCAACTATCTGATCCAAAAAATGGTGGCGATGGCAAATTAAAATGGACAGAACCTATCGATCGCGTCACTGAAAAAGAAGAAGAATTCAAAATCGGAATCGACGAAGAGAAAAAATTAGTCGGCGTTTCTGAAGAGTTTTTAGCTGATCGTATTAAACGTTTTAAAGGCTACAAAACTATTCTTGATAAACGTCAAGACGAGTACGAAGAAAAAGTCGCTATCTGCAAAGCTGAACTGAAATCTAAACAGTAGGTTTCACTTGATTGTGTGGGCGCGGTGAAAAACTAGCACACCAGCGCCCCAAATACAATTCCCATTGCTTTCGGCAAAAGGGTTATCCTCAGTGCAAAGGCTTTTTATTTACGCGGTCACGAATTTCAACGACTTCATCCATGGTGAAGACATAGGGTTTACCACACATTTGGCAAGTCACTTCTGGCTCTTCGTTTTTATTCACCATATCTTGCAGATCTTCTTCACCTAAAATCGTTAATGCTTCCGCCACTCTTTCTTTAGAGCATGGGCAGAAGTATTTAATTTCGTGTTCATGCTCTAACTGCATGAAATCAATGCCTTCCATGAAAGGACGGATTAAATCTTCTGGAGTTCCCCCATCACGTAGCACAGACGATACACTTGGCTTCTGTTTTTCAGAATTCTTTTGCAACAGATCCACCATCGCTTCATCTACACCTGGCATCACTTCAATAATAAATCCACCGGCTTTTTGTACTTGTCCCTGTTGATCCAAATAAATCCCCAAAGATACAATCGAACGAATCTGATGTGACTGATGCAAATAGTGAGCAATATCATCACCGATTTCACCCGTAACCAGTTCAACCATCCCTTGAAAGGGTTGTTTTTGAAAAGGGACATGACGAGCCACTGTTAAAGTTCCCTTTCCTAAAGCTTCGGATAATTTTAGTCCGCCATCATAACTTTCAGGTTCAAATTGAGGATGTGGAGTATAGGCGCGGATATTCCCTTCAAAATCAGCCTCGGCATAAATACTTTTTAAAGATCCACTGCCACGGAATAACAATCCAATTTGCTGTTTATCCTTTAGCTGACTTGCCAAAAGAAGAGCACCCACCATTGCTTTACCAACACCTGATGCAGCAACAGGAAATGCGTTATGGAGTTTTTGCATCTCGGCCACGACATCAGTGGCATCTACAGATGCGATACGGAGTGTAAAATCATGCGATACGAAACGTTGAACTTTAGCCATAGCACAACTTATCAAATCGCTTGGGTTGACTCAACAAATAAGCTAAGCTGAGACACTATGAAGTGCGTCCTGTTTCGACACGCCCACAAGGGTATTATGCCTTTTGAAGATCCAGAGTTGAGCCTACAGGGGTTCGAACAAGCGGCTCGCCTGATGGATGAAGTGACGCTGTCTCGCCTGCCAATCCCAACCCTGCTTTATGTGTCCCCAAAACGCCGCACATCGCAGACACTCTACCCTCTGAGCAAAATGCATCATCTTAACCTACAAGTATGTCCAGAGCTTGATCAACACTCTCACAGTGAAAGCCTGCAGGAATTCCGTCAACGCATTCAGAAATGGCTCGATGAGGTCAGCGCGACCACAGACAAAAATGCGGTTATATTTATGTGCACACATTACGATTGGATCGAAGAGGCCATGTCCTTGATCAACTGTGATCGGGATTTGAACACATTTGAGTTTTCGCACTGGCACCCCACTCAGTATGTTGTTTTTGATATACAGGATGATCTTTGGAAATTTGTACGCAAAGGAACTGCAAAATGAGCTCACAGAATTCAAATAATATCTCACGTAATATTTGGGCCGTCGGACGCAACTATGCCAATCATGCCCGTGAACTCAATAACGAGATTCCGACGACGCCAGTTTTCTTTTTGAAATCTGGGAACTGTTTAGAAACAAACTCTGTGATTCACTTACCGACATGGTCCGCTGAAGTCCACTATGAACTGGAACTGGCACTGTGGCTTGATGAAAACCTCAGCTACAGCCATTTTACTTTAGCCTTAGATTTGACCGCACGTGATGCCCAAAATCAGGCAAAAGCCAAAGGCCTTCCATGGACACTGGCTAAATCTTTCAAAGGTTCCTGCCCCATTGCCCCGTGGGTAAACCTACAAGAGATTGAGTCCCTCGACAGCTTGAATTTTGAGCTTTTTATAAACAAACGTTCCGTTCAAAGAGGCCAAAGCCAAGATATGATTTTTAAGCCGCAGGAACTGCTAGAATACGCGAAAAACCACTTCCCTATCACTGCACACGACATCCTTTTAACGGGCACCCCTGAAGGTGTTGGAGCCCTACGTAGTGGCGACAGTTTGGATGCCATTTTACAGAGTGAGGACCGCGAGATTTTAACTTGCCATTGGGACGTCATTTAGAGCAAGATTCACCCCGAAATCACAATCATATTTTGGGGGATGTTCATGCAGGACACGCAAAGCAAAATTTTATCATTAGGCGAAGAGATTCTTAAAAAAATTGAATCTCAATCTAAGGCTTCTTTGTTCTCTAAAGATTTCTGGTACGGCTCTATCATGGAATGGAGCATGAAAAACGATAAGTTCAAAACGAATATGTTTCGCTTTGTGGACGTATTACCTGCTTTAAATTCTGGTGACGATGTCGCTAAGCACTTAAAAGAATACTTCTCGGAAGGTGGCAAAACTGAATTGCCAGCTGTCTTCAATGTCGGACTGGGTTTAGGTTCATTGGCCCCAGGCTTGATGGCTGGTGCGATCAAAAAAAACGTCACCTCAATGGCAAAGATGTTCATCACCGGAGAAAATCCACAGGACGCGCTAACTGTTCTGAAGAAAGCTCGTAAAAATAATTTAACTTTCACAGTTGATATCTTAGGTGAAGCGACTCTTTCTGAAAAAGAGGCGATGGATTACCAACGCCGTTATTTAGAACTGATCGAATGGCTCGCAAAAGACGCGGCGACATGGAATGAGATTCCACAATTAGATCGCGATGCGGATGGATCTATTCCAAAAGTGAATGTCTCTGTAAAAATGTCAGCTCTGTATTCTCAGATCAATGACAAAGCATGGAATGAAACTAAAACTATCCTGAAAGATCGTCTACGCCCTGTCTTTAAAAAAGGTATGGACCTAGGAGTCTTTATCAATTTGGATATGGAGCACTATGGAGTTAAACACCTCACTGTAGAAGTCTTCAAAGAATTAATTAACGAACCGGAATTACGTTCGTATCGTTTCTTCGGTTGTGTGGTTCAGGCTTACTTGCGTGACTCTTTCCAAGATATTAAAGACCTGACAGAATTCGCCCGTGAGCGCGGAGTTCCATTCACTATACGTCTTGTTAAAGGTGCTTACTGGGATTCTGAAACCATCGAAGCCAAACAAAAAGATTGGCCAATTCCCGTCTACACCATCAAGGCTGAAAGTGATGCGAACTATGAAGTTTGTGCCAGTTACTTATTAGAAAATTATAAACACATCCGCGTAGCACTGGCGTCACACAACGTACGTAGCTTATCAGCGGCTTTAGTTAAAGCTGAGCAACTAGGTCTTCCTAAAAATGCTTTTGAAATCCAAATGCTTTATGGAATGGCTGAGCCGATTAAAAAAACATTCGCTGACATGGGCTACCGCGTGCGTGAGTATGCTCCGGTCGGGGAATTGATTCCAGGAATGGCCTACCTTGTTCGTCGTCTTCTTGAAAATACATCTAATGAATCATGGCTGCGTGGCAAGTTTGCTGAAGACAAAACACCTGCGGAACTTCTAAAAGATCCGTCAGTGGGTTTAACACCAACGTCCCCACTGCCAGTAAAAAAAGAAGGTTTGTTTTATAACGAAGCCCTATTGGATTTTGCCGTGGCTGAAGTTCGTCAGCAAACTTTAGCGGCTTTAGATCAACTGCGCCGCCAGTTACCAGTAAAGGTTTTACCTGTTGTTGCTGGGCAGGCCTTAACAACTGAAAAAATCTATCAGCGTAAAAATCCATCTTTGATTTCACAAACTGTTGCTGAAGTTCAAATGGCAGATAACGCTATGGCTGAAAAAGCAATTCAGGCTGCACACAAAGCTTACGCTTCTTGGAAGAAAGTCAGTGCCACTGAACGCGCGGCTATTTTGGATAAAGCTGCAGATCTGATGCTGAAAAAACGCTATCAGTTAATGGCCACGCAAGTTTTAGAAGTTGGAAAACCGTGGGCTGAAGCTGATGGTGATATCTGTGAAGCTATTGACTTTTTACGTTACTACGCACGCCACATGCGTGAACTCGCTCACCCATTACGCGTAGGACACGCCCCTGGTGAAATCAGCCAATACATTTACAAACCTCGTGGTGTCGTCACCGTGATTGCTCCATGGAACTTCCCACTGGCGATCCTTGCTGGACAAGTGACAGCCGCGATTGTCACTGGAAACACAGTGGTGATGAAGCCTGCAGAACAAAGTTCATTAGTCGCTCAAGGTCTTTTTGATATTCTAAAAGAAGCCGGATTACCGACGTCTGTAGTTGAGTTTTTACCTGGATATGGTGAAGAAGTTGGTGACTACCTTGTTAAACATCCATTAACGACAACAATTGCATTCACAGGTTCTAAAGCTGTAGGTCTTATGATCCTGAAAAATGCCGCTGAGGTGAAAGCCGGACAGCAACACGTCAAACGCTGCATTATCGAAATGGGTGGAAAAAATGCCCTAATCATCGATAACGATGCCGATCTAGATGAAGCCGTTGATGCGGTTCTTTACTCAGCTTTTGGGTTTTCAGGACAAAAATGCTCAGCCGCTTCACGCGTGATTGTATTAGATGAAGTTTATGAAAAATTCACTGAACGCCTTGTTGAAGCTGCACGCTCAATTAAAATTGCCTCTAGTGAAAATCCTGATGCTTATCTTGGACCTGTTGTAGACGAAGAGGCTTACACGCGTTTGATGAATACTATCCAACAAGCTGAGCAGAAATACACAGTCCTTTTCAAAGGCGAATCTCCTGTCGGAGGATACTATGCCCCGATCACAATTTTAGGAAATGTTCAGGCTAATGACGATGTCGCTCAAAATGAATTTTTTGGTCCTATCATGGCTTTAGTCAAAGCACGCGACTTAGATCATGCTATCGAAATTGCGAATTCTACTGAGTATGCTTTAACAGGCGGGTTGTTTTCACGTTCACCTGCTAATATTGAAAAAGTAAAAAAAGAATTAGAAGTTGGTAACATGTACATCAACCGCGGTATCACAGGTGCTATGGTGGAACGCCATCCCTTTGGTGGTTTTAAAATGTCAGGCATCGGATCAAAAACAGGTGGACCAGACTATTTAAGACAGTTCATGGAGCCCATCGTTGTAACTGAGAACACGATGAGACGCGGCTTTGCTCCTGAAGAATAAGTAAAAGGTTCCCAAGGCAAATCCCATCAATGCCCCACCAACGTGTGCTGAAACGGCCACGTTGGCGGCTACTCCAGTGGGTTCCCACAAAAGAGTCACAAAGTCCGAGATTAGAAAAACGGGAAACAGAAAAAATACCGGTAAATAAATTTGCCCATAACCATTTTTGACCGGAGCAATCAAATAACCCCACGGCATCAATCGGTTTCCATTAGTCGCCAGTAAGAAACTCATAAGTCCACTGGCGGCTGCACTCGCGCCGACAACAGCCATGCCACCTGTTTTATCAACAAGCAAAAAGGCCACGCCTCCAGCGAATCCTGAGAATAGATACACCGTCATCAACCATGTTTCACTGACACGCTTTTCAAGGTATCGCAATAACATAAAGATCACGAGCATATTACCTAACAAATGCATAAAGGACCCATGAATAAACTGATAGGTCACCCAAGACCATGGCGATAACTCGAAAGAACTTAAACCAAATTGATACTGAACTGAATTCAAATAGCTTTTATAAAATCCGGAAATAACTTCGCGATTTTCTGCGATCTGAACTTGGTCTCCTGTAAACGGATACGTTTCTACTCGCTTCCAAAAACGTTCGTCTTTAAGAGCTGAAAAATAAATTTGCGCAGCACTGCCCTTTAGATTTTTGACTTCTACAGGATCTAAGGTTTGAACATACATCTCGGCAACAGAGTTTTTAAATTTTTCATCATTGAGTATCTGTAAAGTATCTCGTGCCGGCCAAGAATCATAAATAATCGCAGTCACAACATAAAGAGTTATATTTAAAATCAAAACGGCCCATGAAAGGCTCCATTCCGGTTTCTTTAAATTAAGCTCTTTAAAATCACCTGGAAAAATCACATACTCTCCAGTAGATCTAATATTTTTTGGTTTGCACTTTCTGTATTAATAATATCTTCGACTTTATCTTCAGATGAAAAGCTCGCAGGGACACGACGTGGCTGTTGCTGTGAACTCATCTGCCATAACAGTTCAGAAATTTGATACTTCCTCACCTGTTTGATATGTTGATGACGGGCCACGTGTTTGAAGTTTTCTGCTAACTCCGTATCTTTATCTAAAAGAATCCCCACTTCATAGCGTAAGACATCAGATAAGATATCCTTTCCTACAAGGCTACTGTAGAGCTTTTCGGTCTCGTCATATTGAAAAGCTCTGGCGACCCGACAACCTAAAGACAGTTTATCATAGTCCTCTTCAGACTCGTTCACACACGCTTGGTTCTTATATAACAGCTCTTTCGCATCATCGACGGCCGTCAAAGATTTTGCATAATACGCCAAACTCGTATCACCTTTTTTCTGCCTCCAAAGGACAAAATCAGACTCCCTGTCTAGGCACTCGTCTGACAATTGGTTAACGATATTCATCGCGATCGCTACAGGTAATCTTTCTGTAGCAGGAACATCTGCCATAGCTTCACAAAAGAAAGACTGCTCTTTAAAGGCGTTGAAACTTAGGTTTCGATCTACTATTTTTTCGTAATTCTGCCAGATCATGGCCGAAAACAGAAAACCCACAAACAAACTCAACGTCACGGTGAATGACTGCCAATAGCGGTATTCTTTTTCAAAACCCAAATGGACTTCACTGTCTTTACGACTCACCACAGTGACATCAGCAATGCGATCATAAAAAGTTCTTCTAGATCTATTTGTCATGACAGACAAGAATGGTATAGCCAGAAACAAAAAGCTGAACCAGAAACCTATTTGCCTTAAAAGAATCCGAAAGAATATGAAACTGTCTGATTCGCCAAAGTCGAACTGAATTTTCAAAAAGAATTGTCCCGGAGTCGCCTTGGCCACCGCCACGAATAAACTCTGTAGCACGCTGAAATAGATGACATAGACAAACGATGCCAAAATAAAAAATAGAAAGTTTTCCGGTGCTAAGGGATGGGATCTCCAAAAATCAAAACCATTTCGAAATGTCAGATACAGAAAAAATAACACAAAAGGTGATAACACCAAGTAATCAATAACAAATGAAAAAAATCGATCCATCAAATGTGCTGGAGCAAATTTAACTTTACGTGGAGTGCCTTGTTCAGAAGAAAAATCAGGAAATACCATACTGTTTTATCGGCACAATGAATGCGGCGATAAAACAGTTTCACTACTATTATTTTTATTTTTTACTGAATCTCGATATTGAGCACGCGACCTTGGTCGTTACGCTCGATGCTGACTTTGCCAATCTCTTGGCCTTGGCTATTTTTGAGTAAAATATTTTCGTGCTGAGCATCTGAATTTACAACTTCATACGACTGAGCATCTTTGAATACAGAACCATGTTGTTTGATCAACTGATCTGTTTTTAGAGTCACTGGAGTTTGATTTGGTAAAAGTGCAATTTTAAGCAACTTACCATTCACCACGCTGGCTTCGTACTTACCTTCTAGGGCTCCGAAAAGCAGCTTTTCCTGTAAGTTTGGTTTTTTACCAATAAGAATTTTTCCAGATGGGTCTTGAGCCACTGTTTTTGCTAACTCTTGCTCCCATTTGATTTGTTCTGGCTGAAATCGTTCACCAACATTAGCAACGCCACGATTTTGTTCTTGAGAAGAGTTTTGGATCACTAATTCGTTCACAGCAACAGCACCCGCTACCACCATAAACAATGTCAGACCGATCTTTTTTCTTTGATTCATACAATCATTCTACCTTATCTCAATTCAAAATACGAGTCGCATTTCTTCAGTTGATACAAAAAGAAACGGCCCGACAAACAGCGGGCCGCATCTTAAACTGCTAAATGATCTAAGCGATTAAGCTGCAACCACTTTGCGTCGACGTGCTTGGGAGGGGTCGATGTGATACTGTTTAACTTTTCTGTAAAGAGTCGCGCGGCCAATACCTAGAGCTTTTGCAGCTTCAGTTAGGTTACCTTTATACTGCGTGATAGCAGCTTCGATAGCCTTAGCCTCGATATCTTCCATTTTTTGTACTTTAACCGTCTCTGTTTGAGGAGTTGGGAAAGCCACAACGTTACTGCCGGCAGTTTCTACCGTCACAGGATTTGTACCAGTAGATAATGATGGTACGCCATTAACTAATTGCGAACGGAAAAATGGGTTATCTAATCCCTCTCTCCACTGCTGGCCCGAGTAAGTATAAAAACTCACATCCTGACCTTCACATGATTTTTTCACTTTTTCTGCAACCTCAGGGTTTTCACTTACGATGTAGACAAACGAACGAGCCATATGGCCTCCTCCTCAATATTTAAAATGAATCAAGTGACTCACAATGAATGTATCGGTTTGATAACCAGAAAAGATGAGGGCCAGTTTGCAAAATAATTTATTTTTATAGAATTTTGTTGATACGTCTTATATTGATACGTCTAAAACGAATATACGTAGTTTAAGCCCTGATACCCTTGACTTAGGACGGGAGTCAGCCTTCCGTAACTACGACTACTGCTTATGGTAGCTTCGCTCGGTTCGTAGGCCGCGCGTCCCATTAGAAAACCAATAAAGGCCCCTGCTACCACATCGCTAGCCCAATGCATATCATCCGCCATGCGGGATAACCCCACTCCCACCGCTAAAGGATAAGCTATAACGGCTGCCTTCCACCCATAAGCATAAGAGACACTGGTCGCCGTAGCGAAAGCTGTCGCCGTATGCCCAGAGGGAAAAGACTCATAGCGATTTTTATTCCCTGGCCGTGGTCGACCAAATGAGTACTTCATCAGTGTCGTTGTTGTCGTTTGCCATGCAAGGGCGCGCACATGGCTTTGCCAATTTTCAGAGTTATCATCAAAGAAATACTGTAGACCGATAATCGTAGCACCAGCGGCACCACTTCCTAAAACTAAATCTCCAAGAGCTGACACAGAACGTGGCATCTTCTGATGTTGCTTCCACTCTTCACGATAGCGATTATCTTGTGGTTCTGTGGCTACAGACGCGAAGGTCCCCATAACCAATACACTCAATGAGGTCTGATCTGTCAGTCGACCCCATACTCGATCAATATTTTTTTCTTTAAATGTCGGCAGCTCTTCCGCATGAAGATTTGCTGTAAGAAATAAGATGAAGAACAAAAAAAATGAGCGCATAAAAAATTATGCGCTCATTTCAATAAGCAAGTCTATGTTGTTTTACTAAAAACTATCTTCTGCCAGATTTAATCTTAACTTGTAGTTTTGAAATTAAGTGTACGGCCATTTTTTCTTGAACCTTACACATTTTCAACTCATCACGACGATAAGATCTTTGAGACGGAGTCAAAGTACCTGTTTCAAGCTCCATCTCGTAATCCATTTTGCTAGCGCGGATACCTTCTAGCTCTTTAGATTGTTGTTTGAATAATTTCGTTACTCCACTTACTGGAGCTACTTCAATCCACTCTTCTTTTTGACGATACCAAGAAACCATACGTAAAAAGCGAGCTTTGTTTTTAGCTAATGTAAATTGAGGAAATGAAGCCTCATTCAAATCTAAAATATTATCTACAGCATCAAAATCAAAATCGTTTTCTTCATCGAAATTGAACCCACCAGCTTGAGCTAACTTTTCCAGCTCTAAAGCGGCTTCAGCCTCTTCACGTGCTCTTAAAGACTCACTTGATTCATCATCAGAGTCTAAATCGTCATTATCCGTGTCAATTTCACGCTCGATTTTTTTAAACTCTTTTTCGTCTACATTTTTATTGATCGCTGCCGTAATATCAGTCGTGGACATATAATCTCCCCCGTTTTGAAAAGAAGACCCTTTATACTCTATTTGACCTCATGTCGCAATATGTCAAACCAGTTTTAATTGTTTAACGTGTAAAAAATTTAAATTTTAGCGACTTCCTTTGTTGCAAGGCCTGTCGTCTCTATCTAGAGTATTCAAACTAGTGATGGACAGTGCTAGGTGAGGCGCTGTGGATATATAGAGCTTGGATAAAAGCTACTATGGAGGGGATATGAAGTCTTTCTTTCTTAAGTTTGTATTTATTTTAGGGTTCCTTTGCACGGCTCTAGCAGCTAAAGCTCAAGATGTAGTTGTCCTCGTGCCTGGTTTTTTCAACTCTTTAGCTCCTGAGTACTTTTCTAACGAAATTATCAGTTCGTTTAAAAATAAGGGTTTTAAGGTTTACATTCCAACTGGCTTTAATCCCGTTGGGACTATTGAAGATAATGGTTCACGACTGGAAAAATTCTTAGCTCAAGTTGAAAAAGCTGAAAACAAACGAGTCTCTTTCAATTTAGTAAGCCACAGTGCTGGCGGTTTTTACTCGTTATATGTAGCTAATAGACAGCAGTTCACTATTAAAAACATCGTGACTATCTCGACACCATTTCAAGGCGTCGATTTTGTTACTAAATGGCTTGAAGACTCGACGCTCTTCAGAGCTTTAACTGAGCTGGCTCACCTCGACAGCTTAAAACAACTCACTCCTCAAGGAGTTAAAGCGTTCATTAGCTCTGTTCGCATCCAACCCGAGACCAAAATTCTAGCTTTCGGAGGCTTCCAAAAGAAGTCCCTTGATATTTGGAATGCACGCTATATCTCAGCACCTATGCGCATTAGCAGTCATTTTACAAATGGTGATTCTGACGGAATCGTCAGCTATAGCTCATCTATGGGGCTTGGCCATATTATGACAACTCAAGGGAAATCAGCGGTGCAACTACGTCACCCCAACTACCCTCTTTCATTAGATCACTGGGAACAAGTCCTCGATAGCCATGCCTTCTTACTGTTAGGTATTCGTAACCCTAGCTACATTCAAAAAGAACAAAAACGCTTTTACACAGGAATCGCAGACTACTTACTGAAACAGCAGTAGGTCTTCTTAAGAAATGAGCTTTTCTTCTGCACTGAAACAAAACTGGTTCTTTTGGCTTGGCCTATTCCTTATCACTCTGCTGAGATTACGCGTTGCCAGTCAGTTTGGTCTTGGTGTTGACGAAGCCCACTATGCACTTTACGGACAATATTTAGATTGGAGCTACTTCGACCATCCCCCACTCGTAGGATGGACGCAGGCCTTATTTCAGTTGTTACCAATTAATCCACTGGTGCAGGTTCGCCTAGCTGCCATTCTGATTGCTATTCTGACCTCCAAACTGGCATTGGATTATCTTTTATCTAAAAACATTCCACGTCACTTAGCTGCTTTATCTGTATTGGCTCTCAACCTCACACCGATGTTTAACGCCATGTCGATTGCTTTACTGCCAGATACTCTTTTAATGCCGCTAACCTTTTTAATCATTACAAGCACAGAGAATATTTTACGTGCGACCAACCTTAAGAATTGGTGTTTACTGGGGTTGTGGTTAGGGCTTGCCGGATTAGCAAAATACACCTCGGTTGTATATATCTTGGCTTTAGTTTTGACTTTTGCTTACAACAAAAAACTCAAAGAACTACTGAATTATCGCCTCTGGATTGGAGTTCTGATTTCATTTGTTCTAATTGCTCCTATTCTTTATTGGAATATCCAAAATGATTTTGCCAGCTTCCAGTATCAAGCAGATCATGTTTTAAAAATAGATACTCAAATGCTTTCCAACTTCGCTAGCTCAGTAGCTGTTCAAATGGTCAGCTGGGGTATTGGACCATTTTGGGCAGCCTTAATCCTTCACGTCATTTTATTAAGAAAATTCAAACAATATCCGCAGCTGCAAACAAGTTTGATTTTTGCATCAGTTTTCTTGGGGTTCTTTATTTATGTTTCTTTGGCAGAAGTCCTTTTACCTCACTGGATGCTCATCTACTTTATTTTAATGATCCCTGTGGCCTACAGTTTGATCGCACAAAATGACCGCTGGAAAAAGCTGAATATTCTAGGAGCTTCTTTTTCGGCTGTGCTAACTTTAGCTTTATTGTTCGAGCTTGGATTTAAACTTCTTCCTGCTAAATGGATGGCTGGTGCTTACGAAGGCATCTATGGCTGGGAAGAAATTATGAGTGGTGCCTCTGAAAAACTAAATGAAATCTCTGCAGAGAAAAAAGGCCTCGCCGTCATGAATTGGACACTGGGAAGTCGCGCCATGTATTACAACAAAACCGATACACCTGTTTTTGTTATTGATAGCCGACAAGACCAATTTGATATTTGGATGCCCGAAGCACCACTTAATTATGACTTAATTGTAGTCATTGAATCTCGCAAAAAAGACGAGCACACATCCCATTTAAATTGCAGTGAGTTGACTCTAGTTGGTCAGAAGACATCCGTTCTGAAAAATGTACCCGTTAATGAGTTTTTGTACTATCATTGTGCAAACTTCTTAGGTTATAAATAGATTGAATTTACATTAACGACGGCAAGGTTCACCATGAAGATCGAAACGATGCGAAAGATCGATTATGGGGTCGGAATCCCTCTGACCTTTTTGATCACCCTGTTTAAATTTCTTTTTCCTATTAGAAAATTAAGTTCCCCTGTTCCAAAAAAAGTACTTTTTATTGAACTTTCAGAAATGGGCAGTGCTATTTTAGCTGACCCGTGTATGCAACGGGCAAAGAACAAGTATCAGGCTGAAATCTTTTTCGTTATTTTCAAGCGCAATAAAGCTAGCTTAGACTTTCTAAAATCTGTCGATGAAAAGAATATCTTCACTATTGAAGACTCTTCTTTGTTTCGTATTATTGCCGACTCTATCCGTCTTTTCTTTTGGTGTGAAAAAAATAAGATCGATGTCACTATTGACCTTGAGCTTTTTTCAAGAGCTACAGCTTTACTGTCGTTCTTAACTCGTAGCCCAATTAAAACTGGTTTTCATAATTATCATGGTGAAGGACTTTACCGCGGAGACTTCCTTAATCGCAAAGTCAGTTATAATCCGCATATTCACATCGCTAAAAACTTTGTCGCTTTGGTGGATGCTTCCTTTACGCAAGAACCACAAGTTCCCTATTTAAAAACAGCCATTAGTGACGACGAAATTAAAATTCGCCAAGTGCCTGTGCCTCAGGACAAGATAGAACGAGTTCAGAAAGCTATTCGCGAACTTTATCCTGAATACACTCCTGAGCAAAAAATCTTACTAGTGAACCCAAATGCCAGTGAGTTTTTACCACAGCGTAAGTGGCCTTTAAATAACTACACTGAATTGATTCGCCTTGTATTAGCTCAACATCCTGACTATATCGTTTTGATGACAGGATCGCCGCAAGAACGTCCTGAAATTCAAACCATAGAAGATGCTGTTCAAAGTAAGCGCTGCCATAATTTTGCAGGCAAAGTGGCATTCAATGAACTCACCGCTCTTTACACCTTATCCCGAGTACTGATCACCAATGACTCAGGGCCTGGACACTTTTCAAGTGTGACACCTATTAAATCGTTTGTGTTTTTTGGGCCAGAGACCCCTGCACTTTATGGCTCTTTAGGTAATACGACGCCTCTATACGCTGGCTTTGCATGCTCTCCGTGTGTGAGTGCTTATAATCATCGTAAAACACCATGCAGTGATAACCAGTGCCTAAAAGTACTGACTCCTGATTTGATTTACCAAAAACTACAGCCTTCCCTAACATGAGTTTAAACTTATTACTGGCGTCTTTTGTAATATGGATTGCTACAACTCATGTGGCCTCTGCACAAATGCGCCGCGATCCCCTGTATATCGACAACATTGTGGTTGGAGACAGCGATGTGCGTGGGCTCGATTTTGGTTTTGGCCTTATCCCACCAGTTAAATTTGGCAACATCCTGTGGATCAATTCGTTTTCTGGTCACCAGTGGGAGCTCAACGAAGTTCGTAATTTGCCATTAGATCAAATTAGATTTTCGCAGTACCGCTACTCACCTATGTTGGTTGCTCCTCTAGCAGAGGGAGCCAGTATGTCCTTTGGCCTACCTATGACTTTCGCCGCCTTAGAGCATGAGCCACGACTACGTAACGACTCGTACTTTAATAATATCTTTGTAGCCTACAGTCGTCGTTCAGAGGCTGATGATGCCACGTGGTCTTTGGGTTTTGTTGTCTTAGACAAATCAAAACGCCGTCATATCTTTCCCACAGGAAGCTACAGCTATGCCAGCGATGATCGTAAATGGCGCTTTGCTTTTGGTTTCCCGTTCATAGCCATTACTTACTTTTTAAATGAATACGCCGAGTTCGGTACTTTTCTAGGACGCGACACCTCTTTAAACTACATTCCTGACGATCATCCATTGGCTCCACAAGGTCGCTATCTTGATCAAGAACATACAGCAGTAGGTATTGCTTCACGCTTCTATCTTCCACACAACATGAAGCTTAATATTATTTTAGGAAGTATGTTCCGTGGACGTTATCGCTTTATGGATAGCGACTACAACGAAACTCTTCGCCTAAAAGACTACGAAGATCTGAGTTATTTAAGAGTGGGACTGGCTTGGGGAATAACTAAACCCGCTGCTAAAAAATCAGACTCTAAAGCTGAGGACTGCACACCAGATAAAGATTGTACAATTCGTTCCGAAGCAAAGCCATCTCCGTAATTAGTAATTACTAATTTTGAAGCTCTTGTCGTAATCCTTGCACCAACATATCCGAATCATTCAGGCAGGGAATAAGTTCAAATGACTCACCCCCATGGGCTAAAAATTCTTTACGTAGCTCAAGGCCGATTTCTTCAAGGGTTTCTAAACAGTCTGCAACAAAGGAAGGACAGGCCACTTTTAAATGACGGATGCCTGACCCTACCAATCTGAGCATCATCTCTTCCGTGGATGGCTCTAACCACTTTTTAGGTCCTAAGCGGCTTTGAAAAGCTGTCGAAACCTGTGATTCAGATAGGCCTAATTTCCGGCGAACATCTGCTGATGTCTGATAACACTGTTGTTGGTAAGATATCCCTTTATCCATATCCTGAGACTTCGGTAACCCGTGATAAGAAAGCAACAGATGATCTTGTGAAGTCAAAGAGGAACCAATCTGGTGGGACAAGGCCTCAATATACCATTCACGTTGATAGAAAGGTGGAAGAACTTGAACCTTTAAATGCGAAGCCACCTCTGACATCCTGTCAATGGCACTTCCCACAGTGGCCCGAGCATGGTGTGGATATAAAGGCAAATAGACGATTCTTTCTGCATCTTGAGGCACCTGCGAAAAAGCATCAGCTAACGAAGGACTTCCGTACCTCATCCCGACAAGAACCTCCCAGTCAGAAGGCAATGCTTGCTGAAGTTTTTTTTGTAGGCGCTCTGTATACACGGCTAAGGGCGACCCGCTGTCCATCCAAATTTTCTGATACTTCGCTGCTGAAGCACTTTTTCTACGGGGTACAATCAGGCCCTTCACTAAGAGATCTCGAAATGGACGAGGTAATGTAATCACGTTGGGGTCCATCAGAAACTCTTTAAGATATTCACCAACGGCTTCTGCTGTTGGTTCATCGGGAGTCCCCAGTTGATTTAAGATTAAATACTTCTTCATTCTGCAATCTCTTCCCGAATCACATCAGCTAATTTTAGATTACGACCTAAAATTTTTCCTAAGCCAATAGCCCCTAAATAATTTCCAGTAAGATAAACCGGAGACTTCGCCTCTGATACACGCATACGGTTTTTTAAAAGATCACTATTTAGCACCTTCTTCAGCTCAAACCCATACAGTGGTAAAGCCTTCGGCCATCGTGTTACCTTTTTAAATTCAGGTTCATCGTGGTATTGAAGCATTTGCTTACGATCTGAAAGAACATGCTGAACTAATTCATCCTCGGTCAGTGCTGGCGATGCCTGATGAGGCACAATCCAGCTTTCACTTTGTAAAGAACCCCGCCCCGCAAAAATATCTGTGTTAAATAATACCCCGAGGGAATTAAACCCCTGCTCTCGAGGAAAAAGACAGCCAAAACCCTGTAGGGGTTTTTCTTTTTTAAAGCCCATCACCACGACATCTAAACCCACCGCTGGAACTTGCGCTAAAGACTCTGACAACTGTGGTGCTACTGACTTTAAGAGCTGTGACGAATTTAGATACGACGTCGCCACCACTACCGCTGCAAACTTCTTCTGTAAATCTGAAATTTCAACCTGCTGCTGATAGTGAAAAACTACTCTCTGCAATTTCAAATATTTTTCTAAAGACTCGATTACTGTATAAAGACCATTCTCGGAAGAAATACTGCCGCGCAATTGGCCTTTAGGAATTTTAATTTGTGGTTTTAAAACTCCACCAATAACTAAATCAGCGGATAAGTGCGCAGCTCCCACTCCGTAAATACCTTGCAAAGCAGGAGTTAAAAGGTTCTGGGTAAAACTATGACCAAAACAGCGTATCCCCCAATCAGCCACAGTTTCATCAGCAAATGGATGAAGCTTATTGGTCAACTTAGCTTTTAATAGACGACTAGCACTTTGGACTATTTCTAAAAGTGTTAGCGGCAATCGTTGTGGTTTGTTACGGAAAATCCAGCGCTTATTTGAACGGAACCCAGCCACAAGAGGTTTTAAACCTAAATCTTGAAACAGGGTTTCCACATGCTGGTTTGACAAAAGAGCATTCGCAGCACTCTCTGCCAAAATGGCCTCTTTTCGATCGGTAAAAATCAAGCCCCCACTGCGTGAAGAGGACTCGAAAATCTCGCAAGAAATCCCTTGCTTCGAGAGCGCCCACGCTAAAGTCATTCCAGAAAAACCAGAACCGATAATAGCAACTGATGGGGGCGCTTTTGTTTCGCTCATAAAGATTTAGAAAACACCTGTGTTTGTGGTTTTTGACGTTTCAATCTTTCATCAAAGAACAAACATGCATTTCTAAGGAATGGTTTCCCTTTTTCAGTCATTTGCAATTGCAATCCATTGATTTGCACTAAATCATCTAAGATCATTTCTTTTAGAAAATCCTCAGCCGCCTGTTTTTGCTCTTGGTCCAATTCAACAGTTCCATTAGTCATGAATTGCAAAATTTGAACACGCCTAGAGCGATCCTCTTCACTCAGAATATGCCCACGATGGGTTGGAATGTCCTGCTGCTCCACTCTTTGTTGGTAAGTAGCAAAAACTTTTTCATTTTGATGGAAGCTATAAGGCGTTTCACTAATACTGCTGACGCCGAGGCCAAGTAAAAGATCCGTTTTCTGATCTGTATACCCCATAAAATTGCGGTGCAGTTTTTTCTGTAACAAGGCCTGACTTAATGAATCTGTCGGTAATGCAAAGTGATCCATACCCACTTCAACATAACCTGCTGCTATCAGCTCGCGACGAGCTAACTCATAAAGATCACGTTTAGCTTTACCCGTTGGTAAGTCTTCATCTTTAAATAGTCTTTGAGCGGGTTTAATCCAAGGAACTAAAGCAAAACTATATAAAGCAATTCTATCTGGGCGTAACTGTACCGTTTTCTGAACTGTATCAAGCATCGTTTCAGGTGTCTGCTTGGCTAATCCGTAGATAAGATCAAAATTTACAGAACGATATCCTAGGCGACGAGCTTCTGATGTGATTTTTTCTGTGATCTCGTAAGGTTGAATGCGGTTTACTAATCTTTGCACTTCTGGATTGAAATCTTGCACACCAAGGCTGACTCGATCAAACCCCAACTCTTTTAAAACGATAAGCTGCTCTGTCGTTGTACGACGAGGGTCCACCTCAATAGAGCCTTCAAAATTATCAGCTAACTTAACTTGACTGAGTATAGGTTTAAGTAATTTCACTAAGTTCTCAGGAGACAAAAATGTCGGAGTTCCACCACCAATGTGCAAATGCTTAAGTGCCTTTTGACCTAATGCTGGCACCTGAGACAAATAGGTTTGCCACTCTTTTAAGATCAACTCAGCATAGGGTTCTTCGCGACGATGATCTTTTGTAATGATTGTATTACACCCACAAAATGTACAAAGAGACTCGCAATACGGAACATGCATGTACATCGCCCATGAACTCTGCGAATCCGAAAGCGTCTGTTTCAAATGCTCAATCCACAAATCTGTACTGGGTGCTTCTTCCCAATAGGGAACTGTCGGATACGAGGTGTATCTTGGAGCTGGTATATCGTATTTAGCAAACAGATGATTCACGATAACGTCTTCCTTACTGTGTCTACAAATAGTCTAACATTAGCTTCTGGTGTTTTAGGCAAAACTCCATGACCTAGCCCGCATACCCATCCCTTACGCTCTTCCACTGTTAGATCTTGATAAGTACGCAAGTAACTATCTAATTCTTTTTTAAATTCAGAAGTTTCTAAGTGAAGTAAAGATTGGTCAAAATTCCCTTGTACAAATCCAGAACGATTATTTTTTAAGATTTGTGGTAAATTCCATCGGTGATCAAAGCCTCTTCCCGCAAATGGAATTTTTTGAAAGGCTTCCGAAGTAAAATGGTCTGCTGTAGTTCCCTTAGAGTAATATCCCAAACGCTGAGGGAAAGCCTGTGCTAATTTAGCTAGTTCAGGAACAATGATCTCATTGTACAGACGAGGTGATAACTCTCCGGCTGCCGTATCAAACAACATCACCACATCGGCACCACCTTCAAATTGCAGACGTATATTTTCAATCAAAAATGGCGTCATCATCTCAGTAAACTTGGACCATAAATTGGGGATCGCCGTTTTCGCTTTAATTAATGAACCAGCATGGGTTCCCTCAACTGCATAAACAAACAGAGTCCATGGGCCGCCAACAAAGCCAATTAGGCCTTTATTTTTGTCTAATCTTTCACGTGTCAGTGACATCGCTTTCTTTTGAAATTCCATTTCTGGCAATGCTTCTTTCCAAGGTTTAAGCTTCGAAATATTTTCGATCGTTAAATGAAAACCTAATTGAGGTCCTTGATCCGTATAATCTAAACCTTGCCCAAATGCTTTTAATGGAAATAATAAGTCACTGAATAAAATCGCCGCATCAAAATCAAAATCTTGAATAGGTCCCATTGCCACTTCTGCTGCTAATTCCGGAACCATACAAAGCTCCATGAACGTATGTTTGGCTTTCAACGCTTGGTAGTGTTGGTGATAACGTCCAGCCTGTCTCATCATCCAAACTGGTGGAGTCTTTACAGTCTTACCTGCTAATGTATCTAGAAATAACTGACTCATGTTGCTGTCTCCTCTATTAAAAAACTCACTTCAATGCTTTATACACAGGTTATGTCCCAGCAATAACCCACTGATAGCCGACCCCTCGTACAGAGCGAATTAACTTTTCATCCGCATCTGAAATCGTATTGCGTAATCTGGCTATGGCATTGTCTATTGTGCGTGGACTTAAATCTTTATCCTGTCCCCATACTTTATTGATGATTTCATCACGACTGACGACTCGCGGGGCCTGTTCAACCAAAAGTTTCAAAATCATCATATCTTTCACTGGTGGATACTCGATATGGCCGTTTTTCAAGTGTACCGAATATCCCTGCAAATCAATGGAACAATGCTCTAAATCAATTTTTTGTGCTGTGCTCACGTGAGCATCCAGCACATGTTTCACACGAATCATGACTTCTTTTAAATGAAATGGCTTCGGAATAAACTCTTCGGCTCCCGCTTCGTAACCTCGCAGACGAGTTTCTGGGTCACCCTGTGCCGTTAAAAATATAAAATGTGGGTTTCCTGATGAAATATTCTTCAAATTTTCAGCAATGTTAAAACCATTACCATCTGGTAAGCCCACATCTAAAATCAATAGGTCGTATGTGTTTTTTTTCAAAGCCTCAAAAGCAGAAGACTGTGTTTTAACCCAGTCCACATCATACTCAATTTGCAGGCGCTCTTTTAAGATATCACCTAGTGTTAGTTCATCTTCGACTAAAAGGATTTTCTTACGCATTTTTCTTCCCCTGCTGTGAAGAAGATGCTGGCAACACGACGTCAACCTTAAAGCCCTGATCACTTTTTCTAAACAAAATTTGACCGCGCATTCGCTCTATCAGATCTTTTGTTAAATAAAGACCAAGTCCATTGCCCTGTTCGCTACGAGCCTTAAGAAGACGTGAGCCTAACTGACGATGATCGCCTTTGTAGCCCTGTCCATTGTCTGAAATTTCAATGTGCCAATTATTTTTATCTAAACGTGGGCTGATATCGACACGATTCGCTTTGCCATGTAACCACGCATTTTGGAATAGATTTCTAAAAATACTCTTTAGCGCCTGTCCATCCGCAACCACAACAGCATCTTGATGTAGTTTAATTTCTAAATCAGGCCATTCCACGCGCAAAAAGCCAATCACTGAACTCAACTTGATTTCTTGGGTTAATAGTTTTTGTGATCCCTCACGCGCTACCCATAGCGAATTTTCTAATTGTAAGTCTAAACGACTGACTTCCTCTAAAAGCTTTTGAAACTCGGGGCTTTCCGCTTTTTCAGCCATCACTTCAGTACGAAGTCTTAGTCTTGTTAATGAGGTTTTTAAATCATGTGCAAAATTTGAAAAGAAATTACGTAGTTTTTGATTACGGCTTTTTTCTTTATACGTGAACATCACTAGCATGAAGCCACCACAGAAAACTGCTGAAACCAAAACAGCACCTTCCCATATTAACATTCTTTGTAGGCTTTCAAATTTATGCTGATTCAAAACACTGGTCATCAGTTCGAGTTGTTCCAGTGAAAACATCCACCACCAAACAACTAAAGAGAATGTAAAAATAAACCAAAATAAAGAAAGCCCGAGTTTCCATCTTTCGATTCGTACAGCTTTCTCTATCATGACTATAATCCTTTAATTACATCAGTAAGAATTGTCGCCGCTTCAGTTAAAATTTCATCTGTATGTGCCAAAGATAAAAATCCAACTTCGTAAGCATTAGGAGCCAAATAAACTCCACGCTCTAATCCCTGCAAGAAGACTTTGTTAAAGCTTTCTTTTTGAGTTGCGGGAATCTGGTCTACACGGCGTAGTGGAGTCTCTGTTTTTTGATGGAACCAGAACAAGCTTCCCTGACGAATAAACTGTAAGTTTTTTTCTGCCATGGCATCTGTTAACTGCTTTTCAAAAAACTCACCTTTTTTATCTAGCTGAGTCCAACCCTGTTCGCGTTCCATTTTTTGTAATGTTCTAAGACCAGCTCTCATTCCCACAGGGTTGGCACTTAAAGTTCCGGCTTGATACACAGGCCCATTGGGAGCAACTAAATCCATGTATTCTTTTTTTCCACCGTAACATCCAACAGGGAATCCCCCACCGATAACTTTTCCATAGGTCACAAGATCTGGCTGAATCCCTAGGATCTGTGCCATACCACCTAAAGCCATACGGAAGCCCGAAATCACTTCATCGAAAATTAAAAGGACTTGGTGTTGTTTGGCTAAATCCGCCACTTTTTGCAAAAATTCTTTTCTTTGAATTAATAATCCGTAATTAGCTGGCAACGGTTCAATAATCACTGCAGCTAAATCTTTACCATGAAGAGTAAATACCTCTTCCAAAAGCGTTTCATCGTCTAGAGGGCACACGACTGTGCTTTCAGCCATACGGGCCGAAATTCCAGCACTTGAAGACGCGGCTATGCCGGCAAGACCACTTCCTGCTTTAACCAGTAAGGAATCCGCATGACCATGATAACAACCTTCGAATTTTAATATTTTTTCTTTACCCGTAACCGCACGCGCCACGCGTAGAGCGCTCATAACCGCCTCTGTGCCCGAAGACACAAAACGCAGTTTTTCAACCCAAGGAATACGTGAAGTGATCCACTCAGCTAATTCCAAGCTGTAAGGTTCACAGGCTCCGAAGCTCCACGCGGTGCCGATCATCTCGCGCACTTCGGCTTCCACTTCTGCATCACGATGACCTAAAACAAGTGGACCAAAGCTTTGACAGAAGTCGATGTACTTCTTGCCTTCAACGCTCCACAAATAAGGCCCTTGAGCAGATTTAAAGAAAACAGGTTCACGTCCCATTCCTGCAAAACTACGTACAGGTGAATGCACTCCCCCTGGGGCCACTTTTTTAGATCGTTCGAAGTACTCTTTTGAATTCACTTTTTTCTCCAGTAGATTTTTAATTCAATAATTCGACAAACAGTCTTTCATCTGACCCCAAGCGCTGGCGTAGAACTTCATAAGTTCGCCCCGGACCGCAGATATGAAAGGCTTTCTGAATATCGGGAACCTGAGATACAGCTAAATCAAACTCTTGCGGACTCGTCCAGATAAATGCTGTGTTTTCAGTCTTGATGTTCTGCGAAATCAGACTTAGCGACAGATCATAAGCTGCAATTGTCTGCTTATCGCCATAACCCGCCTGTGAAAGGGAATGACTTAAGCGTCCCCACTTCAGAGGTTCAACAAAGAAATGTTCAATTCGTAAATCTTCCACTTCCCCTAAGGACTCACTGCTACCATGAACCCATACGCCACGAGCGGCCAACTTTTTCCACGTCTCGCAACCAGCGGTCCAGACAATACCTTTAAATTCATGATTTAAGGTCCACGCATCCGCTTTCGCGACATAGAGCGCATCCAAATGTTGCACATCGGGTGTAGGACGTTCTTTTCGCTCAGCTTGAAATTCTAAACGTGTTCGTTGAACATTCGCAGGCAATGCTTTGTCAGTAACTAAAACTTTTTCAAAGATACTTTGCCCATCAGGAGTTAAGCCTCGGACAATTTTCACATCGCCATACGAGCGCTTCAGATAGCTCATACCTAAAGCCAAGTGACATCCACCACCAAAAGCTTGAAGAATTTGACGTTCTTTTTCGACAGCGGAAAAAGTGGCTTCGCAATTGATCGTCTTAAGAAGATCAGCCACATCCGAACGCCCCTGTTTAATTTCGACGGCTAATGCCCCTTGTGCGGCAGCATTTGGATCGTAACTTAAAGGCAGAACCATCCAATCAGACGTATTGAGGGTTTCGCGCAAAAAATCGCGTGTTTCAGGGAACTTGTCTCCATCCAAAAGACGATCTAAGGCCGCTTTCGCCAAAACCAGTCCGTCTATACTGTCATCTGCTAACCATTTACGAACACGTGTCGGAATGTTCCCACGTACACTTTCAAACTCTAATTTTTCTACGTTAGATGGCAACGCCCACGAAAAAAAATCTTTCAGATTATGAATACGTCTTGGGGACGACGAGAAAAATTTTAGATTTTTTTTCTGGCGCGATGATTTTTTGAATAATAAAAAATCCCGTTGATCAGCCCGTGGCAAAGTGGCCGCAATGTAGGTATCAGGTTTTTCCTGTGTCGGTAAATCCTTCCACGAGTGAACTACCATTTCAGTTTTTTCTTCAACCAAGTCTAAATAGAAGTCCTCAGTGAAAACTCCTTTTTCTGGCATCTTCCAAAGTGGGTTCTGTAAGTTTTTATCTCCGAGGGATTCGCGAAACAGGTACTCTACTTCTAATTGAGGGTTTGCCTTTTGCAGAGCTTCGCCGACTTGATACGCTTGGTAGCGTGCCAATTCGCTTTGTCGAGCCGATATTCTAAGTTTTGTTTTCATAAGAACTACAGATCATCCCAACCAAAAGGACGAATCTGTGCTCGCGCGTTTTCTTCAGCCTTCCAGTTCTCAATTCGAGTGTAGGCTCGACTGATGTGGTTTTGAATTTCCTGACGTTGGCTTTCGACTTCCGTGGCGAAATGATCTAAATGAGAATAATGTGCAATCTGTACCGAAGGGATAAAAGCCATTGAGTCATGGCGGAAATCATAAACTGCAAGCTGGGCATTCGTTGGCTGTGCGCCCATCCACTTTTGCAATGAGCTGTGGGTTAATGGTGCTGCCACTACCACCACTGATGAAAGTGGTGTAGCAGAATCCATCGGAAGCACTTCAAGAGCCTGTGCACCAAAAGATTTCTGTTTTACCTTTTCAACGTCACGACACCAAATGCGGTAAGAGTATTTTTTTTGAATCCAAGGGATCATCTCTTCAACTAACTGCCCTGCTCCGATAAAATCAATAACCACAGGCTCTGTTTGAACTTTAGCCAACGCACGATCAGTTAGTTTTTTTCTTAAAAGCGATCCGTAGCTTTGAGATCCCATTCCGCATAGAGCTTCGTCTCTGACTTTTTTTACAACAGAGTAAATATGTTGAATGCGCGGAGAAAATTTATTTTTAAAATCTTGGTCCTCAAGGTTTTGCCACCAGTTTTTAAACTGACCAAAGACTTCTGTTTCGCCAACCAACGGACTTTTTAAACCGCAAAGAACTTCAATTAAAAACTCTTCGGCATCTAAACCCTGATAAAGCTCATCTGTTTCCGACAAAGAAAAATCACGACCATAGATTTCTTCTGAAAAGAAAATTTGACGTCGACAAGTTTCCCACATTAAAAAAGATGGATCTTGTGAAACATCCACGCCCTGAAAGCTATAAGCAGCCGGACGAGACATTTTATGAGAACGATGTACTATAACAAGATCAGACATAGGATCGACATTATCATGTAGCTTTCATTAAAGTGTCACATCTTTGTCATGAAATTGAAAAAATAACTTTAAAAGTGGAGTTCTTTATGAAACTGACTCAAAGACCAAGACGAAACAGAAAAAACCAACAAATTCGCGACCTTACAGCGGAAACACACCTTCTTCCACAACACCTTATTTATCCGGTTTTTGTCTGCGAAGGCAGCAATGTAGAATCACCGATTAAAACATTAGCAGGTCAGTCGCGCTGGAGCCCCGATTTACTATCTAAAAAAGTAGCTCAGTGGAAGAAGCTTGGACTTACTCATTTTGCTCTTTTTCCGCAAATTTCAGAAGACAAAAAAAACTCCCGCGGTACAGAAGCCCTAAATGATAATGGTTTGCTACCGAATACAATTAAGCGTCTGAAAGATGACCACGCAGATATTTGCCTTATCACCGATGTGGCTTTAGATCCTTTTTCTTCTGATGGACATGATGGCATCGTTGAAAACGGCCGCATTCTCAATGACGAGTCTGTTGAGATTCTTGCCGAGATGTCTTTGAAACAGGCGGAATGGGGAACGGACTGGGTCGCTCCATCCGACATGATGGATGGGCGCATTGGTGCGATTCGAAAAAAACTCGATCAAACAGGTTACACAGAAACAAACATTTTAGCCTACACGGCTAAATACGCATCTTCCTTTTATGGACCTTTTCGGGATGCTCTTCAGTCGGCTCCTAAGTTCGGCGATAAAAAAACTTACCAAATGGACCCTCGCAATATCAAAGAGGCCGTGCGCGAAGCCAAGTTAGATTTATCTGAAGGTGCGGACATGATCATGGTAAAACCTGGGTTACCTTATCTTGATGTCATCGCTCGCTTAAAGCGTATTTCTGATGTTCCCGTCGCGGCTTATAATGTCAGCGGAGAATATGCCATGATTAAAGCGGCCGCGGCCGCTGGAGCTTTGGATGAAAATCGTGCGATTCTTGAAGTTATGACTTCATTCCGTCGCGCTGGTTCCGATGCCATTTTAACCTACTTTGCACCTCAGGTAGCGGAGCTTTTGCGTCAGTAAATCGCTTCAGCAATCAACGCAGGTGGACTCTACGTATCAGGACTTCTCGGACTCTGAAACTGTCTGTAGACTTCTTTGATGATCTTTTCAAAACGCGCTTTGCACGCGCTGAAATATATACTCGCCATCCTCCCTGTCGGAGCGGTGTTATTTTCAGCGAAAGCGTATATCGATTACCGTCAAGAAGAGATCCGCCGCCAACAAATCGAAAAAGATACTTTTTTTTCTCCTGCAGTTTTTCGCGTAGATGAGGAAAATATTGGATGCCGCGCTCTTATCGATAACTATTGTGCCAGTCTCTACGGAAAAGACGCCGCCGGAAATTTAAAAATTGAAGATGGCAAAAAAACGCGTGTCACGTTACAAGGGAAAACCACTAACAATTTCGACACTGCCACTTTTGCCTATAATCGCGCCCGCCTTCAACGCCGTGGCCGTCTTCCCAAAGATCTACGCGAAGCCTTAGTAAAACGTGAGTTCTATCCGAAAATTGAAAAACTTCTGACTCGCCCTTCTAGAAAAAAAATGCCTATAGAAGAAAGTATCTATTTTTTTGATTTAGAAAATGAAGTCGATCGTATTTGGAATAACGCCATTGAAGAAACAGTAACAAGACGCTTAAGCCAGAAATTCCAAGGTCTCTACCTTGTCATGGATGACGAAATGTCACAGGAAATTGAGCTAGAACGCCGCCGCCTTCGCTATCGTGTTTGGTCTGAGATTTCAGTGGCTCTTTGGAAAGATCAACCGAATTGGAATAGTGTTTTAGAAGACTTTGCTAAGCTAAAGACCTCTTTTAATCGTGCTATCCAACAAATGAATATCTCGGATGAGCTTAAAAGTGAGTGGACAACAAAAATCAAAAAGGTTCGCCTAACACTTCCTGGTCAAAGTGTTGTGACAGCCAATAACACCTGCATTTCCACATCGCAAAATGCCTATTACTATCCCTACCAAAATACACTGACTGTTTGTGCGGGATACTTTAATGGCGGACAACAAATCCAAACTCTGGCCCATGAGTTGGCCCACGCCTTGGATTTCAACTCACGCTTAATCGACTTTCAACAGAGCAACGAATTTGTTGGACGCATACGCCACCTTAAAGACATGGTCTGCGGAAAAACTAATTTCCAGTGTGAAGATTGGACGCAGTTCCGCGCTAGCTTTCCACAGGAAGTCTTATCGCTGTCCCAGTATCAGCCAGAACTTCCTGAGTTCCACAGTTGTCTACAAAAAAGCAAACCTTCACGTGAGATCACACCCACTGTCATTGAACAGAAAGCTGAGCGAATCACACGGGCACGTTTTTCTGATTTGACCAGTAACTCTGCTTTCTTAAGAATGATCTCTGAAAAACTGCCTTCTGCCGATGGAGCCGAAGCTGTCCCGAACAACTCTTTCTTAAATCCCTGCTCATCCCATCTTTGGGATTCAGATAATTTTCAAGTGGATTCAGAACTTACCAGCCTTATCTTTTTTACCGCAACTTATCGCTGCGAAGGAAATTCTGATCCAAAGTTTTTACGCAGCTCAATTGAAGAATCAAAACGCATGACTCAGACATTGATGCTTTCTGTACTCAAAAGTGAAGGCTCCTTTTCATCCCGTTCGGAACTACAGAGCGAACACTATTCATCGCCATCCGGTGAACGCTTTGCCGATCGTATGGCGAGCTATGCTGTGGCAGATTATTTAAAACAGTATCCAACTCTGTCTCAGGTACGCAGTGCCTACTTAGCTTCAAGTTTTTGGCTTTGTGATAAGCCTTCTTTAAAAAAATCCAACTATCACCACTATCAATCTTTGCGCGATCTGATTATAGATCGGGCACCTCATCGCGAAAATGATGAAAGACTACTGGATTGGCTCAGCCCAGCATTGGTCAACAGACTTTCATGTCAGCCAGAATTCACAGATTTGGGTTGCTCACCATAAAAACTGACCATAGAATTATGGCTCAATCAGGAGGCACCATGAAATCTATTATCTCTTTCTTTGCTGTTGTGGCATTAAGCTATTCAGCTCACGCTTTTAAAGATGGCAGCTATAACTGCCGTAGCGAAAAATCTGGCTACGAAGTTAACTACGAAATCAAAAGCATTTCTTTCAATGGCATCGTTATGCCACATCTTGAAGTGACTCAAGTTCACCCAGCAAACCCAGAAGATCCAACTTCAACTGAAAAAGTTTATGTAACTAAAGGGTTAGCCACTCAGTTTCTTGGTCAGGGTGGAAGCGAAATTCTTGGTTTAGGCGCTTTACGCGTTGAAATGAAGAATGGCCGTCCTTCTTGCGTTAAATAAGTTAAATAAATTTAACAGCACGTTCGCCCGATGCTCTTAGTCGGGCGAATTTTCTCTATCTCGAATATAATAGGGTTTTATCTATTATAACTCTTCCAGATCGCTTCTTTTTACATTTGATAGTCAAATCCGCATTTTTGAGTTATACTGATCAAATGTTTGGAAATGGTATTCACTTTATTAATAAGACACTACCCTGCTTGCTAAATCGCAAGCGTCAGGTTCTGTCTGCCTTTCCACCTGCGCAGTACTAATCACGACAGAATCTCTTAGCCCCTTATAAACACAACTAAATTTTAAAATCATAACCTCCAGCCTACTTACATAAAGGCTGATAGAAAGGACTTCACAAATGAACACAGAAAATCTTTTAATAAAAAAAACAGACTTCGAAAAAATCTCTCACCTTGTCAGTCAAAACAACAGTGACTTAGCCGCATTACTAGATGAAGAGCTACAACGCGCGTCTATCGTAGAAGATGGAGAACTTCCTGTGGATGTGGCTTCAATGAATTCAACAATTAGCTTTGTCGATTTAGATGCTAAGAAAGAACAAACAGTCACGTTGGTATATCCACACGAAGCCAGTTTAGAAGAAAACAAAGTTTCTATCTTAGCTCCTATCGGAGCTGCTTTAATTGGGTTGCGCGTTGGACAAAGTATTAAATGGCCTTTACCTAATGGTAAGAATAGAAACCTTCAAGTCACCGCGGTGAACAGCTAACATTCGTTCTAAAATGAAGCGAGTCTTCGATCTCGTTTGTAAACATTTTTTTGTATGATACTCTTTAAATACCAATTTAAGGAGTATCAATGAAAAAGACCATCTATCGCTCGAACGTCAGTTACATTTCATCTTCAGCACTTATACTTTTTATTACATTTCTTTCCGTCACTTCCAGTATAGCCCCACTACAAGCACAGGCTTGTAGTCGCTTTGTCTATCATGGGGTTAACTCTCAAATTATCACGGCACGCTCTATGGACTGGAAGGAAGACATAGCTTCCGATATTTGGATATTACCTCGTGGGATTGCCCGTAATGGCCAAGCCGGACCCAACTCTATAAAATGGACCGCCAAGTACGGAAGTGTTGTCACCACCGCTTACGATATCGCCACAACAGATGGCTTGAATGAAAAAGGACTTGTTGCCAATTTACTTTGGTTAGCCGACTCAGAGTATCCTAAGCCTGATAAGAACAAACCTGCCATGGCGATCTCGCTTTGGGCTCAGTATATTTTAGATAACTACGCCACAGTCAAAGAAGCCGTTACCGCCCTACAAGCAGAACCCTTTCACGTCTACACGGCAGAAGTTCCTGGGCAAAAACGTCTGGCCACACTTCACCTTTCTATTTCTGACTCTTCTGGCGATAGCGCGATTATCGAATACATTGGCGGGAAGCAAGTCATTCACCACAATCGTCAATATCAAGTCATGACCAATGAACCTACCTATGAAAAACAATTAGCGATACAAGACTACTGGAAAGAGGTGGATGGAATCGCTATGTTGCCAGGTACAAGTCGTCCCGCCGACCGCTTCGCACGCGCCAGTTTCTACGTCAGCGCCATCCCAAAAAGTAAAGATCCAGAGGAAGCTTTAGCCAGTGTCTTTGGAGTTATTCGCAACGTATCCGTGCCACTGGGGATCAGTACCCCTAATAGACCTAATATCTCTTCGACTCGCTGGAGAAGCGTCGTCGATCATAAACGCCTTTTATATTTCTTCGAATCTGTTATGACTCCGAATGTTTTCTGGGTTGATCTAAAACAAGTGGATTTTTCAGCAGATAAAGGAAAAGTTAAAAAGCTGAGCTTAGGAAAAAATCAACGTACTATCTACGCAGGCAATGCAACTTCATCTTTTCAAAACTCAGCGCCATTTAAGTTTTTAGGACTTTAATAATAAAAGGGGAGTTCTCACTCCCCTTTATCTTTCTGATTAAAGCAACCCGGGTTGAACAATTTCAACCCAGTAATTATCTGGATCTTTGATAAATGCGATATTCTTCATACCGCCTTCACCCAATCGTTTTTGAAATGGAACATTCAGTGACTCGAATCTTTCACAAGCAGTCTTAATATCTGGGACACTGACACAGATATGTCCGAAACCACGAGGCTCGGTATTTCCATTATGGTAAGGAGTTTCCGGTTGATCTTCCGTTCCCCAATTGTGAGTTAGCTCTAAAACTGACTCGCGCGAATTTGTATAGCGCGCTCTTTCTACATCACCTTCCGGCAACTTTGTTCCTTCTGGTAGATAAGCTAAAAAGTACAACGAGAATTTCCAGTCTGGAAAATCAATTTTGCGGATAAGACTCATACCTAAAATGCGATTATAAAAGTCTAATGACACTTTAGGGTCACGCACACGCAACATTGTATGATTGAAAACATAACCTTTTGTTGCCGGATCTATTTTTTGTTCCATATAAAACCTCACAGGTAATACAAAATATTTAAAAAAGAATTGGTGCAGTCGGCAGGACTCGAACCTGCAACCTACCGGTTCGAAGCCGGGAATTCTATCCATTGAACTACGACTGCACTGTAGGTAAAGATGTTGTCTAAGACTATTCTAATCGTCCAACCAAATCAACTTGTTCGGAACTGGATTGGCCTCACATGCTTCATTTTTAGGAAAATGAGGCTCCAAAGTATTCTTCAAATGCTCAATAGCTCGTAATAATCCCTGCTCAAAGTCATGTTTTTTAAAGTAACTTTGCAAGACCCCTAAAAGCTCGGCATCTAACTTTTCCATTTGTTGAAAGCCCCCCATATGGGGCTCGTGAAAGATAATAATTTGTTTTTCCATAATGGAAATATACAACAACAGCGCTTTTTTATTTTTGAGTTGATGCAATCCCTGACGATAGAAAAATAGCTCGGCTTTTTCTTGTGCCTGACGTTTTCTTTCTTTTTTAGTGATAAAAAATCTATCTACGAGATCCGACTTGTCCAAAAGAACTCCAAATATAAACGCCACAAAAGGAGCCGCAATATAAAATGGAGTTCTTGAAGTCCATGAATCATGTAAGTGCCATGCGAAGACAAAGTCCACAAGTCCGATGAAAAGAACTAAAAACAATAATGATAGTACCCATGAGATATGTTCCACATAGGAAGACTTTTTAGCAATCACAGGAACAAATTCAAAGTCCACGGACTTTTCAAAGTCTTCAATCGCCTTTTCAATTAATGCAGAATTGATATTTTGAATTCTCATCTACCAACCTCCACTGGCGCCTCCGCCAGAAGAACGGCCACCGCCTCCGGACCAGCCGCCTCCGCCGCCACCACCACGGCCGCCACTCATAGCACTGAAAAGAATGTACAAAGCCAAACTTGGATTAAAAATAAAGATCAATATCCAGATTCCGATAATAATAAAAATAATCCACGAACCGCCCTTGCCTTTTTCACTGGCCTGCTGAGCCTCTTGCACACTGGCTTTTAAGGCGGGATCATCATTCCCTATATAATGTTGTAAGGTGGCAACACCTTGAACAACGCCTAAAGAGTATTCTCCTCTTTGAAAAAAGGGACGTACAACATCCGAAATAATTCGTTTGGCGATGACATCGGGAACATCACCTTCTAGCCCCTGCCCCACCTCAATACGCATACGTTTTTCATTTGGCGCGATAAGGAACAATAGGCCTTTATCTGTCTTTTCATCACCCAACTTCCAATTGTCAAAAATTTGAATAGCCACATTTTCAATAGGCTCATCTTGCAAGGATTTTGTGATGTAGACTTGTAATTGTACCCGCTGATCTTGTCGTAATTGATGTAAAGACTTTTCAAGCTGAGCTTTAGTTGAAGCATTCAGTAGGCCCACTTCGTCTATAACAGGACCTGTTAAGCGAGGAACCTCGAAAGAGTCAGCGTGAAAGCTGACTCCGAAAACAAATAAAAAAGCTAACGCTAAATTTCTAACTGTCACTGCTCGTGAGATTAGAATTTAACTTCAGGTGGTTTTTCGTTCTGAGCTCTTTCTTCATCAGAAACATCCCACTGAGGCATTTTTTCAAAACGATAAACAATTGAGTTTGTCCAGCTCGTAGGCGGCACAGTTACTAAATTGTTAAAAGTTTTAATCGCTTCAATATAGCGATTGCGCGCTACTGTAATACGATTTTCAGTTCCCTCAAGTTGAGCCTGTAAATCACGAAAGTTAGCATCCGCTTTCAACTGAGGATAGTTTTCGCTGATCATCATCAGTTTACCCAAAGCCGCTGACAACTCACCTTGTGCTTTGGTGTAGCTCGCTAATTTTTCAGGTGTCAGATTAGAAGCATCTACTGTGATCTGAGTTGCTTTAGCACGAGCTTCAGTTACTCCGGTCAAAGTCTCTTTTTCATGGCGAGCATAACCTTGAACTGTATTCACTAAGTTCGGGATTAAATCCGCACGACGTTTATATTGATTCGTGATTTCAGCTACTGTTGCCTCAACTTCATTTTTTTGAGTTGGGATGCTTTGAAACCCACAAGACGTTAAAAACAAAACAGCCATACCTGCCAGAAGAACATTTTTCATAGGACCTCCAATAGAGTCGTTACAAGAGTGGTTATCATATCCAATAAGCCCATGACCTACAATAAATACCATGGTATTTCTGATATCATGCAGCTTCGCTACACAGAACATGAGAACTTTTTGGCTTTTGACAAGCCCTATGACTTCAGAACCCACCAAGTGGCTGATGGTCAGTTCGGTTTTGTGGAACATGTAGCTGAAAAACTCTCTAAAAGCCTATTTGTTGTACACCGCTTGGACAAAGGGACCTCAGGCCTGATTCTATTTGCAACAACGAAAGAAGCGGCTGCCAATATCTCGCAATTATTTGAAAAACATCTGATTAAGAAAACCTACTATTTTTTAACACATGCTTCCCTTGCGGAACATCAGTTCACGATTAACTCACATATCGAAAAGCAAAATGGGACCTATTTCAATATAGAAGATAAAGAAGCTAACTCAGAGACTGAATTCCAATTCATTCAAGCTGTGGGAACAAACTTTCTGTGGGCGGCTAAGCCCAAAACAGGAAAGCCTCATCAAATTCGTCTTCACGCCGAAAAAGCAGGGATTCCTATTTTAGGAGACGCCGAACATGGCGGTCGCCCCTTCCACAGATTAGCGCTTCACGCGAAAGAGTTGAAGTTCACTTTAGATGGTAAGACCTTTGAGGTGACCTCCGAACTTCCCCCGATTTTTCAAAAAGAATTCAACACAACACTGGAAGCTCTGCTCTATGAAAATTGGCACAAGCGCCAAATACTTTACCATATTCCAGAAAATGAAAGCTATCGCCTGCTTCATTTAGAAAGTACAGATATCCGCGCAGACGTCTTCTCGGAGCGTCTTTGGGTCTACGACTACACTCATGACGGCATCACTTCAGAGGAACAGGATGCCATCCAAAGTTTTTCTAAAGAAAAAAACTTACAACCGATCATCCGCCACATGCTCAACCGCGGCCAAGGTGTTGGTGGTTTGGAACAAAGCACCCTTCACAACTCTAGCGCCAATACAAACTGGGTCGCACAAGAAGAAAGTGTATGTTACCACTTACGCACCGACTCAGGATTTTCCCCAGGACTTTTTTTAGATCAGCGCGAGAATCGTATTTGGGTAAAACAAAATAGTTCAAATAAGTCCGTCTTAAATCTGTTCTGTTATACTTCTGGTTTTTCGGTAAATGCGGCTTTAGGTAAGGCGAAGCAAGTCACAAGTGTGGATGTCAGCGCTAAGTTTTTAAATTGGAGTCGTGAAAACTTCCAACTTAATGAAATTGATCCTCAAAAGCATGAATTCTTTGCTCAAGACAGCCTTGTCTTTTTAAAAGGCTCTGTAAAACGAGGACGCAAATGGGACCTTATTATTTGCGACCCACCATCATTTGGTAGATCTAAAGAGTCCGTTTGGAAACTAGAGCGAGACCTTCCTGAACTTGCCTCTAGCCTCATTCAATGTCTAAATAAAAACGGAAAAATTCTTTTTACGTGCAATCTAGAAAAGAAAACTCGCCAAGATATTATTCAGCTATTTCAAAAGGGCTTAAAAAATAAAAAACAATGGAACTTCGATAGACTGCCACTGTTAAGTCTGGATTATGAGTTAACAGATGACCGCGTAAATCTAATGAAGGGTTTTTTCGTCTTACAGAGCCAGTAGCATGAGTAAACTTTTATTTGGCTAAATGTGACTTAAGAATATCCTCAGCAGAATCCAAAGTCCGCAAAGCATAATGAGCTTTTAAAATCTCGATCTGTTCTGGAGTGACATCCTGTACTTGACCGCGACGACGAAGGCGATCCTGATAAATCTGATATAAGCAAAGAGCTCCCGCAACCGAGATATTAAAGCTCTGTACAAAACCCGGCATTGGAATAATCACACGCTCGTCTGCTGCCTCTAGAATTTCAGGAGAAACCCCACTTTTTTCATTCCCCAAAACCAAGGCCAACGGAGACGTGAAGTCCACTTCATGGATGGGTTTAGAGGCCTCTAGCGAGGTTACACAAATACGGATTTTATTTTTTTTGGCGAAATCGATATAATCGCGAGTCGTCTTCCACTTCTTAACTTCAACCCATTTATCTGCACCTTGAGTTACTCGATTAGCTTCTTTGAATTTTTCAAAAGTTTCAATGACATGAAAATTTGAAAAACCTAAACCCTCGGCTGTACGCATAACCGCGCTGATGTTACCGCGGTCATAAATGCTTTCGAGCACTACGGAAATATCAAAGCAGCGCCCCGCTGTTACGCGCTCGATCTTTTGACGACGTTCTTCTGTCAATAGAGGATACACGTGCTGTAGAACATCCTCTGTCGTTACACGCAGATTATTTTGCTTTAGTTGAATCTCACGGTTTAACGGAAACACTAAAAACCTGACTTCGCCAGATCACGTGTAATGTTCTTTTGGTGAGCCTCTAAGGTTCCACCACCGATTTCTAATAGCTTGGCATCTCTCCAAAGTCTTTCCACGGTGTATTCACCTACGTAGCCATAACCACCTAAAACTTGGATAGCGCGGTCGGCAACATTTTTACTCATTGTCGTCGCCACTAGTTTGGCTCCATCCGAATCTAAGCGATTGCCTTCTTTGTTTAGATCCATTTTTCGAGCCGTCTCATAGACGTAAACCTGCGCGGCTTTGAATTCGGCATAAGAGTCTGCAATATACTTTTGAATCTGTCCGAAGAAGTTCAATGGTTTTCCAAAAGCACTTCTTTCTGTCGCGTATTTATTCATAATCTCGATTGAACGGCGGGCAATACCTAAACCCATAGCTGCTAAACCGATACGCTCGATCTCGAGGTTACGCATCATGTGGTGCATAGAGTCCCCTTCAGAACCCACAAGACGATCCGCAGGGATTTTACAATTTTCAAAAACTAGCTCGGCTGTGTTAGATCCACGCATTCCTAATTTGTCGCCAATTTTCTGACCTACATAAAAACCCACGTCGTTTTTTTCAACGATAAATGTTGAGATCAAAGCGCGACCATTTTTTTCGCCAGTCTTGGCATACACCCAAACGAAATCACAAGCCGTTTTACTGTCATCGATAGCACCATTTGTGATCCACATCTTACGGCCATTCAGCACATAATGATCACCCTGCTTCACCGCAGTCGTCTTCATGCCTAAAACATCTGTTCCGTAATCAGGTTCAGACATCGCCATGGCACCGATTAAACTGCCATCGCTTAAACCCGGAAGATATTTCTTCTTTTGCTCTTCCGAACCATTCACCGCCAAGTTATTAACAGCCAATAAAGTATGTGCTAAGTACGCAAGACAGAAACCCGGATCACTCGCTGACAACTCTTCATGAGCAATAACAGCCGCAGTCGCATCCATACCTGATCCGCCATACTGCTCAGGAACAGTAATACCCAATAAACCCAGTTCGCTTAATTTTTTAAATAAATCTACATTGAATTTTTCTTCGCGATCAAACTGGTGAGCCTGAGGTTCCACTTCAGCCTGAACAAAGCTTTTCACCATATCACGCAACATTTTGTGTTCTTCGGTCGGATTCAAAAGGTCGAACGTTTTCCAGTTATTCATTAGATATTCCTTACGTTACCTGCTTAGTTTTTAAGAGGGCTTGACTCTATCAGTTTTGTTGGTTCAGATAAAGTTTTTTAAACCACTTTTAAGATACCATGTAAAGAGGTTGTGCCCATGAAAGCATCAATATTAGCCGTCGGAACAGAACTGACCACAGGGCAAATTACAAATCGTAATGCCGTCACCCTTTCCGAGAAGCTCACCTCATTTGGTATCGTCATTAATAGCCATTTAACAGTAGCTGATAACCGCGAAACGATTTTATCTGCATTACAGTTCCTTGAAACTCAATCCGATTTAATTTTCATAACTGGTGGCCTTGGCCCCACGTCAGACGACTTCACACGGGATGTTGTTGCGGATTGGGCACAGGTCAAAATGGTCTTTGACGAGACCTCATGGCAGCATATCACCCAACGGCTGACCAACCGCGGATTTCAAGTCCGTGAAATGCAAAAACAGCAATGCTACTTCCCTGAAGACAGTCGCATCCTCTATAACGTTGAAGGCACGGCCAACGGCTTTCAATTTGATGTTCTGAAAAATTCTGGAAAAAAAACAGTCTTTGTTCTACCAGGGCCTCCACGTGAAATTGCCGCTATCTGGAGAGACCATCTGAATGAAACTCTAACTGAGTTGATGTCTGGCACTCCCAAAATTATTATTCGCTCATGGGACACATTAGGCTTAGGCGAATCCGATATTGCCAGTCGCGTGGAAGAAGTTCTTAAAGATCGCCCTAGTTCACCATCACTTGAAATCGGCTATCGCGTACATCACCCTTACTGTGAAGTAAAATTATCTTATTCTGAAAAAGACAAAGCCGTATGGGAACCATGGGTCAAAAAAGTCGATGCTGTTTTAGATGATGTCACCATCACAAGAGATTTTGCTGATATTTTTTCTCCGATTGTCGAGCGCCTTTCAAATAGAGACTTTACTTTCTATGATTTCGCTAGCCATGGGAATCTGCACTTCAGATTAAGTCCGCATTTGAAATCGATTTCAAACTGGAGTTTCAAACAGAATCTTACGGCTCCGTCTGTGGATCTTTTTGATCACGAAGATGACTTCCTTGCCTTACTTCCCTATAATGACCTGAGCTGTATCCTCTTGTACTCAGTGGATGGACAAAGGTACCAAAAGCAGATTGAGCCCCCCCTTAAATCCCCCCTGATGCAAGAAAGACGCTACCAATACTACGCTGAGATCGCATTAATTGAACTTGGGAAGCCTTCTCTTCAGTAGAGTTTTTACACTTCTACATTGCTCTTGCCATCGTCTTTAAATCTCATTTAATCTAATAGTGGCTTTTTGTAGAGCTCCGGTTCTGCCAGAAGTCATCAACTTAATCTTTTAATGAGTTTAGAATTCATTAAGAGCCCACATAAGGAGTTCCTATGAACAACACGACGTCGTCTTCGTCAACGACTCAACAATCGCGTGCGAGCGCTTTTTTAGCCTCAGTCGAAACACCCACCCGCAAAGTAGAAAAAATTAAAGATCATTTCGGAAAAGAAATTCCGATATCTGAATACTTTGGCTGTATGACATTTGGCCTTGCACAGATGCGCGAAAAACTTCCTAAAGATGACTACACTCATCTGATGCGCACTTTAGATCAAAGCAAAAAACTTCCTAAAGACACCGCTGAATCTATTGCCTCCGCTGTAAAAGAATGGGCTGTTTCAAAAGGTGTAACTCACTTCTGTCACTGGTTCCAACCGATGACAGGTTCAACCGCTGAAAAACACGATGCCTTTATTTCAATTCAACATGCACACCATTCTGAATTACGAGTGATCGAAAGATTTACTGGTTCACAGTTAATCCAAGGTGAACCTGATGCTTCTTCGTTTCCATCTGGTGGTATGCGCTCGACATTCGAAGCGCGTGGCTACACGGCATGGGATCCCACATCGCCATTATTTATTGTTGAAGAGGAAAACGGAAAAACTCTTTGTATTCCAACTGTTTTCTTCGGCTATCACGGGCAAGCTCTAGATAACAAAACTCCGCTTTTACGCTCTGTCGATACGCTTTCAAAAGACGCTGTAGACTTCCTAAAACTTTTAGGCGACGTCGATGTGAAAAAAGTTTCTCCTACTTTAGGTGTCGAGCAAGAATACTTTTTAATTGATAAAAAGTTTGCAGCTCTAAGACCGGATTTATTATTAAGCGGCCGTACTTTACTAGGTGCCTCGTCAGCACGTGGCCAACAATTAGAAGATCACTATTTCGGTTCAATTCCTTCACGCATTAAATCGTTTATGCAAGAAGTGGAATTTGAACTGTACAAGCTCGGTATTCCTGTTAAAACTCGCCATAATGAAGTGGCACCGGCACAGTTCGAATTAGCGCCGATCTTCGAAGACATGAATATCGCTTCGGACCACAATCTGTTAACAATGGAAGTTCTAAGACGTGTAGCTTTAAGACACGGATTAGTATGTCTATTACACGAAAAACCTTTTGCTGGAATTAATGGATCGGGAAAACACAACAACTGGTCTATTGCCAATGATAAAGGTGAAAATCTATTAGAACCGGGTCATACTCCACACCAAAATCTACGTTTCTTAGCATGCCTAAGTGTGGTTTTAAGAGCTGTGTACAACCATGCCGCTGTTTTGCGCGCTGGTATTGCTAGCCCAGGGAATGATCATCGCCTTGGTGCCAACGAAGCTCCTCCTGCTATTATCTCAGTATTCTTAGGTAGCCTATTAGAAGATATTCTAAACTCTATCGAGTCTGGTAAGGCATTAAAAGCCACTGACGAACAGATTATTGATTTAGGTGTTAGTCAAATTCCTGACATTTCAAAAGACTACACAGATAGAAATCGAACAAGTCCTTTTGCTTTCACCGGCAACAAGTTCGAATTCCGCGCTGTGGGATCATCACAAAGTGTATCTGTCCCTATGTCGTTCTTAAATGCCGCTGTAGCTTTATCTTTCCGTGAATCAGCTACAGAACTTCGCGATCTTCTTAAAAAGAAAAAACGCGACGAAGCCGTGATGGAACTTATCCGCAAAGTCATTAAAGAAACAAAAGCTATTCGCTTTAATGGCAATGGTTATTCTGACGAATGGAAAGCAGAAGCTAAAAAACGTGGACTTCCTATCCTTTCAACGACTCCAGATGCGCTGGATGTATTGAAAAACAAAAAGCTAACTCAATTCTTAGTCGACACGAAAGTTTTAACTAAAGAAGAAATTGAATCCCGCTATCACATCGCGGTTGAACGCTATGTGAAAACGATAGATATCGAACACACTAGCTTAATCGAAATGGTCGGAGTTTATATCATTCCTGCAATGGAAAAACATATGAAGCTGCTATCAGACTCACATGACTCGATGACGTCTGCATCTTTAAAAAAGCTGCATAAAGGCCGTGTGGATGAATTCGAAAAAGTGTTCACGACAGTCCTTTCTACTTACGAGCAGTTTTTAGCTAAGACAGAGAAATCACGCAATAGCCACGACGAGCATAAACGTATGTGGGACATCGTAAAAGACCTGCAACCCGCTTCATTTAAACTGCGTGATGCAGTTGACTCCGCTGAATTGCTTGTTTCAGATGAACTGTGGCCATTCCCAAAATATCGTGAAATGTTGCTAGCACACAATCTGACGTAATCATTTTTATCCTCAGATAAAATAAAAAGAGGGTCGTAAAGACCCTCTTTTTATTTATGAACTCTATGAGTTTTTATTCAGCATCAAAGAAGTTATAATTTTCATAGAAAGTCATATCAAAGATACTTCCCTCTAGGCCAATTCTCTGTAGCTCAGAACGGCGCCCCTTCACTTTATACAGGCTCCCTTCGCTGACACCAAAAGTATCACCTGAAACTTGAAATAGACTCGTATAGGCTCTGTCCAACTTAATGGAAGACTTTTTAATATAGGCCCGCAAAGAGCGACAACCAATTTCAACCACTTCTCCTTCACGGGTCATCACATGCCCCACGGAAGACTCACGGGAATAACCATTAGGGTATATGAAGTTCTGTGCGCTCAAGCCACTTGGAAGAGGCAATGTCTGCTTTTCATCTGACTTCGGATTGCAGGCCATAATCACCGAGCGAGGCTCTAAACGGGCCTGCCATTGTGTCGCCATATGCAAATCCAAGAAGCGCTCACGTTCGACAACACTTTGCTCGTTGTAATCATTCGCGAAAAGAGGTGGAGACTGCGCAATCGTACCTTCTGCTTGTGCAAATAAGAACTGCGCCGGAAGTTCTTTCTGCGCGGGGAATAAAATCAAATGTGGTCCACGAAGAGTGACTTTTCCGTACAGAGGAAGTCTTCCAGACTCTTCTAACTCGAGGCTTTTAGGATTCATCAAGTACTGATCACCGGCACCTGCAAATAACATAAGTTTCTGTGTTTTCTGCATGCGTACCGGCTTATCGAAAGTTTCGCTGGCATACAAAATGGCAGAGGCTCGCGCATAGGCCTTAATCGCAGGATGTAACCCTTCAGCGTATTTAGAAAGCTGAGCATAGGTTTCCACTGTCACAGCATAAGAGCCACCATCAGAAATCGCTTCATCACAGGCACCAGCTAATCCTTTTCTTGGCCCACGACTACACTCAATATGTGGAAACCCATCAATGTGACGGGCTTCATGCATCATGACACTAGTCCTATCTAAAGCTGACAGTTGTGACGATAGCGCCAATGGACACGCGTACATAGTGCTTCCGCCCGACATGTAAACGTAGGCAATAGTGCCTTTAGGGCAATTCGAAACAACCTCGATGTGATTAATTCTTCCAATAAAGTATTCGTACCAATTACCTGCAAAACGGCCACTGAAAAACTCATCCTGACTTGGATGCATGGACTCAGAGAAACGTGTTTGGCGCATAAACATCAGAGACGACAACAAATGCCATGTCTGTGAGTCATCATTACAGAACTCTTTATCAGCTAAGTATTGAAATTGCTTAAAATTTTCAGAGATGACAGCCATTTCACTTTGGGGAATGCAATCCAAAGAAGATGCAAAAGCAAAAGAAGTTCCGAACCCTAATAACAACAGGATAACAGCAATAGGTCTTTTCATACCCCTATTTCTACTACAGTTCTTATGTCCTCAATAGTGTCATAAAATTTGACAGGCAAAAAAGAAAGGGCCTGCCCTGATACTCCTCAGGCAGGCCCTTTTTAGCAGTTTAAGACTTAAATAGTATCGATTACTCGAAGAAGCGGAACGACTCTTGTGGAGTAATATCCACAATCGTACCTTGAAGGTCTGTCGTAACAGGAGTTGATCGACCTTGCTCAATTTGGAATAAGTCACCAGTAGCCGTCAAACCTAGAACTACGCCACCCGCTTTTTGAATACGCTTGTAGGGTTGATCCAACACAACTGAAGAGGCCTTTACGTAAGCGCGCTTATTCGCACAGCCCACTTCCAGAAGATCTCCACTTACTGTCGATAGAACTACACTGTATTTGTCACGAGCGTAGCCCTCTGGATACACCAAAGAAGATGCTGTTAAACCATTTGGTAATGATAAAGTTGTTTCACTTGGTGATCTTGGATCACAAAGGAATTTAACAGAGTCACCATATACACGTGCACTCCATTGAGCTCCGATATGCAAGTCGATTAACTTCGCTTTTTCTTCAGGAGTTTGCGCATTGTAATCTGTCACCATATCAGATGGCGATTGTTCTAATCCACCTTCATCATGACTGAAAACATATCCCGCTTTTAATGTTTTATCTTCAGGGAATAAGATCATGTGTTGACCACGACGAACAATGTGTCCCAAAGCTGGAGCTTTACCTAAAGTTTTGATCTCTTTAGTCTCCATATCCATTGAGTGAAAATCTTGTGTGTTTGTTAATGCTAACAATTTTTCAGCACGATGAATTTTAACAGGAATTTCAAATGCCTCATCCGCATAAACGATAGCAGAAGATTTAGCATAGGCTTTTAATGCAGGATGAATGCCTTCAGCATACTTTGAAAGTTGAGCATAAGTTTCAACCGTCACCGCGTAAGATCCACCTTTAGAGATGCGATCATCACATGCACCTTGTAGACCCTGACGAGCCCCTTTTGAACACGTGATATGAGGAAAGCCATCAATATGACGAGCTTCATGCATCATCACGCTGGCGCGATCTAAAGATGAAAAGCTATTTGTAAGCGCCATCGGGCATGTGTACATCGTATTGCCCCACATATAAACATAGGCAATAACACCTTTTTGGCAGTTACTTACGATTTCTAATTTGTTAATACGACCAACAAAGTAATCATACCAACCATGTGCAAATTTACCCGAAAACAACTCATCTTCACTTGGAGTCATGGTCTCAGCAAACTTCGTCTGACGCATGAACATCAATGACGACAATAAATGCCATGTCTGAGAGTCGTCGTTACAAAATTCACGATTAGCAATATTGGAAAACTGTTTAAAGTTCTTCGCAATAGCTGCCATTTCGCTTTGAGGAATACAGTCACCTGTATGTACCGGATTGTTGTCATTTGCTGGTTCTGGAAAAATATCCACTTGTGCATTTGAAACTGACACGAATGTAAATGAAATCACCACAGCTAAAAACTGAGAAATAGATTTGATCATAGAGCCCCCTCTGCCCACCTTCATATTTGAAGACAGCAGATTCTATCTAGGCAAATTCTGAAACGTCTATCTAAAACTGAATTATCGCAGCTCTTTCAGCAGTCTTTCTGCATAGCTCCGAACCTGTTGGGACTCCGCCTTTTGACTCAATAATTTTAACTTATCTTTGGCATTAGGATTTGTTTTCGCCCGTTGAGCCAGCTCATCCACTTGCATATAGCGCAGCGCTAGCTCTTGAGCGTTTCTTAGCTCGGCCTCTGAGTGCGGAATTGAGGGACCATGATCTGTTATTGGCTGTGCTGAGACCTCAAACATGGCCTCTAAAGAATTTGCCGACGTATTTAAACTGAGCATATAAGCAGCTAAGACCCGCTCGTTTGCCGGCATACTGCTTTCACGTGTGACCTTAACCAAAGCCTTCAACTGTTCTGTTGTCAATGTCTGCGCTTGTGCCTTGAGACGTAGCTGGATTTCTTCCGTATTCAGTCCTGTCGAATTCATCGAACGTGACTCTTCGGAAATCCACTTTTTCAACTGCTGTTCATTTAATGACTGTAATCCTACAGGAGCGCCTGACTCAGAAGTGACGCTTGTAGCAGCAATTTCACTGTCAGAAACTTCCTCTTGCTCCTCATCATCTGTAACAGAGGAATCCATCGTCTGCTCTTCTAAAATATCTTCAGATTTCAAAGAGTCCGTCGTCTGAAAAAAGTAAATACTGGCTAAAATAACAGCGGCCAAAACGATTAAGATGATGACTGATTTACGCATAAGGCGTATTAAACCCTTAAGGCCTATAAAAAGTCCACCAGTTTGATCGGAGACCTCATGAAAACGACTATCTCAATTGAAAAAACAAAATCTGAGCGCACCCGCCACCCTGAAGACCAATTAGGTTTTGGGAAATACTTTGCCGACCATATGTTTATAGCCGAGTATTCCGAAGGTTCTTGGAAAGAGGCGCGCATTGTACCCTACGGGCCTTTATCATTAGATCCCGGCGCTTCTGTATTTCACTACGGGCAGGCGCTTTTCGAAGGAATGAAAGCCTTCCGAGGACAAAATGATCGTATCCACCTTTTTCGTCCTGACTTTCACGTTCGTAGATTAGCTCACGGAGCCGAAAAACTCTGTATGCCTTCCGTTCCCGCAGAGCTTTTTACAGAAGCGGTAGAAGCTTTAGTAAAAGTAGACAGCTCGTGGATTCCAAAATCTGAAGGCTCTGCTCTGTATTTACGTCCCACTTTAATTGGAACAGAATCTTTCTTAGGTGTACGCCCTTCACAGAAATACTTATTTTTTATTATCACGTCTCCTGTTGGTCCTTATTACAGTGAGGGGTTTAACCCAGTTAAAATTTGGATTGAGCGTTCACGTGTTCGCGCCGCTGTTGGTGGACTCGGAGACATCAAAGCCGGTGCCAACTATGCCGCCAGCCTTGCCGCTTCAACTGCTGCAAAGAAAAAAGATTTCGCGCAGGTACTTTGGTTAGACTCGATGGAAAGAAAATATATCGAAGAAGTGGGAACTATGAACGTCTTCTTCAAAATCAATGATGAAGTGATCACTCCCGCTTTAAACGGAAGTATCCTTGCTGGCGCCACCCGAGACTGCGTCATCCAACTTCTTAAATCATGGAACATTCCTGTTACGGAAAGAAAAATCAGCATCGACGAAGTTTTCGACGCTCACAAAACAGGTCAACTAAAAGAAGTCTTCGGTTCCGGCACGGCTGCTGTTGTTTCGTCTGTCGGAGAACTTGCAGACCAAGATCACCGCATCACTATTAATAACAACCAAGTGGGTGATTTAACGAAAAAGCTCTTAAATGAAATCACTTCCATTCAGCTAGGAAAAAAATCTGATCCCTTTGGTTGGGTTAAGGTATTGGAATCTTAGTTGGTTTTAGGTTTTATTATTCGCTCGAAACTAACTGGCACAAGCCGTGGTCGTACCACAGTTCAAACAACGATAACAACCAGACTCTAATATCGTCTGATGACCGCACTCCCCACAAAGTGGCAGGGGTTTTTCTTCTTCTGCATCTTTAGTATTCTGAGCATTCAGAGGCTGAGCAAACTTACTGCCATCACGGTAGATCGCAACGGCCTTGAGTCCTAGTTTCCACGCTTGAAAATAGGTCCGACTGATATCCTCTACTGTTGCCTCAGCGGGTAAATTCACTGTCTTTGAAATAGCTCCACTAATAAAAGGCTGAACCGCCGCCATCATTTTTAAATGAGCGTCAGAAGATAAAGACAGATCACCTGTCGCACAGGCAAAAATCGATTCATGCTCACTCTGTACACCACTCCCTCGAATCGAGCCAGTTTGCGATACACACTCTATAATTTGTCTTATCGAATCCGAACTGTATCCTAAAATTTTTAGAGCATGACTTACCGATTGGTTTACTATTTGTAAGTATCCACCGCCAGAAAGCTTTTTATTTTTGATCAATGAAAAATCAGGCTCTATGCCCGTGGTATCACAATCCATTACAAGCCCAATGGTTCCTGTCGGAGCGATCACTGTCGCCTGCGCATTGCGGTAACCATGTTTTTTTCCTGTCGCTATAACAGTTTCCCAAACTTCAGATGCGTTGGCTTTTAATTCTTGAGGTAGGTTTCTCCACTGCACATGTTTAAGTGATGTTTGATGACGCTTTAGCACACGTAACATTTCAGTTTTGTTTTTTTGATAACCAGCAAAACTACCCAAGATAGCTGACATCTCGGCACTTGTTTTATATGCGGTTCCAGCCAGAATTGAAGTTAAAGCTCCGGCCCATGCGCGGGCCTCTTCAGAGTCATATGGCAAAGCCTTGCGCATAAAGAAAGAACCTAGATTCGCAAAGCCAAGCCCCAAAGGGCGATAGTCGTGGGAGTTCTGCGCAATGACTTCAGTTGGATAACTGGAAAAATCCACCAAACATTCCTGAGCGATGAACATCATACGGCACACATAAATGAATTCATCTAGTAAAAATCCCTGCTGCCCATCTAGAAATTTCACTAGATTCAAAGAAGCCAAGTTACAGGCGGAGTTATCTAAGAACATGTATTCCGAACATGGATTACTGGCTTTAATTCGACCTGTAACGCCACAGGTATGCCATGTGTTGATCGTATCTTCGAACTGTAATCCTGGATCAGCACAATGCCATGCGGCCTCACATATTTGCTTCCACAAATCATCCACTAAGATTTGCTTGAATGTTTTTCCATCGGTGCGATTTACCAATGCCCATTTTTTATTTTTTCCAATAGATCGCATAAACCGATCTGGCACACGGACAGAGTTATTTGCATTCTGCCCCGAGACAGTCCTATAAGCTTCTCCATCTAGATCAGCAGAATATCCCTGAGCTATTAAAGATTGAGCTTTCTTTTCTTCTTTCCACTTCCACCGAATGAAGTCTTCCACTTCAGGGTGATCTAAATCCAAACAGACCATCTTAGCCGCGCGACGAGTGGTTCCACCTGACTTGATAGCTCCGGCAGCTTTATCTAAAACCTCTAAGAACGAGATCAATCCAGAGCTATATCCACCTGAAGACAATTTTTCATTTTTACCTCGTAAAGCCGAAAAATTAGTCCCAGATCCAGAACCAAACTTAAAAAGTTTAGCCTCGGAATCAAGAAGTCCCAAAATCGATTCCAAGTTATCGTCAATAGATTGAATAAAGCACGCAGAGGTCTGAGGATGACGATAAGCTTCGTTCACCGCCACAACTGATTTTTTCTTTTTATTCCAAATAAAATGTTCACTCTGTGACTTGGCTCCATAGCTGTCGTGTAGCCCCAGATTGAACCAGACAGGTGAGTTAAATGCAGCCTTCTGAGAATACAAAATGTATTTGATCTCTTCGATAAATATATGAATATCTTTTTTATTTTTAAATAATCCCGATTGCTCAGCTGCACGGCTAAGTCCTTTACCCACTCTTTCTATTAAAGCTTCAACTGAGTTTTCCGATTTTTCAGATTTACGAAAGTACTTACTGGCCGCGATATCAATAGCTGTCGCCGACCAATCTTCAGGAGCTTTGACACGCTTCTTTTGATAATAGATCTGTCCATCTTTTCCTGTAATTTGAGAATCGTGATGCTTCCATTTAAACTGCTGCCGCGCTGTTTTTCCGGCTGGAACAAAATAAGGTTTAATAGTAAATCGCGCTGCGTGAGCCATGACTTACAGTTTATACTGTTTTGGATTTTTAACCAAGTCTGCCTCCAAAGCCAATATAGGCCACTTTTACATCCCTTTAAGCCCCGAAAGCGCCTCTACGCGACCCGTTTTATCCATAAAAAAGGACCTCCCCAAAAAGATAAAAAAGCGCTATAATCAAAGCATGATTAAAATTACAGAATCCGCTTCACAGAAAATCCTCGCTTTAAAAAATGAAGAAGGTAAGCCTTCGGAAGCTTTTTTACGTGTTGAAGTTAAAAAAGGGGGCTGCTCTGGGCTTTCTTATAAAATGGATTTCGATACGGAACTAAAAGAAGGCGATAAAGCTTTTGAGGCCCACGGGCAACGTATTGTGGTTGATACTCAAAGCATTCTTTACCTTATTGGTATGGAGTTAGATTACTCTGGTGGCTTGAATGGCAAAGGTTTTGTCTTCAACAACCCCAATGCGACAAAAAATTGTGGATGCGGCTCTAGCTTCAACGTCTAGATCTTTCCTACACTCGCTTCACTCATCACTTTACTTATTAGCTAACAATCACTTCTCTAAATAAAAAAAGCCAGAAACTGAGTTTCTGGCTTTTTTATTTTTATCATTCACTTTTTCGATTAGAAACGAACGCGGTCCGAAGCCGGTCTTGGAGCTGGTGGTGGCGGAGTCGGCGGTTTGCAAAGAGCTTCATCTTTTGCAATCGAGATGGTCGCGCGTTTACTAGCCATCTCTGCATTTTCGATTTGTGTCACAACTAAGTAGAACTCAGAAGCATCTTTACAAGCTGTTTGAGGTAAGATGCGTACTGGCACTTCTACTGAAGTTAAACCTGGAGCCACAACAACTCTTTGCTTCACTGGAGCATAATCTACATCAGCACGTGCGCTACCATCTTGCGTTTCAATTTCAATCACCACAGGTAAAGTCGAACTTTCAGTTAACACCACTTTGGCTGTAGCAATCGTACCTTGAGCTGCCGAAATTCTATCACGCTCGTAGCTAGCTGATGGCTGTTTTACTTTATCTAGTAATGTCAGATCTGCTTTCAAGTTACCTAAAGTTGTTCCCGCATCACGTTCTTCAGGAGTTAATACGATTTCAAATTCTTGATCTCCTTGGCGTAAGTTATCAATATCCACCGCGCTTACGATGATGCTTGCGTAGTTCGTATTAGCTGTTGCGAACATGCGTCCACTTAGTGTCTTAAATCTTTCGCCAACCACAATCCCTTGTTCTTTAGGAATGATCGTCCATCCAAAGTTCATGTCTTGTTTGAAGTTCTCGACAAAGTGCAGAGTTAAGTTACGAGTATCCCCTTCAGACATGATGAATCTTTGTCCATCAACTAAAGCCACGACTACTGGAGCTGGTGGTTCTGGAATTGGCTCTGGTGTAGGTTCAGGCGTTGGAGTTGGAGGCACTGGTGCCGGACGACATGGAATAACGATAGTCGCCTTATCTTTAACAATAGTTGCACCTTGTACTGTGATTCTGTTCATCTTAGCGTAAAACTCTGTATGGCAAAGTGCTTGCGAGTGAATACCAACAACTGGCAAATCCATACGTGTTGTTCCCGGAGGGAAGATCAATGTTTGTTCTACGGCATTGTTAGGACTCAATGTTTTGTAACCCGTGTAATCACGGTGACGAATAGCAGACCCATCACGTAGTTTTACATCGACTACAACTGGAGACGTCGACGAACGACTCAACTGTAAAGCTAAGCGCACTTCACCGCGAATATCGGATTCAAGATTGTATTCTACAAAGCTCACGATTGGCAGATTGTCTGGTGTGTTACCTACGCTCGCATCCAATAATGTTAAATCCGCGTTCAGGATTTCACGTTGATTGTTTACTGGTGTTAACGCAATAACGAACTCTTGTGTGCCTTGTTGAATAGAATCGATGTCTACAGCTGAAATTTGAACTGTTAAACTTTTCTGTCCACGAGTTCCAACTGCTGTACCATGTGGAGTTTCAAAACGATCATTTGGGTTAATACTTTGATCTTTAGAAACGATCGTCCATGAATAGTTCGTGTCGGCATTAAATGCATTAGTTAACTGCAAGGTGAACTGTTTGTTCTTTTCACCTTCTGTCATCACGAATGCGTTCGCGCCATCTAATTTATTTTGCGGAGACTGCTGTCCTTGCCCCAAAATCCCTGCAGGTCGTCCATCGTAGTTTACTTTAGAACATGAACTCACGACTGCAATAGCAGTAAAGGCCATCAACAAACGAACAACAAATTTCAATGACAGGTTCAACGACATAAGAACTCCTCAAGTTTTGATACCGGCGCAGTATATGCAAACTCAGGTCAAATAACCATTGTCAAAAAATTAGTCATGTAAAAAGGTAAAATAGAAAATTTGTATCTTGAAAAAGCGACAAAAATCGTCGTTATCGTCTGAAAGTTAGATAGTGGTAACCCCTCTATGGCGAGGGTCTTCATCTACTGAGGTTTTTCAGGCTTTTTCTGAGCTAAAATCATCGTGTCTTGTACTGCTGAAAGCTCTTTTGGATCACGCTGTTTAAAGCCTCTGACTTTTTTCTGCGAGTCCACTTTATTGATTTGCTCTGTTAAATCCACAGTGACAGAACCAAAACATCTGACCTGGCAGCTCAGGCGACGTCCATCTAAGTAATAACTTGAACCGATAAGATTCAGCTCGGCTTTGCTGGGCTCTGGAATCGAATTTTCACCCTCAACAATGCGCACACGACACTCTGAACACGAAGCAATTCCACCACAAATAGACTTAATTTTTAAACCCGCTTCTGTCGCCAACTGCATCAGAGTTTTAGAGGGATCGACATCGACTTCAACATTTTGAGGAATAAATTTAATCTTCATATTAAGAAACCACTACCTTGATAAATTTCTTCTTACCTGCACGGATAACCATCGACTGTCCAGACCGTAAGCTGAGCTTCAGCTTCGGATCGCTCACTTTTTGTTGATCAATTTGTACACCGCCGCCAGTGATAAGACGGCTAGCTTCACTGTTCGAAGCTGTAAGTCCTGCTTGTGTCATCAAATTCACTAATCCAATTTCAGCCTGTGGGGCTATCGAAAATTCTTCGATAACATCTGGCATCCCTTTATCAACAAAGATCCGATTGAATTCATCCTCGGCCGCCTGTGCCGCCGCTTGAGAATGAAAACGTGCCACTAAGATCTTAGCTAAATTCACTTTTACTTCGCGTGGATGACGACGTTTTTCACTGACATCCGAAATTAATTTTGCCAGCTCCGTCGGAGTAATGTCCGTCAATAGTTGATAATAGCGGAACATCAAATCATCCGAAACACGCATTGTTTTACCAAACATGTCCTTAGGAGACTCATTTACTCCGATATAATTATCCAAAGACTTCGACATTTTATTCACACCGTCTAAGCCTTCAAGGATTGGCATCGTCAAAATACACTGAGGTTCTTGACCATAAGCAGACTGTAAATCACGTCCAACTAGAAGGTTAAATTTCTGATCGGTTCCACCTAGTTCAAGATCACTTTTCAAAGCCACAGAGTCATACCCCTGACAAAGTGGATACATAAACTCGTGAATAGAAATTGGACTATTGGCCTTGTAACGCTTCGTAAAATCATCACGTTCTAACATACGTGCCACAGTGTACTGCGCCGACAGCCGTATGAAATCAATCGATGTTAATTTTAACAACCAGCTAGAGTTGTACACGATCTCTGTTTTTTCAGGATCAAGGATTTTATAAATTTGTGAAGCGTAAGTTTTCGCATTTTGTTCGATCTCTTCACGACTCAGAATCGGGCGCGTGGTATTTTTACCAGATGGGTCCCCGATCAATGCCGTGAAATCACCAATTAGAAATTGGATGTGATGTCCCAGATCTTGAAGTGTCTTCAGTTTATTAATAACAACTGTATGACCTAAATGAATGTCAGGACGACTTGGGTCCGCCCCTAGCTTCACCTTAAGAGGCTTTTTGGTTTCATAGCTTTTTTTCAGTTTCTTCAAAAAATCAGCTTCACTGATAAAGTCTACAGCACCAAACTTGATAAGCTCTAGTTGCTCTTCGGGACGTTTGAACATTAGCGTGCAACCTCAACCGAGCGAGTTTCTCGAACGATTGTTACCTTAACTTGTCCAGCATGAGGTAATTCTCTTTCGATCTTTTTCACGATATCGCGAGCTAACATAAGGCTTTGATCGTCTGTCACACGTGAGCTTTCGACTAAGACACGCACTTCACGACCAGCTTGAATGGCCACAGACTTCATAACGCCATCAAAAGAATTGGCAATACTTTCTAAATCTTTTAAGCGATTAATGAAGCTATCCATTTGCTGACGACGAGCACCCGGTCTGTTATTAGATAAAGTATTCGCGCAGTGAACTATCCACGCCAAAGCAGATGATGGTTTTTCATAATCGTTATGGGCACGAATCGCATGACATACATCATCTGACTCACCATACTTCTTGGCAATTTCAGCACCTACAAAGGCATAACTGCCCTCAAAAGTATGATCTGCAGCTAAACCGATGTTATGCAACAAACCCGCGCGTTTAGCGATCTTCACATTCATACCCAATTCAGCAGCCAATAGACCTGACACGTGCGCCACTTCCATAGCATGATTCAAACAGTTTTGCGCATGCGTACTGCGGTATTTTAAGCTTCCTAGCATTTTAATCAATTCGTTATGAATTTGTGAAACGCCCAGCTCAACAATAACTTTATCGCCCTCTTCCTTCATCGACTTCGCCAGCTCTACTTTTTGTTTTTCAACTACTTCTTCGATACGCGCTGGATGAACACGGCCATCTTCCATTAACTTATCAATTGTTCTTCTAGCTAGTTCACGACGAACAGGATCGAATCCCGAAATAACAATCGTTTCAGGAGTGTCATCTACGATAAGATCCACACCACAGTGGGCCTCTAAGGTACGGATATTACGACCTTCACGACCAATGATCTTACCTTTCATCTCGTCAGAAGTAAGAGACATAACGGAAACAGTTCTTTCAGATGTATACTCAGAAGCAAATCGAGCCATGGCGCGCGCCAAGATGTTACGCCCTTTTTTGTCCGCTTCTTTTTGTGCTTCTTCTTCAATTTGAGCGATTTTCTTAGCTGCTTCCGCCTTTGCTGTTTCTTCTAGAACTTGAAATAGCTCACGACGAGCTTGTTCCTGTGTCATCTGCGCGACACTTTCAAGCTTCTTCTGTAAGTTGTTGATTTGCTCTTGATTTGTTTTTTCAGCATCTTTGATGCGATTTTCAGAGATTAAAATTTTCTCTTCACGATCTTTCAATTGATTCATGAATTTATCGTTTTCGTCCTGACGGCTTTTGAACTGATCATCAATTTCTTTCAGACGTCTTTCCAATTGAGACTCTTTGTTCTTCAACTGCGCACGCTGTTTATTGATGTCAGCTTCTACGTTACGGCGAGCTTTCGTTTCAAAATCTTTCGCTTTGCTTTCTGAATCTTTTTTGATTTTCAAGCTTTCAGATTTAGCTTTATTCAAAATTCTTTCAGCTTCCGCTTTTGCAGACTTTTTCGAGTTTTGATCTTGCAATCTTTTAAAAGCAAAAACGATAAATCCGCCGACGATGACTCCCACTAATGCGAATACTAATTCCACTTACCTACTCCTTCAAAATTCCGACCTGTTTGGTATACATGATCTTCCGTCACAACTAGGTCACATTGAATATCGTGTTCTTCGCGAGGTAACTCCTCACACAAAGACACATTAAAACAAACACCAATTTTTATACCCGCATAATCTTGTAATGCGCGGTCATAATGCCCTTTACCCCGACCTAATCGATAACCTTTTTTATCGTAAGCCACCGCCGGAATAACGAACCCTTTAATATCTTCTAAAGAAACTGTTTCCCCATCATTTGGCTCCATAAAACCAAATTCTGATTTTTCAAATACTTGTGCCGAATGCACAAAGCTCAGCTCTTGTTTTTGCATTTTAGGAAAAGCCCAATTGATTTTTCCTGAAACCTGATCCCACTGAATTTGCGGCTCATCACTTAAATAACTGTAAGCGCCCCAAACCCCGGTTTGAGAAGATAGGACTTTTTTTAAATTGTCTTGAATACGCGACGACTGGCTTTGCTTGTCAGCCAAATCTAATGCACGCAATTTTTGTAAGATGTTACTTCTAACAACTGATTTCAAAACAACCTCAAAGCCTGTACGAGTACAGATTAGTAAATACTAGCTTTGTTCGTTTTGGAATTTTCTAGGTCTTGAGAAAGTTTCAGCGCTTTAGCTTCTAGCTTTTCTAATTCGGCCTGCGCCTTTTGTTTTAACAGAATCATCTCTTCGGCAATATTAAGTGCTGCTAGCACAGCCGCATTTTGAAAGGATGAGTTCTTGGTCACAGCCAAGGCCTCAGTCACTTTTTGATCGACATAGTCCACAAGCTCGTACACCGTGTGTTCTTCATGAGAAGTCTTTAACTTATATGGAACACCTGCGATGGTGAAATTGAAGGTTTTTTTTAAATGAGCTTTGTCGGACTCAACCATGATTTAATCTGTACTTTCCTAGTAAAAATCCAAAGTAAACAAATACTTAGCTTTATAAGTATTAAGCCTCTAGAGGCATGAGGCAAGAAAATTTATCCTGTACAGGTGCAAATGTCGGCTGACTCTTTTTGAGTACAATTCAGGCTCTTTTTTGACTCTGAAAAATCGATTTTCAAAGAGCGTATTTGTTGGTCTGACCACGAGATATTCAATATGAGGCCACCTGAGCGTCTTTCACGCACACGTGTAAAATCAGAGCGAATGTCCGCACGGATAAGAAGCTGGCGAATTCTGGCTTCGGCACTCAATGGTTTATGACGCAACTCATTAGTCTTGTCGTCTTCCCCTACTTTTTCAGTGGAGATCAGCTTCAGACTGTCGTCTTCCTCGTCGACCTCATAAACATTAATGGAACCATTTTCATACTTCAGCTTTTTAAGGTCACTGCGCTGTTTATAAACAACTTCACGATACAACAGCTCTGAAGAGACTAACGAATACGCGGACTCAATAGCGCTGTAGAGTTTGCGGTGATTGTCTGTTTTTTGAAGATCAATGGCAGAGCCCAGACAACTTTGTAGACTGACCTGATAAGGAGTCAACTTCGGCACACGGACAGTGGCAAAAGACAAGGGTCCCCAAAAAAGAAGAATCAAAAACAGTTTCACTTCCCGCATGGCTCCATTTTATTCGTGGCCTAAGATGGAATCAACATATTCAGAGTAATCGAAAGTTTTTAGATGATTAATCTTTTCTCCGATACCCACAAGTTTCACTGGAATCCCAATTTGATCCACAACTCCCAAGGCGACTCCACCTTTAGCTGTGCCATCCATTTTCGTTAGAACCACTCCATTTAATCCTAAAGCCTGATGGAATTCTTTCGCTTGCATCAAGGCATTTTGTCCAGAATTCGCATCCAGTACGATCCATGTTTCATGTGGGGCCGATTCGATAACTTTCGCCATCACACGTTTTACTTTTTTGAGTTCATCCATCAGATGAGCCTGAGTATGTAAGCGACCTGCTGTATCTAAAATCACAAAATCAAACCCTTGCGACTTCGCTTTTGTCACTGCATCGAATGCCACTGCACTTGGGTCTTTTGTGTTTTCCGGCCAGTAAATTTCAACAGCGCCTTCACCACTGGAGGCATTGCTAGCACGGTCTGTCCATGTCTTGAGTTGCCCACCAGCTGCGGCTCTGAACGTATCCCCCGCAGCCACTAAAACACGATAGTTCTGTGATGCCAGTTGAGCCGTAATTTTACCTATCGAAGTGGTTTTGCCCGCGCCATTAACTCCTACCACCATCAGAACAAACGGTCCTGACTCTGGTTTCTTTAACAGCTCTGCAACCTTCACTTTACCGTGATCAGCACTTTGTACCGGTTCTAAAATCTCTAACATCGTTCGACGCAAAGATGACTTCACTGTGTCTATCTTAGCCATCTCACTGCCACTCAATTCAGACTCTACTGTATCCAAAAGTTTCTGCACCGTTGTCGGGCCAAGATCACTTGTGTAAAGAACTTCTTCCACTTCTTCTAAAACAGCCTTTTTGTCCGCCTGAGAAAATGCACGGCGAATACGTCCAAAAAAGTTCTCTTCGGTTTTGCGTAAGGCTTGGTGTAAATTGGGCTCAGCTTCAACAGCCACAGAAACAGTCTCGGACTTAGCCACACCTGCCACGACGGCCGTTGGTATCGAAGACGAAGTCGGCAGAGGCTCCGGAGCTTCCGGCAGTCTGGCTGGACTGACTGAGCCTTCTGATTTTAATTCCGATTTTGATTTTCTTTTTTTAGATTGAGATAGGGCAATAACGACGATGACTACTAAAAATAGTAATCCGATAAAACCCAACAAAAACAGCATTTGATTCGAGTGAGCTTCTGACATAGAAGCCCACCCTATTATAGAAACTATCTGATGTCAGCTAAACTTACAGAAACCATGGTTGATACACCACGCTCTTGCATTGTTACGCCGTAAAGCTTTTGTGCCACTTCCATCGTGTGTTTGTTATGTGTCACAACGATGATTTGAGAACGCTTCGCCATCTCTTTAACTAAGTCGTTAAATCTGAATACGTTTGCATCATCCAATGGCGCATCAACCTCATCCAGTAAGCAGTACGGAGACGGCTTCACAAGGAAGATCGAGAATACCAACGCCACCGCTGTCAGGGCTTTTTCACCACCCGACATCAACGTTACGTTCTGCATTTTCTTTCCTGGAGGTTTCGCAATGATCTCGATACCCATTTCGCCCTTATCTTCATCTTCTACCAGTTGAAGCATGGCTTCACCACCGCCGAATAAGACAGGGAAAACTTTTTGGAAGCGATCATTAACAAGATCAAATGTTTCTTTAAAGCGTTTCGCACAGATTTTATTGATACGATCAATAACTTTACGAAGCTGTTCTTTCGCCTCTGTCAAATCAGCATGCTGCTGAGTCAAGAAAGCATAGCGCTCTTGAGTTTCAGAGAACTCAGTGATCGCCGAAAGATTCACTTCGCCAATCTTAGCTAATTTATCTCTTAAGTCTTTTAGCTCAGCATCAGCGACCACTGGATCACCTTCGCGGCCAGCGTATTTTTCAACAACATCAGGTAAAATTAACATGTACTTTTCACGAACTTGATCGATCAAATACTGTTCTTTCATTTTCGCTTGCTCAAGTTTCAACTGAGCATCATTCATTTTAGAAAGACGCTCATTTCTTTCACGTTGCATCGTGATCACTTTGTCTTCTAGTTCACGAATATGCGATGTTTCCATCTCGAACTGGTTTTTCACCTGCGAAACTTCAAGACGACGAGCTTCCACATCCGCCAACATACGTTCGAAATCAATCTTCGCTTGTTCAAGCGCGTACTGACCTTCTGACATTTGTGACGTGTAACCTTCTGCCTCTTCTGACATACGTGAAAGTTGAGATTCAAGATCGTTCACTTGTTTTTGAACCATATCTAATTGACGACTAACACCTGCATACTCTTGCGCTTTAGAGGCCGCACGTACCTGCAGATCCATCACTTCAGACTGTTGTGATTCAAAACCATCTTTCATCGAATTGTACTCAGTACTCAATTCAGCTAATGATGTTTCCAACTCTAGCTTTTGAGTTCTTGTTTCAACTAAGCGACTTTCTAGGTCTTCAATCTTTTCAGATAACTGTTCAATTTGCTCAGCTACGCGACGCACTTCTTTTTCTTGTTTTTCAACTGCATTTTGAGCTTGGTTAAACTCGACATCTGCGCGTTCGTAGTCTTTTTTCAATTCAGCAACTTTAATTTCCTGTTCAATACGACGCTGTTGCGCCCCTTCGAAGTCAGAAACCACGTTAGCTAATTGCTCTTCCACTTTTTTCAAAGCAGCCGTTGCTAAGGCTAATTTACCAGCCCATTCGTTCTTTTTGTCTGACAACTCTTTGATTTCACGACGACGTTTTAGAACACCAGACTCCGCAGAGTCTTTAGATCCACCTGTTAATACGCCATCAGCTGACAACGTATCGCCATCCATCGTGACAAAAGTCCATCCTTTATAGTTCGGACGTAGTCTTAGAGCCGTACGAATAGAATCCACAATCGCAACGCCATCTAAAATCTCAGACACTTTGCTTTGATAGATTTCATTTGAGTTCACTACATTCTTTAACAGATCAATAACACCTGTTTCAGATTTAGGATTACCCTGTAAATGTTTGATGTAATGTCCATCATTTGAGTAGAAGCTTGAACGACCTGAATTTTGTGACTTCAAGTGATCAACAGCTTCAACTGCTGTATCTGGTTTTTGTGACAATAACATCTGTAGTTTAGAGCCTAAAGCTGCTTCCATCGCGATTTCATAGTCCGCAGGGACTTCTACCACTTCAGAAACAGGCTTGAAGAACTCACTTACAGTTCCATCAGCATGCATTTCTACTGACTTAGCTTTGCTCCACAACATCACTTGTTTAACACCCTCTTCGAAACCTTCGAAGTTAGCTGCTAAATTTTCTAAGCCATAAAGGCGTGATGCCGTTTCATTTAAATTATCTTTAAAATCCTGAACCTCTACCTGCTTTTGTTGCAATTGTTCCGTTAGGATTTTTTTATTCGTTTCAAAAGCTGTCACATCGCTAGAAAGGTCCATTTGTAATTGGCGCTCTTGTTCTAACTGATTTAACACTTTTCTACGGCGGCCTTCAAAGTCATGCAATGTCTCGCGCAACTCATTCAAAGTGATTTCTTCTTCTGCTTGAGAAGACTCAAGTTCAGATTTACGTCCTAAGAATGACTGTGTTTGCGCATCTAATGCCGATTCACTTTGCCCCAAAGCAATTTGCTGACGACGCTTTTCAGTCAATTCTGTATCAATTTGGCTGTAACGAGCTTGCGCCGATGAAAAGGCTTCTGATTTTAACATGGAATCCGCAGCTAGTTCTTCAGATTCAATTTTTAAAGTATCCGCTTGCTCAACAAGGAACGATAAATCACGAGCTAATAACTCATGACGAGCTTTTTGCTCGCTAAGGATATTCCCCGTCATTTGCTCATTGCGTTTCGCTTGTTCTAACTCAAAGCGAAGCTCTTGAATTTCCATTTCTTTCTTTTGAACTGAAGTTTGGAAATTATAAAAATCCTGTTGTTTCGCTTCGACTGCTTTTTCTTGCTCTAGAACTGACAACTTCAAAGTTTCGAGTTCTGACTGCATTGACGCTAAATTCGCCTCGCTGCCCACTTCAATAGATTGAGCTTCATCGAAAATGCGTTGGGCTTCATCAGCCGCTTGTTTCAAATTCACATATTGAGCTGAAGATAACCACAACTCTAGGTCTTCGATTTGAGTTTTGATATTGCGGTAGCGTTCAGCACGTTGTGCTTGTCTTTGTAAAGAATCAATTTGGCGTTTTAACTCGCCGATGATGTCTTGCAAACGCACTAAGTTCTGATCAGTTGAAATCAACTTTCTTTGCGATTCTTTTTTACGAGCTTTAAACTTAGTGATCCCCGCCGCTTCTTCGATCAACATACGGCGATCTTCTGGTTTCGCTGTGATGATTTTTCCGATCATACCTTGAGCAATGATCGAGAAACCTTTAGAGCCCGCACCCGTATCCATAAAGATCTCTTGTACGTCTTTTAAACGAGCAGGTTCTTTATTGATAAAGTACTCACCTTCACCATTTCTGTGAAGTTTACGAGTCACCATAATTTCAGAATGTTTTAAATACTTGGCTGGGAATGGACCGCCATCGTTTTCTAACGTCAACGAAACTTCACACATTCCCAACGGAGCATAACCTTCAGCACCAGCAAAGATTACATCCGTCATAGCGCTTGCGCGCAGATCTTTTGCGGATTGGTCACCCATAACCCACATTAAGGCATCTACTATATTAGATTTACCACAACCGTTCGGTCCAACAACACCGGTAATACCCGCATCAAACTGAATAACCGTACGATCTTTAAAAGATTTAAAACCAATAAGTTCGAGTTTTTTAATTCTCACGGGTTTTTCTCCTTATAACACAGTATATAACTGTCCTTTGGTCTGGGTAGTGAGTCAATAATGAAATCAACTTTCTGTTGCTGAAATATAGGGCTAATTTTGATGGCGAAAAACGGAGCAAATACCTATAAAGAGCAGGATTTTAATACCAAATTTTCAAGCCAAATATGCGAAGACAGTGGTGATGATTTAAGCGCTTTGTCTGTTTCATGTAATACGATCAGGGCTTCTTCAATCTTTTTCACGGGCCAAATGCGGGCCTGATCGCAGTAGCTTTCAATGTAATAACTCGGCACATTAGCAAGGCCGGCTAACTTAGCACCGCCGTAACCCTGATCCATGCCCGCACGCACTGTCAGTAAAAGGCGCATGTGGCGCGCCACTAAGCTGACAATAGCAATTTCGTTTTGTCCTTGATCCATCAAGTTCACTAATTGTTCTAGGGCTTTCACGCGATCTTTTTGACCTAGCGCTTTGGTAAAATCAAAGACACTTTCTTCACGACTGACAGAAACCACCGTGTTGACGTCGGTGATGTCAATTTGAGTCTTATCCCCGATATAATCTTGAATTTTGAAAATCTGATTTTCAAGCTCTGTCAGGTTGTTTCCGACTAATCTATGCAATCTATGAATCGCATCAGTTGTGATTTTTAAGTTCACATTTTTGCAAATATAAGAAATCCACTGTGGCACTTGGTTTTCATAGGGCTTTTTAAATTCGACACAGGTGGCATTATCTAGAATATTTTTGATAACTTTTTTCCGTTTATCAATTTTTTCAGCCAACATCACAAACACAGTGGAATCTACAGGATTTGTGATTAGCGATTCTAATTCCTGTAAGGCTGAATCCTTTAAGTCATGTGCATTCTTAAGAATAACTAAGCGATTTGGAGCAAAAACTGGCAATGTTTCAACCGTATCTTTGACCTGCGTGATATCAGCATCACCACCATAATAGAGTGAGTAGTTAAAATCCGTGCTGTTTTCATCTAAAACCGCATACTTGAAACGATTCACACATTGATTCAGTAAATAGGGCTCGTCACCAAACAGAAAATAGACCGGCTTGAATTTCTTATCTTCAAGGTCTTTATAAAATTTCTGATGATCTACTATCGCCATTATTCTACCTAAATTAACCTAAGTTAAATTTGCCAAATTAAAAATCTTCTACCATGCGATCGAACGCAGCTTGCATCATCTCTTTCGCAATAGCGTCAAGAGTCTGCCTTTTAGCCGAGACGTTGTAAAGTGCATTGGCCGTATTAATAACCGGTAGCGTAATTTGTGGTGCTGAATAATTCGACTCTTGTCTAAAACTTCCGCTCCACAACACTTCCGTGCTGCCACGTCTTTTTAAAACCACATCTACATTTACAGTCACCTTATATTGAGTCGCTAAAACGGTTTCTGTTGGCATGTACTGAGTGTTTTTTGCTTCGATGACCGACTCATCGGCAATCACAGTGATACTTTTAATAGTTCCTTGCAAAACAGCTTCGGCGGTCGACTCTTCATTTTGCAAACGCACAAATCGTGAGCGTAAAGCTTCTGATTTCAACGAGTTGGTGAAAAAAGTTTCAACTCCAACTTCTGGGGACTCATTTTTAAACACTGGAATTTGAATACTTTTAACCCCACCCGGCAATGTGGCATACTCAGAGCTTAATCGATAAGCACACCCAGAAGACACGAGCAACATGACTGAGGCCGTTATGAGCAAAAAAATGAGGGAAAATTTAGTCTTCATCTGCTTTAATAAACCCGCAAGGAAAGACCAATGTCAAATGCTATTCTTCTAGCTCCAGGCCCGGTTCAACTGCACCCCGAAGTGCAGAAGATCTTGGCACAACCCATGATCCATCACCGCACACCTGAATTCGACGCCATCCTAAAACGTGTTTTGCAAGATTTGAAATTTTTATTTCAAACGACTCAACCTGTTTTTATGCACACCTCTACTGGTAGCGGCGGTATGGAATCTTTGCTCGTAAACTTACTATCACCAAACGATGAAGTTCTAGCAATTGTCTCTGGAAAATTCGGTGAGCGCTGGGCCGATATGGCCGCTTTGTACGGAGCCAAAGTGCATCGCCTTGATGTCACATGGGGCGAAGCTGTGAATCCGGATGTTGTTCAACAATATCTGGATCAACACCCACAGACACGTTTAGTTTTGTGCCAAGCAACAGAAACAAGTACGGCAACCGCACACAATATCGAAGCTCTTGGAAAGATCATTTCTAAAACATCCGCATTATTTTTAGTTGATGGCATCACAGCAACAGGTGCTTACAACATTCCAATGGATACATGGCATATTGATGGCCTTGTGGCTGGCAGTCAAAAAGCAGTGATGTTACCAACCGGTCTTAGCTTCGTCTGCCTGTCGGAAAAAGCATGGAAAGTGGCGCAGACAGCTCCGCTTCCACGTTTTTATTTTGATCTACGTAAAGAATATAAAGCGAATCAAAACGGAGAAACTCTTTTTTCTTCTAGTGTACCTTTAATTAAAGCTTTGGATTTTGTGCTGACGCGTATTCAAGAAGTTGGTTTACAACGACATTTCTTACAACTGCGTCGACGTGCAGACTTCACACGTGAACTGGCCCGCCAAATGAATCTGCAACTTTTTTCAAAATCCCCTTCTGATTCCGTCACAGCCCTGTGTGTTCCAGAGGGAATTGATGGAGCCAAACTGCGCACTCACCTAGAACAGAAATATCAAGTTACGGTTATGGGTGGACAGGATCAATTAAAAGGAAAAATTCTGCGCATTGGTCACATGGGTTACATCCGCGATGAAGATATGGTGGAAACGATGACTCGCCTCGCTCAGGCTTTGCAAGACTTTCAATTCAACATCGATCCTCAACAAATTAAAGTCGCCAGCGAAAATTGGCTGAAGTCCCACACTGTATGAACATGAACTCCGACATCAAAAATATTTTAATTTGTGAGCGGTTTGACTTAGAAGCCTTGCTCGAACTTAAGAAAAATAAAAAGTTTCTTGTTGAAAATTACTCAGATGAAAAATCTGAAACTGCGGATGCTCTTGTTATTCGTTCGAAATTTCGTATCACAGCAGCGCAGTTAGATAAATCACCGAATTTAAAACTTATCGTCACTTGCACCAGTGGTTTTGATCATATTGACCTTGAGGAAACACAGAAACGCAGCATTACTGTGATGTTTACCCCAGAAGCTAATGCGATATCGGCAGCGGAACTGGCATGGTCACTTCTGATGGCAGCTAATCGCCAAGTTTGCGCCGCCCATCGCGAGATGAAAGCTGGAAAATGGAATCGCGAACCTTTTTTAGGCCATGAACTGAGTGGAAAAACCTTAGGTATTATTGGTTTGGGTCGTATCGGCTCACGTGTGGCCAATTTTGCCAAAGCTTTTGGAATGAAGACTCTGGCTTTCGATCCCTACCAAGACGAAGCCGTTTTTCAGCAGACACAAGCTTTGCGCGTCAGTTACGAAGAGATTCTAAAACAATCTGATTTTCTGAGTTTTCATGTTCCGGCCACCTTTGAAACCAAAAATATGTTTTCTAGATCGCAAATCGAATATGTAAATCCAGAAGTGATTATTGTAAACACCTCTAGAGGCAGTGCTATCAACGAAGATGATTTAGCCGATGCCCTTTTAGATAAAAAAATTCGATTTGCCGCCTTAGACGTCTTTCAAAAAGAGCCTCTAACACGGGATTCTAAGCTCAATAAATGTCAAAATGTTATTTTAACCCCTCATCTTGGAGCCTATACTGAGGAAGCTTTTTCAAAAGCCTCGTTAGAAGCCGCACAAAGAGTGACAGAATTCTTCGAATTGAATAAAACACTGAACACATTGCCACTTAAAAACGACTGGGGAAGCCTGTCGTTTGCAGAAAGGGTCTGAGTTATGTCAGCAACGGTAGTTATCGGAGCCCAATGGGGAGACGAAGGAAAAGGTAAATTAGTCGATGTTCTAGCAGCGAAAGCTGATCTAGTTGTCCGCTTTCAAGGCGGATCGAACGCAGGACACACACTTGTCGTTAACGGCAAAAAAACAGTGCTTCATTTAATTCCTTCAGGAATTTTACATACCGATAAAACCTGCGTGATCGCTTCAGGCGTTGTCGTGGATATCTTCGGATTAACTCAAGAAATTCGTCAGTTGAAAGAAAGTGGATTTGAAATTGGCTCTTCACAATTGTTGATTTCAGATAATGCCACAGCCTTACTTCCCTACCATAAAGCTTTAGATCAAGCCCGCGAAAAGGCTCTATCTGAAGGGAAAATTGGAACAACAGGAAAAGGAATCGGCCCAGCCTATGAAGATCGCGCGGCCCGTCGCGCTTTAGTGATGAGTGATCTTTTTGATGAAAAGACTTTATTAGCAAAACTCGAAGCCGTTTTAAAAGAAAAGAACGTGCTTTTACAAAACCTCTATGATGCTCCAGAAATTAAAGCGAAAGATATCTTTGATCAAATTCAAACTGTTATTGGTGAACTCAAAGCTTATCGTACAACTGACGTGAGTCTTTTGGTCTCTCAGAAAATCAAACAGGGAAAACGCATCTTGTTTGAAGGCGCTCAAGGTACGTTATTAGATATTCATCACGGCACGTATCCATTTGTAACCAGCTCTTCAACGATTGCAGGTTCTGGTTCTATCAGTGCGGGTATTGGGCCTCACCATCTTTCAAAAATTGTGGGTGTTTTTAAAGCTTACTGTACGCGTGTTGGTAGCGGTCCATTTCCAACAGAATTACATGACGATGTCGGCACTAAAATTCAGAAGGATGGGCACGAGTTTGGCTCTACCACTGGGCGTGCCCGTCGCTGTGGCTGGTTAGATCTGGTCGCCTTGAAATATGCGATCCGTTTAAATGGTATCAACAGTTTAGCCATGATGAAGTTAGATGTTCTTTCTGAGCATGAGCAAATCGGCGTTTGTACGGGCTATAAGCTTGATGGTGAAGTGATCACCGAGTTCCCAACATCTACAGAGCTAGTGAGTCGCCTAGAGCCAGTAATTGAATATTTACCAGGCTGGAAAGAGGATTTGACTGAAGTTAAGTCAGTAAAAGATTTACCTCGCCAAGCTATTGGCTACATTGACTTTATTTCACGCCATGTAGGCTGTCCAATTGACGTGGTTTCAGTGGGACCAGACCGAGATCAGACCCTTTGGATCAAACCCTTGTATAAAGATTAAGCACTGCGAAAAAGTATTTGACTGATTCGCAAGTCTGATAGAAATTGGCTCTTCATTGATTCAAAGTGATCCGCTAGCTCAGCTGGTAGAGCATTTCACTTTTAATGAAAGGGTCGATGGTTCGAATCCATCGCGGGTCACCAACTTTGAATCTCTGTCTGTTCCCATCGTCTAGTGGCCTAGGACACCTCCCTTTCACGGAGGATACAGGGGTTCAAATCCCCTTGGGAACGCCAAGTTTGTAAATTAAAAAAACCCGAGTCGAAAGATTCGGGTTTTTTCGTTTTGGTGGATCTAAAGTCTTACTTCAATTAATTTAATTATCCGAATATCCGCGCCACACTCAACTCAGGTAACTTACCCTGCAATTCAAATAAAGTTTTCAGTTCTGGATTCGCACGATCGGGATCTTCAAGGCGTTGATAGTTGGAAAGATTCCGAATTCCCAATAGCTCCATCATCGCTTTCTGAGTCATCTTTCTTTTCAAGCGAGTTTGACGAAGCTCCATCGCAAAGGCCACACTCGGTGAAACCTGAACAGCCACGATACTTCTTCCTTTCAAATCAGCTTGGGGCTCTGGAAATAAAACGTTCGAGTTCTCGGGCTCAGCTAAGTGTAGATCCAAAGCTTCTTGCATATTCGTAACCAACTCTTCTTTGCTCTCTGCCTGAGTTAGACAGTCTAGCTCGATACACTCAGCCCAAAATCCTTTTTTATCTTTATGAACTTTAAAGTGATATTTCATAAATTGCCTTTCAATCTTTTCCTCAATTTCTGCTCTAAACCTTTTTTCAGTTCTCGATGCAGCGGAATAGTCTCGCGCCGTATACCTTTTCCAACTGTGACATGACTGCCACTTTGCCGCAGCTCTTGCCATCCATGCTCTTTATATAGTTTGAGCATCTCTTTACCACTTATCGGCATATTCGACCTAACCTTTATCATAATACCACTTAAAAGTGGTATTTGCAATTACACGAAAATATCATGTAATTGCAAATAGTTAGAGCTGCCGAAAATGACTCTTATAACAATAGACGGATAGTCTATCCGAAAATCGGTTTTCTCCCTCTCAATCCGATATCCTCTGGATTCGCCACATAGATCACGTGATCGACCCACTGTCCGTCTTCGTACCAGTAGCGCTTTTTAATGCCTTCTTTTTTCATTCCGATAGAACGGGCCAATTTGATAGATTTTTTGTTATCCAAATTGATTGCCGCTTCTAGACGATTCAACTTCAGATGTTTGAAGCCGATTTTAAGTCCCATGGTGGCCGCTTCTTTTCCAAGCTTTTTACCCCAATGTCGATTGTAAATCTGATATCCGAAATTCGCGAACTGATGCGTGCTTCTGACGAATATATCGAAATCAACTTGACCAACGATGGCACCCGTCTTTTTTTCAAAAAGATAATATCGATAATAGTCGTCTACCTTTGCCAACTGCTCGTGCTCTTTCAAAACCTTTTGAAAGATTTTGCGAGTGCATTTGTCAGCTGACAACGGCGGAGCATCCCATCTGCTTTTCTGCGGCAGTCTATTGACGTAGGCATCAAACCAAACATCATAGTCTTTGGAATTAATAGCTCTTAAAATAAGTCGGCGCGTTTTAAAAAGACCTCTACGCATAGAGGGTCCTTCCGACCAAAGTTATTGGTCGTTTTTTGTTATAAAAAAACATGATTAACCTCAAGTTTGTTATAGATTAATAAAATACTCTGTATTGTTATACTGTGACTTGAGCAGAAAAATTTGACAGTAATTCAAATAACTAAATAACAGACAAAGAAGACTGCTCAGATTGTGAATTTAATTTTTCCATACAGACCTCCTTTGATTTTGATCTGGGACTATCTAACTTAGCCGTATTAATGAAGTCAATCTTATCCAAAAAATTTTTGAACTTTAATCCACCTCAAAACTCAACTGATCACTAGGCCGTTTAAATAAGTCTGTGCGCAGTGGGTGGTAGTCTTGTTTGGGGAAATATTTGCGTTTGAAAATTTGGAAGACTTCGGCGATGTGATCGGCTCGCGCTCCTGTTCCGGTCATGCGGGTTGCAAAGTCGGCATTGTACAGCTTGCCGTTACGGATATCTCGGATGGCGCTTAAAACCTTTTCTTTTTTTTCGGGAAAGTTGGTTTCAAGCCATTCGCTGAATAGATCTTTTACCGAGTGTGGAAGTCTGACCACGACATTACCGGCAGATCTAGCTCCGGCTTTGGCAGCCGCCTCTAAAATGCGTGGAATTTCGTGATCGGTAAGGCCGGGAATAATCGGAGCTACATTTACAAATACAGGTACGCCCGCCTCGGACAGAATTCGAATGGCTTCTAATCTGCGCTTCGGCGTTGATGTTCGTGGCTCCATCACGCGACCTAAATGATCATCTAATGTGGTAACAGACAAAGTCACTGCCGCCAAATTTTCCGAAGCCATCTTAGAAAGAATGTCCACATCACGGGTGACTAAGAAATTTTTTGTAATTAAAGCCACTGGATTTTTAAACTCTGCCAAAACTTGTAAGCACTGACGCGTCAGTTGAAGTTTTCTTTCAATGGGTTGATAACAATCCGTCACTCCGCTGGTCATAATCACTTCGGGCTGCCAACTGCGCTTCATCAGCTCTTTTCTTAACAACTCAGGAGCATTGTATTTAACAAATATCTTGGATTCAAAGTCCAATCCTGCGGATAAATTAAAATACTCGTGAGTTGGTCTTGCATAACAATAGATACAACCATGCTCGCAACCTCGATAGACATTCATACTGACCATCTTGCCCATGTCGGGGCTATCATTACGGGAAAGAATCGATTTCGCACTATCGACCAAAAACTCAGTCTTGAGTGAGGGAATCTCGTTTTCATCGGCGTAGTAATCAGCATCCGTCACATCATAGATACGCTGGGTTTTATTAAATCGCCCCGACTGATTGCTGACAGCCCCACGTCCTTTTGTTTTTAATAATAGGTCTAAAGATTTTCTTGCTTTTTCACTCATTATTTACATATAATTTACATACTAAAAACAAGCAATACAAATCAATTTCTTGTCACAAAATTTAAGCTCTCTTCGTATACTCTATATTGAGCTATACCTAGCGGAGACTTTATGAGCCATTCAGATCATTCACACCATCATCACTCGCCACCATCGCCAACTTCTGAAAAAGATCCCGTATGTGGGATGACTGTTGAACCCGCAACAGCTAAGGGTGGAAGTACGCGCTACAAAGAAAAAAATTTCTACTTCTGTAACCCTAAATGCAAAACTAAATTTGAAGCTGAACCTGAAAAGTACATTTCCTCAAACACCAATGAAGCGAAGAAAGAGCTAACAACAGCTGAATTGGAATCTATCTACACCTGCCCGATGCATCCAGAAATTCGTCAGAAAGGGCCCGGTAGTTGTCCTATCTGTGGGATGGCTTTAGAGCCAGAAGAAATTTCTTTGGAGGATGTTGAAAATCCCGAGCTCATTGATTTTACACGACGATTAAAAGTCAGTATTCCATTGGCAGTTCCTCTTTTACTGTTAGCGATGTCGGACCTGATTCCCGGTCAACCTGTACAACACGCCATCCCCGCATGGTTAAATGCGATAATACAGTTTATCTTGGCGACTCCTGTTGTACTTTGGGCAGGACAACCTTTTTTCGAAAGAGGCTGGGCCTCGGTTAAGTCAAAAAACTTCAATATGTTCACCTTGATTGCTCTCGGCACCGGTGTTGCTTACCTCTTTAGTTTGGTCGGAACTTTCATTCCTTCTCTTATTCCTGAAAGTTTAAAAATGCACGGAGGCCTTCCCCCACTTTACTATGAAGCGTCCGCAGTTATTATTACGCTAGTTCTATTGGGACAAGTCCTTGAACTACGTGCTCGCAACCAAACCGGAAATGCAATTCGTGCACTGCTAGGATTAGCCCCAAAAACTGCACGTAGAATAAAAGCCGATGGTACAGAAGAAGATATTCCCGTTGAACATATTCACTTAGGAAACCTTCTACGTGTCAGACCCGGAGAAAAAATTCCTGTGGACGGCACAATCGTAGAAGGTCGAAGCCTTGTTGATGAATCCATGATCACTGGGGAACCCATTCCTTTAGAAAAACAAATCGGTTCACATGTAACGGGAGCCACTGTCAATGGTACAGGAAGCTTTGTCATGAAAGCTACCAAAGTGGGCTCGGATACACTGTTGTCTCAAATTGTAAAAATGGTATCCCAAGCACAAAGAAGCCGAGCTCCTATTCAAAAATTAGCCGACACAGTGTCGGGCTATTTTGTTCCAGCGGTCGTTTTAATTTCAATCGTGACTGCGCTAATTTGGTATTTTGTCGGTCCAGAGCCTAAACTGACACATGCGATTGTCAATGCCGTCGCGGTACTGATCATCGCCTGCCCGTGTGCTTTGGGGTTAGCAACTCCGATGTCGATTATGGTGGGCACAGGCAAAGGAGCCAACCTCGGTGTCTTAATTAAAAATGCAGAGGCCTTAGAGAGTTTAGAGAAGATCACCACTTTGGTTGTCGACAAAACTGGGACTTTAACATTGGGAAAACCGAAGCTAGCGCACGTCAAAACTCTAAATGGATTTGATGAAGCCACGACTTTGTCTGCTGTTGCTGCTCTTGAAAAATCTAGCGAGCATCCTTTGGCGGAAGCTATCGTCAATGGCGCAGTGGAAAAAGGATTACAAATCCATGCGGTTAGCGATTTTGAATCTATCACCGGAATGGGTGTAAAAGGAACTGTGCAAAATCGCCTTGTACTTGTAGGTAACCGCAAACTTCTAGAAAAATTTCTAGTAGATACAACCGAACTTGTCAGCATCGCAAAAGAACTTCAAAGCACAGGTCATGGAGCTATGCTCGCCGCAATTGATGGAAAACCTGCAGCAGTTATTGCCGTCAAAGATCCAATTAAAGAATCTGCAAAACCCGCCATTGCCTATTTTCACTCGAAAAAAGTTCAAGTGGTGATGTTAACCGGAGACAGTCGTCATACGGCCGAAGTGGTGGCCCGTGAAATGGGAATTGATCGCGTTGAGGCGGAAGTGCTTCCTCAACAAAAAAACGAAATCATCAAAAAGCTACAAAGTGAAGGACACATCGTGGCTATGGCCGGAGACGGGATCAATGATGCCCCCGCCTTGGCGCAAGCCAATGTCGGTGTCGCCATGGGTACAGGCACAGATGTGGCCATTGAAAGCGCCAGTGTGACCTTAGTGAAAGGCGATCTGATTGGCATCGTTCGCGCCCACCGACTCAGCCAAGCTACCATGTCCAATATCCGTCAGAATCTAGTCTTTGCCTTTGGTTACAATATGCTCGGTGTTCCCATCGCGGCGGGCCTTCTTTACCCTGCTTTTGGTATTCTATTGAGCCCAATGCTGGCTAGTTTAGCAATGAGCCTTAGCTCTGTCTCGGTCGTGGGAAATGCCCTACGCCTTAGGAACCTTAAAATTAGGGAGCATTAATTGTTAATTTTTCTAATTTTATCGAAATAGAGTGAAACTACTGGCAGCTTGCCGCCAGTATCTATATATTCCTTTTTGTAATCTTTACTTAAAGGACTCTCGACATGAAAACGTTTTCTGATTTTGGTTTATTGCCTTCAATTCTTAAAACTCTAAAAGCTCAGAAAATTTTTGTACCTACAGAAATTCAAAGTAATACCATTCCTTTGACGATGTCAGGACAATCAACAGTTGGCGTTTCTGAAACTGGCAGTGGAAAAACATTAGCTTACGCACTGCCTATGCTGCATTTACTGAAGACATTGGAAAATGAAGGCCGTCCTGTAACTGATACAGCCGCTCCGCGCGGAATCGTGATGGTTCCTTCCCGTGAATTAGGGGAACAGGTTTCGAAAGTTTTTAAAACATTCACCCATGATACACGCGTTCGCGTCCGCCCTGCCTTGGGTGGTATGGAGTTCGAGCATGCTCGTCGTAATGTCAGTGGTCCATTTGAAATTCTACTGGCAACGCCGGGGCGACTGGCACAACTGATTTCGAAAGACTTAATCTACTTACATGATGTCCGCATGCTCGTTTTCGATGAAGCCGATCAAATGCTTGATAAAGGTTTTTTAGAAGACTCACAAGCTATCGTTGATATTTGCCCTGAAGACACCACTCTGGCTTTGTTTTCAGCAACTGTTTCCACAACCGTGCAAGCTCTGATTAACTCTATTTTTACAAAAGCAGAAGTTGTTCGCAGCAGTGGCAGTGGAAAAACGGCGAAGAAGTTAATAACTAAAAATGAAACCGTCATTGATGGTATACGCTGGCCTATATTTGAAAGATACCTAAAACAAAAAGTAGAAGGTGGAACTATTGTCTTCACGAATACCCGTGAGCAATGTGATAAACTAGCTCAGCTTATCACGGAAAAAGGTTATCAATGCCTCGTCTACCGCGGAGAAATGGACAAAGGTGAACGCCGCACTAATTTGAAAAAGTTCCGTACAGGAGAAATCGATATTCTTGTTTCAACAGACCTTGCAGCTCGCGGTTTGGATATTGAACACGTAGGACGAGTTATCAACTATCACCTGCCTCAACAGAAAGAAAACTACCTCCACCGCGCAGGACGTACGGCGCGCGCAGGACGCTCGGGACTTGTGGTCAACCTTGTCACAGAAAGAGATCTGAATCTGATCGCTAATATCGAAGGAAAAGGTCAATCCCCGAAAGAGCTCAAGAAACGCTTTCAAGATAAATCTGGAAAGCGCCTGCATGTGACCGAAGAGCAGCGTAAACCGCGTCCAACAAAGTTAGCTACAGGAAAGGCTACAACCGGAAAACCTAGTAAACCGAAAAGAAGTGCTCCTCCGAAGTTTAAACCTAAGCCAAAACCTTCTGATGCCACTATGCTGAAGATTCACGGACGCATTAAACGATAAAGACCTTTTGATTCTATAACTTTTACAACGCCTCTTTAGAAAAATCGTCACTAGTGCTAAGACACTAATGATAAAACACTAACGAATGTTCTATTTAAACAAAAGGGGCTCTACATGAAGACTGTTATTGCATTTCTGATGTTGTCTATTTCAATCAACGCGGCTGCAGGGACACTGGTTTGTAAAGGATTCGAAACCAAAACTGTTCTTAGTTATAACGAAACCTACTCGGATGAGTCAGGAACCGTTGCCGAAATCTGGGACCGTGAATACGAAAAAGCACAATATGCAGACCTCTTCAATGCCTTTATCAGCAATAAAACTGTCGAACAATTAATTGAAAAAGGTGTTATTCGCGGCAATGCTTCTAATGCAAAATTCAAATTAGATTTAAATAAGAACACATTAGAAGTCACCACTCGCGGAACAACAATTAAAGATATCGTAAAGTGTGAGTACAGATAACGAATTAACTTCATCCCTCTTTCAGCTCCTCTACATCTAACCTCTACATCTAAGAGGAGCTATTAAGAGGAGCTATTTTTTCTCTTTCAGAAACTCTTCAACAGCACTTAAAATTTCGTCTGTCTTTTCCCGATGAGGCACGTGCCCACAATCGTTGATAATAAGCTTCTTAGAGCTACCGCCGCTCCACTGGGTTATCATCTCGGGAAACTGCAATGATCCATATTCATCGCGGTCACCATGAATGGCCAACAACGGACAATTTACCTGCGATAAAACTTCCTTCAAATTCCACGTAGAAAACTCAGCTGACAACCAAATATCTGTCCATGCTCGCAGGACTCTTTCAGTTTTACTGCCGTGGTATTTCTGTAGGCGTGAAAGTTCACTTGGGTTGGAAAAGCTCGTCTTCGCTGCCGAAATACCCTCTAGCGTCAACTGTTCAACAAATGCCTGTGTGGACTCAGTGATAACTGCGACGCAAGACTCTTCTGATTGAGTAGACACGTACGCCGCACAGCTCGCCGCCATTGCTCCGCCCACACTATGGCCGAAAGCCACGAACTGTTGTAAATTTAATTGCTCCCGAACATACGGAAAAAAATAAGCGGCCTCTTCTTGAATAAAATCTGTGTGTGGTTCTTCTTCATAGGCATCAGATTGCCCGAAGCCCAAACGATCATAGGCAATGACTGTCCTTTTGGACTTGTGGGACAATAACTCAGGAAAACTCCGCCATAACTGAACACAACCAAGTGAATCATGAAACAATACAATTGGTGCTAATTCTGATGCTACTGGTGCAGCCTCTGTTGACACAGAACGTGCAAACAGCTTCCCTTTAGGAGTTTGTATCCAATGATCGTGAGTAATAGCGCTCATGAAACCTCAAGACAAATCTTGCTCATGTCTTATCGTTTAATAATTAATCTTAATGCAGATCGGCCGCTTCACCTTTTAAACTGGAATCCCAATGCTGAACGGCCTTCCCGTCTTTGATTCTCCACATATCAAACCAGGTTGTAGTATATGACTTTTTCGGATCGTTCTTGTCTTTAACTGTTCGCACAAAGGCCACAGTGACTAAGTCATCTTCTGCGGTCACAGCTACTACTTTATACTTTTGAATTTTCTTTGGAATACGTGTTGGTTTAACCTTTAAAACTTCAGTAAAAAACTTTACAACAGAATCTCTTCCTGAAGCGGCATTGGGGTTATGTTGAATATACTCTTCTGAGATATATTTATCGGCTAAGTTCCAGTTGTTGGCTTCTAACAAATCACGGATAATGAAATACACCACTTGTTTGTTGGCATGTAATTTCGGATCTGCACTTGTAAATAGCTTCTCGATATCTGGCGCTGGTGTCACGGCCTCTTGCGCACTCACCCCTAACTGCAGTAACAAAATAAATCCAAATACTATTTTTTTCATAAAAACTCCCTTTTTGTGACTATAGTAATTTCGCGCCGTTTGGCACGTTTCTTTCTGTCGTGGCTAAGACAACAGATTGATCTTCCAGATAAAATCCCGTTGTTAAAACTTCAGAAATAAAATTTGCTATTTGTCGTGGTTTAAAGTTAACGACACAAATAACCTGCTTACCCACCAATTGCTCTGGCGTATAGTTTTGCGTGATTTGTGCTGAGCTGTTTTTAATGCCGAAATCGCCAAGATCAATTTTTAGTTTATATGCAGGTTTTTTTGCTTCAGGAAAAAGCCTCGCCTCAAGAATAGTTCCCACCCGAATATCGACTTTTACGAAATCATCCCACGATATAAAATCCTGTGTACTCATCTTGTTATTAGAACTCACTCTGCATATTTTTTTAACCATATTTTCAGAAGATGCGTAATAGTTGTTCATTTGACATCATGGCTATTTATCTGTTTAATTAACGCCATGGACGATGACCCCGGCGGTGCCAGGTGCACCACTGCATATACATCAAAAGTCTGTGATCTATTTCAAATTATTAACGCTTCGAATGCGTTGATCTTCTTTTGCCTTACAACAATTAAAGAAATTAAAGTTAGGAATTTAATCCATGGATGAGCTTATCGTTGTCGCGATTTGTCTGTTACTCAATGCCCTTTTAGCCGCCTATGAAATGGCGTTTGTTTCTGTGGCCAGATCTGAACTTAGAGCCCTTGCTAAAGCAGGCCATAATGAAGCCAAAACTCTTTTAAATCTACGGGAAAACCCAGAGCGCACACTCTCTATTATACAAATCGGTATCACATTAGTAGGTGCCATCGCCGCTGCTGTTGGCGGAGCTGGAGCCGGAGAAACTTTAGAACCCTACTTAATGCAAACCTTTCATCTTTCTGAGCGTGTCGCAGAAGCCATTTCACTTCTGATCGTCGTCGTTCCCATTACCTACCTCAGTGTGGTCGTAGGGGAACTTGTCCCGAAAACTCTTGCGTTAAGAAACCCTTCAAAAGTGGTTCTAGCCGGAGCTAAGTTTTTATTTGTCGCCGATAGAATCTTTTCACCTATTATTACGGTACTTGAGTGGTCAACCCAGTTCCTTTTAAAAAATCTATTTCCTCGCTCTAAAAAAGCCATGCCACAGGAACTTCCGACGATTGAGTTAAATGAACTGTCCCCGATTCACCAAACCTTCATGCTCAACTTAGCCGATATCGAAAAAAAACAAATCAAAGACATTATGTTGCCATTTGCTCAAGTCGTGTCCGTTGATGTCGTGACAGATATAGGCGATGTTCTACAAACTGTTTTGAATTCAGGCCACACCAGATTACCCGTCAGACTCAACGACACTATTGCAGGTGTCCTGCATACAAAAGAGTTTATCTCTTTTAAAGAATCCGGAGAAACCGAATGGCAAAAAATCATTAGGCCTCACACTGTCGTTAAATCTACAGACTCAGCTCTTGGGGCTATGCGCCTGTTACAGGATAAAAAAACACATATGGCTGTAGTCATAACACCACAGGGGCAAGTCGCCGGCATTGTGACTTTAGAAGATATTCTTGAAGAAGTTGTGGGAGATATCTTCGATGAAGACGATGATGGCCGTATTCGTAAAATTTATGCATCAAAAACAAAATCCAGAATGGTTAAGCCACAAAAATAGGTATTACATATGAAAACACACAAAAGCCCCTTAATTGCACACCTCACTGAATTAGAAAAAAAAGCAGCACACCAAGAGATTACATTGAAAGATGTTGTCACTATTTTCGGTACCGATGGACACTTCGTTCTGATTTTATTTTGTATTCTTCCATTCTTACAGCCCATTCCTCTGATGGGACTTTCAACCCCTTTCGGGCTATTGATTTCACTAGTCGCTTTTTTTTACTATCTGCAAAAACCTCCTTACTTACCTAAAAGATGGCAAAACAAAACCATCAATCACACCACCCTCTTAAAAATAGCAGAAGGAGCTGAAAAGTTTTTTAAAAAGCTCGAAAGATTCATCAAACCTCGTTTAGAGTTTCTTTTTTCTGAACCTTTTAAATCTATCAATATTATATTTATTATTTTGAATGCAATTCTATTAGCACTGCCTCTTCCCATACCTTTTTCGAATGCCATTCCAGCATGGGTGATCCTTTTGCAAGCGATTGGTCATCTTGAGCGCGATGGCGTATTAGTTCTGATTTCCTATATACAAGCAGTGCTCAGTCTGATTTTCTTCACAACGCTTGCCTATGGATTGAAAACTGGCATCGAATTTATCGACAATTCAATGCCAACAGTCGCTGCGATTTAAAACATCAAGACTGGTAAAACGTAAGCAAATAGAAAGCCTAATACAAAAACTCCAACACTCACAATGTACAAATTACGGCTTGCCTTTCTTCCCGAAATGCAAGCTTCACGTAACTTGGGATCTATTGGACATGGAGCATTTCGGTTTCGCCATAATAAGAAACCATTTAAGGCCAACATACTGCCAGCAAATATAAAAAATTTAACTTTATGTTCTGACATCCAAATTAATGCTGGAAAATTAGAGGCCATTCCGGCAAGAACAGCACCCAGTCCTAAACTCACGAGTAACGCTGGCAAAGCGCAGCACAACAATGTGCTCAGTGAACCAAACAGAGTGAAATAATTTAAAAGGGACTCTTTTATCTTCGTCATATTATTCACTCTTTAAAAACAGCTTCGTAACCTGAGTCTTTTAGAAGCTCAGTAATTTTATCTTCGCTTAGGCTCTTGCCTTCTTTAAATTTGATTTTGACAAATTTCTTTTCCAGACTGACTTCGATATCTTCTACTTCTGATTGGCTTTTAAATTTTTTCTCGATCCCCTGTGCACAGAAAGCACAAACCATACCATTAACGCCTACTGTTTTGATGCGGGCTGAGTCTATCGGCGCATTCGCCTGTGCGAATGCCACTGAGCTAAAAAGCAAAGCTATTGTGATTATCTTTTTCATAAATCCCCCTAAATATGGATCATAAAGTTAAATGTGTATCCGCCACCAAAATCAGATCCTACCTCCCACAAAACATTGCGGATGTAGAATCGCAATAGTTGAGTAGTTCCAATAGGCTTATCATTTTGTTTTGAAAATTGAGTGATAAACCAGATATTCAAATCTGTATAATCAGCTAAGAAGGGAGCAAACCCCAGTCTGACTTTAGTGCGATGGTCATCACGCTGACCCCAAAGAGGATTCAGACGATTATCGCGGGATAAATATAAATGTTCAAATGTCGTGTAATACTTACGGCTTTCCCAATCCGCCACCACTTCTAACATTCGCACACCATAGACATCAGAGTTATACTTTTCTGCTCCGGCCCCAGCACTGATATAAAAGTTTCCTTGAGAGTCCTCATTATTCCATCTTTTAACTAAGTAATTAGCACGAGGTATATAGAGTTCTGACTTATCTGCCTGTAAGTACATTCCTCCAATAGCTACGCGATGACTGAGGGAGTAGTTCAACAAGAGCTCATTCATCTGATCGGTATTGTAAGACATCAAACTCACGGCACCTTTATAAGATACAGGATGAGACCAAGCCTGCCCCCCAAGCAAAAGTAACAATCCAAATAGCACAGATCGCATAATCACCCTTTCTTTCACCTTGTCTTACGTTTAAAAGAAGATAGATTGTGACAAGTACTAGTTTTTATTTTTGTTGGCGTTGTCACAAAGTAAGCAGCACCCACGTAATAGCCTATAGAGGAATATGTGCACCCCAAAGGGCCAGTAACCATTAACGAGATGACCGATGAACAGCTGATGAAGCTGTATCAAAACGGAGACGAAGCTGCTTTCCAACAGCTTTACAGTCGTCATTCGTCCAAAATCTATGGGTTTATAAAAAAGCGTATTCCAAATGAGGCAAAAGTGTCCGAGATCTATCAAGAGGTCTTCATTAAAATACACAAATCTAAGCATCGTTATAATGACAGCTTTGCCGTGCTTCCTTGGATTTTTACTGTTACAAAGTCCGTTTTGATTGATGAAGTTCGCAAAGATAAAAAAATAGAAGGACAACATGTTATGTTCGAAGATGTTATCGCTTCTGGGCCTGAAGTGACCGCTAGCCCAATTGATACGGACTCTCTGCTTGGCCAACTGCCTTCACAGCAACAAAAGGCCCTTGAGCTTCGCTATGTTGATGACAAAACATTTAATGAAATTGCGGCAACACTGAATATGTCCGAAAACAATGCACGACAGATTATCAGTCGTGGTATTAGACGCCTAAGACAACTGGTTAATCCTAGCGAAAAAGTAGGAGGAAATCATGACAGATCATAGTGATAAATGGCTTCAAGATTATCAAGATTTTCTGGATGCAGAACAAACTCCCGTTCCACCGGATCAGACCACTGCTGTTTTCAGTAAAATCAATCCTCTGCTAAAACCGAATGCCCTATTCGTGTTTTCAAAAATATTAGGTGTGCATCTGGTAACGGGATTTCTTTCTTTAGCTGTGTGCCATCAATTCGGACTTAATCCCTTCCAAACTCAATACTCTTTAGCCGATTGGTTCATGAAAGTCGGTGGTCACCACTTTTGTATGCTTGGCTGTGGATTGACATTCGTAAGCATCAGTTTGTTATTCTCAGGTTATTTCTTAACGTTGGAAGAAATAAAAGCTCTGAAAAGAACAGAGCTTTTACAAAATTTAACTTTAGGACTTATCTCGATTGGTATCTTCCTATCCTTCGGCGTCGAAATGGCTTTAAGCATCGGAGCTTTATGGCTACTGGGTGCACTGTTAGGTGGCTTCATTGCGACCACGCTTGTGTGGAAATTTAAAAAAGCCACTGCCTAAACTCTTACTCAACTCTTAAGTTCGATCACGACCTGTACTGCGTGTGATAAAGCGGTTCCACTGCGCACTCATACGGCTGAAGTGCGAAATCACATCACAGGCGTACTCTTCACGCATTTGCACGCGATCACGGCGTAAACACTGGCCACGAGTCATCGCATCATCACCATTGTACATTTGGAATGTAGTCCGATAAGCCTCAATATTTCCTGCACTGTTATTGCTAAGACCGCCACCAGCCTTAACATAACTCACAATCGCTTTTGTCATAATCTGACCGAAAATTAAATCCAATCCCCAACGCTCTGTTAAACTTTTTTGTACTTCAACACGACCGCCAGTCGGCACTGAGAAATTCTCAAGACCTGTAAAGCAGCGAATTGCTTTTTGGAATGTCGCGCGCGCATTTCCCATCGAGATCGTGCTATTACCACTCATCTGATCTTGAACTTCACGAATACCCGCACCAGTCATCTGTGAAAAACCCACCGCTCCCGTTGGACTTTCCTCTGCGCGCGAGAAGTGTGTCTCGCGTCTCATCTTTGATAAAACCATAAAGGGATCATTCCCAAAACAGAAAGACGCTCTCACCACATGACTCGCTAAAGCGCGGTGTGATAAACCATTAGTTCTTTCTGCACCTTCACGTGCGTTAGAGCGGATATAACCTTCAACAAATTGAATTAGTGGAGTAAATGCGGCTGGCAATGCAATTCCACGATGATTTCTTAAAGCAGCGTAACGTTGAAACAAACTGGCCACATTCGGATTAGCGATAATACCCGCTGTTAACTGTGTATCCATTCCACCACGCATGTATCCTGATTCCAGTAATAGATATTGTTTACCGTCATAATCCATTCCAAACGATGGACCTGGGTTTAAATCGCTTGCAGAAAAAAGACTGGTATCGACACTAGAGCCAAATTGATCTGCCATGTTGACGATAACACGCTCGTAGCCATCTGTTGGTTCTTCTACCGTATAATGACTCAGAATATCCTCTATACTCATCTCGGCCAAACGCGCCTCAAGAGAATCAGTTGCATCTTCATCTTGCACAAACTCATTTTCAGATGGCTCTACAGCGAAAGCCTCACTGCCCTGATCTATGACCTCTTCATCTGTCTGTTCACCCTGTTCAATAACTCCGGGTGCATCAACATACAGTGCATTTTCCATTTCATAAGACCATGCCAATGGATTGCATAATTGACTGCACAGAACAACAAGAGTTAACTTAGCGAATTGATCCAGATTTTTAGCCATAAACACACCTCGTGATTTTTTACTCACCCTTTACATATCAATTTCTATTCCGTTTAAAATAGCTGAAATGCTTTTAAATTTAAGCTGAGGTGTCTCAGTATGAGATTATTTATAAATAGAGAATAAAGAGCCTAATATTGTCATAGGGCTACCATTCCCTTTACAAAACTATAAGAGTTTATAATTTGTAAATGTATCAATGAGGTAACGGGAGCTGCTCGTCTTCACAAGATCGGAACGATAAATAAAACAGATTTCATCTTGATAAACGGGTAACCCCTCGACTAACTCAAGATCTTTATTAAAGAATCTTGCTACTCGCGTAGGGAGTATTGCCGTGCCCAATCCGGCCTGCGCCAACGAAGCCACAACCTCTAAACTGTCGGATGTAATCGTGCGTGAGAATACTTTTTTAGATTTGATTTTTTTTAATAGACTCTGTGTCTGGTGCAGATGACTGTTACACAACAGCACATCTTTAAGCCCCCCACTCACTTTCCAAAATCCAACTTCATCCGTGGCTAACTTTTGAATCACAAGATCAGGATGCCGTGTGGGATTCACGACAATACCAAAATCAATTTCACCGCTGATCACCCGTTCACTGATCACGCGCGACAGATCATGCTCCAATTGTATTTCGATCCCTTGATGTTCTGAATATATTTTCTTTAGAGCCTTATTTATAGCGTACAGAGCCACAGAAGGATGGGCCCCTAAGCTGAAGCGTCCCACCATCTCGTTCTGTGATTTTTTTGTCTGAGCTATTAAAGCTTCCCAATCAGCCAATAGACGATTGCTTTCTTTAAGCAGCCTCTGTCCTGCTGAGGTTAGCGTCAGTCCTTTGTGACGGCGGTAAAAGAGCTTCGCCTGAATACTTTCTTCTAATCTTTTCAAAGATAGGCTCAAAGCAGGCTGCCCTATCCCCAGCCTTTCTGCCGCACGTGAAAGATTTTGCGTGTAGGCGATCTCTTGAAAGTATCTGAGGTCCCATGGGTTTGGATAGGTATTAATTTTCATAATAGTAAAACTAATATTATTAATTTTAAAAAATACCAAGATAATTCTATAAACAAGCTGTTTTTACAGGCCTTGCCTGACTAAAGGAGAAAAAATGAAAAGATTTATCGTATGCACCCTCTTAGGATTAACTTTAAATACTCTGTCTGTAGCTCAAGCTGCTGATTTAGCAGCTAAAAATCCTATTAAAGAGACACACTTCGTATGTGAAAACAGAATGTTTCGTGAAGCTCTTTTTGAAGTTAACGAACACACACTTATTTTAAGAGACAGCATGGTTCGCAGTTCACAGAACTTCGTGGACATCATCCAGAAAAAATTAGGCTTACAAGGTGATTTTTCCGTCCGCAAAACCAGCCTCATTGTGGCCAAACACAACGGAGAATGCCAAGTTCACTCGGGCTTCCTTGTTACCTGCACCAACACGCCTTCTACAGCCACACTTCAACTTGAGGGTTACTTACACCAAACAGGTAAAGACTGGGTTGGCCTAACGCTGAGTGTTCCTATCGAAGTTAAAGACCTCAAACTACGTACTGTTTTACGCAGCCACGGACCTCATCAATTAGACAGCAGCAAAACTATCACGATCAGTATGGATCAACTGGATGTAGAAGCTGAAGTGCAAACTGAGATCGACAATCAGCTTATCACATTGAAGTGGGATACTTTTTTCTACACACAAAAAGACAACAACGGCTCTTTTTGTATCCGTAAATAAAGTCTTTTAAATCGTGCTATTGTCCCTGCCATTTCTGCTTCTTTATCTTAATACTTAAGCAATCACAAAAAGTATTATGTAACATATCGAATTATCAAAAGAACTACGTCTAGACGCTAGATCATTTTTTAGATAAATTCACAATGTTAGAAAAAGGAGCAGTTATGAGCATCATGGATTTCATGGATATTATCTTGAATCTCGACACCCACCTTCCACAGTGGATTGCCTTTTTCGGACCTTGGATCTACGTCATCATGTTCTTAATCATCTTCGCGGAAACAGGATTGGTTGTAACCCCATTCCTGCCGGGAGACTCTTTACTATTTGCCTTAGGGGCCATGACGACTTTTGCAGGCGGACTAAATCTTTGGATTCTACTGGTCTCTTTAATTATCGCAGGTATTATCGGTGATACTGTCAATTACCATATAGGAAAATACCTTGGCCCTCTTGCCTTTGAAAAGTATCCGCGTGTTTTCCGTCCGGAATATCTGCAACAGACACAAAAGTTCTATGATCGCTGGGGGGCCTTTACAATCGTAGCGGCCCGTTTTGCTCCGATTGTACGAACATTCGCTCCGTTCGTTGCTGGCATAGGAACTATGCAATATCGCAGGTTTATTACCTACAATGTGGCCGGTGCTATTTTGTGGGTGAGTATTTTCTTATTCGCTGGACACTTCTTCGGAAATCTTCCTGTGGTTAAACGCAACTTCCACATTGTTATTTTTGGAGTTATCGCCGTTTCTTTAATTCCTGTCGTTTGGCCTTTTGTTCAAAATTATTTTGAAAAAAGACGCGCCCACTAGTCTCTAACTAGTGGCGTTTGGTTAATCTGACTTCTATTTTGATGTGAGCTTAAGTCCCACGATGGAAACCAACAGCAACACAACGAAAAAAATTCTCATCGGTGATGCCGATTCATTGAAAAGAAAAATACCTAGGATCGCAGCTCCCATGGCTCCGATACCTACCCATACCGCATAAGCCGTACCAATCGGTAATGTCTGACTTGCTTTCGCTAATAAAAACATACTGATCGCCAATGTAGAAAGAGTGAAGATACTGGGAACTAGTTTGGTGAAGCCTTCGGTGTATTTCAATCCGATGGCCCAACAAATTTCAAATAAGCCCGCAATAATAAGAATGATCCAAGACCAAGTCGTCGACATGTTTTCTCCTTTTGTTAGAAGACCCGTCTTTACTTACCTGGTACGGTTCACCTCGTCAGGGGCTGATGCCACTCAGTGATTCTAGCACAAACAAAACACAAATCCATAAAAATTAAAATGTGTTTTCATGTAACCTTTTTTATAACTTTTTGTACAACTTTATAGTTCCACTCTGAAACCACTGAATTTTTATTTATTCAACTCGTATTCAGTTATATCCATTTCAAGCGAATTCTTGCTCCGAAGGAATGAACGGGCCTATAAGAGCTTCAACATACAGACTGTCATCTACGACAACTTCAAAAAAAGGAGACTCCTCATGCCTGTGAGATTATTTTTCGTTTATGTATTGCCATTTGTATTACTATCTTTCAATTTTGCAGAAGGTGCTACCGTTCAAGGAGCTGACAATACAGAAGTCAGTGTTCAAAACCCAAAACGTCTTGTTGTTATTAATTCATCTGCAACAGAAACTTTATTTGCCTTAGGACTCGGAGATCGCATTGTCGGCACTGATGCCGGCTCTACTTATCCTGCTGTCGCTGAAAAACTTCCAAAAGTAGGTCACCCTTATAGACCTTCAGCAGAAGGTATCATCAGCTTAAAACCAGATCTGGTAATTGCTACGGAAGATAGTCTTCCGCCTGCAACAGCTCAACAAATTCGATCTGCAAAGATTCCCGTTTTAGTACTTGAAGCTTCAGATAAAAGTGGCGTTGATGGCTACAAACGCCGTGTTCGCATGATAGCAAAAGCTTTTGATATTGAAGCAAAAGCAGAAAAAGAAATTCAGCGTTTTGAAGAAGGACTTAAAAAAATCAACAGTTCTGCGACTGAAGGCAAGTCAGCAAAAGTTTTCTTCCTGTACGCCCACGGAGCGGCTTCGGGCCGCATCTATGGAACACAAACTGGTCCCCACTATTTAATCGAGGCTGCTGGCGCTCATAATGCCGCAGAATCAGTTGAAGGCGTTAAAGACTTCACTTCAGAAGCTATGGTAAAGATGCAGCCAGATGCCATTCTGGTTTTGAAACGTGTCTCTAAAAACTTAGGTGGAACTGAGGGCGTATTAAAACTACAAGGAATCTCGTTAACACCTGCAGGAAAAAACAAACGTGTTATCGAAATCGATGACAGCGTTCGTTGGATTGGACCTCGCTTCCCTGAGTTTGCACAAGAGTTAAATACGGCTCTAGCGAAATGAATCTTGCCCGTCGCTCTGTCATTTTAGTTTCCTTTATACTATTGTTAGCAGCGCTGCTGCTGACAATAGTCATTTCTATTTCTAAAGGTGCCGTCACTATTGCACCAGCCGAAGTTGTTCGCATTTTATTAAAAAACTTTGGACTACTCACTCAGACCTCTGTGGATGCACAACATGAAGCCGTTATCTGGGCGATTCGCCTCCCACGCGTTCTACAAGGTGTTATCGTTGGCGCCACACTGGCTGCCGCTGGCGTTGTGCTACAGGGACTTTTTAGAAATCCTTTAGCAGATTCTGGATTACTTGGTATCTCGAGCGGAGCTTCCTTTTTTGTGGCCGCCGCGGTGGTTTTACAATTTCACAAATTTGGACTCTTTACTTTACCACTCGCAGCTTTTGTCGGTAGCACCTGTGCCATCTTATTAGTTTCGGGATTATCACATTCCGCCAGAAAAACTCAGGTCGCCAGTATGTTATTAGCTGGTATCGCCTTAAATTCATTTTTTATGGCAGGGACCGGACTTGCCACTTATTTTTCAACGGATGAGCAGCTGCGTACCATTACATTTTGGCAAATGGGTTCACTAGCCAGTGCCAGTTGGACATCATTAGCCATTGCTGGCCCATTTATGCTGGTGAGTATTTTCGGCCTTCCCTTTTTAGCAGGCTCTTTGAATGCCTTGTTGTTAGGTGAAGACAATGCTCAATATCTTGGTGTGCGCGTCGAGCGCTTGAAGTGGTGTATTATCTTTTTAGTGGCTCTTGGCGTAGGAGCCTCAGTCGCCATTTCCGGTCTGATTGGTTTCATCGGTTTGATCGTGCCCCATTTAGTTCGATTGGTAACAGGCCCTAATCATAAACTAGTAATTCCGGGATCTATTTTAGTAGGTGCTATTCTACTCACTTCTGCAGATCTCTTAGCAAGAACTGTTATCACACCACAAGAGCTGCCTATTGGATTAATGACTTCTATTCTAGGAGCACCATTTTTCTTATACCTTATTTTAAGAGAGAAACGCCGAGGTTTACATGGCTAACCCACTTCTTCAGGTTAGAAATCTCTCTTTTGAAATTTCCGATAAAAGTTCAAAAAGAAAATTAGTGGATCAATTAGAGTTTGCTGTCAGCAGCCAAGAACTACTTGTTATCCTCGGCCGCAATGGTGCTGGCAAAAGTACATTGATGAAGTTAATCACGAAACAGCTTAAACCTAATGAAGGTTCCGTGCAGGTTTTTGGCAAAGAACTCGGTGAGCACCATCCTCGTGAACTGGCGAAGCGTCGCGCTGTTTTAACACAATTCACCTCTTTAACTTTTGATTACTCGGTTCTAGATGTGGTGTTGTTAGGGCGCACGCCTCATTCCGAATTTAACTCTATAAAACAATTTGATCGTGAACTGGCACTGCATTGTTTAGAACTCGTAGATCTACAAGATTTCGCTAATCGGGGTTACCTCTCTTTGTCTGGCGGAGAACAACAGCGTGTCCACATGGCCCGCGTCTTAGCGCAGCTCGGAGACTCTCAAGAAGAGCGGCTTTTACTTTTAGATGAACCGACCAGTAGTCTTGATCTTTACCATCAACATCAACTTCTAGAGCTTCTTAGAAAAATCAAAAAAAACAATGTGGGTATCCTAGCTATTCTACATGATCTTAATCTGGCAGCCCGCTATGCCGATCGCCTATTGATTATGAAACAAGGAAAAACTTTAGCGTTAGGAACACCACAAGACGTTTTCACCAGTGAGAATATCGCTGAAGCTTTTAACTATCATGCAAACGTGTTGCAAGATCCTACAAGAGGCTGCCCGTATCTGATCTAGGTACAACTTCTCTAGATATAACTTCTGCTGCACAATCTCAAGCAAAACGGCAGGACAACTGCCGTTTTGTAAACTGTCGTTAATAAAAATTTGATTTAATTTAATTAATTTTTATTTCACTGGTTTATTTCACTGGCTCACTCATGACGTGTGCTAGTGAAGTGTGCTCGCTTGCGCCACATCACTTGGTCTGTAATCGGATAAATCGATTTTTTCTTGAACCGATGTCGCTTCAACATCAATAAACTGTTTAAGTGGTGGCATCTTTCCAAAAAAGCCCCGTCCCGCGAGATATTTTAGGACGTAATAAGCAGCTGCTCCGTAAAGAAGCCACTGCCACCGAAAGCTCTTTACTACTTTTGGCGCTATTACCGCCATTGCTGCATTTTTTAAAGATGAGTCCATACAACCTCCTGTATATAGAAAGCTGAATGCATAAATCTTGCCAGAATTAAATCGCCCCTAAAATTAAAGAAAGCGTCAATGTGATTAATACGGCCAGTGAAACACCTACAAATTTCCAGTCCTTTTCACGCCACCATAAGAACAGCAATGTGATAACACGAAATGCCGGAGTCAATGCTAGAATCAACATCCCAAAAGACAAAAGACGATAAGCCCAACCTAAATCAGAATAAAAAATATCCAAAATACTGACTGCTGTCAGCGAGGTCTCGCCCATCCAGAGTAAAGCAATCAATCCCACCAACATTAACGTTACAGATAAGATCACTCCACCGCTAAGAAGAAACTGCACTGATTTTCTTTCAAATGCCGTATTTGATTTTTGTGGAAGTTTAATTTTATTGCCCAAACTTCACCCCCATCGCACTCAATAACATTTGAACAGCAACCAACACCAGCAGTATCGCAAATACTTTTTTCATAAGCGCGGCCGATATTTTCTGCGCCAAAGTTGTTCCATATAAAGCGCCACCCACAACACCGATCGCTACAGGGGCTGCCACCAATGGATAAACCATGCCTTTCATAAAATACACAAATAAACTGGAAATCGCCGTCACCCCAATCATAAAGTTAGAGGTCGCTGTTGCGACTTTGATCGGAACATTCATCCCTAGATGCATCGCTGGAACTTTAATAAAGCCGCCGCCAACACCTAAAAGACCTGACAGCATCCCTGCAAAAAATGAGATGATACTGCCTAGAAAACTTCGCTCGACTTGATAGTGAATAGTCGAACGACTGCTGACATCGTAATAAGACCCCGAAAGACTGTGAGCATCTTCTTGCGATTCGATCATCACTGTCTTCGAGTCCTCTGTCCCATCAAACTTCACTGTTTTAGTTTTATCTTTTGCTCTGAAGACTAAAAAAGCGATGATCATCATCAGAAAAGAAAAAATCATAGTAATCAAATGCGAAGAGACAAATACAGCAACTAAACCACCTGCGATACCGCCCAAAGTAGTTGCTACTTCTAACCACATGCCTAACCGCATATTCGCCAAACCTTTACCCACATAGACACTACCAGCGGCTGTGGAAGATGCGACCACGGCAAATAAGGATGAGACTACGGCTACTTTAATATCGAAACCAAAGGCCAATACCAGTATAGGGACAACGATGATCCCACCGCCGACACCCATTAGTGCTCCTAAAATACCTGCAAAGACACCGGTAAAAATTAAGCCGCAGATCAAGGCCACTGATAAATTTATGGATAAGGTTGGTAAACTTGTAAGTGCGTCCACTCAGCGTCCCTTCTTATGAGTTCTGAGTCTTCAATTTAATCTATAGAGTTAGATGTGACAACTTATATGGATTAAGACTTGTGCCTGTCGGCATCAAAGCGATAGATGTAGTCTTCAACAAAATTTTTAAGATTTTTTAACACGACATCTTTAGGTTCATTGTCCATAATGATCTTAAATAAAACGCAACTAAACGCATATAGCTCTAGCGGTTCACAAATCTCTTCCGTCGTTCGAGATGATTTGAGTTTTCCAGCTTTTCTGAATTTTTCCATGCGCTCTAGGAAAAGTGGATTTACTTTTTGCGAGAAAGTCAGTTGCTCTTTAAATTTTTTACTGAACTTTGGATCAACAAGCAGTTGTACGAAAATGATTTTCACGAAACTCAGATCTTGGCAAACACCATGGATCTTACTAGCACAGTAACTGACCGCTTCTTTTGTTACAGTAGCTTCTTCTGGATAAGACAGTTGTTCGATCTTAAATCTTTCCATCTTTCTTTTTAGAAGGGCGATTAATAGTCCCTGCTTACCATCGAAGTAGCGATTGATCAGAGCGATGTTCACATCAGATTTTTTGGCGATTTCTCGAGTAGTTGCTCTATCATAGCCGATCTTAGAAAAGAGCTCTTCGGCGGCATTTAATAACCGCTCTTCTGAAGCTGCTCTATCATTTAATCGCACTACCGTCTTTTTTTGACTCACCACTCACCTCAACTTAACTCATTAAAAACACAGGGTTTTATTGGGTTTCTTAGATTATAGCGAATTCTCACCTGCTTTTCAACTAAGTAATCGCTTGATTACTTTAAGATTTTAGTTCATATTGTTAAGTAATCGTTTGATTACTTATTTAAAGCACCCGAAAGGACCGTTCCTATGATGACGAAACCCTTACTTGTCTTAGCGCTAAGTTTTGTATCGCTTAACGCTTCCGCACTTAGTTTACCCGAATACCTTGAACAGGTAAAAAAGCACAGTCTTTCCTACCAAAGCAATGTGAATAGCGCCGAAGGTGCTGCTTTGCAGGCTCGTGAAGCTGACTTACTTTTTACTCCGCATTTTTTTGCTGAAGGTCGCAGTGGCCACGACGCCAAGCTTTCTAGCCCACCCGTCATGGTTTACGATGACCTGAAATCGCAAAACTATTCTGTTGGTGTATCTCAGCAGTTTAACTTCGGTCTAAAAGCCTCTTTATCTTACCAATTAAACAAAACAGATTTTGATGGAGCCAACTTCGGTCCCAACGTGCCCACCTCTTATTGGGATGCATCTCCGCGCCTAGAGTGGTCTTTACCCCTTTGGCAGAATGGTTTTGGTCGTGCAGATCGCGCCAATCAACAGTTAATCCGTAGCCAAGCCGAAGCCGCTAAATATGGTAACTTAGCCAAAGTTGATGGTTCTTTAATTGAAGCGGAAATCGCTTACTGGAGACTATCTTCTGCTCAAGAAAGCTTGAAAGTCCAACAACAAGCTTTGAAAGCAGCACAGAACATCTATAACTATGTAAACGAAAAGAAACGTAAGAACTTAGGTGAAGCTGCTGATGTATTACAAGCCACTGCATTAGTTGAAGCTTATCAATTACAATTGAAACAAGCCGAAATCGAAGAACAAGCGGCAAAACGTAATTTCAACTTACATCTCAATCAAGACTTCAATACTGAAGTTCCTGTTTTGAGCGCTCTGGATCTACAAGCTTTAGAAAATGTGGAAGTCACTAAAGTCCGCCCTGGTGACAGAGCAGACGTAAAAGCCGCACAAGCTCAAACAGAGCTAGCGCGCGCGAATAGCCAAGTCGTTTTAGAGCGTAACCGTCCTAAAGTAGATCTCTATGGTATCTATGCAATGAATGGTCGTGAGGCCAAAGCCACTGATGCGATGACTGATGTTAATCGTGCAGATCGCGAAACAGCTTTTATCGGTGTCAGACTGCAAGTTCCTTTGAATTTCAGCGCCACATCGGACGCTCGCGAAGGGGCACGTAAAAGTGTTTTAGCTGCGGAACAAAATGAAAAATATATTAAATTTACGCAAGACCAACACTGGGCTGATCTTGTTGAAAAAATCGAAGAAGCAAAAGCAACTCTGAAATTGACTACAGCGATGGAAAAAGCTCAAAAATCAAAATTGGATAATGAACGTGTTCGCCTAAGACAAGGCCGTACAACTACGTATCAAATCCTATTGTTCGAACAAGATTACAGCCAAGCGCAGGCGTCTCGTATCCGTGCAGCTTCGCAAATTTTAGCTTTACAATCACAACTTAAACTTTATCAGGCCTCAAACTCTGACGCCGCAGATGGGATCTAATTATGAGTCTCGCTAACGTATCCATTAAAAGACCGATCTTTATCACCAGTGTGATCATTGCGATTCTTGCTGCCGGTATCGCTGGTTTTAAAGCCATGAGTGTCGACTTATACCCTGACGTCAGTATCCCTGTCGTATCAGTACAAACAGTCTACCCTGGAGCAGGCCCAGAAGAGATTGAAAACTTAATCAGTCGCCCTATTGAGGACAATGTCAGTACAATATCCGGAATTAAGCGTCTGACATCGCGAAACCTTGAAGGCGTCAGTATGGTTATCGTCGAGTTCCAAAGTACTGTGGAAGCGAAAGATGCCGAGCAACAAGTTCGTGATAAAATCAATCTGACGAAGCCAAACTTGCCAGATGATATTGAAGAACCTGTCATTAAAAAGTTTGACCCTGCAGATAGCCCTATCATGATGTTGGCCTTATCTGCCAAGGATATCGGCGATGCAAAACTTTATGACATTGCAGATAGATACGTTAAGCCGCGCTTAGAGCAAGTGAATAACGTCGGTGCGATTGAAATCGTCGGTGGACGAAAAAGAGAAGTTCACGTTATCCTTGATCGTCAAAAGCTTAAAGCTCGTGAAATTTCTGTCGGACAAGTAGCGGCACAAATTGGAGCTTCAGGTGAAAACATCCCAAGTGGTAAAGTTAACAAAGGTGATCAAGAGTTAATTTTCCGTGGCCTAGGTGAATTTCGTTCTGTTCCAGAAGTTGCAGATACACTAGTTAACCTTTACGGAAATGAAGTTCCTACCCGCGTAGCCGATCTTGGTACTGTTGTTGATACATTAGAAGATGAAAAAACACGCAGTTTCTTTGAGGGCGATAAAGTTATCGTGCTTCAAGTGTTCAGACAAGCTGGATCAAATACTTTAAGTGTTACAGATGACATCAAAAAACAACTTGTTAAAATCGAACCTGAGCTATCTCAATTAGAAGGAACTCCACAACTTCAAGTTGTGATCGATTCCAGCCGTGTTATCCGTAACAACGTAGCTGACGTTTACGAAACTATTATTATCGGTATTATCTTAACAGTTATCACTGTTTTCTTCTTCTTAGGAAGTATGCGTTCTACTTTAATCACAGCACTTTCATTACCGGTTTCATTGATCGGTGCCTTTGCTCTGATGAAGTTTGCAGGATTCTCTATCAACGTTGTGAGTTTATTGGCCCTAACCCTTGCCGTCGGTCTTCTTATCGATGATGCCATCGTAGTTATCGAAAATATCTACCGCCGTATGGAGCTAGGTGAAAACTCGTTAGAAGGTGCTGAAAAAGGTACGAGCGAAATCCAAATGGCTGTTTTCGCCATCACTCTTGTGGTTATCGCCGTTTTCGTTCCAGTTGCTATGATGACTGGTATCGTGGGTCAGTTCTTAAAGCAATTCGGTTTAACCGTAGCTATTTCTATGGCGATCAGTTTGTTCGTAGCCTTAACGATCATCCCAATGTTAGCCGCTTACTTCGGTGGCGATGGACATGGCGCTCATGGCAAACAACACAAACCTCATGGACTATACGAAAAAACTATTGGTCGTATGTTAAGAGGTTTCGATCGTTTCCAAACATGGTTAGAAAATGTTTACGAAAATATGTTAGAGTGGTCTTTACGTCATACACGTCTAACAATCGCGGGGACATTTGTCGTCTTTGCTCTGAGTATCTATACTGTAGCCCACGTCCCTTCTGAGTTTATCCCAGATGATGACAGTGGTGAGGTTGCTGTAACTCTTGAGTTAGCTCCAGGTGCCAGCCTTGATCGCACAGCTCAGGCAGTGGACGAAGTGAATACTATCATCAAGAAAAACTCTGATGTGGAATTTTCACTGGTGACTATTGGTGGTGTTTACGGTGAAGCAAATAAAGCCGATATCCTTGTAAAACTTAAACCAACTCGTAAAATTACAAGTTTAATGTATCGTGATCAATTGCGACAAGAACTTGCTGGTTTCGTTGAGGAGTACAACCCTATCGTAAAAAAATACGATACAAGTGGTGGTATGCAAGCACAGCCTATTACGCTGAATTTGTTGTCTCCTAACCCTGAGGCTTTAGCAAAAGCTGCTGATCAGGTTTTTGAAAGACTAAAAAATGATCCGCGCGTAAAAGATCCAAATACGAACTACAGAACTGGTAAACCAGAAATGCAAGTACGTCTTAAACCAGGGGCTGCTAAAGAGTATGGTATCAATACTTCTACTATGGGTGTTGAGTTACGCGCTCAAGTTGAGGGTTTAACAACAGCTAAGTTCCGTGAAATGGGTCGTGAGTATGATGTTCGTGTTCGTCTAAAAGACGACCAACGTGACTTACAAAAAGACTTTAAAAACATCTATGTCCCTAATATCAATAGAAAGCTTGTTAGACTTTCTGATATCGCAAATGGAGAAGTTGTTGCGGGACCAGCCTCTATCGAAAGACAAGATAGATCTCGTTACGTGCAATTGACTGCCAGTGTGGCGCCAGGTGTAGGTTTAAGTGAAGTGGTTAACGACCTTGTTAAATCTATGACTACCGGAGACACTAAATTACCTGTTGATGTTCGTTACAGCTTCGCAGGTGATGCGGAAAATATGCAAGAGTTAGCAGGTTCTGCTGTTCTAGCAATTATCTTCGGTACTCTGTGTGTGTACTTAATTCTTGCGAGTCTTTACGAATCGTTTATCACTCCGATCACGATTCTAGTGGCTCTACCTCTAGCATTGAGTGGTGCTTTCCTTGGTTTATTCATCACAGGAAAAACGATCAATCTATTTGCTATCCTCGGTCTCTTTATGTTGATTGGTGTCGCAGGTAAGAATGGTATCCTTCTAGTCGACTTTACAAAACAGTTGATGGATCAAGGTATCGATCGTACGACAGCATTAATTAGAGCTGGACGCACACGTCTTCGTCCAATCCTAATGACTTCATTTGCCTTGATCGCTGGTACACTTCCAATCGCGATTGGTCTAAATCCGGCATCAAGAACTCGTACCTCTATGGGTGTGGCGATTGTGGCCGGTGTTCTATTGTCTACAATCCTGACTCTGATCGTGGTTCCGGCTCTTTTCGTGTACGTAGATCGTTTCAGAGTGTGGGCTAATAATTATGGTGCCCGTTTCACTTCACACGAAAAATCTGGTGCTGCTCCAACAGCAAGTCAGCACCAAGAAGAGAAAGAAATCGAAACTGTTCAGCCGGCAATCGTTAACTCAAATGCCTCTGAACCAACTGAGGCCTAGATTAACCCCTAGGCCGAAAGGTTATTATGAGTGCGGCAGATTTAAAGAAAAAAATTCTTAAGCCCACAAAGCGAGAAGCTTTAAAATGCGCCGCACTCAAATTGTTTTCTGAAAAAGGTTTTCACGCTGTCAGCACAAAAGAACTCAGCGAAAAAGCCAAAGCCAATATCAGTCTGATTTCATTTTATTTCGGTAGCAAAAAAGGTCTTTTACAAAATCTTTTTGAAGAATTAAGTCAGCATCAAATTTTCGATACAGATCGTCTTTTCTCTGGACCGATCAACTCCCGTGAAGAGTTAGAACAAAAAACTTATAATTTTCTTAAAGAACTTACAGATTTTTTCTCGCAACACCATGAGCTTCTGATTTTATTCTTTTGTGAGCTAGAGCTTGAAAGCCAAGAGGCGCAGGATCTTTTTCCAAAAACATTTGTCGGACTTTATCAAAGCTTCATGGCTTTCTTAGAAAAGGCAAAATCCCAAGGTTTGATCTCTGCAGAGACCGATATCGAGATTTTATCTTTGCGAACTATTTCGCCTATCTCTAGTCTACTAAGAAGTTTTAAATCCAGCAAACAGCACTTCCATATCTCTTTGAAGAATCCTGAGTTTCGAGAAAAACTCATTGCCACTATCGCCAAAGATGTCGCTTATAAAAACTAGAAAATATTGACGAGCTGATACTTCTTCTGATCTTTTTGGTACTTAATAACTACAATTGCACCTTTTTTGATTTTGATAAAATCAGTCTCTTTTTTAAAAATAGACTTCAGACAGTTACTTAGAAAAGGCTCGTGGGATACAGCGACCACACATTCTTCGCCTCTATCTTGTAACCACTTTAAAAACTCTATTGGATTCTTATCTGGTTCAATCAATGAATTACTTTCGATGAAGGCTTCTTTGAGTTCCAATCCTTCCAGCAAAATATCTAAGGTCTGTGCCGCACGTAGATAAGGGCTTGTAATAAATAGCTCCACCTCTTTGAATACCTTTTTATTTTTCTTTACCTGTTTACGAAACTCTTCTATTCCCTCTTCTGTCAGCGGTCGTTGAGCTTCTTTAATTTTCTTAATAAGTGCCACTGCACGATCTAATGCCTTTGCATGACGTACAAAGATGAGCGTCTTTGTCATTCTATCCCCTATTCCATCGAATATCGTCATCCATAGCCACAGTCTTTATAGCTCTAAGACATAGAATCTTTCGGCAATCCATCCTCACGGATGAAAATCTGTCCCACAATGAAACGAAAATCTGTATCCCCTTAGAATCCGATGATTTTTTTAATTTACTCAATTCGAAATCCGATAAAAAGGTCTATGCAATTCAGATATTTTCAATCACTTGTTTACGGGCTTGTCTTAACTGTGTTCTGTGGCGTTCTAGGTATGGCCTGTTGGTTTGATTTTAATGAAGATCATCGCACAACGACCTCTGTAACAGAAAGACTTCCTCAGTCTGTAGATCCCTCGTTATCTGAAGTGACTGTTTCATTTAAGCTGTCTGACAGTTTACCGGAAGCTATTCGCCTTCGTCTTTCGTCCCTGATTACGTCTACTTTTCCTCAAGTGACAGAAAACAGTTGTCCGACAACATCGTCACGTCATTTACATCTACAGTTTGGTTATGTACCTGATGGACCAATTCAGTTGGCTGAAAAACGTGCCCTTAAAACAAATGAGGGATTTATTATCAAAGCGCAAAAAGGACGTCTTCCCCACTGTCTGACTTTAGCCGCCGATGGAAAGGCCACCGAGCTTTCAGATTTTAAATCCTCACGGGGTGCCAGCTATGGTGCCTACGCTGTCATGCAAGACTTGGGATTCCGTTTCTTACACCCACTTAAACCGCAGAATGACTCGGTCACTTTAGATTTTTCCAAACTCGAAAAGCTTTCACGCACAGAAGAACCACGTTGGGAAACACGCGCTATGCATCTGCACACTATGCATCCTTTAGAACTCACCAACCTTGTCAATGGTTGGGGACTACGTGGCCCACAAGATCTACGCGGCTGGGAAGAGATGCTTCCCTATTGGACGTATTTCATGGAATGGATGACTGCACATAAGCAAAACGAAGTAGAGTGGATGTTACTTTGGTCGCCGAATGCAGGTACTTATAATCAAAGTGCCGAAAGACAAAACCGACTGAAGCGCCTGACAACTGTATCAAAAGATTGGGGTGTTGATGTTGGCGCCGTTACCCCTGTTCGCTTCGTTCAACAAAATGGATGGACCTTACTAAGAAATCACGAATCTCGTAAAGGTCAGCCGAATGAAGAGCGACAAAATATCAACGAAATTCTACACAATATCAATTGGCTTCTACAGGCTGGTTTCACCGCTATTGGCGGAGAACTCGGCGAAGGTGAATTCAGCAGTGCCCCTGCTGCTAATACAATCCAAGAACTCAATGCGATTGCAGATCATCTAGCCGCACAAAATCCAAAAGTTCCTTACCGCGTAAAAGTGCATGTCTCGCAGAAACAGTATGCCAAGGGTTACCAAGACCCTATGACAAGAAAAGACATCAATTTCAATTACCTGCCTCTTTATGCCAATTCAAATGTGGGTGTACTTCCACACACGATTCAGATTTATTCTTTAGATGATCCAGCCCCGACTTACGAAAATGAAAACTTCATGGATATGTTCCGCTTTATCAAAATGGCGGCCACAGGGGCTGTCGAAGGACGCCGTCGTGAAGTTCTATTTTATCCCGAAACTTCTTACTGGGTTTCTTATGATATTGATGTGCCTTTATTTCTACCCGTCTATGCCTACCGCCGCGTCCACGATTTGCGCTTGATCGCACGCGATGAAACTTCCGGAGAAATGAAACGGAAAAATGCGCATATTCACGGGCAAGTTATTTTTTCTAGTGGTTGGGAATGGGGCTATTGGTTTAATGATGTGATCACAGCCGAGGCCGCGTGGAATCCACGTTTAAATGCAGCCAGTTCTGCTTTGGCTTTCCAAGAAATTATTCGTGACACTTTCCGCTTAGATGAAAAAGTCGATGGTCGCTCTAGTGGTCTAGCACAATTGATCTCGTCTATTTCTCAGAATCAACATCGTCTTTTGATTTTAGGTCAGCATTCAAATGCTCGGCAGAACTCTATTGAGAAACGCAATGGCATGGCCTACATGGCCGGAGTCGATAGTTTTGATGAAATCGGCATGTGGACCCGCGAGAACCTGCCTTCTCCGCTAAAGAATTCAGTACCTCTAACTCAGCCTAATAAATTTCGCGATGATTGGGCTTTCCAATTCGCTCGCCCTTTTTATTTGAATGAAGCTAAATACAACTCTGAACTTAAGCCCTTATTAAGGGCCATGGCCAATACGTTTCAACAAGATGCTCAACGTATACAGGCATTCAAAGAACAAAAAATAATTAAAGGTCTTGAGTTTTTCTTACAAGAATTCACAGACGGAGCCCATATCAATTCATTAAGGGCCGCGTTTGTTTTTAATATTTATGAAGCCCGTCTAGCCCGTTCTAAAAATAAATCAGCGAATGAGATGAAGCCATTCTTCAACAGCCTTGATCGCTTGCTTCAAACAGGACGACAAATCACAGACAGAAGAAAATCCCTTATTCCTATGCAGCCAGCCCACCAAAAACTAGTAACTGCATGGGAAGCCAACGACTCGCAAAACCCCACGGACTATCGTTTTGGTTATCTGTGGACCGCTTACAATCTTTTCTACTGGCAACGCGAACTTAACAAACTCCGCTATGTCGAGGATGACAAATCCAATTTCTGTTATATGAATATTATTAAAGCTTCAGATCTGGAAGGTAAGGTCAATGGACCAACACAACAGGCAGAGGCCTTTGCACGTATGGCTCCGTACTTCCGCAGTTGTGCCACCATCCCGACTTCAGAACCCAATTTACAGCAAGGATGGTAGCACCTAAATCAAATCACGCTATCCTGTAGCGATCCTCTAGAAGCGAAATCTGGCTCCGATGCCTGCATTTAAATGCACATCTGTACTCGGAGCCAAATCTAGCACTGGCACCAATTCACCAAATAATTCCAGATTAGGATTTGTCGTTAAGTAATTAATGCCAATGGGGGCTCGAATTCCCACACGCGCTTTACCTCTATCACTGCCATCTGTAATATCACTGACGCGCGCGCCCAAACCATAATACAAATTTAACGGAGTCAGCTCACCAGCATTGAGCCTCCGTGCAGGATCAATCAAATAGTCCGCATGGATCGACATTCCCTTACGCCCATCAAAAGTGTAAGCCAAAGCCCCATCAATAGCGCGCCCGTTATCTAGGCGATATTTACCTGATATCCCAGTCAATGAACCCAAAATCACACCCAATTGCATCTCCTCTGCAAATGCTGACGTCGAAAAAATAAGGACCAATAAACTTACGATCTTTCCAGCTCTCTTGCTGTAATGTTGAAACATGCTGTTCACCTTTCGTTGTTTTCTTGACTCATTTGTAAGCGAGCAGTTTTTAATTGATTCAGAATTCATTTGATGAAATCTTCAAACTACGATTTTCAAAAAAAAATGTGATTACTTATTGATCAAAAATAAGCAAAAAGTCTGGTGGAGGTTGAAATGGGTCTTAAAGTTTATGAATACAGCAAGTGCAGCACTTGTGTGAAAGCATTGAAATTCTTAGATACAAAAAAAGTTAAATATGAAAAGCTCCCTATCGTCGAACAGCCTCCCACATTGAAAGAACTGAAAACTATGCTGTCCTACTTAGAAGAACAAGGTGGAAGCTTCAAAAATCTTTTCAATACCTCAGGACAGCTTTATCGCGAGTTCGGTATATCAGATAAACTCAAGGCTGGTATGACAGAAACTGAAGCTTTAAAGTTACTAGCGGCGAACGGAAAACTGATCAAGCGTCCCTTCATCTTAAGCGACAAAACTGGAACTGTGGGTTTTAAGGAAGATGTTTGGAAGAAGCTCTTTACGAAGTAATCTTATAATCGAATTTGTAGTATCCATAGGATTGTGAAGCCGGATACAGTCTTAGTTACTTTACTAGTTTAAGACTGTATTCTTTCAACGCCTGATTGTAATCCCCTAAATCGTGAACAATCGTCTTCGCAAAAGCTTTTGATGGTTCAACAAATAGATCGTGCATCGGCTTTACTTGTTTCAGGAATTGCTCTTTCACACCTTCAGGTGTGCGGCCTCTTTCTTTCACGTCTCTTTCAAGGCGGCGCGAGTAGCGCAACTCTTCTGGGGTTTGAAAAAACACTAAGTCGTCAAAAAGATCACGCACTTCTTGTGTATGGAAAATTAAAATCCCATCCACAATAATAATTTTTTTAGGAATGACTTCTAACGTTTCATTGCGTCTTTTATGAGTGGCAAAATCATAGGTGGGAATCTGCACAGACTCGCCCGCTTTAAGACGGCGCAGGCACTGGGCTAATAAAGAAAAATCAATACTATCGGGATGATCGAAATTAACAGCCCCACCATCTTTGTCGAATCTGTGGGACTGATCGATATAGAAATTATCTTGGTAGACAATTTGACAAACACCTTCACCGTGTTGACGAGTTAACTCTTGTACTAGGGCTTCCGAGAAAAATGTCTTTCCCGAGCCACTGCCCCCCGCAACACCTAAAATGAATGGTCTGACTTGACTACTTGGTTTGATAAAGTCGGTCTCCTGCATCGCCCAATCCTGGAACTAAATACCCAAGATCGTTTATTTCTTTTTCTATGTTTAAAGTAAAAATATCAACATCCGGATGAAAATGTCTAATTTTTTCAATAGCAAACTCACTACAAAGGATGGTTAAAATGCGTATTTTTTTCACTTCATAGCTTTTTAAGCGGTCAATCGCCGCAATCATCGTGTCTGCCGTTGAAACCAAGGGGTCACACATGATGGCCATTTTACCTTTAATGTCCTCTGGCATCTTGAAATAATACTCAACTGTATTGTGAATAAACTTATCGCGATAGATTCCAATAAAGCCAGCAGAGGCGAAAGGAATCATGGAAAGGACAGCATCCAACATCCCATTTCCTGCACGCATAATCGAAACCACAACTGGTGCATTGGCAATACGTTGCACTTTCGTTTGTGCGATAGGTGTTTCAACCACCACATCCCGCATTTCATTCCAATCCCGCATCACTTCGTGAGCCAAGATACGACTGATTTCTTTTACTAGCTCACGGAACTCGCCCGAGCCTGTTTCTTTATCACGTAAATATCCCAATTTGTGTTGTAACAGGGGATGATCAATTACAATTACTTTTCCAGACATAAAATCCTCATCTTACTATTTAGTCTTATAATTTAGTCTTACAGCTTAATCTTTCTACTTAATCCTACAGTTAAAAGACTGTTCCATCGCTTTGAATGTTCAATGGCGGAGTCCCACCTGCTCGTTTTTGTTGAGCAATAAAGCGACCTGCCCACCATGTGCCTCCTTCAAGAACTTTTGCCAAAGGAAAGTCCTCAGCAGATTTGTTCAAAGCCTTCTGCACACGTTCCCCGATCATGTCTAATAGCAGAACTGTTAAAGCTCGCCATTCCACAATCAAATCCATGTCAGGAGTTAATGGCGTTTGGGCCGCTTCAGGATTTCGAAGTGTTAAAAGACCTGAGTCTAACATCAGTCCACCATTGCGGTATTCTGCAAGCCCTGTAAGCCCCTCTACTTGAGTGACTTTGAAGCCCGCTTCTTCAATTGGCTCAATCAGTGAATAAGTCATCCACTGCGATAGTTTGTGAATAGGCACAAGACTTTCAAAACTACCTGCATCTCCTAATTGAGAGTGGCGCCAAACATCCCCAAGATTGACTCCATTTGCCGACAAACGCCCCGGCCAAATAACTCCTAGGCCATCCAATACTGCACGGAAAATTTCTGTGGCAGGAATTGTTTGGCCACATTTCGCCGCTAAATAATCGACAATATTTCCCGGTCGCCCATCTTTAAAAATAGTGCGATTTTCCATGGCCTTGCCTAGATTATTCAACAGCTGAACACGTCCTTCAACACCCACAAGAGGATTGCTATCAGAAACTTGAAAATACTTTTTCAAATCGGACGCCGTCACTTTCAATAAGCCCTCTTGATCAGCCTTCATAGAATAGCCATCCGAGCACATCACTCCGGAAGTGAACATGTAATAGCTTGCAACGCCTAGCCCCTCTGATCTAGCAAAACTTTTTTTTGTGCTTTCTTCTAAATACTTCCAATCCGCACCCGCGCCGGCATCTAACAATACCGATGTGATCACAAGATCTAATTGCGAACGCACGCGTTCCATTTTATCTGTGGGATCTAAAAGTGATCTGAATTTTTTTGCACGATCAATTTGTCCTGCACGAAAATGTCCCCATCTTGAGTGAAATGGGATATTCAGATCAGGATAGTTTTGACGAATCACTGACAAAACATAGTCTACAGTTTCATCTAACTTTTCTGGGTGATATTCAAAGTGACCTTTACCTGACTCTGTCAGTTGTAAAATTTTTTGCGCGCGCTCACGAATGGCCGCTGGCGATAACAAATAATTCACTTGTTTTTCTGTCAAATTCAAATTCTGACTCATACTTAATTCCTACTCTTTAATCGCGCGACCAGTTACTTTTTTAAGTTCCTCAGTCGTTTTTTTCGGCTCTTTCGAAAAATATCCCGCCGCTTTTTTCGCTTCCATCTCTACTTGTGCATCTTGGGGAATCAGATGATCCGGAATGGATACGCGGTTCACCACTTCGATTCCACTTTTGACGATGGCATCGTATTTCATATTACTCATAGAATGCAGGTTGTGAATTTTGCTAATTCCAAAAAGATGTAAACAGTCTGGCATAAACTCTTGGAAACGCGCATCTTCCGTTCCAGCCACACACTCTGTGCGTCTAAAGTAAGTCGCGGCCGTATCACCACCCTCTTGGCGCTTACGAGCATTATAAACTAAGAACTTCGTCACTTCACCAAGAGCGCGGCCCTCTTTACGATAGTAAATAATAATCCCCACACCGCCTCGTTGGGCTGTGCGAGTCGCATCTTCAATTCCATACATCAAATATGGACGACACGTGCAAATATCCGAACCAAATACATCCGAACCATTACATTCGTCATGCACACGGCATGTGAGTTCTACCTTTGGATTTGCTAGATCTTCTGCCTTCCCAAAAATATACGCCGTCGAACTGCCAATAGGTGGAAGCCAAACTTTCAGATCTGGGCGCGTAATGAATTCTGGATACATGCCGCCAGTTTCCTGAAATAAAATGCGGCGAAGATCGCCTTCGTCTACATTCAGACGTTCAGCCACCCCTGGTAAGTACCATACAGGATCAATCGCCACCTTGGTCACACAGACATCGCGATTTTCACGAATGATACTGCCATCCACCTGCAAACGACCTTTATCAATGGCCTCATTGATTTCAGGAATCTGCAAATGGGCCTGTGTCACAGAAATAGTGGGACGAATATCATAACCCTCTTCAAAAAGTGGTTTGAAATTCAACTGTGGATCTAATCCCCATGGGTCCACAGTTACCATTTTTAACGGGTCCTTCCACTGAGGGTAAGGTCCAATTTTAACAGGACTTTGAGTGTTGTTTAAATCCGGACGATGCATCGGAGGGAACTTTCCACTGGCAATAGAGAGCGCGCGATAGACCGTGTAGCTTCCGCTGTGAGCGCCAATCGCATTACGCGCTTTGTGGTTGGTGTTAGAAGCCACTACTGGTCCACGTTCCATGGCTGTCTGAGCACCCCATTTAATGGGTAATGTTTCTTTGAATTTTAAGTTACTCTGCGAAGCTAATATAATATGTGGAGAGCGTTTTTCTTTTTCCATTTTAGCCTATCTCTTCCTTTGTTTTATTTCCTATAAGTTTTACTTTAAAAACTATGACATCCAATTGGAGTCAGCTTGGGTTTCCCATTTAGTTGTGATCTTTTTCACATTCGACCAAAAATCTAAACTATGATGTCCTGTGATATCACCATGACCAAATTTTGAAGCATTGATGCCGCCAAATGAAAATGGCTCGCGAGGAACCGGCACACCAATGTTGACACCGACCATACCTGTTGAGGCTTCACGCACAACACGATCAGCTAAAGGACCGCTAGAGGTGAAAACACTGCAGGCATTTCCGTATTCAACAGAGTTCTCAATTTTCATGGCTTCTGAAATATCTTTACAGCGCACGATGCTCAGAATAGGTCCGAAGAGTTCAACTGTTGCCGCCTCTGATCCCACCTGAATATCATCTAGGATTGTAGGTCCAATCCAGTTACCATCTTCCATACCTGCTGGAGCCTTTGCTTTACGTCCATCAAGTAAAATTTTAGCTCCTGCTTTTTCCGCTTTATCAATAGCGTCGACTAAGAAATCCTTTTGAGATTTCGTGATCAGCGCCCCCATATCTTTGCCAAGCTCCATTGACGAAGCACGCGCTATGACTTTTTGAATATGACGATCCACATCTCCGACCGCCAGTAAAACAGAGGCAGCCATACAGCGCTGTCCCGCACATCCAGTGAAAGAATCAGAAATTCCAATACCACTGAGTTCTGCGTTGGCATCTGGTAAAAGGACAATGTGGTTTTTAGCTCCGCCTAAGGCCAGAACACGTTTACCCAATTGAGTCCCACGCTGATAGACGATTTTGGCAACTTTAGTTGATCCCACAAATCCAATGGCTTTAACTGCAGGATGATCAATGATTGCGTCCACAGTGAAAGCTCCACCATGAAGCACAGTGAAAACACCTTTTGGTAATCCTGCTTCCAGTAGCGCATTCGCGATACGCAAAGCCGTCAATGGAGTTTTATCTGAAGGTTTCCAAACATAAGCATTTCCTAGAGCCAAGCATATAGGAATTGTCCACATCGGCACCATAGCCGGAAAGTTGAATGGTGTGATGTTCGCAATCACCCCTAAAGGCTCACGGCGGTATTCACAGGTCACACCGCGGGAAACTTCTAACTTTCCACCTAGATCTAAATTCTGTAATGATAAAGCAAACTCAAGGACCTCAATCCCCTTCATTAAACCCGCTCTGGCTTCAGCAAATGTTTTTCCGCATTCAGAACTTTTCAAATGTGAAATTTGATCCAGATCACGCAATAAAATATTACGAAAGTTGAAAAGAATTTGGCTGCGCTCTTTGATCGGTGTTTTTCCCCAACTCACTTGAGCTTCAGCGGCGGCTTGTAAAGCGATCTCGATCTGATTGGGACTCGGTAAAGAAACCTCACCAATTTTTTTACCATTGTACGGAGAAAACACATCGGGCTGTCCGCCCTCACCTTTAACCCATTCACCATTAATGAGGTTATGACAAATAACCGGTTCGACAGGTAAAATCGTCTGCATAAAAACCTCCCTGATTTAAGCAAACTTAAAATAAACCAAAGATTAAGAATAAAACAAAGACTTGTCTTAGCAAGGACATCCCTTGCTGATGCGGGGTATAATCGTCTAAGATCTACTCTATGTCCTCAACAGGTTTATTCGCCATTCTCAGAGTTGTTTCATTAGAAAATATCGGTGCATTTTTGAACGGAGACGCATGGCGCTCATACAGTTCAGCACACTCACAACCAGAGGATAAAGACCTTTTTCTTCCTTTTGCCGAACAGACTCAAAGACTGCAAATCGGACAGGAAGTCTTAGTTTATATTTATTCAGATAACCAAGGTCGACCGACGGCTTCGATGCGAATAGAAAAGTTCACAGCCCAAGATGGGACTCAAGTCTATAAAGTCGAACAAAAGGTAGATCTGATTGTATTTGCGGAAACAGATCTGGGATACAAAGCTTTGATCAACAACACTCACTTCGGACTGCTTTACAAAAATGAAGTTTTTAGACCTTTACATTACCTTGATGAAATCAGTGGCTTCATTCGTAAAGTTCGCGAAGATGGAAAGATTGATTTAATTTTACAGGCAGCAGGAAACAAAGGCGCGGAAGAATTGGGTCTGATGATCATCCAAACTCTTGAAGACAATAACGGCTTCTTACCTTTGACAGAGAAAACTCCACCCGAAGAAATTTATCGCCTGTTCGGTGTCAGTAAAAAGAAGTATAAAATGGCCCTAGGTTTTATTTATAAAAAGCGACTCGTCCGTATCGAAGATGACGGGCTTCATTTAATTAATAAGTAATAATCAGAAAGCCATTCAATTAGTATTCTGTACGAACCACTTCCACTTGCAATTGACGATTCTGTTCGCGCAATTTGTTTTGCTCGCTGCGCTTATTACTTACAGTGTATTCCAAATTTCTGACCTGTGAACTAAGGCTGTTATAGCGTTCCATAGCCTGCTCGTTTTGGCTGGCTGACAATTGATAGCGCTGCATTTCTAAACGACGTAGACGCAGTTCACTTTCAGCAGAGCTAATCTCGCGCTCGAGTGAGCTGATCTGACGATCATTTTCGGTGATCATCACATTCAAGTATCGTTTACGTCCACGATTAAACTCTTTTAAAAATTCTGGCTCTAAACCAGAGGGGCAGATTTTATTGTAAGGATGTCCGGCGCTACCAGCGCTATAGCCATTGGATTTTTGACAATAAGCGGTCACGCCTTCTAAGTGGCGCGTACGAAGCAATGTTAGGTTCTCGCCGATACACATCTCGCTAGAAAAAAACTGACCGTTACGTCCCACTTGATAAATAGTTTCAGGCTGACAGTACTTGGCTAATCCACTTTTAAAGCCGCGATCTAAATCTGAATCCGAGATATTCGCTTCAGCCTGACGACATTCTAAAATGAATTGGTCTCCGGTTAAACGACGTCCATCCAAGGCCACCTTTTGACCATAGTCAAACCAATTAGTGGATTCACAGTCTTTACGTTTAAAGTAAGAAGCACACGAAGAAAGACTTAAACCCACCACTACTAATAACAATATTGAAACGATCTTTTTCTTATTCATAAGCTCTTAAGGTCTCCCACTTTTCTTTAACTTGAGCTTCCGTCAACTCCTGCGAGGCCAAATCACTGGCAAATATTGCCGTTTCTAAACCTGACTTCACCAACATACGAATAGATATCCAAATCAAAAGTAGTAAAGCACAGCCCACCCAACTGAGCATCACCGCCACCACTGTAAAAATGGTATAGGTCGTGCGCGCTTTCTTATACTCAGCCATGGTGTGACCATCTTCATTATCGGAAACGACTCCTTCAAGGTCATTCCAACGCAGTCCTATTTTAACTAGATTTTTTTGTAATGTACGATACTTCACCCAACGATAGCGGGATAATTGAAAAAATGAAAATAGCAGGCCAGTGATTAAAGATGCTAAACATCCAGCCGCAAAAATTAAAGCTAACTCAGGCATTGGATTATTTTAAACCCAAAAAATAGCGTTTGTCCTGTTAAAAAACTGGGGGTGCAACACAGAGATTCGCATTCTGCCGCATATAATCACGCTGAGTGCGTAGCTCTTGCGATGTCACATCAAACCAAGATCGATTACAGTGATTCTCTTCCACGATCTGCTGAATGGCTTCTTTTTCCACTGGGGTTACACGTAAAGTCCAAATCAGTTTTACATTCAACCACTGTTTAACGAATTGGCACATATAGGCTCTGTTCGGTGGCGTATAGCCTGCTGGAGAATGATCACTTTTCTTTAAGTTCTCGCGGCCATTCACAGAAAGTAAATGGAAGTTATTTCCCATATAGTTCGCATACAGACAGCGCTTTTCGAAATCCCACTCGTGGGCTCCGGTCATGTAAGCATTCTTAAGAGCGACCAAATGATCAATCTGGATATCAGACGCTTTGAAGTGCATACGACCTGTGTAAGGATCATCCCACTCACCACTTTCAACACTGCAACCGCTGGTTGTTAATTTCACCTCTGTCTGCGAATCACGAATAAGAACTTTACCGCGCGTGTTCAGACAAGATTCTGGAGTCTCGTCCCGCAGCCATCCGCCGAAATGACGATCGCGATTATATGGAGCTTGCGGCAGTGGAAAACTTTTTTGTATATGACGATAATTCAGCAAATTAATAAATCCCGAAACAGGGGCTTCTTGGATTTCAAAATAATCAGAGTAATGAAAGTCTTCACCACTGGATGTTAACGCATCAACATTAAGTGCATTGAGATCTGCAAAGGCAGCTACAGAAAAGACAAACGCGATAAGCGCCACAGGCCACTTCTTCATGAGATCCCTCCTTGAATCACAGTCAGAGCTGCCCCTATTTGAACTTGACCTTTAGTGGATTAGCAAGCACTAAATTATACATTGCATGTCAGACATTATTCATAAAAGGAATTATAAAGATCGTTATCGTACAATTTTTTGCGATCGTGATTTCTATATAAAACATCAAGCTCTTTTCCGTCTGTGGAAAACTCGCTTCCATGGCTTTTCCGATGTGGAAAAAGCCACCGCATGGACGCTGGCGCTCTGCTGCTTAAGGCGTCCAGAAGATTGGTTTGGAGGCCGTCGTCCTCGATCAATCAGTCCTCACATGAGCGAACCATTACATCCGCTGAGTTTGGAAAACTTATTCGCAGGAAGTCCTATCAGAATACCCAATAAAGTTTCCGGTGATATGAATGTCCTCGACGCTTTAAATACCTTGCTCGTTAAGGCTGTACCGGAATCTTGCTTTCGCAGTCTGATCTATACCCATACAGGTCGTTATCCTCTTTGGGTAACACAAGAAGTACCGACGCCTGAAGAGTTATTGCATTTGCAAATAGCAGGACGACGCGTGCTTTCGTACAACGAAGATTTTACCTCGTGGCCTGACACACTTTATGCCGATCGCGATTTTTTAGGATTTGTTTTACATGATCTTATACATGCCGATCATTTTTTTCATGATCCCCTTCATCGCGATGGTCAGTTGGGATTCTATCGCTTTATTGAAAGTATCTTACACAACAAATCTTTGACCCGACTTTTAGAGTCGGAAAACTTTCGCAAAGGATTCGAGTACATTATCTCTGATATGAACTCACATCCTGTCCATCTTTTTCAAACTCTGCACTCCCTTGTTTTTTCAGAGATACAAGATGATGCCACCTCATCTACGATCTGGAGTGCATGGTCTAGTAAACCCGAGTTTCTACCAACAGAGGTTCTTGCCTTGAGTCGCATTAATGGCCGCGATTTTAGTGTATCTGATGCCCAACAACTTGAAATATTATGTATCAGGCTAGGACAATCCAGTTCTCAGTAGTTATTTAGATCGAATTCGGCTAAAATATAGACATTATGGGCTATGTGGTCGCCATCGAACGTGATCCAAAATGCTTCAAAGAGATTCAAGACAGTTGGTCTGAAGTCACTGTTGAATTGAATCACGAGATGTCGTTGTTTTCATCCCTTGCCGATTTCCAAGAATTCATGGCTGATCCCGACAATGAAGGTAAAAAACCTCTTTTAATTCTGATTACTATCGAAGAACTTCGTTTGCTTTTACCAGAGACAGAAGACCTTGAAACTAAAATTCAAAAGCTGAAAGAACTCTATGGTGCTGAGATCATGCTTTCACTTTTTAACGATCCCGTAAAATCCATCAAAAACATCGAGACTCTTTCTGTTCGCAATGTGCTTTATAAACCTTTTGATTTAACCATCTTAAAAGAGCACACCCGCTTTGCTTTACTTCATGGCAATCAGGTAAAAACTCAGCATGTGCACACCACGCAGACTGAAACCATTATCGAGCACTTAAAAAAATTCACTCTGCTTGAAGTTTCAGAATTTGGATTTAAGATCACTAAGAAATATCCCTTAGAAAAAAATAAAGCTTATAAGTTTTATCACCCGATCTTCAGTCATCGAAAAGCTCAACATATCTGGGCGCGCATGATCAATGAAACAGACACTCACTACGAGCTTTTTTTCTGTCAGAATACAAATGCTGTGCTTTCGCAAATTCGTAAACATATCGCCGCTTCCAAAAACAAAGTTAAGACGCCGCAGTGGGTGGGTATCAGTGACAATGCTCAAACCACTTTAAAAATTGCCCTACAAACAGATGAAAAAACAGCCGAATCGATAAAAGAAGTTTTAAATCGCTACTATCAAGGACTTACATTTATCAACTGCCTAGATGCAGGAACTGGGGATACCGGTAATGCGAATCCCGCCAGCGGCTCAGCAACAGCTCTGATTGAAGCCGATGTTCTGATTACGGATATTAAACACAGCGATAGCAGTTTGCAGGCTCAATTTAGCAATCAGCCTCTGATTATCCGTCTGTTTGACGAAAACCTAACACGCCTTGAGCTGAAGCCGCGTTTAGAAGTTGAATATCTAAGACTTGAAAAACCTGTGGACCGATCTTTAATGATCAAGTTGTTCCACCTGTTATTTCCTAAAATTACCGTCAGTGATGAAGTGATGCAATTGACTGCCGTGGTGAATGAAGTGACCGCATTAGCTGAAGTGATTAAAATCAAAGAATTTTCAGAAGCGGCGATGCTATTTTCAGATAAACATATCCACGAGCTCGGGGAAGTGATTGAGATCGCTCTACCTCAGGAAGATGAAAATCATCTGCAAGAAGTGAAGGGAAAAGTTCACTTTGTCAGCGAAAAACCCGAACAGGACAAACTCACTCTACAGCAGTTTGTCCTCTTTGGAATGAAGGATGAATATCTTAAGACCATGCGTCTGTGGTCTTTACAAAAACATATCGAAAAAAACCAAAAAGACTAGGCCATCTATAAAGACTAAATTGACTCCACTACTCGCAGAAAACGCGCTGTTGTTCCATCTCGCACGTTAACACTTTTTCTCCGTCTTTGTCTTTAAAATGCAGCTTCCACTTTTTAAAGCCTTCACGTTCAAACACTCCATAACCATAGCTGCTTCGTGTTTCTGTCGTGGTGATCACGCGGTGATTATTAATAATCCGCCCGAAAGCATCTAAAACAGTTCCCGAATTTCCAACAACGATTTGCAGTGGTAATTGCTTGCGTGGCACGATCTGCTGACTGTGCACATGACCTGATAAAATGTAATCGACCTTATTCAACAAGCCCGCTTCTTTAGCTAAGACAGCGAAGCGATCACTGGCTTCTACTGGTTCGGCCAATTTTTCATCTGGCACAAAAGCAAAGGCTGGCACATGCGTTAGTAGCCACACTTCTTTACCTTGCGCTTCTTTTTGAATTCTTTCTGTCACTTGCTTTAAAAGTGGCAGCCACTTCTGGCGGTGTTTATCCTTTATCTTTCCACTGCCAGAGAGTGATGAGTTATCAAAACTGATAAAGACAAGATCCTGCATTTCAATCCATTGATACTCTTCTATGTCACGGCACTCAGACGTAAAATCCTGCTGATGGGCTGATAACGGCGCCCACCCTACATAAGCCCGCTCACAATCTTCGTGATTACCGCGCACCAACAAAACAGGAGACTTCTTAAATAAATCCTGTGATGGCCCGTAGAAATCATCCCACCATGCCGCCCAGCCATAGCCACTGCTTTTGGTGACACTGGGACACTCTTCGCGAGTGCAGTGTTCACGATAGTGGTAGTCTCCGGTATGAATTAAGAAATCATAATTTTCTTTCACCACTGATTGTACGAGTTGAGGAAATATCCAGTCTTGTCCATCAAGGCAGTTTTGATACGAGTACTTCCCTTTAGATTCTTTGAGTCGACAACCAGTGTCTCCGATAACCGCCAAACGCAATTGCGAAGCGTTCATTTTAAACTTTTCAGCACTGCCGCTCGTTTTCGATGTTGAGGTTGATGTTGAGCCTTGTGTTGAATTTTGAAAGCTCAGTTGGGGCCAATCTGAAGACTGTGGTTTGATGCTGACAGTTTGTAAGCCGCTTCCTGTGATTTTGCGAATCTGAAAGGCTTTGAAGTTCGCGGCTGGTGACTCTGTTTTAGGCGTCGAACCGCAAGAAGATAAGAATGCAAAAGTCACAGTGAATAGGATTCCTACCCCTGCAGCTTTGAGCAATGTTGAATAGCTGTGTGTTTTCATACCACCAGCCTAGCAGTCTGTTAGGCCGAGGTAAAGTGGCTAGAATGAGTGAACCTATGGCTATCTTCTGCCGTTAACTTTCACTGTTAGTTTTCCGGCTATTAGTGACTGGCTTCTTTTTTCAAAAGATCTTCAATTTTAAGACCCACATAGTGCCCGTCACCGAAAACAGTCCCAGTTTTCCCCTTAACGAAGTGATCGGCAGCAATCGTATAGGCTTGAGCTGGTAGCGCCACATACTTCACCTCTGGAACAATCGCCTGAGCATTCTTTAAATAGAACTTCACGAACTCACCCACTTCTAGGCGCTGAGCTGACTTCGCATTCACATACAGCAACAATGGACGCGAAAGCGGAAAGTAAGTGCTGTTTTCAACTGTCTCTTTCGAAGGAAGGACTCCGGTTTTAACAGGAGCTTTTGCGCCGCCAATGATCGCTAAGGCCTTTAGTGATTTTTTATTTTCCACATAATACGACATTGGCAAATAACCGATTGAATTACGATCACCACCGATACCTTTAACTAAAGTGTTGTCGTCTTCTGAAGCGGTGTAATCTCCGCGTGATGATTTGGCTTTTCCCATGATGGCTTCCGTGAAGTAATCGAACGTTCCCGAATCTGAACCCGCTCCGAAAAGTTTCATCTCTTCATCTGGCCATGCAGGGTTTACTTGTTTCCAGCGTTTGATTTTGCTCATCGCAGATGGCTCCCAGATTTTTTTCAATTCTTCCACTGTGATTTCATTGAGCCATTTGTTGCTAGGATGAACGGCCACTACTGTTGCATCGTAAGCAATCGGAAGTTCAAAGAACTCAATACCCTTTTTTTTGCAATCAGCTGCTTCAACAGCCGTGATCGGACGAGACGCTCCTTGCAAATCCGTTTCTCCGCGACAGAATTTTTTAAATCCACCGCCCGTTCCTGAGATGCCGGCGGTGACTTTGTATTTGTTTTTCTGCGCCATTTGGAACTCTTCCGCCATCGCTTCTGTGATGGGATACACCGTGCTGGAGCCATCGGCTTTGATAAGAGATTGCCCGTGAGCTTGAGAAAGTACGATTGTGGTCAATGTGATAAGAGTCAAAGTTTGCTTCAACATAGAGTCGTCTCCTGTAGACAATATTCAGGGATCTTTATGAGCTTACTTTGCCCTGAATGACCGCGACAGTCCTGTTAGGATTTTATTAAGATTCTAAGAGGGCTTGGGGAAGTTTTGGAAGGAAGCTTTTGCGGGTGTTTATAGGTAATTTTAGCCTGTTTTTTGGGCTTATTCTGTGATGTCGTGCTATTGGGTTGGTTTTGAGGGATGGAATTTGGGACTTATAAAAGGCGAAAGTTGACAAGGCTTCCGTGGGCCATTAAAACTGATTGTTCTTTGACAACGTGGTGGGGTAGCTCAGCTGGTTAGAGCAACGGAATCATAATCCGTAGGTCGGCGGTTCAAGTCCGCCTCTCACTACCAATTTTCTCAAAAGTCTGGTTCTCTGGTTCTCTTCACTTCACGTTAGATAGATTCAAAAAGTCTTAAATAAACAAGCACTTAGCGTTCTCAGTCGGTAATTTTTAAAGCTCTTATACCCGAAAGCCCTCCTCTGGTTCTCTTCAGTATTTTAGTTGAAAATAGCAGCCGAAATCTACAATTTAAAATCAGAAATTTTAATACGTTCTTGCTCCAAGCGAACCCCTTGACCGTATCTATTGCTTCTTAAATCGTTAAATAATTCTAACTCGGCTTGTGACAAACCACCACAAGCCCCCTGATACTGAACTTTCTCTTCAACCCACAAATTCTGATATGAAAATAATGTATCAAGATCCATCAGTCTTGACTCAGCCTTTGGAAAGGCCTCACGAATATTAGAAAGAATCGAAAAACCATAAGTATCAATATCACCCCAATAAACAATTCGCTTATTCGAGATCCATGGGATTTGTTTAAGTAAAGCAGCTTTGTAACCGAGTTCAAAAAATACAATTGTCTTATCGTAATGAGGAAGACATAACCCCGTAATCTTATTTTCTACTATAATTATATTTTCACATGGTATTTCTGTTTCAGCTAATTTTTCAATCGAAGTTTCGATATCCTCTAATCCATAAAAAAGTTTTTGAATATTTGGATCTAAAATTCTAAACCTGACTCTTCCCGATTCTTTTCTTAGACCCAACCTTTCTTCAAATTCTAAATTTTCAAGAATGGCTTCATCGTCACCGGTAAGAGCACTTACAACCTGTAAAATTATCTTTTTATGGTTTTGAATAAATTTAGTGTCTACATCAGGAATTTCTAACTGACGTATATATAAATTTGTTTTGGGATTATTTATTAAAAATCTAGTTACTGCCAAAATCTTCGACCAAACAGAATTGTATTCTATTGCCAACTGAGGTGATTTCACAAAAAACTCTCTAAGCTTTGAGTTATCAATTAGTAATAGCTCATCTATTGTGTTTTTAAACAACTGATAATCTTTAACTTTAGAAATAAACTTCAAATAAGATTCAAGATTTGGAAAAACTACTTTATCAGGAATGCTTTGAGTTCCCCGCTGCCTATTGTTAACCTCAGTAGAAACAACTTCTAAAGAAAACTTTTTACATTCTTTAGCCAGTTCATCTATTTGCTGCCCGACCGTTACAAACTGATCTCTTAATTGAGCACTGGAAACATTACGTAAAGAAATTTCCAATGGAAACTTATTTTCACCTAACAAGTAGGATCTGAATATTTCTTTTGACTCATAGAGCCTTTGTGCTTTCTTTTTTAAATCTTCAAGCATCAACCACATCTCCAACATTAGCTTGCTTGTTGCGATGAGAATTTTTACTTTCTCGAAATTGCTCTATAGTTAGCGTGTGCAATCGAGATTCTTTAGACGCTTCATTATGAACAAAATGCACATGACTGACGTAGTCTTCAATTACATGAATTTTTTGAAGTGGTGTCACCACTAATAACTGCAAGTTTAGTTTTTCAAATAAAGTAAGACCATACCTAGCACTCTCGTCAGAGCCTCGCCCAAATGCCTCATCAATCATTACGAACCTAAATGATTTAGGTGATTCCTGCATCGAATCTATTCCATACTGGTATGCCAAAGCAGACGCAAGCACAGTATAGGCTAATTTTTCCTTTTGGCCTCCTGATTTACCACCTGAGTCTGGATAGAACTCTTTTTCAGTGTTATCAGCGTGAAATTTTTCTGACGCCGCAAATGTAAACCAATTTCTTACGTCTGTTACTTTAGCTGTCCACCTTTTATCTATATCACTAAATTGTTGTCTTCCTCTGAACCTATCAATCAAAGTTTTAACTTGAGTAAACTTTTGTTCATTATAGACATTTTCTACCCCTGCGGTATTAGATAAAATTTGTCTTAAGTCGTTTCTAAAAGTTACAATTTCTTGATCTGCACTTTTGTTTAAAAGAATACTTATGTAAGTACCTTCATTGTAATCAATATCTCTTAAACAAACATTGATTGTCTTAATCTTACCCTCGATATTTCTTTTCTCTTTTTCAAGTAACTCTTGAAACATCGCCATGCCTTTAATTGTATCTTCTTTCAATTTTTTATAAAACCGTTGCTCATGACGTGGCAAATCTTCGTCTTTCAACTTTTTAAGAATATTTGAAATTTCAAATAAGCTTTTTGGTGAAGCATCTATATTGGTTGTAAATTCTGGAAACTGACTTAAAAATCCACCTATCAACCTGACAATTCGTTCTTGATCTTTTTCAGTTATTTTTGAAAGTGCATCTATTTTACTTTGAATACTGTCACGCAGTTGATTTTGTTTTTTACCTAAATTTGCCAAATTAACATCTGAAAATAATTTTAACGTCTGACAAATTTCATCTAAATGAGGAAATACTTTTTCAGTCACTTCTGAATCTAAAGTACTTAATTGCTCTAAGCAGTTAACTTTGGATTCTTCTTGCTGTTTAATAGTGCTGTCAAGAGCACCCCAACTTTTCTGCATTTCGTTCAGTTTATTGTCGAATTCTTGTATTTTATCATTAGAAACTTTAATTAAGTCCTCAATTGCTTTAAGATTGCTTGACTCAGCCGTTAGTTTTTTGATTTCTTTTTCAATGCTTAAAATTAACTGCGATATGTCATACCAGTTGATGTCCTCGAAAGACAAAAAGTGTAAAATTCTTTGGCAGTTCGACATTCGTGAATCTAATTCAGATTTAGTTTTATTATTTTGTAAAACTTTATCGATTAACTTCTGCCCTTCATGCTGAAGCAATTTAAGATCATTCTTTAAAGATTCAATTTTTTCTTTATTTGACCAGCCTAGAATGTATCTACTTTTATCATCTATTCTAAATCTATCATCTTTTTCATGGCGTTTATTAAAGGATTTTATTTGACCACTAATCGAAATCGCCCGTACTTGTTTTTGGAAATCCTCTACAGACTCACAGCATATGAAATTGAAGTGCCCTTCTAGTTCCTGCCTGAGCCATGCAGTAAACTGAGAGTCTTTTTTGATATCAAGCTTTCCTAATAAGGTATCTTGCGCTGGTTTTGAGTTAATTGTTCTTCTAGCTTCATTTACTCTAAAATATACAAGTTTATCCTTCAGGTGTGTCCTATTTACATAAGCAGATACATCCAGATAATCTTTTTCCGAAACCAGTATACTTAAACCGAAACTTCTTAAGACCCGCTCAATTGAACCTTGCCACTTTTTTTCGCTCGATTTGACCTGCAAAAGCTCTCCTACAAATGGCAAATCTTGCTCATTGAGATTTAATTCTCTCGCCATGTTAGCTCGTAAATCCAAACTATGTTTTGGAATATTACTCTGACGACTTTTTAGAGACTCAATCTCTTCAATTATTGAACTTTCTTGCGTTTTAAGCTTTGAAACATCTATATTTAGATTCAGGATTTCTGTTTCAATTTTGTCTTTGGCCAACTTTGTTTCATCTTGTATTACTTGAGCTTGATTTTTATTGGTTATAAACTCATCTACGCTCTTAGGCGTTGGCAATCCTAAAAACGAACAAGGTTCATCGTATCTATTATGCTGACTTAGTCTGCGATCTTTTTCTTTAGATTTTTCTTCTATTGTGCTCTTCAAAGACTGGATACGTCCGCCACCTGCCGACTGCAAAGAAACCTGTAAATCAATAAGATTTTTAGACTCCGCTTGTCTTAGATTTTGCACATTGGTTAAATTAGATTCGGTTCTTTCTTTTTTTTCATTTAGATTTAGAAGCGACTCTTCTAATAATTGAAATTTAATTTTTGCTAAATAGGATTCTGTGTGACTACGATATAGTATGTTTTCAGATTTTATTTTTTGATCTTCATTATATTTTTTACCCAATTCAACTATTGGCTCTAGATGTTCAATTTGTTTACGAGCTTTAATAACTGCCTCGTGTGCATTACGCAAGTCTTCAAAAGAACTACACAGCTCTTCAATGTGGTTTTCAACTTCAGTTTTTTCAAGCATATGCGTTCTTACAAACTCAGTCAGGTTGCCAACTGATTTCATAGACACGGCTTGATAAAACAGATCTAGCGCTTGATCGCTTTTAATTCCAAATTCTTGTCTAAAGCGAATGCTATATTCTTTAAAGCTGTCAAAAACTTCACACCCATCTTTTTTCTTCAAATTCGATTTGATATCTGAAATATCTTTTTTGACAGCAAAAAAGTCGTTTTTAATTGAAAGTTCATTTTCGGCAAGAACGTAAAATCTATCTGGATTTTTATCGTTTTTTCGCAAACGAAAGACCTGCGCTAACGTTATTGACCTTTGCATGGCCTCATTATGAAATACACCCAAAATAACTGAGTAAGAAGTTTCATCTCTAAGAGTTAAAAGCTTACTCGTTTGACTTTCTTCGTCCTGTTCATTTCCATATGCACCTTTAATGTAAGTATAAAGACTGCGTTCCTGCTTATCAGCACCAGCGGCCTTGTTATATGTAATTTTATTATGCGGAACTAGCAAAGTTGTTAATGCATCCACTAATGATGACTTACCAGACCCAACATCACCCGTTAAAAGATTTTGGCCTCCGTTTGTGAATAGTGTCCATACTTTATTGTGAAAAGTACCCCAATTATATACTTCGAGATGCTTTAACCGAAATCCAGGTCGCTGACCTTTAACGAATAAATCAAGTTGATCTTTGTGCATACTCTTTATATTCCTCTATTCGATTTTGCAGCTCAGCCAACCTAGAAGCATCAAATAGGGCCGCTAAAATTCTTAACACTTCTAATTTTCTTTGATCGTGAGTCATTCTTCGTAAAACACCCATATCCACTGCCTTTTCAATAAGGCTGTCGACATCTTTCTTTTGTTTAGTTTCATTATTAGTTTCTGGTAAAAATACTTTCATCATTTGAATTATATCACGCTCATCCAATACGACACGAGCTTCGCTTGATGAATTATCATGCTCTGCCAAACGTTTTCTAAGTAATATGAGCAAAACACTTAACTCAAACGAAAGCTCCCTTTGCTGGATAAGTCGTGGCACTACTTTGTCGTCATCAACAGATTCACTAGCTAGAGGCTGCCTCAAAAATGCAAAACCAAAGTCATCGTGAACAAAAACATTAAGACCTATATGTTGAAAATAGTCGTGAACTTGCTCTTTATAAATCAAAAAGTCTTGCCACAGGACTGGCATTGAATCACGATAAATTGGTCCCTTTAATAGCTGGACAAGTACTTTTGTTTTTTTAATGTCAAAGCTCATAATAGCATCCTTTGAAAAATCACCTGTGGACATTTAACTCTTTTTTTATTTCCTTTTTCATTCAACATTTCAGCTATGAAGAACTTGTCTTCATAGACATGAGTATGTTTGCGACGCTCAGCAATTTTTAAGTAACTGATAACTTCAGATAACCCCTTGCTTGGTGGATTTTCTTTTAAGATATCTTCTAGGGAGGTTTGCTCATTTTGAACCAGTGAACTTTCAATAATTCTTTCTAACAGTTGTTCATCAACTATATTAAGTGAGAAGAGCTTGCTCATGTCATTTTCAGACAGAATGGTCTCATCTGTGCTGTCTACCGGCTCATTCAGTGGAATCATATCTGGTATTTCAAACAAGGGACGACTTGCGCTTAGATTTAAAGTCGGCTTCAAAAAAGGTACAGAAAAGAAATACTTATCAAAGTCCGCACCCCGCAATTCAATAATAGTTTTTTCCATTTCAGAAATCATTTCAACAATACGTTTGTTTTCGGCAATGGATTTTTCAGACAAGTATTTAGTTAACTGGCTAGTCAGTTGATTATTAACTATATAGACCTTATTTCCAGCATCGAGGAGGAAGTCTCTAAACAAAGGCAGAACCCCTTTATCTTCAAGTGTGGCGATTTCAGGCTGTTTTAATACGTTTTCTAATAGTTCCTCAAATTCATTTTGCTTTTCACTGTGAATTAAAAATTCCCAAAAAGCTCGGAAGCTTTTTCCTTGATCGCTCTCTGAAATTTCATCTTCTCCACCAAATACGTCATCTAGAAAATCACCTTTGGTTTTTACCGATAATGTCATCTTTTCTCTGACTTCCCGATCTAGCTTTCTAAAATTTTCTTCAACCTGACGAAAATCAGATAGCAATGTATTTGCTGTATCATCTAACTGGTAGTAACGCTCCTTAATTTGAGTAGCATCAGGTCTTTCCGTTTTACCTGTTGATTTAAATTTATCAATTTGGTCTTCGATTTCTTTTTTCTTTTTATAAAGATCGTCTAAAATTTTATTAGGATCTGTTTCAATTTTTTGATTAAGTTCGTTTAATAATTGAAATATGGTAAGTAATCTCGACTCCGTCCCTACAAAATTTCTTGGGTTAAGAGTTTCCAGCCATCGAATTGCTCGCTCAGCATCTGGCGTAAGGTCAACTTCAGGCATGTCTCCACGGCCTGTGTATCTTTGACTTAACCAGGCTTTATCAGGCGAACTCCAATCTTCAATATATTCTTTAGCAGACTTTGGTGGAGCATCATCTGGATACTTTTGACGAATGACGTACAAATAATTATCTAGAGCTTCTATTATTTCAGAAACAGTAATAGATCGTCGATTAGTTTGTATAAATACTCTATATAGAAAGCTCGCAACGAAAGGAGCCATAGTTGAAGATAGCAATCCCCAAGCTGCACTAAACTTGCGTAGATGATGTAATTGCTCGAATGTAATTTCATGGCGAATTTTCACCTAAATCGTTTAACTTGAGTGGTAATATATCAGCAAGATAAAACTAAATAATGTCTTATTTTGTGCTTATATTTTAAGCCAATTGCCTTTTCCCAAACGGAAAAAACCAACAAGGTTGGGCTTGCTGCTTCGGTTTGATCGGCTTTCTATAACGACGAGGCTTTCGTAGCTTATAGCCGTATATTTTATCTTCCTTAAGATATACACAATCTACAACTTCAACTGAGCCAACAATCAAACCTGTCGGCAAGTCACCTGGTTTATAACCTGTACGCTTCCAACGTTCTTCAGCGCCTGGTCTTAGCGAGGCGTATAAGAATACACGTCCACGAATTTGAGTTGGACGACTTCGGTATTCGTATTTCTTTTTTCCAGTTAAAATTTGCTCTATAAACGGCTGCTGAATACTGATTGCACGACCGCTTTCAACGTCTTTGAAATACATTTTCATAACTTCATTTTCATATTATAAATAAAATGTTTTCACAGATGCGATCACATCCGCAAGAGTTCCAAGATTGTTTTGCTTACAGAAATCTTTAATTCCAATATCAGTCTCCATTTCAGAAACAACTCTGATGTACTCAGCTAGATGTGCCTGCGGAAGCCCAGTAAGTTTGAAAGCTCCACCATTTGGCAATGCAGCTGAAAACAATAAAATATCATTGCGGTGTTTTCTGATATCACGCTCATCAACTGAAATACCCCGAGCAGATCTATCTCTAAGCTCGTTAAATGCTCGTGCTTTTAATGGAATCTGAGCGACCGCTGTTATGTATTTACAGTTTTCGCCATCTTGTGCGTTACTTTTAATGAGGTCGTAATATTCATCTTCGAGCAAGATCCCCGAAAATTGAGTTCCAGCCTCTATATTTTGAATAGGAATAATGTGTTGGTCTTCTAAGAGTTTTAGGTCTTCGGGTTTTTTAGAAAAAAGCTCTATCTGTTTTGGAAACTCTAACTTACGAGGTTTGTTGAATCTAAAGAATTGAGGGCTTCCATCACTTTTTTCTTTGTTTTCGTATTCACCCTCTTTGATGTAAACAGCTAATGCTGATAAAAAATTCTGATCTGGCTTCATAAATACGACGATGTCTAAATCTTTAGTGGCACGAAACTCGCCCCCTATTGCGTCCATCAGCATGTCACCAGCCACTCCACCGACCAAGACATAATGGTCTTTAAATTCGGCCAGTCGATCTGCAAAGTGTTTTAATCCGTGAACCATTATTTAACCCCAATTTCTTTTAATAAATCATCCAAAGCTATTTGCGTTCTATCGTCAGTATAATCTCGCATACTTAAATACAAAGATACTGGATCGACCACATCTTTTTTTGCTAATACTTGTGGGTCCCAATTCCATATTTCAAAACAGTATTTAGCAAACTCTTTAGGAGTCGCTTTAACTTCCTTGCCCTTAGTCATTTCCGCAAATTTCTTTTTATAGACAGCTTTAGTTTTTATACCACCATCGTGTAACATTGAATATCTATCTAAAGCGGTATAACCCGCAAGTTTGCCCGTGGCTAAGTTTTCGTCTGTATATATTCTTTTTATAATGGGATTTTGAAAAAACGGCTTTAGGCTATTCCAAAGATCCTGTGTTTTTGGAAACTGGATATATTTATAAGTACCTTTTTGATTTAACTCGACAAGTTTTGCAGCCTTAAGTTCATCAACAATACGGCTGGCTTGCATTTTTGTGCATTTAAAAATCAAAGCTAGATCAGTAATTTTTTTGTTTTGAAGTGTTTTGTAATTGAGCTGGTAAATTAAAACCATCATAGCCCAATTAGTTAACTTAACAACTTCTCTATTCATTTCTTCTTTTTTGTACCCGTTAAGTATCAACAGAACTTCAGGTAGAAATACATCCCCCTGATTGACTACGAAATTGATTCTATGGCTCGTTAAATGTTTAGCTTGATAATGGCCTAATTCATTAAAAAAGAAAATTACGGGTTTTTTAAAGGCTTTGCGAATCAGCTTTTCATGTGTTGTTAGCTTTTTAACTTCGATATCGGCATTTTTAGTTTGAGCTAATATAAACTCTTTATTCATGATCTCAATCTGTTTCAAATCATAGCGATTGAGAATCAATTTAGGCAGATTTACTCGCTCAGCCTGAATACCTTTAAGACTGCCCGTAAGGTTAGGAATCCCCGTCAAATCGTTTAAATAATTTCTAAAGTCTATTTGTTCCATATACACCATAGTAACATTATATATCGGTTAGTAACATAAAAATGTTAATATAATTTATATTTTGTTAATTATATGAAATTATTGTTTTTTTAAATAAAAATAGGAGCTTATTTAGACAAATGATCAAAAACTATAAAATTTAAGGCGTTGCTATTTTAACTAAATTATGCTATGCTTATTTCGCTGTAAGACGAAACAAGCATAGTCTTTTTGGTTTGTTTTCAAGCTTTTCGATCACCCCTCATTGCCCTTATAACTTTGTGTGAGATGAACTCTTAGAGACTTTAAACTCTGAGCCTTTTTTTATTCTCAGGATTTCTCAGATATCAACTCCCACAAGCCGGAATAACCACGGAAACCGAGCAGGCTTCTACTGCTGCTTCCTCGGATTCGTAGCCTGAATCATCGGTGCACTTGGTGTCTACGTATGAAAATGTCAGAGCTCCGGTGTTTTGATCTAACCAAACTTGCACGTTGGTTTTTTCGATGTCGTCATTGGCCATGTTTTTCAAAACAGCTCGGGCCTTCCATGCGTTCCCCACATAGCAAGCTTCACCGTAACCTTCGTAGGCTAAAAAAGTCGTATCTTCGACAGTCTGACTCTTGAGTGATCCTTGAGTGTAATAAAAAGGTGTCTTACTTTCTGTATTGGCAAAAGCGGCAATTGAAATAGAGATCCCCAAAAGTAGTCCAAGTGCTGGCTTCATTATAAACTCCAAAAAAATTGTTAATTTATCTTGCTGCGCACACTAGTTCATTGAAGTGGGACTTCAATGAACTCTCAAAAATTTGAAAAAAAGAATCAAGCGTATATTTGGTCGACAGTCTTTATGTCAAGATTCTGTTAAATTGACAAAGACGACTTCGACCAAATTCGCCAACTACCACTGATAACCTAACTGGATACCAATGCCATCTTGCGATGTTTTTTTAGCGCCATCCCAATCGAGCATCACGTGATTGAACTCTAAAGCTGCCGCTAGAGCTTGTCCGCGAGTGCTGACACCAATCGAGATATTTTGATGTGTCCCTTTATCATCATAGTTGAACTTACCAGAGTTGTTGTTCACTTCTGTTTTCGTTTTATGTTGATCATACACAAATGAGGCGTACGGAGCCCACTCGGCAAAACCATAGCCCACACTCACTCCCGTGCGTGTTGTTTGTAATTCTGTTTTTGCTTTTGCTGTTCCCGTAGAGCTTTCTTTACTACGGCTTCCATAGCCCACTAAAAGTGAAGCTAACACAGTATCTGACTGACGATGATTTAAGAACTGCCATTTAACCCCTACCACTTCGCTGTCCACTGTAACTTCGACGCTGGGGTAAACTGAAAGTTTTAAATCCACATCCAAGTATTCTAATAAAATTAACTCTGTAGAATTAATATCGTCATTGATTTTGACACCATTACGCACTGGCGGATTGGACCCAATACCCTCAACTAACATCACTGTCGTAGGCTTAGCTCCTGATAGAGCCACCATTCCGCCCCATTGATTGTCATTGGTCATCGGCGTTATAAAATGTGCCGAGTTCATTTCGATAGAATGAGTACATCCACTCACGATTAGACCTGAAGCCAATAAAACCAGCAGTGCTATTTTATTTCCAGCTTTATTCCTCAAGCTCTTTCCCATTATATTTTTCACTGTACTCTCTCCTTCGTTAGCTGATTATTTTTACCACCTCTATAAGCCACTCTGTAATGGAAGCCACTTATATAAACTTTTTCTTGCCCCATAGTATCTACAAAAGCTTCTTGATGTTAAGTAAATGTCTAGACTAACGACTGAACACATCGTGAATTGACCCCTTTCACAATCAGTGAAAACATAGAAAGCAACAACAAATGAGGTCCTTATGTTTCGTACATTAACTTACACAGCAACAGCTATTATCTGTGCATTTCTAGTCAAATCTGGGTTAGAGCAATTTCGTAGCTCTGAACGCGTTGTCGAGGTTCGTGGTCTCTCAGAACGAATGGTGACCTCTAATGAGGCCTACTGGGCGATCACTTATGCAGCTCAGGGTAACGATCTGAATGCCACCAATGCTCAATATCAAAAAAATCAAAAAATTCTGTTAGAGTTCTTCAAAAAATTAGGATTTAGTGAAGACGAGATTCAAAAATCACCGGCGAATATCGTCGACAATTGGGCAAACTACTATGGAAACTCTCGTCCACCAGATCGCATCACCATTCGCGGCACCGTCAGTGTCAGCACAAAAAAAGTCTCTGAAGTGGCGAAAGCTTTGGATAAAACAGATGAGCTGATTCAGTTAGGTGTGACTTTTGAAAGCTCGACGACTAATTACATGTTCACTGACTTAAATAGCATCAAACCTGAAATGATTAAAGAAGCTACAGCGAATGCCCGCCAATCAGCGCAACAATTTGCTGACGACACTAACTCTAGTTTAGGAAAAATCAAATCGGCGTCCCAAGGGCTTTTCAGTATTACTGATATGAACTCTGATTATGAATCGCGCCAGTCCATCACGAAAAAAGTTCGTGTGGTTACTCAAGTCGGCTACTATTTGAATTAGATATTCCGCCCTTTTCAATTTCGTGGTAGATTACTGGTAACAGGAGTCTACCTCGTTGGACTTTTTAAATTTAGACCTACAATCTAGTTTACTTCCTCTGATCTTACTGCTTGTCAGTCTTATTGGCAGCAATCACTGTGCGATTATGTGTGTACCCCTCGTCGCCACTTACAAAACGAAAAACCTAACCCCATACCACCTTGGACGCCTAACCGCTTATCTAACTGTGGGCACCGCCATTTACTTCATCGGAGAGATCGCACTACGCAATCAATGGCTCTGGCTGGCGTGGGGGTTACTATTCCTTGGCTATTTTATTAAAGTCTCGAAAGATGAATTCCTCTCCCACCACTGCTGTATTAAAAAAACAGTGCCACAAAAGCGGGTGTCCTCTTTAGCTCTTTTTGGTTTTTTAAATGGCTTACTGCCCTGTGCGTGGTTGTTCTTAATTTTGATTACGCTTTCTAAAATTCAAAGCCTTTTCTTATTCTATATTTTTATTGTGATCTTTTGGGTGGGAACTATTCCTGTTTTTTCGGTTATCAACCTGACTCATCACCTGACAAGTAAATACTTCCCTCGTTTGAGGTCATTGGTTTTTAATCGCAAACTGTTTTTTATTATTTATTTGAGCATTGCGATTTACGCACTAACTCTGCACTTCAAAACGCCTCTTAAGCATGAAGCGGAAATCTCTCCGAGTTCACTTATATGCACATGATCGCGTCAAGAGCGACCTGATATTGAGACTAGGATGATAACATCGACTGCTGAATCAACGATAAGACGTTCTCTACTTTCACATTAAAATCCCGCTCGGCAGGCACAAAGTGAAAGTTCGGGTGTCCAGACCAAACTTCTAGTAATTGCTTTTCACTCTGCTGACTCTGTTCAAAGTTGTGAAAACGACGTTCGTTCACTCCTTCAAAGAATTCATCAGTTGGCAGTCCTAGGAAAATAATTTGATCATATCGTGAGTACTCATCCGATTTAGAAACTTGAAACTGCTGCAAATAATCTTGAACACCTAATGACCAAAATCCCGCCCCGTCCAAACGGGCGCGGTCTAAGACTAAATACTTTGCTGCAGGGTTTTGTCTAGCAATCACCTGCTCAAGATGACTTTGTAAAGTCAGAATTACATTTTGAAAGCTGCGTATTTGTTCAATGTCATGATGTTGTGGAGCTGGAAATCCGCCTGACAACAAGACGACTGCACTTTCGGGAACCAGTGCCACATGGGGCCACTGACGTTTTTGTATTTCAGCCATCACCGAGCTTTTTCCCGAAGAAGGTGCTCCCGTTAAGACAATACGCTTTACCGAACTCATAGTTGCCCTGAAAGGATTTTTTTTGTTTTTACTTTTCCTAATTCAACTCCCGGCTGATCAAATGTGTTGATCTGAATTGCTTCACCCAAGCACATCACCCAAAGCTGAAAGAACATAAACAGATAGCCAACACTTTGATCGCGAACATCTGAAATTTGTAACGAGATATTTGAAACCTGTACTTCGCTAAGAGCTTGCTGAATGGCTTCGGCTTCTGCACGTAGCAGCGTCCCCATATTACGCCCTTGCAGTAAAGCTGTTTCGCGCATTTGGGATTTCTGTAGCAGCGACTTTCCAGCTTCCGCCTCTTGCACACGCAAGAAAACAACTAACTTGTCACGGGCTCCCTCCATCACTTGCTGTAGAACGCTGTGCTGATCCGTAGCCCCAATTAATGGCAACGGCGTACTGACTCGTGCCGCCGGTTGGCCTTGAATATCGACTTTCTTCGCTAAAGACTCGGCCCAAAGCTGCTGCCACCAAAGACCAAACGATTTTAAACGTGAGCTGTAGCTCCACAAGACCGTGATCCATTCTTCACGCTGCCAGCTTTTTAAAGTCTCGGATGTCACTTTGGCTAAAACATCGGATGCATTATACGCTTCCATAGCTCCGGTGCGCAGGGCTTTCATATCAAAACCCATCAGCCATGCAGGAATTAATCCCACTTCCGTTAGAACAGAAAATCGCCCCCCAACACTGACGGGCATTTCAAAAAACAACACCTGTTTCTGCTGAGACCAGCGATAAAGGTCACTGTCTTTTTTTTCTGTAATAACTAAACTGTGTTCGGATAACGAGATATTTTTTGTGCTCAGCTCTTGCTCGATAAACTCAAGTGCCGTTAAGGTTTCAATGGTACCGCCGCTTTTAGAAATAAAAAGCCAACCTGTTTTTTCAGGTTCGGGCATAGTTTCAAAAAGTTGCTCGAAATGATATGCATCCACATTATCAATAAACTGAAAGTTAGAAGCTTGCTTCATTTCTGCTAAAACTTGAATACCTAAACTACTTCCACCGATTCCCACGACAACAAAGCGCGAATGTCGGTTTTTGAAAAGATTCAACTCTTCAGGCATAACCGATAGAGCTTCTAAGGATGCTTCGATCCCCTTAAGTCCACCGGGCTTTTGCTGCAAAACTTTTTGTGTGGCTTCCCTAGCTAAAGCTTCCGACTTTGTCGTTAGGGTGGAATCTGAAGACGAGCTGTAGCTAGGATTTAATACTGTAATCATATCTCTAAATTAAGCATTATTTGGTCGATGTCAACTGACGAACACTTTCTAAAAAAGACTCCCCCCACTTCACAACATCATACTGATTTACAATAGAAGCCAACTGCCTTTGTCTGAGCTTTTTTTCTTGAGGGTCTAGTTGAATCGCCCTTAATAAGGACTCGACCATTTCGTTTTTATCAAATGGATTCGTTAGAATTGAGCCATGCAGCTCAACCGAAGCCCCTGCAAACTCTGACAAAACTAACGTTCCTGATTGTTGAACTGCATCTTTAACTGCGATGTACTCTTTGCAAACTAAATTCAAACCATCACGTAAAGGTGTAATCCACGCAATATCAGCTAGAGCATAAAAAGCAAGTAGCTCTTCAAATGGAAATGCTTTGTAAAAATAGCGAATCGGTGTCCAGCTCACTTTTGTAAAGCGACCATTCACGCGTCCAATGACTTGATCCAGTTTATCACGCGTCTGTTTATAGACTTCCATACCCGGTGCTGGTGGAGTTACGATATTAATAAATACAATTTTTTCGTGTAACTCGGGATGTGTTTCCAATAGCTTTTCAAAGGCTTCGACTTTTTGAATCGGTCCTTTGACATAGTCTAAACGCTCAACAGACAAAATAACCTGACGTCCAGCAAACTCTTCTTTGAGTTGCTGCCACTGATTTTGAATAGGCTCTTGCTTACAAGTTTGACGTATTCGTTGCACGTCTGTCCCGACGGGATGAGCACTTAAAGTGAGTTCTCGTCCTTCCACATATAAACGGCTGCCATAGCTTTCAACCCCAAGAGCTCCACCATAAGTCATAAAGCGCGGAGCCGCCGATGTGCTTTCTAAAACTTTCGCTCGAAAGTTAGACCGCACAACCTGAGAGAAGTTTTCAGCATAGCTAGGGATATGAAAACCAACATGATCGCATTGAATCAAACTGCCAACGATCTCTTTTTTCCAAGGAAGGATATTAAAAATATCAGGTGATGGAAATGATGTGTGATGAAAAAAAGCAATTTTTAAGTCGGGCCTCATCTGGCGTAAAAAGCCAGGGACTAACCATAAATTATAATCATGAATCCACACCAATGCCCCTTTTGCCGCCTCTTGAGCCGTCATCTGTGCAAATCGCTGATTGATTGTCTTGAAGTGCTGCCAATGCGCGTGATTAATCTGTACTTTTCCAGGAAATGAAAAAATAACTGGCCAGAATGCCTCTTTTGAAAATTTCTTATAGAACAGGTCCACATCTTCACTGGTCAATGGTATCCGTGCAACCGTAAGCTGTGGATACAGTTCCTCATTAACCGGAACATGAGTGTCAAATTTTTCCTTTGAGTCATGATGCAATGACCATGCGATCCAAGACGCTGGTGTTTCTTTATCAAAAAAGCCCATCAATGTAGGAATGATTCCATTCGGACTTTGAGGTGTCCGACGAATCACCTCTTTACCTTTTCTGATTTCATCAAAAGGCTGGCGATGATAAACCATCACCAACTTAGACTTTCCATAAGTGATCTGATGGGATTGTGAACTATCTTCTTCATGTTCGACGAATCCATAGTGTGCGAGTGCTTCGAGTATCCCCAAAGTCCCTTTTTTCTTAGCTTGAAATACAGATGTCATCTTTTGCGTCTGTTGAAGTAGCGCAGGCTCGGATCCACCAACAGCCACAGCTTTTAAGCCACTGGTTAGCATCGATAGGTCATTCAGTGTATCACCCGCGACTAAAACTGAATCTGTAGCAATTTTACGATACTCTAAAAGTTTCTGAATGGTTGAGCCCTTATTTACACCTTTAGGCAAAACATCTAAATATTTATTGTCCGAAAGAAGCAGATCATATCCCTTTTGTTCTAGAGCTTGACGTAACGATGATAAGTTCATGCTGGGATCGCGAATAAAATAGGAACAACGCCGATCTTGTGGGACATTCTGGCGAATCAACTGTGGATAGTCGGCCAATATCATCTTTGCTAAATCTTCACCGGCCCAGTTTTTATCAATCCAATTTTGAATATCGCTTATCGGTTTTAGATCTTGCACTTCAGTGGCACTGGCCCCCACATCACCAATAATATCGTCAGGACGTGGGATATCGCTTTGATAAAGTAAGGGGATAATACTCTCTAGCCCGCGACCAGAACAAAATACAAGATGGATTCTTTCGCGATTTTCTTGAATCATCTGATAAAGTGGATCTTTCGGTGATGGATGCGAAGCCAGAAAAGTTCCATCCAAATCCACAACCAAAGTCAAACGCTGCGATTTAAGTTTATACCTCATATATACTCCTCCAAGTTTTTAGGATTTTTCTGGTGGTTTTCTGAAATTTTTCTGGTGTATGAAAAATAAAATTGATCCAATCATTCTGCTGAATGATTTTCAAAACCAGTATTGTATTTTTGTTGTCTTAGAATGAGCTTCTGACAAATTAACTAAAATTTTCTGCTCAAAAGAAATCAGTATAGCATAATTTAGCTCTATTTGAAAGCTATAAAATTGACCTCATCTTCAACTGATGCTGAGATACATCTATGAGTCTAATTTTAATTTTCACTGTTGGTCTGATTTCGACACTTTTGCTTTTCTTTAAAAAACGCCTATGGGGAATGATTCTACTTCTGGTTGAAGTCATCCTTATCTTTTCGATTTGGAATGGCTTTGCAACGGAATACGTCTTGCGACAATTTCAGATCCATCCACACATTACACAACCCGAGTGGAAAAATAACAATCTGATCATCCTCTTAGGATATGGTTCGACTCGTTGGACGCAGGATGAACAGCTTAGCTCTTATCCTTTAGAGGTTTCTCGTCTTTACGAAGCCGCACGGCTGTATACAAACTGTTCTCAACAAAAACATTTTTGTAAAATCCTGGTCAGCGGAGGCGATCCTCAACGCTTCGGTAAACCCGAAGCCCGTGTTATGGCCGATGAGTTGATAGCGATTGGTGTTCCAGAAAATGACGTTATCTTAGAAGCTGAAAGCCGCAATACTTTTTTGAATGCGCGCAACTCAAAAAAAATCATTTCAGAACAACCTTCCGATAAATCTTTTGACCAGATATATTTAGTGACCTCTGGTATTCATATGAGACGTTCTTTACTGTTTTTTAACTTTTTTGACCTTGATCCCATTCCGGCACCAGCCAGTCACCTTAAGTCACTTAAAAGTTACAGTGTGGCTTCGCGCAATTTCTTTTTACTTGATAGCGCTTTACATGAAGCCACGGGAATCGCTCAGTTTCATTACTATAATATGATGGGATGGAATAAGAAAAACTAAAGACAAGGTTTCAACGGACTGATACCATCAACCTACTATGAAAAAATCCGTTGTTATCGTTGGCGCCGGATTCGGTGGTTTAAAAGCTGCCCGTCAATTGGCGAAACAAAAAGATGTCCAGATCACGATTATCGATCGTCGAAACTATCATTTATTTCAACCTTTACTTTATCAAGTAGCCACAGCAGGATTATCTCCGGCTGACATAGCGACACCTATTCGCAGTGTTTTTTCCGGCTACTCTAATGTCAATGTGGTCTATGGCAATGTGCAATCCATCGATAAAGAAAACAAAAAGGTTCGCACTATCGATGCTGAATATCCCTATGACTATTTGATCTTGGCCTGCGGAGCGAAACACAGCTACTTCGGTCATAATGACTGGGAGGAAAATGCACCTGGTTTAAAAACGCTAGAACAGGCCACAGAAATTCGTCGCCGTATTCTTCTGTCGTTTGAACTTGCTGAAAAAGAACAAGATCCCGACAAAAGAAAAACTCTGCTCACTTTTGTCATTGTGGGTGGTGGACCAACCGGAGTCGAGCTTGCAGGCTCAATCGCCGAGATCAGTCGTTACACTCTTGAAAAAGATTTTCGCAGCATTGATCCCTCACGCACCCGTGTGATTTTGATCGAAGCAGGCCCTCGTGTCCTTGCTGGGTTTGATGAGAGCCTTTCGAAAAAAGCGGCACGAGATTTAGAACGTCTTGGTGTGCAAATATGGACTTCCACTCGTGTAACTGAAATCACCTCAGAGGGCGCACGTCTGAGCGAAGAATTTGTAAAAGCTAAAACTGTGATCTGGGCCGCCGGTGTTCAACCCTCTAGCCTTTCAAAAGCTTTAGATGCTCCTTTGGATCGTCAAGGCCGCGTGATCATCAACTCGTCACTGACACTGGAAAATCATCCAGAAATTTTTGTTATCGGTGACCAAGCTTCATTCACACAACCCGATGGCAGTACCCTTCCCGGTTTGGCTCCGGTGGCGATGCAGCAGGGAACTCATGCAGGACGCAATATCAAACGCGCCATTGCAGGCGACGCCTACACCGACTTTCAATATGTTGATAAGGGCATGATGGCCACCATTGGAAGAAAAAAAGCAATCGCTCAAACCACTCACTTAAAGTTTGGTGGTTTTATGGCGTGGGCCGCATGGCTTTTTGTTCATATCTTTTATCTGATCGGATTTAAGAATAAGTTTTTTGTTTTCTTCCAATGGGCATGGTCTTATATCACCTTTAAACGTGGAGCTCGCTTAATTTTAGACAAAGAGTGGAGATCGAATCAGCCGCCGCGGGCTTCATCATAGCGAGACGTTAAAGTTGTTCCCACAGAAGCTATAATCAAAAGCGCAATTGCCAGCAATTGCGTGAAATTCAATTTTTCATTTAAAAACAATAAACCTGATAAAGCCGCCAAGGCGGGCTCTAAGCTCATCAGAATACTAAAGGTTTTTGCAGGCAATCGTTTCAACGCCACCATTTCGAGCGAATAGGGTAAGGCACTGGAAAGTACAGCCACACCGAAAGCGATTGGCCACACATCCAAATTAAAAAGTTCTTTATGTGCAACGAATACGCCGAAGGGTACAACAGCGATAGCCGCAACTAACATTCCCCACGCAGTAATGACCCCACTGGGAACACTACTACCCGTTCTTTGTCCGAAAATAATATACAAAGCCCAGCAGGCTCCAGCTAGTAAAGCATAAGTAATTCCGACCGGATCGAGGTTGGCTCCGTCAATTAATCCCAATGGCAATAAAAGTAATATCCCTAAAATCGCAAGACCTACCCAAAGAAGATCACGCAGATGACGTGATGCCAAAAGAGCCACCAATAAGGGCCCCGTAAACTCAAGGGCTACTGCGACTCCCAATGGAATCCTTTGCAAAGCCATGTAGAACAGCAAGTTCATTCCACCTAATGAGGCTCCGTAAAGAAAGATCGACTTCCAAATACTGCGATCAAGTGTATAGCGCCAAGGGCGCCACACAAGAAGTAATAACAAAGAAGAAAATAACAGCCTTAAGGCGGTTACACCTTGAGGAGTTAAAATATAAAATAAACTTTTTGCTAAAGAGGCCCCAGATTGAATTGAGGCCATTGCGACTAGAAGTAGTAGGACGAAGAAGAAAGGATGTGTGGTTGTAATTTTGGATTGTCCCAATCTTCTGTATGCCGATCTTTTGTTTTACAAAGACCTTATTGAGGTCTTTGGCACTCACCAGATTTCTGGCAAGACATAATGTCAGCTCTTAACTGCATCAACTCATCTAATGTGTAATCAAATTCATAATCAAATCCAACGCGAGCTGTACCTTTTTGTGCGATAGAAATAAATTCAGTTACATCGATAAATTGTGCTTTATCGAAAGGCTCAGATGGGTTTTCTAAGTATTTAAAACGAATTGGTTTGTTTGAACGCAAATGATTTAAAAAACGCTGACGTTGATCACGAGCTTTGGCTAAGCCACCTTTAGGGTCTTTCCAGCATTTAACTTCACCTACTAATAAAGCTTTATTTTCTTGCTGATCAAATACGATAAGATCTAACTCACCAATAGTTCTAACTGTGTCGTTGTAAGCAATTCCAGTAACTACACGATATTCAGGTTCAGGATATTGTTCTTGAAATCTTAGTTGTGCAACAAGCTCGCAGATAGTGCCGATAGCTTGAAAGTTTTTACCTGAGTTTTTTAGAGCATGATAATCTTCGCTTAGACCTGCGAAAAGATTAAGACTGAAAAAAAGAACCAGTGTAGACGCTGTGACTCGTAAAGAAGATAGCATTTTTGCCCCCATAGTTAAGCATTTTCGGTGCTTTGTAGAAACGTCAGTCCCATTACTGACTTATATGATGCGGGGTCAGCATCGAAGATTATTTTCATTTAAGCAAGATTTTCATTAAAAGCTTTGGCGTGCTGCGTATAAGAAAGGGATCTGCCTTTTTCAGTTACAATTTTAGTTACAATATCGAGTGAGGGTCTCAATAAGAAGTACTTTATTAATCGGTTTGGTTAAAACATCGTCACATCCAACCTCAATGCATTTGCGCAAATCCTCGCGCATAGCATGTGCCGTAAGACTGATGATCGGCTTGCGATAACCTTTTTCACGCAGCATTCGAGTGGCCGAATAACCATCTAAAATCGGCATCTGCATATCCATAAGAATCAAATCATAGGTACCACTATCTACACACTCAAGCGCCTCTTGACCATTGTGAGCAACTTGAACAGTGGCACCACTCTTCGACAAAATATGAGTGATCAAAATCTGATTCTCGGATGTGTCTTCAACTAAAAGAATATGTTTCCCTTGAATGCCCTTCATTGGATCTATGGCTGCCTGTCGTTCAATACGCTCATGTACAGCAACCTTTTCTGGACGCAGGTGACGTGGAATTCGGTAGGCAACCTTAACAACAAACACACTGCCAACACCAGGCTGCGTACTTTCCAGTTCTATATCACCTTCTAAAAGACGTGCGAGCTCTCGCGAAAGCACTAAACCTAACCCTGTCCCGCCGTGCATTTTACGAATAGACAGATCGGCCTGAGAAAATGGTCTAAATAATTTGGCCACATCTTGAGATTCAACCCCTAAGCCTGTGTCACTGATTCTAAATAACAAGTGCGATGGCGTCGCTTCACAATAAACACGGACTGACCCTCGCTGAGTAAACTTAATGGCATTTCCAATAATGTTGATCAAAATTTGACGTAGTCGCAATGGATCTGAGTACACCACTTCTGGAGTTTGACGAGATGACTCGAAAACCAATTCAATTCCTTTGGCTTCGCTTCGTAACTTCATTAACAATTCCACATCACGTAAAAGCTGCGATAAAGAAAACACCTCTTTAACGACTTCGATCTTTCCAGCTTCGACCTTAGACAAATCCAAAATATCATTTATAATCGTGACTAAAGTATCACCTGTACGACTGATGATATTCAGGTATTGCTTCCGCTGCTCGTCACTGAGATTCGGCTCCTTTAAAATTTCGACAAAGCCCAAAATAGCCCCTAGCGGAGTTCGAATTTCATGGCTCATATTCGCTAGAAATAAACTCTTAACTTGATTTGCCTCTTCCGCTTGGTCTTTTTCGCCAGACATGTTTTGTAAATTCAAACTTAATAAATTCAATGAAGAGGCTAGCTGGCCCAACTCATCTAAAGAATCCACTGGGATTCTTTGACTGAAGTCGCCCGTTCCAATCAGATAAGCCACTTTGTTTAAATGTAGTAAAGAGTGCAGAAGCCCCTTACTCAATCTAAAAGCAAAATAAAGACCTGCTGACTGCAAAACTAAAATTGCAAAAAGTAAAAACAAAAAGAACTGAGTTTCCACCCAACGTGCAGCTTCTGCCAGCGTGTAGCTGAAGCGATCAGCGTGGGCTGAAACCTGTACATTCAACTCTGCAAGTTGCTGCAATCGCAAATCTTGATTAGCAATCGGCAGAAGAGGAGAACTGCCTTTTAAAGACTCTTCTACTTCTTGGTGTATCGTCTGCCCCAGAGCTAAAATCTCATCAATCGCAGTATCCCCCTGCCGCCATGCCTCAAGGGAGTTCTGCACATACGAAAAATTTTTGTAATAGCGAATCAAATGAATCATGGATGGGATGTCATCTGGATGAATCCCTCCATTGATGAAGGACTGATACATGCGTTCGTGATCAGGCTGTGCTTTTTCCAGCTCTTCCCGCGCAATACGATCATTCAATGGTATGGCTAAATGCTCTAAGAATTGTCCATAGTACTTTTCATCTTTTGAAACGATGTAATTATGCATCGCCAGCAAAGCATCTTTTTGCGATTTCGACCAAAGACTCTCACCTGCGACAAATCCTCTAACCGAAGACAAGATGTTAGCCGTGTACTTAAGAGTCAGAAGCTCAAAGACGATCAAAAATGTCATCAACCCGACGACAACGTACAGTTTTTTCGAGACTGATAGATCTTTCCAAATACGATCTATTTTTCGGTGAAGCATAGGGGTTCATGATATCAGACTTAGATGGTAACTCCTCTAAATTCTTGTTTATAATATCCCGCATAATGTGCAAATCTTATTCAGTGATATCTCAATGTTAAGAGAACTTTACATTCTCTTGATTTTTGTATTTTCTCATTCTGAGACATCTCTTCAAAGCACATAACACTCAGACATAACTCGATGCCATCCCGATAACTGTCTAACAATTTTGCGCCTATCCACCTATCAACTAAAATTTACAGCCTTTAAAGCTGGCATCGGGCGTGCTGTTACCCAATATGAACAGTTTTATTACTTAGATTATTAAAAATTATTATTATTAAAGGAGTCTTTATGAAAAAATTTATCTTAGCCACACTTGTAGTTGTCTTTTCATTTTCAGCTTTCGCTCAATCTCCATCAGAAGTAAACCTTGATGAAGACTACGCAACCAAAGCTTTCGAAATTCTAAATGAAAACATCGACGATATGCGCGGTTACACAGCCGATGGCAGAGAAGTTAATTTAAAAGCGGCTTTGGAAGATGCCGGAGAATACATCTTACACATCTTTTCACATATTCCTCTTTTAGGTGATATGGACGATGAGGAGTACACAGGCAACGTTAAAGACTTGAAATTTGACTGTAATGAACGCATCGCCAAATGCTCTTTATTAGTGATGTACAAATCAGGCAATATCAAAGAAAGACAGATCTCGTTTAAAGTGAATGTAGAAAACAAGATGCCGACCAGCATCGTTGGTAACAAGATTTTGATTGTAGATAGAAAATAACAGCGTCAAAATAGACTAACGGGACCATGTGTCCCGTTTAGCTAATGAACTGTTAGCTATTGACTAGGAGGAACCATGAAAACACTGTTATCTTTGACTTTAGTGCTTACCTGCACAGTTGGTCACACAGTCATGGCTCAAAGCTCTACAGAAACCCGCGAAGGCTCATGTATCCAGATCATGGATGCCTGCAAAGCCGCCGGATACAACAAGAATATTTCTAAAACTTGCACGCAGCCTCTGCTAAATGGACAAAGTGTTAGTGGCGTCAATGTACCCGCTTCTGTTATCTCAGATTGCAAAGCAAAAAAATCTCAGCTTAAAGCGGAAAAATAGTTTATAAATTCATGCCCACATTGATCTCTGCCCACCAACTATCGAAGTCTTTTGCCTCGCGAACTCTTTTTCAAAGTATTTCATTTGCCATTGAAACCTCTGAACACATTGGTCTTATCGGTCCCAACGGAGCCGGCAAATCCACTCTGCTGAGCTTGATTGCAAAAGAGCAAGAGGCCGATCAAGGAAAGATCTCATTCGCAAACAACTTAGTTTTGGGTTATCTACAGCAGAAACCTATTTTACCTTTAGACATTTCTATCTATGAAGCTTTGATTCAGATCACCTCTGACGAATATGATTCAGATAATATCCAATTAGCCTACGAACTGATTTCCAAAATGAACTTGGATATTTTTCCGGAAGGCGCCGAAAAAAAAGTAGGACAACTTTCTGGAGGTTGGCAAAAGAAAGTGGCGCTGGCTCGCGAACTCATGAAACGCCCCAATCTATTGTTATTAGATGAGCCGACGAATCATCTGGATCTTGAAAGTATCATCTGGCTGGAAGACTTCCTTCAAAAAAGTACTGATGTCGCTTTGTTAACTGTAACCCATGACCGACGTTTTCTACAGAATACAAGTACTGTTATTTTCGATCTTGATCCACAACTGCCTAATGGACTTTTGCGTACCAGTGGCTCTTATAGCCAACACATCGAAAGTAAATTAATGCTTTTGGATGGACAAAAACGTCTTGAAGACAAACGCCGCAACACCATGACCCGTGAAAAAGAATGGTTAGCTCGCGGACCACAAGCTCGTCTGACAAAACAGAAAGCCAGAATCGAACGGGCCTACGAAATTATTGATGAAGTTAAAGATTTAGAACAAAAAAATACTAAACGTGCTTTAGACTTAGATTTTGGTAACACGGCTAAATCGCCTAAAAAATTAATCGAAGCCAGTCACATCACTAAAAGCTATAGTGGCCAGCCTTTATTTAAAGATTTTAGTGCGATGGTCAGGCCCGGCCATCGCTATGGTTTGATTGGAGCGAATGGCAGTGGTAAATCCACGTTGCTTAAATGTCTTATTGGAAAAGTTCCACCGGACTCTGGACAAGTCGTCGTCAATGAAGATATCGAAATTTCTTATTTTGAACAGGGCAAAGATCAACTGGATTTGAACACAACTGTTTTAAAAATTGTTTGCCCTGAAGGAGACTACGTTCACTTTCAAGGTCAACCCGTCTTTGCTCGCTCTTATCTGAGTCGCTTTAATTTTAAAACACAGCAAATGGATATGCCCGCCCATCGCCTTTCAGGCGGCGAATTAAGTCGTCTGATTTTAGCACGGCTTATGCTGAAGCAAGCCCATGTTCTAATTCTAGATGAGCCAACCAATGATTTGGATGTGGAAACACTTGAAGCCCTCAGTGATTGCCTGAGTGAATACAAAGGTGCCGTTCTTCTAGTGAGCCATGACCGTTACTTTATGGATCAAAACTGTGATGTCATTTGGGCCTTTGACTCCAATGAACACTCGATCATTAACTTTGCTGACACTCTTCAGTGGGAAGAATGGTTCAAGTCTGGCAAAAGACAACCTCGTCCTCAAGATGCGAAAGCTGCCATCAAAAGTGATACTCAAAATGAGGTGTCGGCAAAAACCTCTGCTAAACGCGCCGGACTCAGCTACAAAGAAAGAATCGAATTTGAAAAAATTGAATCTGTGATCTCGTCAGAAGAGGATCGCCTACTGAAGTTACAAACGGAGCTGGCTCTGCCAGAAACACAAAGTAACTACGTGCGATTAAACGAGCTGACCTCGCTGATTTCAGATACTGAAAGTCGTATCGCCCAACTTATGGATCGATGGGCCGACCTCAGTGAGCGCAGCCAAAACCAATGACACAACTTCGCGCGTCATACAGCTCTTAATAATTAAAAGAATCAATAACTTAACTCGCAGCAACACCAGAAAATGGGTGACCTAGACTCAGATCCTAGGTGGAATACTCTATATAAATAAAGGATTTTTAAGGAGATAATACATGAAGTATTCCAAACTATTTTCTGTGGCTGTTCTGGGTTTAGGCATCGGCTTTTCAGGCTGTAGCCGTGATAAAAATGAAAAACCTGACTCTTCATCAGCAGGCGTTGTTGAGCGTCACCACTGGAGCCCTAAATCAGAAATCGCAGCGGCACAAATCCGTGTAGTGAACCAATTTGGTGAGCCCATTTCTGGCGCACAAATTCTTGTTGGACAAGCCCCTAACAATCCTTTCCGTGATAACTTTGTGACAACGGATAGCTCGGGCCGCGCAACAATTTCAAATTCATGGAAAACACCAGCTTCTGTAACGATCGATGCCCGTGGTTATATTCGCCAAACTCTTTTGAACCAAGCCCCTGGCAATATCGTTCTTAAATTAAATCCTCTTCCTTTAAATGAGCAGGCAGAAATGCGTGGCAATGTAACTCAGTTACCAGTAGTTAATGGTGACAAGTTAATTGATTTTGCTTTAGTTATGCCCGCAGTAACACGGGCAGATCTTTTGAATTTCGATATCGGACAAGTGATCAGCCCCTACACAGATACATTATCCGCTGCTGGGCAAAAAAGCGATATTCCGAGCAACGTTTCTATTCCTAAGCAAAAAGAAAGCTACATCATTGGTGTCACTTTAGATAAACCACTTTATCGTTTAAAAATGAATCAGCTTGGAAATCGCAAAGTTGTTGCCGCTCGCGGACGCTTTGTATTTAAAGATGTTGTTTCAGAACTAAGAAAAGGTAAATCATTCCACGACTTGATCAATCACTTCTCTATTGAAGGTGGTTCAATGCGTGATGTGACTATTGTCAGCGGAGTTACTAATTTAGAAATTTCCGGCAATGACATGGCTTTCAACCAGCAAATTCCTGTGCAAACAGCAAGTGCGTTAGCTGATGAAATTCAGATCGTATTGGCGGCTAGTGATTTTTCAGGCTTTATGATGCCGACAGATGTTAAACGCGCCACTCATGGCCAACCATTAAATTTACAATCTATTGCTGGAAAGCAAACAGTGATTGTTAACGTTATCAAAAAACAATCTGAGTTTATGTCAGATGCCCCAGGAGCTAGCCGCATGAGCGCTTCTATGGTTCCTTATACAGCCACTGTAAGTCCTCGCCTTTTACCATTAATGGCTAATCCCACTATCAGTGGTTCTAATCAGTACACAATCCGTTTACCAAATCTTCCTCACACGGCAGGAATCAATCCAACGGCAACATCGGCGGCAATTTCTGATTTAATTGAAGTTACAGATGGTAACAAAAAAATCACTTTAGCTATCAAACGCTGGGAAGTTATCGGTGCTGGATGGAATCAAAGCATTACTTTGCCTGACTGGTCATTACCACAAACAAACAACCGTAAGCGCGTTGAAGTTAACTTCATCGGTTCGACAATCAGCAAATCAACTGATATCGACGATCGCCTTATCAACAATGCAACACATGTGACTCATGCATCGGCTGATTTCTAGTTTACTTCTTGCCTTTTTCTTATCGGGCTTATCAGGGTGCGGGCTTCTAGCCACGCGCTCTTCTCCTAATGAGATCCTAGAACAGGCATCGCAGCAGAAGATTTTCTATGCTTCTTATGATTCTGTTTGGAGGGCTGCTCACGCTGCCATTTCTTATACTATAGCCAGCGAAAATCAGGATTATGGCATCATCGAAACAGATTACATTAAGTCTGTTGATGGTTGGCTACCGCCAGATCAAACACGTCCCGAATACAAAAGCGCACGCTATAAACTGATCCTGACCTTTGCCAAAGGGACTACCGGAGGACGCGAGTCCACACGCGTGACAATCGAGAAAAAAATCGAGATCTTCCGTGATTTTATTTCCGAGAAAAAAATAGTTCCCTCAGATGGGCTTGAAGAACAAAGTATCTTTTATCGTATTGAACGTGAAATCGTGATCGCACAGGCTCTTAGAAGAGCCGCTATGCAAGAGAACAACTAAAAGACTATTACAACCAATTGCGCTCTTTAACTAACTTCTGCCACTGCTGTAGTGATTTAGTTTCAGAGCCTTGTCCATCAATCTTAGCTAAAGTGCGTGCACTTAACTCTGCTAAGTTTTTATCTGCATCAAAAAGAGTTTTCGCAAAGAACTGACGATCAGATGCTGTTGCCGTGTCTGAAAGTTTTTCTAAAATTTGCTGGCGAATCCACAAACTGCTTTTTTTATTAAAGTTGTAATCTTGGTTCAGCTCTTCCATCAATAACCGACGATCATCAGAAGCCACAAGATCTTCCGCTAAGATATCGACTGCTGCTGATCTAACAACTAAGGCCTTATCTTTAATAAGCTTACGCGCTTCTTGACGAGCCTCTTGCTGATTGATTTTCTTTAGAGCGACTAAAGCTGCATTTCGCATAAACCATTCAGAGTGATCTGAAAATTCCTTTATTTGCCCCAGTTGTCCTGCTGTTGCTACTTCTGCCGCTTTAACTAACGAACTCCAACGCTCGTTCATATTCAGCTGTTTATTACCTGCAGAATTAATATAGGTTTGAAAATTTGCTGTGTGTGCAGCCCCTGCATACAACCCCAATAAAAGAACCACTATCATCTGACGCATATTAAGAATCCTTCTTATTATCGATATCCTGTTCAAATTGATCGATTAACTCTTGTTCCGTCTGAGTCACCGGTTTTTCACTAACTAGATTAAACTCTGCTGATTTGTCTGCGAAAACTTCTTCAGCTGGAACCGATTCAATCTGATCCGTTAGAGCTTCTAGTTCTGCTCGTAAAAGTTCTGCCTCTGAAAGCTCCATAGCGGCTGGTTCGGCCGAAATTTCCGGTTCCACAAGTTCTTCCGTTAAAGCTACGTCGGCAATGTCCGCAATTATTTCGTCACTGGTTTCGTCACTACTTTCATTGCTAGGCTCGCTATCCACAACAACTTCCTCAGCTTCAATTACAGGCTCTGCTGTGGACATTTCACTTTCAGAACTTGAGCTTTCAGGGTTAGCTGTGCTTGTTTTTTTGCGAAGCTCTTGGTTTTCCTGTCTGAGCTGTGAGATCTCAGCAATATCTTCGGCGATAATCTCATATTCAGCTAGACGTGACTCTAATTGTTGGATTTTATCCTGTAACTCAGCCGCTAACTCGTCACCACCAGCTTCACTGATGCGCTCTTTTGCTGACTGGACAACTTCAGGCTCTGTTACGGCTGCACTGTTCTTTTTTAATTCTTCATTTTGTGCCAATGACGAAGCTAAATCCGCAGATAGTTTTTGCACTTCATCTTTTAAGCGTGTCATTTCAGCGACTTGAGCCTCAGATAGAACAGCCGTAGCTGTTGCCGCTGCTTCTGCGGTTTTCGGAGCGGCTGTCTTTTCATTGGCAGCCGGAGCACTTTCCGCTTCTTTTTCTTTTGCTGTTGAGTTTTGCTCTACTGGCTTTTCAGCGACTTTGGATTTTTTATCGGATGCATTCACACGCTGTTTAAACACAGTTCTGTAAATGTAGATCCCCACTAGTATTAATACCGCAGTAAAACCAATTCGGATCAATAACGTATTCTGTGTCACAAGCCAGTTGATTATATTCGCCATGTAGTCCTTATTATCTCTGTTACTTCAGCTTTGTGGCAAGCGAAGTCCCTAGACTTATAGCGAGAGCTGTTTTAAATTTAACAGCATGAAACAAGTTGATCTTCTATTAAAAAATACAGAGTCCTTGGTGTTTGATAATGATACGAATCATTTGAAGAAAGTCTCTGTGGATATAGCCGTACTTGATGGAAAGATCTTAGATATTGGAAGTCCTCTTCAATATGCCGCCCGCGAAACTCTAGACCTAAAAGGTCTTTGCGTATTACCTGGAGTCATTGATTCACAAGTCCACTTCCGCGAACCCGGCATGACCCATAAAGAAGATATTGAAAGTGGTACACGTGCAGCCATCCTTGGTGGCGTCACCTCCATTTTCGAGATGCCGAATACAAATCCGTCAACGACAACTCAAGAAGCCTTCGAACACAAACTGAGTTTGGCCCGTCAACGTGCACACTGCCACTATGCTTTTTTTATGGGGGCCTCTGCCGACAATGCACAACACCTTCATACCTATGAAAATTTGCCCCACTGTTCTGGAATTAAAATTTTCCTAGGAGCCTCTTTCGGTTCGTTGCTCGTGGATGACGATGCTGTTTTTGAACATGTCATGAAAAATGGTCGCCGCCGCTTGACGATTCATTCTGAAGATGAAGCCCGTATGCGTGCCCGTAAACATATTGCCGAAGAGGCCGCACATCCTCGCGCACATCCTCTATGGCGTGATGAAGAAAGCGCTATGATCTCTACGCGCAAGTCTATTGCTCTGGCGAAAAAATATAATCGTCCTGTGCATATGTTGCACATTTCCTCTTCTGAAGAGATGCAGTTTTTAGCACAGAACAAAGACATTGCCAGTGTGGAAATTCTTCCGCAGTTTCTGACTTTGTCATCTCCGGAGTGCTACGAACGATTGGGTACTCTGGCGCAGCAGAATCCTCCGATCCGCGATCAACGGCATATGGAACATTTATGGAAAGCTGTCCTCAATGGGACTGTGGATGTGATTGGTTCTGACCATGCTCCTCACACCTTAGAAGAAAAGAACAAGCCCTACCCGCAATCTCCGTCGGGATTTCCGGGTGTTCAAACTTTGCTTCCTATTATGCTCAACCATGTACACCAACAAAGGCTTTCACTAGAACACTTAACTCGCCTAGTGACTGAAAATCCAAGACGACTTTTCGGTGTACAAAATAAAGGGCGTATTCAAATTGGCTATGATGCTGATTTTACGATTGTGGATCTTAAAAAAGAAAAAGAGATCACCAACAAATGGATTGCCTCTAAGTGTGGATACACTCCTTTTGATGGCATGAAAGTCACAGGCTGGCCGACTCATACGATCTTAAAAGGTAAAGTCGTTATGCAAGATGATGTGGTAAAACTGGAAAGTACAGGCGAACCGATTCAATTCGCCTAATAGATGTATTATTGATTTAATTCAAAACTGAAACTTCAGCAAAGCTTCCCACTACGACCGTGATATCGGAACTGTTCACGGCACTTGCGGCTCGCAGTACAACTGTTCCATTAGAACTTGGAACAACAACCGCTTCGACTGTCGCCATATAAACATCACCTGCCGTCGGAGTTGCCGATGAAGCGACAACATTGCCTGAAGATGTTATGTGTCCAACATAAGTCGCATTCACTCCGTCCACTTCCACTGGGATTTTTGCAACAGCCGTGGCCGCTGATACCGATGGATAAACTAAACTTAAACGCAGACCCGTGCTGATGTCAGCAGATGTATACAGAATCGTGTAGCGAATTTTATAAACGCTTCCGCTAGTGACAGCAACTGTCAACCCCGTTACATCAGATAAAGCTGTTGAAGAAAATACTTGTCCTGATGTCTTCTTTACATAACTCGGTAGCTCTGATTTTTGCACAACGGATGCTGGTAAACGTCCACCTGCCACCAACTGTACCAATTCACTAGCGGCTGTTCCTGCATCCAATACTGCCGCAGTTCCAAGACCTGAAATATCGGTATTCGATAAAGTGACATCTCCGGTGCGCCCCGCCACTGTGGTCACTGGAGCCGTTGGGAAGTTGATAGATTGGCAAGCAAAAGTGTCTGTTAGACTATTCCAATACAGTGTTTCTGTTGTTGTACAACTTGCTGATGCGAAATAGGCATTAAATGTCGACGATTGAAGAGCACCTGTAATACGAGAATCATTACCCGCAGCCACTGTACCGGCAGCCGTTCCCACATTCATGGTGGCCGCAGCACCTAAACCTAAATTCGTACGAGCCGTAGAAGCGGTGGCGGTCAATTCACTTAAGTTATTGGCTGGGGCCAGTGGTGTATAACCTAAGGCCGCCTGCTTTGAGTTAAATGTATTCCAATCTGTCGAGCTTAAATATCCCGAAGTTGTCGTGTTTGCCTGTGAAATAGAAAGCTCTGGCGTCGCTCCACCAGACGATGCCAACGGCGCAACAGCCGTCACTTGTGTCACTGTTCCTGCATTCGGAGATGTCCATGACAAAACTCCGCTGCCATTCGTTGTTAATACTTGTCCGTTACCACCAGCACTCGTCGGTAATGTTAAATTGTAATCTTCAAATGTTCCCGCGGTAGGTGCACGTACCTGAATGCGATTAGTCCCATTTGTATCTTGAACGTTGAAATGTAATGAGGAAATGTTACTGCTATTAACTGTTGGAGCTATCAGTGTTGAAATGGTCACTTGGCCACTGCTATCCCGCTTCACTAATGTCGATGCCGTGCTATCACTTGTGGCTGCGGCTACCGTGTCCACGGTTCCAGCAAGAGTCGTCGCTGTTTTTCCACCCACTGCATTTACAGTAAGATTCGTAAATGTTCCAGATACATCACCGCCAGCATTGCTTGTTGTCAGCAAAGCGGCTGTTGGCAATAGCGCCACTGGAATTCGAGAGTTGGCATCTAACTGCACTAAATTAGTAGCTGCGGTCCCTGCATTCAAAGTGGCCGCACTTCCTAAACCCAAATTCGTACGAGCTGTAGAAGCAGTAGCGGTCAATTCACTTAAGTTATTGGCTGGGTCTAATGGCGCATACCCCAATGCACTTTGTTTCGAATTAAATGTATTCCAATCTGTCGAACTTAAATATCCAGAGGTTGTCGTGTTCGCCTGTGAAATCGAAATTTCTGGTGTCGCTCCACCAGAAGATACCAACGGCGCAGCAGCCGTCACTTGCGTCACAGTCCCCACTGTTGGTGTCGTCCACGAAAGAACACCACTGCCATTCGTTGTTAATACTTGCCCGTTACCACCAGCACCGGTTGGTAATGTTAAATTGTAATCTGAAAATGTTCCTGCCGCTGGAGCTCGCAGCTGAATATGATTCGCGTCATCACTGCCACGTATATTCACATTCAAAGCTCTAACATTAGTGGCTGCCACTGTCGTACTAGCAACACTAGAAGCATTCAATGCCGTCACACTGACCTGACCACTGCTATCACGCTTCACCAGAGTCGATACCGTATTGTCACTTGTCGCCGCAGTTGTTGCATCCACACTAGTCGCAATAGCAGCTGCAGTTTTTGCACCGACACTGTCCACTGTTAAATTCGAAAGCGTCCCCGAGATGTCTCCACCTGCAGTGCTGCTATTTAGCAAAACAGAATTAGGCAATAGCGCCACTGGAATTTTAGCTCCAGCATCTAATTGCACTAGATTCGAAGCGGCTGTGCCAGCATTTAAAGTAGCGGCAGTTCCAAGACCTGAAATATCGGTATTCGATAATGTTACGTCTCCGGTGCGTCCGGCTACAGTGGTCACTGGAGCCGTTGGAAAATCAATGCTTTGACACAGGAAGGTTCCCGTCACACTACTCCAGTACATTGTTTCCGTAGTTTCACAACTTGCTGAGGCCACATAACCATTAAATGTCGACGACTGAAGAGCACCTGTAATACGAGAATCATTACCCGCGGACACTGTGCCCGCGGCTGTTCCCACATTCATTGTGGCCGCAGCACCTAAACCTAAATTCGTACGAGCCGTAGAAGCGGTGGCAGTCAATTCACTTAAATTATTGGCTGGGTCCAAAGGTACATAACCAAGGGCTCCTTGTTTCGAATTAAATGTGTTCCAATCTGTTGAACTCAAATATCCAGAAGTTGTCGTGTTCGCCTGTGCCATCGAAATTTCTGGCGTTGCTCCACCAGACGATGCTAACGGCGCAACAGCCGTCACTTGTGTCACCGTTCCCACTGTCGGAGATGTCCATGACAAGACACCACTGCCATTCGTCGTTAAGACCTGTCCATTGGCGCCGGCACTTGTTGGTAAGGTCAGACTGTAATTCACAAACGGAGTTGGAGCCTGCAACGTCACACTGTTATTATTAGCATTGAACACCGACAACGTACGAACAGAAGCTGCTGTCGTTTGCACAGCCGCAGATTGTAGTGTTTGCACGCTGATGTCACCGCTGCCATCACGCTGAACTAATGTGTTTGCTGTATTCGCCGCCGTAGCTGCAGAAACTGTATCTACAGCTCCTGCTACTGCGGTCGCGGCTTTCCCACCCACTGTGTCCACAGACAGAGTTGAAAATGTTCCCGAGACATCACCGCTAGCTGTACTGCTGCTGAGCAAAACAGAATTAGGCAATAGCGCCACTGGTATTTTAGCCCCAGCATCTAATTGCACCACATTGGATGCTGCCACACCTGCATTCAAAGTCGCTGCACTTCCTAAACCTAAATTCGTACGAGCTGTAGACGCTGTCGCCGATAACTCACTTAAATTATTTGCTGGATCAAGTGGTGTATAACCTAAGGCCGCCTGCTTTAAGTTAAATGTATTCCAATCCGTTGAACTCAAATATCCCGAGGTTGTTGTATTCGCTTGGGAAATAGAAATCTGTGGAGTCGTTCCGCCTGAAGAGGATAACGGCGTCGTAGCCGTCACTTGCGTTACCGTACCACCAGTCGGAGAACTCCATGTCAAAACACCAGATCCATCAGTAGTGAGCACTTGTCCACTTGTTCCTGCATCCACAGGCAACGTCAGGCCATAATCGGAAAAAGCCGCTGGCGATTGCACAGTCACTTTGTTGTTGTTCGCATTAAATACGGCCAGCGTACGTACAGAAGCCGCTGTCGTTTGTACAGCAGCAGACTGTAGTGACTGAACACTAATATCACCACTGCCATCGCGCTGAACTAATGTGTTTGCTGTATTCGCCGCCGTAGCCGCAGAAACTGTGTCGACAGCTCCTGCCACTGCGGTCGCGGTTTTCCCACCTACTGTGTCCACAGTGAGATTTGAAAAAGTTCCTGAGATGTCTCCACCTGCGGTGCTGCTATTTAACAAAACAGAATTGGGCAGAAGAGCCACAGGAATCTTAGCTCCGCCATCTAATTGTACTAGATTCGAAGCCGCGGTACCCGCATCCAATGTTGCAGCAGTTCCAAGACCTGAAATATCGGTATGAGCTAAAACTACATCTCCAGTTCGACCCGCAACACTTGTTACTGGCGCGCCAGGAAGTGTAAAAGGCACCCACTCACTGCCGTCATAACGCAAGACCTGATGTAAACTCGGCGCCGAAGTACTGACTGTCACACCTCTAATTCTAGCCACCGTAGTGGACGACTGTGTGCCCGTCACATCCCCTGCTAAACTGCCTGTAAAGTTTTGCGCGGTAGTCGCTGACGTGGCTTCACCCAGTTCAGCTAAACGTAACAAATTGGTTAAGCGCGTAGAGTCTTGTAATAATAAATTTAGATTTCCTTGAGTCAGTTGTGTTCCCGCAGTTCGCGACAACAGATCTTCCGATTTTTTTCCGCCGATAGACTCAGCCTGCATCGCAAATGGAACTGCACGCATATTGAAGTTCACTAAAAGAGTTTCATGATTAATTTCGGCAACAATACGCAAGACACGATGACTCGATGAGGTCGGCGTATAGCTTTGCTCGCTGGAAACGATATTATTATTTCCATCAACACAAAATAAACTCGCCTTGGCAGAGGAGTTATCAAATACTTGTTGCAGTGTTAAATTGGGATCACGTGAACCGCGTGATCCACTTCCTAAATTTAAAGAGATATTACCATTGGTTATATCTCGACCACTGTAGTTTTCTTCACGCAGAATACAATTTCCACCCGCTCCGCCAGGAGGAGATAAAACTAATAACTTAAAGTTGACACCTGACTCTGTAGGATAAAATCCTGTCGGTGACTTGACTCTTAACTGAACCGGCACTCCAATTTCTGCTTTTGTAATGGCAGCACTCACTAATATCGAAAAAATAATAACGATCTTCATCCAGAACTGATGACTGTTATTCATATTTCACCTCAACATGCCAACCATCTGGTAACACCACTTCTTCTACTGCATCAGCACTGTCATAGGTTACAGTCCACCCATTTTCTGAAACTACAGTCTGCGCATATTTAAAATTATTATCACCAGATTGATCAATCGGAGCCACGGGACGCGGAGGAGTCATATTCTCTTCTGTTGAATCCTTTGCCGGACTACAGCTAGTGCCATAGACAGCAAATACAAGAGCTAAAATAAGTACACGTGTGCGTCCGTTCAACTTTTCTCCTTCATGGATAGGGAATACCCCTAAAGACTGTATCGGTATGATACGTAGAAAAATTAAGACTAGGTGCGCACCAACCAGACCTTAGTTTTGCAATTTAGCAAATTTTAACACTTGTAAAGAATCCGTTAAGATTGGTCCTATAATATTTATAAGCCATCTGTATTTTTTCAAAAGCAAATACGGTAACGAATACTCTTTGCCGTTCTAAAATTTAAAATCTATTTTCCCGCTCCGTATATGTCAGACACACTTTCGTTATTTCAGCTTTATATACTTCCATGCTCGCCGTTCGAACAGGCGAGCACTGCACTCTATAATTCTGCTTATCAACTATGGCATTCTGTTTGGTCAAAAACATTAACAGATTTAGATGGCCTAACACATCTCTACAGCGATCAGTTTACTCGTAACGATTTCATGGTGGCCATCGCTCACAATCAAGAAGTCATTGCCCTCTGTTGTTTTAAAAAAATGGATTTACAGTTAAATGCCAGCTTAAATGATTCGTGGTTCAAACCTTGGCCTCCTTCTTTCCTGCAACAGCTCTCTGTATCATTTAAAAAGGCTTTGGTTCCAAGCTGGCTGAGTATCCATCCTAAGTGCCGCCGCAGTACCGGATTTACAACCTTGAACTTCGGTTTAATTTTATCTGAACTCATTGCCATAATGACTTTGCACACGCAGTCTGAACTAGCCTTTGGCACTCCCCGCAAAGATCGTTCTGTCCATCTTCTTATTCAAAAAGCCGGTGGCACCACAGTCTTTGAAGACGTCCTACATCATGGCGTTTTGATTGATCTTGTCTGTTTTTTTTCAAGCAATCTACAAAACCACTATTTCTCAGATGAAACGCAGAAACTGTGGATGCAAAGACTTTCATTGATAACCAACAACAATAATTCAAAGGAGAATTATGAAAACCACATTTAAAAACGAAATCTCATCTCTGTCAGAAATGATGATTCATCTTCCATGGGAAAATCGTAAGTTTTACATCAGCTTTCTAACTCAAACTTACTACTTCGTGCAACACTCAACCCGTCTATTGGCCTTAGCTGCTGCCCATGCTTCTTTAGAAGAAGACTCTTTGCATCGTCGTTATTCAGCCCATATTGCAGAAGAAAAAGGGCACGAAAAAATTGCGTTGAATGATTTAAAAAAATTGGGCGTCGAAAATCTAGAAGCAAAATCTATCACGGCTAAAAATCTATATGAAACCCAATATTTTAAGATTGAGCGAGAACACCCAGCCTCATTATTCGGATATATTTTAGCATTAGAAGGTATTGCGAGTTTGATCTGCCCTCTGTTTATCGAAAAAGTTTATCGCGCACATGGCACTGAGTCCTCACGTTTCTTAAAGCTTCATGTCGAAGAAGATCCAGATCATGTGGATAAAGCTCTTGAGGCTATAGCGAGCTTACCCGCTCAGCTTCAACTTCTAATACAGGATAATATGCGCCAATCTGTTAGAAATTACCGCGCTTTGCTGGAAGAATGTGTGATTCAATCACAACAGGTATCACAACAGACATCTGTAGAAAATTACAGTGAGCAGTTAGTGAACTGATTCAAAAGTTGTATAAAAATACATATTTATGGGCTAGCAGAAGAAGCTAGCCCCATTCAAAGATCAATCCGACTTTTAAAGACGAGGCAAAAGCGACTCTTTCATTCGTTCCCTTTTTAAAGCAGGGTGCTACCCACCCCATATTGATTTCGAAAGTTCTTTTATTCGGATGCAAAGTTTCCACTAACTCGTGATCTTTTAAATTCCATGGAACAGCATCATCTTTATTCAACGCCACATCCGTCATTTGTTTAATAAGTGCTAACTGCACATCATCAGAACGATAAAACAATTTAGGAAATGGAACATCCTTCATCTGCTCTTCAGAATAAGAACACAGAGCTTTAAACTGCTTATTGGCATAAATCTGACTGATATCAGGAGGATTGTTGTACACATCAATGACATCACCTACACGGATATTGTTATAAAAGCTTTCGGGTATCCACAAATCATTTTCATCTAAAAACTTCCTCAGATTATCTTTTTCAGCCTGCAAGTCATACTGACTGTAATCGGGGGAACGCTTATTGAATACTTTCACGTCTTAACCTTTTCCTTTATCTTTGTCTGAATAAACCCACATTAAGAACTGTACTTATAAATATCCGTTGCTCCATCCGCGGGGAAGTCCTGCGGATAAGCTCGCGGTAGCTTAATATAAAAACAGCTATTACCATGAGTCCTATCTAATGATAAACTGCCTCCGTAAGATTGAATAATTCTATTTGATATACTCAGCCCTAACCCCGTTCCCGCACCCACTGGTTTCGTTGTAAAGAATGGGGCAAATATTTTTGTATCAAAATCTTCAGGTACACCCGGCCCATTATCTTTAAAGTAGATATGGTAATTTTGTGAATCTTCAACAAAGTGTACATCTATTGTCGGAAATGTTGTTTTGGATAAAGCATAAATCGAATTGTTAAACAGATTCACAAAAACCTGAATCAGCTCTGTGGGTTTACAACTGATATACTTTTCATTACTTTGTAAGTTAAAGCGAAACTCTATTCCATTATCACGCATACCACCTGAAACTAAGGAAAAGGCCTCTTCTACAATAGACTTCAGATTATACAAAACTCTTTCATCGTAGTTTGAGTTACGTGAAAATACCCGCATACCATCGACAATTTTTTTAATTCGCTCAGCCTGAGTATAGACCTTATCTAAGTTCTTTTCTAAGACATCTGCAGGGATAGTTTTCTTTTCTTTCAGCGCTTGCAACAACATTTGTACACGCGCTGAAACGACCGTTAAAGGATTATTAATTTCATGTGCAATACCTGCCGCAATTTCACCTAGCTCTTTTAATTGTGAAAGTCGAAAGTCATTTAGGAAGTATTCAGCCACATCTTCTTTAAGTGATCTGTTTTCAAAAAACTGAACCATAATCAGTTTATTACCCTCAATCGAAAGACGATTCATCACACACTCATAAAAGCAGGATTTTATAAGAAATTTAGCACTGCCCGTAGTGCCACAAATACTGAGATACTTATACCAATCTTCTTTTTCGATTTGATTTAATTGATAAGAGTCGTTTTTTAAATGAAAAAATTTGAAAACTTTATTTTCTTCTTGGAGTTTTTTATTGATCTTAACAATAGAGTCATCTGTATCTAAGATCAGAGCCGAACTATCCAAACAGTCTAAAAAATCACCCATAGAAGTCTTCATACGTACCACATCAGGGATACCTATCGGACGAAGATCTAGAATTATTTAGAATTTTGACGAGGTTCTGATCAGCAGCGTATTGATATGGGACAAAATAAAAAAGGACTCACAAGTGAGTCCTTTTTTATTTTAGAATTCGAAATTTTATTTCTAAGCTCTAACTTTCAGAGGCCTATTGGCACCAAGGTGCTTGAGGCATGATTTGGCAGATGATTTGGCACATTGCCTCGTCTCCGAATGGACAGTCACCGCCGCCACCTGGAGGATTTCCTGGTTCACCAGGGTTAGAGCCACCGCTGCTTGTGCCAACGTTGAAATCTAAAGATTGAGCTACAGCACCAGTAGAGTCAGTAGCTTTGATTGTTGCAGTACCATTAGCAACAGCTTTTACTAAACCCGTAGCATCAACAGTTACGATAGCAGGGTTTGAAGATTCAAACTGAACTGCACCCACTGCATTTTTCATAACTACTTGTTGAGTTGCATCTACAGCTAAAGTTGTTGCTGTAGGAACTAACCATGCTTTTTTAGATAATAAAGTATCCACAGCAGCAAAAGCGTCTACACGGCAGTTACAAGCTGTTTCGATTTGAACTTTAGTACCTGTAGTTTGCATCAATGCTTTAACTTCTGGGCCAGTCAATGCAGGGTCTTGAGCTTTTAAGAAAGCTACTAAACCAGCAACAAGTGGAGTCGCCATAGAAGTACCAGACATGTTCGAGTATTTGTCACCTGGAACAGTTGACATAATCGCATCACCAGGAGCTGATACGTGAACTTTTGCTTTACCGTAGTTTGACCAAGATGGTTTTGTATCTGATGAGTTTGAAGCCGCTACTGTGATCACGTTAGATACAGGAGCATTTGCAGGGTAAACATCAGTACGATCATTGTTTTTACCATCGTTAGCTGCTGCTGTTACAAAGATAATACCAGCTTTTTCAGCTCTTTCGATTGCTTCAACAAGTGGACGTGCATTCGCAGGAGACACAGAAGCACCCCAGCTTGCAGAAATAACGTGAACACCATGTTCGATAGCGTAATCGATTGATTTAATACCGCCTTCTAAGCTTCCAGAACCATCAGCGCCTAAGAATCTAAGAGGCATCATTGATACTTCAGGAGACAAACCTACGATACCACCTTCAACAACACCAGTAGCACCTACGATACCAGCACAGTGAGTACCATGACCTGGGTTTTGTGCAGATGTTTGATCCATTGGATCAGAATCGTTATCACGGAAGTCATAACCAGCAACCATATTTGGAGCTAAGTTTTTATGACGGTAATCAACACCAGTGTCGATAACAGCTAATAGAACACTTCTGTTACCACGATTACCAGCGCGCTCCCATGCTTTAACTGCGTTAACTTTAGCAAGAGCATATTGCTCTCTTAAGTTTTCGCCATCAACAGGGGCTTCAAAAGCTCTGATCGTTACGTTTTCTACAACGTACTCAACATTTGGATCTGCTTGGATAGATGCCAAAGTTCTTGCTTCATGTTTTTTGTTTTTAATAGCAACAGTTACAAAGCTACCCGCTTCATGCAGGCTCTTCATTTGAAGTCCTGTAGACTCAGTTTGCATTGCTGCCATTTTATTAAGTGCTTGTTTGTTTTTGTACTTAACGATGTATTCAGCTCCGAATGATGATTGAGCTACCAATACTAACGCCAACGACAAAACTACATTGGTCAGTTTCATTTTATTTCCTTCCGTGAAATAGCTAGTTCCTACTTGGAACCATTTTAACTTTGAAAGATCGTATCCCGACTTTTTTGGAAAATAATAGAAAAATAACAGTTTTACGCACCTAGACATTGGTTGAGGTCAACCCCAATTGGCCGAACCATACTATATATATGACATTTATTGAAGTTCTCATACTATCGTTGATTGAAGGTTTAACCGAATTTATTCCCGTCTCGTCCACAGGCCATCTTATCTTAGCTGGTGCTTTGATGAATATCGAGCCCACCACATTTACAAAGGCTTTCGACGTCATCATTCAATTCGGCGCTATCTTAGCTGTTGTCTACTTATATAGAGATCGCTTGAAGTGGAATCCGATTTTTTATCGCAATGTCATATTGGCCTTTATTCCCACGGCTATCATTGGGTTCCTTGTTAAAGGACATGTGGAGGCTCTTTTAGAAAGTACACTGACAGTTGCTATCTTTCTTATTCTTGGTGGTTTTGTTCTTATCGGAATCGACTCGTGGTTTAAGAATAAGCCTCATCGCGACTTAACTCCGAAATCATCAGTGATGATCGGTCTTTTTCAATGTATTGCCATGATCCCAGGGGTTTCACGTTCTGCGGCCACCATTATCGGTGGACAAGTTGCCGGTCTTTCACGGGAAAAAGCAGCGGAATTTTCTTTTATTTTAGCTATCCCAACAATGGGAGCCGCCACTTCTTATAAGCTGTGGAAAATTCGTGACATTATTGACTCTTCACAAGCTGTGAATTTGTCATTGGGTATTTTGTTCTCTTTTATCTTTGCAATCTTCGCTATTAAATTTTTCATCAGCGTGGTGAATAAGTTTGGATTCAAGTATTTCGGTTACTACCGAATCGTACTTGGTCTTCTTGTTCTTTTAGGGCTGTATACAGGTGTTCTATGAGCGATATCAACGCTTCAATCGAGAATGGTCAAAAAATTCTTTCAGAAGAGGTTCAGGCTTTTTTTAACCATGTCGTATGGGATATGCCCACGTGGAAGTGGCTCTCTTTAATCGGCATCTTTGTCGGGCTTTACTTTCTACGCATGGGGCTTCGCTATCTTTTAAGCCGTATCAAAAAGATGGGCTTTAAGGTAGATCCTCAGACATTTACTCATTACTTCATCGAGCAGAAAATCGAACGCCCACTCAGTTGGATATTGGTTTCCTATTTGGCAATGTCCGCGATCAGCTCTTTACAAGTTCTACCTTCAATTGAAAGTAAATTACTTTTTATCCTGAAATTGATCATGATTTGGAATATCATTCGCACCTGTTATCGTGCCGCAGAAGCTTTCGGCATGGCCCTTAATTCTTGGGTTAGAGCGAATTCAACTCCTATCAGTAACCAGCTCGCACCTCTTGTCAGCAAAACAATCAAAGTCATTGTCTTGGTTATCGGTTTCTTATTAACACTGCAAAGCTTTGGCGTGAATGTCACAACACTCCTTGCCGGTTTAGGTATCGGCGGTATCGCGATCGCCTTTGCTGCACAAGATACTGTGGCTAATCTTTTCGGAACTATCACTATTATCTTAGATGATCCGTTTAAAATCGGTGACACCATTAAGATCGGCGAAACAGAAGGTATCGTTGAAGAGGTTGGCTTTCGTTCGACCAGCATTCGCACACCTTACAACTCTCTTTTATCTATTCCTAACTCGGTTATGGCTAAAGAGCGTATTGATAATCTGTCAAAACGAAAAGGCTGGATACGCTTCCGTCATATTCTAGGTTTCACCTACGATGCGACTCCGCAAATGCTACAGTCTTTCTGTGAAAATCTACGCTATCAACTGTTTCAAGATGAGTCTGTGGATTCAAAACGTATCGTGGTGCACTTCAACAGTTACGGAGACTCTAGCTTAAATGTATTAGTCCAATTTCATTACCTTTTGAAATCAGACGAAACAGACCCTCTTCGTATTAATAATTTCTTAGATCTTATCTATCAGGTCGCTGCTGACTGTGGTCTTTCTTTTGCGTTCCCAACACGAACTATTATCGTGCAACAGCAGAACTCGCCAGAAGAAAGCAATCGCCTACTGGAAAATCGCCCACCGACAACTTAGTATTTTTAATAGATAGAAATCAAAGCGTGCTGAGCCACGCTTTGTATTGCACAAAGTGTGCGTCTGACTCTTCAGAAACGATTTGAACACGTTTCTTTTCTTTTTGATCTTCAACAAGGCTACACATCAAGCGATATCTTCCATCTACGATCACCAAAAAGTATCCTGCAATAAACGAAGGGATTATATCTTTGAAGTACAATCCCCCTTCCGACAAATCAATCGTCTCTGTTAGAAATTCTTTACTCCCTACCAGAGTACACGGCACCACGATTTCATAGCGTTTGTGTAAACGCGGTTGAATCACTTTATTGGGTTTAATAACAAAGTACTCTGTATCACAAGCCGAACCCACATCGTGATGAACTGCGGGATAGCCCTCTGCTGACGAATAGGTTTCTAACCCTTGACGAGTCAGCAGCCCCGCATGCTGAGTCTTATCGACTCTTTGCCATTCGGAATCTTGCTTTTTACAGATTTTAGCTAGTTTGAGTTCGTTTTCAGAAAGGCCCAATAGAAGAAGCCTCAGCTCGGATTCGCTGAGATTATATAAAGTCCACGCTTTTAAAGCGTTATGTAGCGCCCAAGTTGAACTCACATTGACCCCTCTATTCGAAGTTACCGCCCTGTATTGTCACTGTCAAAATTATATACATTCCTATTGAGATATAGGCCTCATGAAATGGGTTTAAGTCTTGCTTAAGTAAAAGGTACCCCCCCATGGCGGCTAGGAGTCCCCCCCAACCTGGCCGTCTTTTTTTTTGCCCTTTACCCCAGAATACCGCTAACCTCAGAATATGAAATTCATTCGGACCGTATTTCTTTATCTTCTCATCTCGGTGACCACTCACGCATGGTCCGAGACAAGTCCCTTTCGAGTTGTCATTGATCCCGGCCATGGTGGACAAGACCTTGGAGCAGTTCGCGATGCCTATGTGGAGTCAGAAATCGTCCTCGAAATTTCAAAAAAATTAAAAAGTCAGCTTGAGTCCTACCCTGATATCAAAGTCACCTTAACTCGCGAAACAGCCCGTGGAATTGCATTAAGAAATCGTGTGCAAATCGCCAACGAACAAAATGCAGATCTTTTTGTGAGTTTACACGCCAATACTTCTAATTCAGATACAGTCACAGGTATGGAGTTTTATTTTAACTCTCCGCAAGCTGTAAATCATTCCATAGCGGATCGTGATGAAAGCAAACCTCTTGATAATCGTGATGTGATTCAAAAAATACGTGATGACTTCGCTTTTTACGACAAAACGTCTCGTAGTTTGAAGCTGACTCATACGATGATGAAGAAATCAGCTCAACCCAATACTAAAAGTGTTATCAAACGCGCACCTTTTCTTGTAATTGATCACACTCTTATGCCTGCGGTATTGATAGAGCTCGGATTTATCTCGAATAAGCTAGAAGCTAAAAAATTAACCTCTGAAGATTTTCAAAGCGAAATCACACGCCAATTGGCGACTGCTATTATCGAGTACAAAGAAAAAGGTGACAAAAGCTCAGCCGTGTTAGACAAATAGAGGCATGACAAGACATGATTCCCGCCGCCCAGATCAATTACGTAAAATCAAAATAACTCCAGATGTTTTAGACTACGCCGAAGGCTCAGTCATGATTGAGTTCGGACAGACACGCGTGCTCTGCGCTGCCAGTTACGAAGCTAAAACTCCATCATGGCTTGCCGGCACTGGCGGTGGATGGGTCACAGCTGAATATGGCATGCTGCCTCGTTCAACTCATACCCGCATTAAGCGCGATAAATCCATGACAGGTGGCCGCACGCAAGAAATTTCACGCCTTGTTGGCCGTGCTTTAAGATCATGTGTAAATCTGAAAGCTCTCGGAGAAAAACAAATCACGATCGATTGCGATGTCATCAATGCCGACGGAGGAACTCGCACAGCAGCGATCACAGGTGGTTTTGTGGCTTTGGCTTTAGCCTTTAAAAAGTTACACGCACTATCTGAAATTAAAACAATTCCATTAACTCATTATATTTCCGCTATTTCAGTTGGTCTTTACGAAGACAACCAACTGGTGACTCCGATCTTAGATTTGAATTACCAAGAGGATTCTGAAATCGGTACTGATATGAATTTCGTTATGACGGATAAGAATGAATTTATCGAGATTCAAGGGACTGCAGAAGAAGGTACTTTTTCAAGACAACAGCTTTTAGATATGATGTCTTTAGCCGAAGTGGGATGTCAGAATTTATTTGCCGAACAAGAAAAAATCATCGGCAGCTTCTTTCCGTTAAAAAGATAATTTGAGTCGAGTTTAGATAGAGGAAATTTATGGAACTTTGGATTGCAACTGGGAATAAAGGCAAATTAGAAGAATACAAACTGACGCTGAATAAAGTTCCTGAGTTCAAAGTTTACTCTCAAGCAGATTTGCCTCACTTCACTCCTCGCCCTGAAGATGGCGCTACTTTTTTAGATAATGCTCGCATTAAAGCCAAGTCTGTAAAAGCATTGAAGTCTGAACACTGGATTTTAGGTGAAGACTCGGGGCTGGAAGTCGCAGGGCTTAATAATCTTCCCGGTGTTCACTCGGCTCGCTATGCGGGACCACATGCTCGCGACTCAGAAAATACGGCCAAATTGCTGAAGATGGTACAAATCCGCACAGCGGCCAATCGCCAAGCTCAGTTTAAATGTGTCACTGTCGTTCTGACTCCACAGAATGAAGAGTGGGTTTTTGAGGGCGAACTTAAGGGACAGATTTCTTTAAAAGCAACGGGAACCCATGGTTTTGGTTACGACTCTATTTTTATCCCTGATGGGGAAACAAAAACTCTTGCCGAGCTCGGCCCTGCCTATAAGCTACAACACTCGCATCGCGCCCACGCTTTGGCTCAATTTTTAGACAAATTGCGTTCAGGCTCTTTCATTATATAAAGTGTGATTTAACGACATACAGGGAAATTTTTTCCTCAGACAGTGACACTCTGCTATCGAGCTGTTACCTTGCCCTCATACACTTAAGAGGTTTTATGTCGTCGCTTTCGAACTTCAAAATCTTTGCTGGCAATTCAACTAAAAATTTAGCTCAGGAAGTCTCGCGACTGCTGAATGTCCCATTGGGGCAGAGCCAAGTGAACTCTTTCGCCGATGGGGAAACCCAAGTCGAGATCAAAGAGAGCGTGCGTGGTAAACATGTGTTTATCATTCACAGCACGTGCACTCCGGTAAATCAAAACTACGTTGAACTGTTCATCATGCTCGATGCGCTAAAACGCGCCTCTTCAGCCTCTGTAACAGCTGTGATTCCCTACTACGGATACGCTCGCCAAGATCGTAAGGTGGCTCCAAGAGCGCCGATCTCGGCAAAGTGTATGGCCGACTTACTGACGACAGCAGGAGCCGACCGCGTCGTCTCTGTCGATTTACATGCGGCCCAAATTCAGGGTTTCTTCAACTGCCCTTTTGATCACTTGTTTGCGACTCCAACCCTTGCCCGCGCCTTCAAAGAACAGATCGGTGTGGGACCGTACATTGTCACAGTGAGTCCAGACGCAGGTGGAGTCGAGCGTGCCCGTGCCTTCGCTAAACGTATCGAATCCAGCTTAGCCATCATTGATAAGCGCCGTTCTGGGCCAAATGAGGCAAAAGCCATGCATCTGATCGGGGATGTGACCAATAAAACAGCGGTTATCGTAGATGACATGATCGATACGGCTGGGACTCTGACACAAGCAGTTGACAGCCTACTTAAAAATGGGGCAAAACGAGTGTTCGCCGTTGCAACTCACCCTGTCCTTTCCGGTCCTGCGGTTACACGCTTAATCGAAAGTCAGCTAGAAAAGGTCTTCGTTACTGATACGATCCCTTTAAGTGAAGCGGCGTTAGCTTCTGGTAAACTTCAGGTCGTCTCGGTGGCACCGGTGTTGGCAGAAGCGATTAAAAGAATTCACGATCACGATTCTGTGAGTTCTTTATTTGATTAGAAAACTTAAAACAACGATGGCCTCAGGTGGCACAATGGGTGTGCTGCACTGACGGAAGTAGTGAGGAGAGAGAAATGAAACAAAAGATCGAACTAAATATCGAAACAAGAACATCTGGTAGAGCTGGCGCACGCGGTTTACGCGTTAGAAAAATGGTTCCAGGGGTAATCTATGGCGCAATCGAAAATGCAACTGTAGCTGTACACGTAAATGATATCGTGAAGTACAACACTCGTGCTTACGAGAATACTCTTTTAACTTTGAAAAGCGATGACTCTAAATTGAATGGTAAAGTAGCTTTATTGAAAGAAGTTGTTGTTCACCCATTAACTAGAAAACCTGAGCACGTTGACCTTTTCGCAATCGACTTAACTAAAACAGTACGTGTTTCTGTTGAGGTTCGTGTTGAAGGTAAAGCAATCGGTTTAGCTGAAGGTGGATTGTTAAATATCGTTGCTCGTCAAGTTGAGGTTGAGTGTTTACCAACTGCAATCCCAGAAGCTTTAGTAGTTGATGTAACTAACTTAAACGTTGGTGATTCAATGCACGTTTCTGATATCGTGGTTCCAGAAGGCGTTAAAATGATTTCTCGTCCAGAAATCACTATCGCAGCAGTTGTTGAGCAACAAGAAGAAGCAGTTGCAGCTCCAGCAGCGGCAGCAGCAGCTCCGGCAGCAGCAGCGGCTGATGGAAAAGCTCCAGCAGCTAAAAAATAATTTAGTTTTATCAAATAAAACTTCTAAAAAGGCGATCTTTAAGGTCGCCTTTTTTATTTCATCACTTTTTATTTCGCCCCTAATGACCGCAGGTGCACGCTATGTTAATCTACGCCCATGTACTTAGTTGTTGGCCTTGGAAATCCCGGTTCTAAATATTCATTAAATCGACATAACATCGGCTTTATGGCCTGTGACTACTGGCTTAAGTCTTTGAATGGTGCCGACTATCGTGAAGAGCATAAAGCACTCACTAAAAGATTTAAACTGAATGACCTTGATGTCATTTTAGCGAAACCACAAACCTATATGAATAAGTCTGGTGAATCTGTTATTAGCCTTATGAATTTCTATAAGATCCCTAAGGAAAACCTTTTAGTGATCCATGACGATATTGATCTGCCCTTTGCCAGTATGAAGATTCATTTTAATCGTGGGGCCGGAGGACAAAATGGGGTGAAAAGTATTTCCCAAGTCCTTGGTGGTAATGAATATGCCCGCCTAAAACTAGGAGTGGGCCGCCCACCCCATCCCGATTTCGCCGTCAGTGACTATGTTTTAGGAAACTTCCCAAAAGAGGAAATGGCTCAGATGGATCAATACCTAGAAGCTGCCTCAGATGCCATTGAAAGCTTCATCTTCGATGGGCTCACTAAAGCTTCGACAAAATTTAACGGACCTGTTAAGTTGACCTAGAATTTTTTAAGCGAGGATCTATATGGCTTTACAAGTGGGAATCGTCGGGCTTCCGAACGTGGGAAAATCAACATTATTCAATGCTTTAACATCAGCTAAGGCTGAGGCAGCGAACTACCCCTTCTGCACTATCGATCCAAACGTAGGCATTGTAACTGTACCTGATCCGCGCCTAGATAAAATCACGGGCTTCGTAAAACCTCAAAGCGTTGTTCCGACAACAATGGAGTTCGTGGACATCGCAGGTATCGTAAAAGGTGCCAGCCAAGGTGAAGGCTTAGGAAATCAATTCTTAGGACATATCAAACAGACAGATGCTATCGTGCACGTGGTTCGTTGTTTTGATGATCCAAATGTTATTCACGTATCTGGTAGCGTTGATCCATTACGCGATATGGATGTGATCAACACAGAGTTGATGTTAGCCGATTACGAAACTGTTGATAAAAAATTAAAACGTATTGAAAAAGCGGCGAAGACCTCTGCTGATCCTAAAGTAAAAATGGATTTAGACGTGACTCAACGTCTTCATCAAGCTTTAGCACAAGGAAAACCCGCTCGTTCTGTTGTTCTGAATGACTTAGAAGCTCCTTATGCACGCGAATTGCATTTATTGACGAGCAAACCAGTTCTTTATGCTTGCAACGTTTCAGATACAGACTTTGCAGCTGGCGGAAATGACTGGGTTCGCGCTGTTGAAAAACGTGCGGCTGAAGAAAACAATAAAACTATTTTGATTTGCTCGGCTATGGAAGCAGAAATTGCTCAGTTACCACCAGAAGAAAGAACAGAGTTCTTATCTAGTATGGGAGCCACAGAGCCAGGCTTAAATCGTCTGATTCGTGAAGCCTACGCGCTTTTAGGTCTTGCAACTTACTTCACTGCTGGTGAAAAAGAAGTGCGCGCATGGACCATCAAAATCGGTATGAAAGCTCCACAAGCTGCTGGTGTGATCCACACCGACTTCGAAAAAGGGTTCATCCGCGCTGAGGCTTATCACTGTGAAGATTTATTCACTTTAAAGTCGGAAGCGGCAGTTAAAGTTGCTGGTAAATACCGCTCTGAAGGGAAAGACTACACCGTCAAAGACGGTGATATTCTATTCTTTAAATTCAACGTTTAATTTATTCTGCTGATTTTTCTTTAGAAGCAACTTCGCGGTCTTTATCAAAAGGCCATTCTTCTTTAAGGACGATCGGCTCGCGTAGTTTAAATGGATTCTTTTCAATGAGCCATTTCGTCGACGCAAAATCTAATTTGTCATCGTACAGCTTCGTGTATGTCAAATAATAGCTCATTACTCTTTTAACGTACGCGCGTGTTTCATTAAATGGAATGTGCTCAATGAAAACGTCGTAATCCGTATTCGTGCCATCTTTTTCTTTGAAGTTGCGTAACCACAACTTCACACGATGTGGACCACCATTATAGGCAGCAGCCATAAGTGGATACTGATTCCCCAGCTCATCCGAAAGTTTTCTTAAATACATAGCTCCGTACTTAACAGCAGTCGGAGGCTCAAAAAGATCACCAACTTTGTGGTCCTCTTTCAACATGATCGCCACTTTTTGTGATGTGTACGGCATAAACTGCATTAAACCCACTGCACCCACCGGAGAAATCGCATCGTACTTGTACTGCGTTTCGGCTTTCATGATCGACCAAATTAAATAAGGTGAAATATCACGCTTGCCACCCTCTTTTTCGACATCTTTGACATAGGCCTTCGGATACAGCGATGTCCACAGAAGATTGTCCTCTTTCAAGTCTAACCTTTTACCTGATGGAGGATTCACTCCGTTTGAAAGAGCTAAAGCGCGGTTATAAAACTCTTTATCTAAATAATAGCGAATCAATGGCTCGGCTTGGATTTTATTTGTCAGAGGACTACCTGAAAGTGTTTTTTCGACTTCGAACAAATGCCACTTTGCAAGGTCACGATAACCCCACTTAATTAAATCGTCGGCCCATGACATTTCATTTTGTAATTCTTTTGAGGTGTAGACGGTTAAACCTTTTGTCTTTTTATCATCCTCACCTAGATCTTCTTCATTGGCTATTTGAATACTGCCCTCGTCTGTAGAGCCGAGATCACCAAAGAAGGCATCGTAATCTTGAAGCATCATCCATGATGAGTTTCCATCAGGCAAAACAAAGAACCCACGCCCTGCACGCATATTGCCAATGTGAGCTTGTAATAGCTCTGATGTAGCGAAATCTTTATAGGACTCATAACGAAGCCACGCTAAATAATTGTAATAGCTAAAAAATCGTCCATCACGCACAGGCTGAGCCAACTGTTTAAAGTACTCTACCGCCTGCACGCGATTGTCCATATTCCATTCGGCTTGAGCTAACCAATACAAGTTACGAGCTTTGTCTCGCGCCCACTTTTGATTGGCTAACAGCGCTTCTTTCGCCTTAGGAGCATCTTTATCTAAGTAATAGCACCACGCTCTTAACCATGTCAGATCATCATATTCGCGTGTTTTATTTTTACGCTTATGCGACGCATGCGTGTTGATCAACGTTGTTAAAATTTTGGAAGCCTCTTTATAGCGACGTGTTTGATAAAACAAAAATGCTTTCTGATAGGTGTACTCGCGGCGGCGACGATCATTTCCAGCAGAAGATATAATGTTATTCACGACTTCTTCTGCTTTTTTCAACTCTCCAGCTCGAATCGCAATGTAAAAAAAGTTCGCGTAGTACTCATCGAAGTTTTTCAAATCATCCGCATAAGGGCTTAGAGTTTCAAAAGCCGAAGTGGGATCACCAACATTTGTGTAAAATACTGCCTGTACGAAAGCTTTTTCCCAGCCGCTCAGTTTTCGTAAGTTGATGAACTCATTAACTTCGCTTTGTGCTTTCCCCTCTTCACCAGCAAAAATTAACATGCGTGTTCTGTAAGTAAAGTCTCGAAATGTCATTTCGCAAGTTTCAAGGCCTAAAATCACTTCACTTAAAGCCAATGTTGGCTGCGATAACCAACGCTGTCTTTCTGTCTGACAGAGTTCTTTTAAGTTTTTATTTTTTAGAATCCACTTCAAATACAGAAGTTCATATTCAAAGCCTTCGGGCTGAGCTCGCAAGTTCGCCAACATGGACTTCGCAATACGAGGAAACTCTGGCAATCCCGCTGTCGTATCCGCTTTAGATTCGACGTCAATTTCTAGAATTTTTTTTAAAGAGTCATGCTGAAGCTTCAGCATCTTTTTACTTTTAGCCAACTCTTGGTAAAGCTGCCAAAACATCGCCGTTGAATTTTCATTCATAGCCATGAAATATTTTTTATAGGATTGCTCTTCAAAACTTTTAGGATTCCATTTATTCAGGCTGGTGCGCGCACTTACCTTTTTTCCTTCAGATCTATATTTGAAATAGTCTTCAAGATGATTAGCCAACGCCGTACTGCTAAGCAAGAAAGCCGTGATGCAAGTAAGAACTGTTCTGAAGCGGAGTGTTTTCGTTTTCATCAATTTCAATACCTTTGCTTTGAACCTCTGTTATGTTAACTCTGATCCTCTAGTAAAATCAAAGAACAAAACTATTTTAGTATGTCAGTCTTGCAGCGCTTACAGATCTTCCTAAGAAGGAAAATCAGAAGACAAAATTGGTACGTAGTAAGACTGGCCAGTGGTAGTAATCACGTGGAGCAAACACATCACACAGACCAAAGTCTCAGTAAAATTATCCGTGTGAATTTTCTAAAACCTGTGCATGATTAAATGTGCATGCTTAAATAAGTTGAGTTTTAAACTTATCTTCAAAAGGAATAATATATGAATAAGATAAGCAAAGAGACATTCAAAGCCGGAGACTTTATTTTCTTCGAAGGTGATATTGAAACCCATTTTTTTATTATTGAATCTGGAAGTGTCTCTATTTTTGTAAAAGATAAAACTGGAAAAAAGATAGAAGTCGCACGTCTGTCTGATGGGGAAACTTTTGGAGAGTTCGCGCTGATCAGCCAAGGAGCCCGCACAGCCAGCGCTCAAGCCCTGACGGATGTGAAAGTGATGAAGGTTTCGGCCGAAGGGTACGAAACCATGCTGAATGACCTCCCCCTTTGGGCCTCGTCTATGTTGCGTTCGTTCTCTAAACGCCTGAAACAGATGAATAGCAATTTAAAAGACCTTAAATCCCAATAACCTATTATATAGGATCTTCTCAGGGCTCCGATAAGGGGCCGATTTATTACTAGAGCGACCAATCTAGTCGATACCGGTCAAAGCTTGGTTACGGAATGACTCCACAGACTGACTAATTTATTGATTCTACCTTATCTATTTTACATAGTTTGGCCCCAGTGTATCAATGTTGTACACATCAGATTAAATATATCGTATCTACGCAAGGCACGCGAATTGAATACATGTAAATCGAATTCGTTTATCAAAGAGGGCTTTGCATGAAAAAGAATCTGTGGATTTCGGTTCCATTATTAAGTTTGATCTGTGTTGGCGCACACGCCGCCGGCACCCCAACTGTCCGTATGGTCAGACCGGCGCAAGCCGCTGCCCCTACAGCACCTCAAAGCACTGTTGCGGCTCCCCAAGCGCAAGCAGCAGCTCCAAGTGCACCGGCAGCCAAAACAGCGACGGCAGCTCCTACGAGCAGTGCCTCTGTAGCTAAGCCTGCTGCCGCAGCTCAAAAAGCCGCAACCAGCACAACAAAAGCTCCTGCAGCTAAGGCGGAAGAAAAACCTTCTGTTTCTTTTGGGCTTATGTTCGATACGAACTATACTTTACAAGCAAAACAGCAAGACGATGGATCTCGTTCGCAAGAGCAAGATTTTACGTTGATGCCTTCAATGAAATACAGCGACTACAGTGCCAATGTGAGTTTCACATACGTACAGGATTTAGCTGATTCAAAAAATAGTGCGGGTTTCATTGATCCAGCGTTTGGCTTCAGCCGTAAAGCTTGGAAATTAAATGACTACTTCAACTTAGGCCCTTCTATGAGCTTAATCTTACCGATGACAGATAACTCAAAAAACAACGTGGGTTTGATGTACAATATCGGTGCGGCTCTTTCATTATCAGTAAATACAAAAACATTGGGCTGGGATAACTGGAGACTAAGCACAAGCGTTTCCTACAATCGCAACTTCACTGACTACGATACTCGCCTAGATGGTAATCCGAATACCGCTTACCGTATTCGTCAACGTTACAACATCGGTTATAACTTTACGGATCAATTATCACTTTCAACGCGCTTCCAATTTGATTCTAACTACTCAGTTAGCGGCATCGTAAGAAACTCGTTCTTGCACTTTCAAAGTTTAGGTTACGACATCAATGATGTTGTGGGTGTTAACTTTACTCACACCAACAGTAACTCTATGTACAAAGCACAAACTTATGAAAGTAACTTGAAGTTTTTTGATGACACATCATCAACTTACTCTGTAGGTCTTACTCTAAGCATTTAAGAATAAAGGATTGAGCGATATGAAGAAGCACGTATTATTTCTAGTTTTAGGTTTAAGCACAGTTGCCGTAACTATGACGAGCTGTAACAAACCAACAGAGCGACCTAGCACGATGGACAAAGCCATTGCTGGTAAAGTGATGGAATTAAAAGAGCTATCCGAGATCACAGGACAAAGTAAAACTGTGTTCTACTCTGGTAGCGAAAAAGATCTAAGCCAATTAAATGCTTCTTTGAAACAAGTTAAATTAAGCGGAAAAGTAGAAGAAGTAACAAAAAAGATTACAACTGCTTCTAAAGCAGCGGCCTTGTCTGAACAACTGAAAGATGGTGTTATCGCTATCGTCGTTTTAGAAAGACACATCAAAATCCTTAAAGTCGTAAAAGAAACAACAAATACAAATATGGATGAAGTTGTTTCCTCTATCCAACTTTATGATGCGATGAAATCTTTAAGTAAAGCATCTCAGCCTCAGGCTCAATCGGCGCTATCTCAAAAAATTGATGAGTTACGCTTTAAGTCTCCTTCGGACTTAGGCGAGACATTCGGTCTTGTTGAATTGGCTTCCATTAAAGTTGAAAAATATGGTGTCCTAGAAGACTTAAGAACTGATTACGGCGAAAGACGTTCTGTTCTTGGCCTTGTACAAAAACCTTTTGAGTTTGCAACACATATCATCCTAGGTGGTGAAGAAGGTGCTGCGGACGAAGGCGCTAGCGAAAACGCTGGCACAGAAGAATAAGCCTACATCTGATTTAAATAATTCTTTGGGTCCATTCGACTCAATAAAAAAGGCCAGCAGCACTGGCCTTTTTCTATTTTAACGCTATTTTAATTCTATTTTGTTATCTGAGACTTTTTAATCGCTTTCGTCCATGAGACTCGTCTTTTCGCCACCATCCGTGCATTCTGTTGCGGACGGAACTCTGAATCCTTTTTCCAGATCTTGCGGATCTCGTCTAAATTTTTCCAATGCCCAATACCTAACCCCGCTAAGTACGCAGCCCCAATGGCTGTGGTCTCGACTTGTACAGGACGATCAACAGCGGTTTGGATGTAATCGGACTGAAGCTGCATCAAAAGATTATTCATAGAGGCTCCTCCGTCCACACGTAGGCGCTTCATTTTCTTTTTCAGATCTTTCTGCATAGCTAGCAAGATATCAGCGTTTTGCAGAGCCATAGCCTCTAAAGTCGCCCTTGCGATGTGAGCGCGCGTGCTTCCGCGCGTAAGACCTGTGATCTCACCACGTGCTTCTGCGTTCCAATAAGGCGCACCCAAGCCTGTTAAAGCCGGTACAAATTCGACTCCATCTGCGCTCTCGACCTGCTGTGCGAGCACTTCCACATCCGAGCTTTTTTCGATTAGGCCTAAACCATCACGCAACCATCCAACGGCAGCACCACAAATAAAGGCGCCACCCTCTAGAGCGTACTGAGTTTTACCATTGCCTAAACGCCATGCCACCGTCGTCAGACAGCCAGCTTTCGACTTCAGGGCTTTATGGCCTGTATTCATTAAAATAAAACTTCCCGTTCCAAACGTGCATTTGCTTTCACCTTCAGAAAAACACGTCTGTCCAAAAAGTGCGGCCTGCTGATCGCCAGCAACACCTGTAATCGGTGTCCCCTCTTTGATAAACTTCTGTTTTGCCGTATAACCAAAAAGCCCCGAAGACGATTTGATCTCGGGTAAGCAATCGACAGAAACTTTAAATAATTTCATCAACTCAGCATCCCAGGATGTCGTTTTCAAATTCATTAACATCGTACGCGAGGCATTACTGACATCGGTCGCAAAGATTTTTTTGTCTGATAATTTCCACATCAAATACGTGTCGATATTACCAAAAGCCAAATCCCCTTCTTTTTGGGCCTGTCTTACCGCTGGCACATTTTCAATTAACCAACGCATCTTGGTCGCCGAAAAATAAGGATCTAAAACCAAACCTGTTTTATTTTTAATTTTTGCAGACCACTTCTTACGGAGCTGATCACACATTTTAGACGTACGACGACACTGCCATACGATAGCATTGTACAGAGGCTCACCCGTTGATTTACGAAAGGCCACCACTGTTTCACGTTGGTTGGTAATTCCAATAGTTAGGATTTCATCCGCAGAAGCTTGCGCCTGCTTCATACAAGCAAAGGCTGCATTTTCAACCGATTGCCAGATATCTTCTGGATTGTGCTCAACCCATCCTGCATGTGGATAAATTTGACGATAATCAATTGTTGCCTTCGCAACAAGACTTCCGACTTGATCAACCAGAATAACTGTAGACCCTGTAGTCCCTTGATCTATCGACATAATGAATTTTTTAGAATTTTTAGTCATATTTGTTCCATTCTCTTTGATGGTCTAGATGATTTAACTCTAAGATTAGTGTTAAGCTTTTAAACAACATCATGATCAACTTTTTAAAAAAACCCAACGAAAAAGTTTTCAACTTAAAAGAGCTCAGCTCTGATGCACTACTTTACAAAGTATTTCCACGTCTTGTTATGGAAATCATGAAAAAGTACTTTCGTCTTGAAATCGAAGGACTAGAAAACATCCCTGAGAAAGGGCCTGTTATCATCGCACCTAATCACTCAGGATTTTCTGGTTTTGATGCCATGGTGCTTTCTTATATCTTACAACAGAATACAAAACGTATCCCCCGTGTTTTGACTCATCACCTTTGGTTTTTAACTAAAACTACGGCTCTACCCGCACAGAAAATGGGTTTTATCGAAGCGACGTATGAAAATGGAGTTTCACTTTTAAAAAGAAACAATCTTATCGTGCTATTCCCCGAAGGTGAGCACGGAAACTTCAAGCCCACAAGTAAACGCTATCAACTGCAAGAATTCAAACGCGGCTTTGTCCGTATGGCAATGACGACAAATGCCAAAATAGTTCCCACTATTGTTTTGGGGGCTGAAGAAACACATATCAACTTACAGCAATTAAAATTCACTAAGTTTTTACGCGGCTTAGTCTTGCCACTACCCCTGAATGTTATCCCTTTGCCTGCTAAGTGGAAGATTGTTTTTTTGAAACCAGTGCAATTGCCTTTCGATGCCGAAAAAGTCACGGACCGCGAACTCTGTCATGATATCTCAAGTGAAATTCAGGAAGATATGCAGAAGAAGATAAACCGCGAAATTAAAAATCGTGGCAGCGGCTTCTTTTGATTTTATGTGAAAATTTTAAAGTTTATTTATCTATTCAGGACAGTTGGCTGTAGAAAAGCTTTCCTGTTCTGCGCAGTCAGGAAGGTCATTCGCTAATGACTTTAAAAGACTGTCCCATGCTTTGATAATAATTCCGGGACTTTCTTCACTACGCGAAACCAAAGTTTTCGTCATGAGTGTTGCACACCCCACTGCTATTGTAAGCAAGAGTAAGTATTCAACTAGAATCTGACCTTTTTTATTTTTATAAAGAGGCTTCATGTGTTTTAGCTTTTCCAACCCAAGCCGAAATAGCTTTTACAATGTGATCCATTTGTGCACCAAATTCAGTTTCAGTTTGAGGCTGGCAGAATCCAATCGCCAACCCTTCTTCCCAATCCTGAGCGTGAATTGAAGCTGCTTTTTCAGAGAAAACCATCTGAAGATCTTTTTTCTCTGGGTACATCATTAAGAAAACATGCTCTTTAGATTTTGCTGAAGTTGCTTTGAGTTCATTCCACAAATCTAAATGCTGAGTCTGCATCAAGTGATACACTTTAAGTGCTGCAGATTCATAACTTTGAGAGAAGTAAATACGAAGAGGGCCATCGAACAGTGCAGTATTGAAAACGGGGCTGTAAAATCTTGTTGTCATAAATGAGGAATACGTTGCTGCCATGTTGTGTTACATCCTTGTTGCCCTTAGCCTAGAAAAGCTTTCACCTGTTTCACAAGTAAAAATTTAAGAATCTTAAATTTTCCTGCGCATCGCATCAAAACAGTCGTAACTATTAGATCTTCAAGCATTTTCCACGAATGAACATCTGATGATCAGGAGTCATCCCCGCCGAGTAAAAGAAATCCGACAAATCAGCCTCAGTGCAAATAAAGTTAGCATATTTGCCGACTTCTAAACGTCCCTCTTCATGCTCGATACCCAACGCGCAGGCGGCTCCGTGCGTGTAGGCCTGAAACACTTCCGGTAGGCTCATCTTCATTTCCAGTCGCGCTAACAAACCCACCAAAGCTAAATCCTGCGAAGGACAGCTTCCAGGGTTATAATCCGTGGCTAAAGCGACCTGCGCTCCGGCCTCAATCAACTTGCGCGCAGGAGGATAGGGACACTTCATGTAAAGATCAGCCATTGGTAAAAGAACCGCCGTCGTCTTAGAAGCAGCAAACTTACGAATCAATCGATCATCCAAGTGAATCACATGATCCGCAGAGAGCGCTTGAAAATCTAAAGCCAGATCAGCTCCGGCCGATAATGACAGTTGATTCGCATGAACCGTGATTTGAAAACCAAGGTCTTGAGCTTTCTTTAAATAGATCTGTGATTCTTCTTTTTCGAAAAATTTATTCTCTATAAAGATATCCACACGCTGAGCTAGGTTTTTCTTACGAATTTTCGGCAAAACTTTTTCACAGACATATTCAATGTACTGCAAATTAGTTTCAAACTCTGGTGGACGAGCATGGGCCCCTAAGAATGTGCCCACAATACGAGGACCTTTTAGTTTTGGGAGGACCTCTAAAACCTTGATTTCATTTTTCAGATCTAAAGCATAGCCAGACTTTATTTCAAGAGTAGAAACACCCTGCTTTAGAAAAGTGTCGACTCTTTTTTGAGTGCTTTTCAGCAAATCGGACGCGGTGGATTTGCGCGTCGCTTTCATCGTCGACAGAATCCCCCCGCCTTTTTGAGCGATCTCGAGGTAGCTCACTCCTTGATTACGCATTTCAAATTCAGCGGCGCGGGAACCAGCAAAAATAGTGTGGGTATGACATTCAATAAACGACGGAAAAACCAATTGGTTTTTCAAATCGTGTTCCGCTTTCACTGTTGTTTTTTTGCCTAGCTGCCCGCGCAGTTTTCCTTGTGGGCCTATCCAGATAATTTTCCCCTGCTGGACCAACATCGCCATCTTGTTCTGCTGATCAGTAAAATCAGAATGAGCTAATCTAAAATTTCTGAAGAGTGTAAGCGCTGACATCTGAGCTTTTTAATCTTTCTTTTTTCCCTGTGCGGCGACATGAGCCATAGCTGCGGCTACTTCTTCGGCGCTGCCTAAGAACTCTTTTCCTATAACTTTGAAGTCTTTATCTAATTGATAAACCAACGGAATCCCTGTTGGCATATTCACTTCCATAATTTCAGCTTGAGACAGCCCTTCTAAGTGCATAACAAGAGCGCGCAACGAATTGCCGTGGGCCGCAATTAGAATTTTTTTGCCTGACTTGATATCAGCAGAAATTTTATCATTCCACAGAGGTAAAAATCGCGCCACAGTCTCTTTTAAGGATTCCCCGCTTGGAAGTTCATTGGGTTTTACATCTTGGTAACGAGGATCATGTGAAGGATGTTCAGGATTTGAAACCTCCATCGCTGGCGGAGGAGTATCAAAACTTCGACGCCAAATTTTAACCTGCTCTTCACCATGTTTTTCAGCAGTCTCGGCTTTATTTAAACCTTGTAGCCCGCCATAATGACGTTCATTTAAGCGCCATTCTTTTGAAACCGGAAGCCAGTGCAGTTTCATTTCTTCTAAGATGTAATTCAGAGTTTTGATGGCTCGAGTCAGACGGCTGGTGTAAGCCATATTAAACTCAAACCCCTTTTCCTTTAAAGCTTTGCCTGCTTTTTGGGCTTCCAAAACACCCTTTTCAGACAAATCCACATCCTTCCATCCAGTAAAACGATTTTCTTTGTTCCAAACAGACTCGCCATGACGAACAACCACTAGTGTGTACACTCTAAAACTCCTACGTTAGTGCGGTTTTTCAGAAGACTTTCAAAGGCTTCTTTTTGTTTTATCTCGCACCATTTTTATGAGAGAATTATGGGGCTAAAAACATTAGAGGTCAAAGCACAATGAATCACATGAATCTTGAATATCTAGAGTCACTTTATAACCAATTCAAAACATCTCCAGATTCTGTCGAGCTGGAATGGAAACGTTTTTTTGAAGGCGTTGAATTTGCCAAAGATGGTTCTCTTGGGTTCTCGGAAAAAGAACTCAACGTCTATCATCTGATCAGCGCCTATCGCAACTATGGTCACTACGAAGCCGACCTTGATCCTTTAACAAACTCGGTGGCTCCAAGTGAACTTTTGAGTTTAAAAACTTTCAACCTAACTGAATCTGATCTTAACACTCAATTTCAAATTGCTTCTATTATTGGAAAACCAAATGCAACTCTGAAAGAAATCATCGCTCACTTGAAGTCTGTATATTGCGGCAAGCTTACAGTTCAATGCGCAGAAGCTCTTCCAGATGTGCGCGACTGGTTTATCCGTGAGTTCGAACAAAATCCAACAAACTTCAAGCTGACGAATGAAGAGAAGAAAGAAATCCTTACTTCAGTGACTCAAGCGGAATCTTTAGAAAAATTTATTCACACTCGCTATGTGGGAACTAAGCGCTTTTCTGTAGAAGGAGCTGACGCTGTCCTGCCTATGTTAGATCGCTTAACATCAAAAGGCGCTGAACTTAAAGTTGAAGAAGTTATTTTAGGTATGGCTCACCGTGGACGCGTAAACGTTTTAGCGAACTACATGCAAAAAGATGTGGCGCAGATGTTTGCTGACTTCAATGGCCCAACAGAAGTCGAAGCTCCGATCGAAGATTTCGATGGCGACGTAAAATACCATTTAGGCTACAGCAAAGTTAAAAAAACTAAAGCCGGAGACGTTGAAGCTCACCTAGCTTTCAATCCTTCACACTTAGAGGCTGTTAACCCAGTTGTTCTAGGTATGGCTCGCGCTTCACAACGCCGTCGCAAAGACACTAAAGATCGTAATCGCGTCGTGCCTGTTCTTATTCACGGTGACGCCGCTTTTGCTGGCCAAGGCATCGTGATGGAAGTTTTCCAAATGGCCCATGTCCGTGGATACAATGTGGGTGGAACTGTTCACATCGTGATCGACAATCAAGTCGGCTTTACCACTAATCCAGAAAATGGTCGTTCAGCTCACTACTCTTCCGACGTAGCAAAAGTTTTAGCAATTCCGGTTATTCACTGTAATGGTGATGATGTCGAATCTTGTATTCGCGCCGTAGATATTGCCATTCGCTATCGTCAAGAGTGGAAACGCGACATCGTCATCAACATGATCTGCTACCGCCGCTTTGGTCATAACGAAGGTGACGAGCCAGCTTACACGCAACCATTGATGTACGACATCATCCGCAAACATCCAACGTTACGCGAGATCTATTCAAAACAGTTGATTCAATCTGGAGCCTGCGACCAAGCTTTTGCCGACAGTCTCCTGAGCAACAGAATGAATGAACTTCAACAAATTTACGAAACAGCTAAGGCTAATCCTCCGAAACTTAAAACATTTAAATTTGAAGGAGCATGGAAAGGTCTTAAAAAAGGGAACGCGGCTGACATGGTTAAACCTGTCGACACATCTGTAGACCTTGCCGCTTTGAAAAAAGTCGGTCAATTGATCGCTTCTGTTCCAGAAAATTTCAACCTACATCCAAAACTCAATAAGCTTGTTGAAAACCGCAAAGCGATGGCTAACGGAACTGAAGCTGTAGATTGGGGTATGGCGGAACTTTTAGCTTATGGTTCTTTGATCAACGAAGGCACTTCCGTTCGCTTGACGGGACAAGACTGTGTGCGTGGAACGTTCGTTCATCGTCACTCAGGCTTCTATGATACGAAAACAGGCGAAGTGTACTTCCCACTAAAACAATTGAACTCAGAAAAAACTAACTTCTGCGTTTACGACTCTATTCTTTCTGAATATGCCGTTATGGGTTTTGAATACGGAAATTCTATTTGGGACCCAAGCTTCTTAACTATGTGGGAAGCTCAGTTTGGCGACTTCGGCAACGGAGCCCAAATCATGATTGACCAGTTCATTGCCGCTGGTGAATCTAAATGGCAACAAATGAGCGGTTTAGTTCTGTTATTGCCTCATGGCTACGAAGGACAGGGCCCTGAGCACTCGTCGGCTCGTCTAGAACGCTTCCTGCAATTGGCAGCGCAAAACAATATCCAAGTGGCTAACTTGACGACTCCAGCGCAGATCTTCCATGCATTACGTCGCCAAACGAAACGTGATTTCAGAAAACCACTTATTGTGATGTCTCCGAAATCATTACTTCGCCACCCACGCGCGACAAGTATGATTGATGAAATGGCCAAAGGCTCATTCCAAGAAGTGATCGCCGATACTTTTGTATCAGATGCTAAGAAGATCGAAAAAGTCGTTTTTGTTTCAGGTAAGCTCTATTACGAACTTTTAGAAGAGCGCGAAAAGAGTCGTGATCAGAAAACTGCACTTGTTCGTCTGGAACAAATTGCTCCATTCCCTGCGGACAAAGTAGCTGAAGTTTTGGGTCTATATCCAAATGCTAAGAAATTAGTGTGGGCACAGGAAGAGCCACGCAACATGGGCTCGTTCCAATTTGTTTACTTCAAATTTGTTGAAGTACTTGAAAAGCTGAACTCTAAATTGAATATCACTTATGTTGGACGCGGCGAAAGATCGTCTCCGGCTACGGGTTCAATTTATCGTCATAAAGTAGAACAACAACAAATCATCGAAGATGTTTTTAAAGTTTAATTAATAAAGAAGGACTGTCGAAAATGAAATTAGAAGTTAAAGTTCCTGCCGTTGGTGAATCTGTTACTGAAGCCGTTATCGGAAGCTGGGAAAAGAAAACTGGTGAATTTGTAAAAATGAATGATGTCATTTTGCTTTTAGATACGGATAAAGCCTCTGTTGAAGTTGTCGCTGAAAAGGATGGAGTCCTGACGACAACAGCAAACGCAGGTGATACCGTACAAATCGGCGCGACAGTTGGTTATATCGATACTGATGCTCAGCCGGCGGCTCAACCTGCTGCGGCCAAAACAGACGCAGCTCCTGCAGCTAAAACTGAAAGCGCGCAGGCAGCTCCAGCTTCGGACGCTGGTGGCGATCGTAAAACTCATCCCGAATTACAAGCTCATCAATCCCCTGCTGTTCAAAGAATTGTAAATGAAAAAGGTATTGATCCTTCTTCCGTAACGGGAACAGGTCTTGGCGGACGCTTAACAAAAGCGGATGTGGCTGGCGCAAGTGCAGCTCCAGCTAAAGCGGAAGCTCCTGCGGCGGCAGCAAAACCAGCAGCGGCAAAAGCTCCGGCAGCTCCGATTCTTCAAGGCCCATCGAAACAAGGTGATATCAAACGCGTTCCGATGACGAACATCCGTAAACGTATCGCGGAAAGATTAGTTCAAGCTCAACACAACGCTGCTATCTTAACAACTTTCAACGAAATCGACATGAGCAAAGTGATCGATCTTCGTGGTAAGTACAAAGATCAATTCAAAGAAAAATATGGTGTTAACTTAGGTTTTAATGGTTTCTTTGTTAAAGCCGTTATTGAGGCCTTAAAAGCTTTCCCTGCAGTGAATGCTTGGATTGACGGACAAGAGATCGAATACCACAACTATTACAACATCGGAATCGCGGTATCGACTGAGCGTGGTCTTATGGTTCCTAACATCAAAGATGCGGATCAATACACTATTTCCGGCATCGAGTTAGCTATTCGTAACTTAGCGACTAAGGGCCGTGATGGCAAAATCACTCCGGATGATTTAAGCGGTGGAACTTTCTCGATCACTAATGGTGGCGTGTTCGGTTCACTTCTTTCAACACCGATCTTGAATCCTCCACAAAGTGCGATCTTAGGATTACATAAAATCGAAGACCGCCCTGTTGCGATCAACGGCAAAGTGGAAATTCGTCCAATGATGTACGTCGCTTTATCTTATGACCATCGTATTATTGATGGTAAAGAAGCTGTAGGCTTCTTAGTTAAGATCAAAGAAGGCGTTGAAGATCCAGAAAGACTGTTACTAGAAGTTTAATTTTTATATATCGAGATACTTTGGCAAATCTGATTTTGGCGAAGTTTGGCAAATCTGGCTAAGTGGAGGCACACAACATGGGAAACGTAGAAGAAAACTTTGATCTTGTAATTATTGGTGCAGGTCCCGGTGGTTACACAGGGGCCATCCGTGCAGCTCAATTAGGACTTAAAACAGCTGTTATCGAAAAAGACGCTACTTATGGTGGAACTTGTTTGAACGTCGGCTGTATTCCGTCAAAGGCCCTCTTACAGAGTTCAGAGTTCTATCACGAAGCTCAACACGATTTTTCTAATCACGGGATTGTCATTGATTCGGTGAAACTTGATTTAGCTAAAATGATGGCGCGTAAAAACAAAATCGTTGGCGACCTGACGAATGGTATCGAATTTTTGTTCAAAAAGAATAAGATCACAGGCATCAAAGGTACCGGTAAGATTTTAAACGCTAACACTATCGAAGTAACCGATAAAGATGGTGGTAAAAAACAAATTCAAACTAAAAACATTATGATCGCAACAGGCTCTGTTCCTGTAGAGTTACCATTCCTGAAATTCGACGAAAAAACGATCTTGTCTTCTACTGGCGCTTTAGCTTTGGATTATATTCCCAAAGAAATGCTTGTGATTGGTGGCGGTGTAATTGGATTAGAAATGGGCTCTGTATGGGCTCGCTTAGGTTCAAAAGTTACTGTTATCGAATACTCAGAACAGGTTTGCAGCATGATGGATCAAGATTGCATCACGGTGTTAACTCGTTCACTTAAGAAATTAGGTGTTAACTTTATTACCTCTGCAAAAGTGACAGCATCTCGTTCGATTGGTGGACGTGTAGAACTGGATTACGAATCACTAAAGGATAATAGCAAAAGCTCAATTCAAGGCGATGTGGTTCTGGTCTCTACTGGACGCAAACCTTTCACAGATGGGTTAGGTCTTGAAAGTGTTCAGGTTGAAAAAGACGAACGTGGTCGTGTGAAAATCGATAAGAACTACAGAACAGCAACACCGAATATCTACGCTGTAGGCGACGTTACATTCGGTCCTATGTTAGCTCACAAAGCAGAAGAAGAAGGTGTAGCTGTAGCCGAAATTATCGCGACTGGACACGGCCACGTGAACTACAATACAGTTCCTTCAGTTATTTACACTCATCCCGAAGTGGCCTCTGTGGGTATGACAGAAGCAGATGCAAAAAAGGCTGGTATTGAAGTGAATGTGGGTAAATTCCCATTCGCAGCTAACGGACGTGCAAAAGCTCGTGGTGCTACTGACGGATTCGTTAAAATCGTAGCTGATAAGCGCACAGACCGCATTATCGGTGGACATATCGTAGGGGCAGGAGCTTCAGAACTACTTGGCGAAATCGTCGTAGCCATGGAGTTCGGTGGATCGAGTGAAGATCTTGCTCGCAGCTTCCATTCTCATCCAACGATGACGGAAGTGATTCGCGAAGCGGCTTTAGCCGTAGATAAACGCCAACGCCAAGGCTAATTAAACGGCCTGATATTTTAATCTGTCTAGGGTACCTGTGAAATTTTTACCTCAGGTACCCCTCTCAAACCCCTGTTTACACATTCAATTAGAGTATTTTTACGGCTCGTTGTACAACTGCTGCCATGAAAAGAAGATCATTTATTAAAATGGGTGCGAGCCTATGGGCGGTAGCTCCTTTAACAAGTCTTGGCTTTCCTTTACTTAACCCTTTAACTCTAAAAAAATCAGACTTTCAATCTGCAGATCCATTGCAGGTTTTAAGTGGTCTCAGCAGCTTTGATTTTTCAAGTCGCGATTTTAATGGCGATAATATTGATCGCCCACATGATATTCTGTGGAATATTGATGGTTATATTGCGAAAAAAGGCGGTCTTCCCGCCATATCGGCACACTATCGCAACATCGTTGTTGGCGGTGGGATGTCGGGTCTATTAAGCCAATACTTTTTAACAAAAGAACAAGAGTCCCTTCTACTTGAACAAGACAACGTTCTGGGCGGTAACTCTCGTGGTGAGGTTTACCAGAATAAAGCCTATTCTGTCGGAGCCGCCTATGTCGTAGTGCCAGACGAGGGCGATGACATCGAAACTTTCTTTAACGAAACAGGCCTCACTGAGCAATTCCGCCATGAAGAAGCTTCGGAAGTGGCCGTCTTCTTTAAAAATAAAGTTGTGAATGGCTTCTGGGATTCATCTACTGATCCTGCTGCCAAAGCACAATTTGAAAAGCTCAATGAAATCTTAACCGATATTCTAGAGAACAAATACCCTGATATTCCAGCGACAGAAGACTCACAGATGACTCGTGATGAGTTGAATGCTTTAGATAGTATCTCGTTTGAGCAGTGGTTAAATGAAAATCTAGGTCCCCAAGTTCATCCTCATATTAAAGAGTTCTTCCAACTGTATGCATGGTCGTCGTTCTCTGGCAGTATGGAAGAAATCTCAGCTGCGCAGTTCTTGAATTTCATCGCCAGTGAGTTAACAGGAATCTTGGCTCTACCAGGTGGAAATAGTAAAATCACATCGACGATTTACAGTAAATTACAAACTAATGCGAACTCACAAATTCAATCTGGCGCATTTGTAATGCGAGTGAAAGTTTTAGATAACGGCAAAGTTTCCGTGCTTTACGAAAATGCGGAAGGTCAATTGGTGCAAGTGACTTGTGATAAATGTATCCAAGCTTGTCCGAAATACGTATCCAAACGTGTGACAGAAGGACTCCCAGAAGATCAATTAAAAGCGATGTCTGATGTTACTCATCGTGGCTATATCGTGGCTAACATCTTATTGAACACGAAAATCTCGTCACCAGGTTACGATCTATTTAACTTAAAAGGCACTGTGCCTGAAGCGCCACGCCCACTTCAACCTTGGGATCGCACAGCGATTGATATGATCTTTGCTGACTGGGCTGCCCATGATGAAGGTGATTCGTCGATTTTGACGATCTATCGCCCGCTTCCATTCGATGGAGCTCGCCAGTTCTTATTTAATCCAGTAGCGCACGATAAACATCGCAAGCAAGTTTTAGATGATGTGGCTCACTTGTTACCAAGTCTTGGTTTGAACAATAGCAATGTTGCGGGCATCCGCTTAACTCGCTGGGGACACTCGGTTCCTCTGTCGCAGAAGTCGTGGATCGCACGTGGTTTACCAGAAAGAATCAGTCAACCTGTTGACGATAAAATCTATTTCGTCAATCAGGACAACTGGGCAAACCCTGCATTTGAAACATGTTTTGCTGAAGCTAAAACATGGACTGATGCAATTTTAAATTCTCAGTCCTAATTAATTACAACCAACAGCTTTTGACTTCACGCGAGTTAGCCACTTCACGGGCTAACTCGTATCCTGCGTCTAGATGACGGAAGACTCCCATTGCCGGATCCGTGGTTAATACACGTTTCAAACGAGCTGCGGCGGCGTCAGTTCCATCAGCCACAATCACTTGTCCTGAGTGCTGAGAATATCCCATCCCGACGCCTCCGCCATGATGTAAGGAAACCCAAGTAGATCCCGAGGCCACTAACGCCATCGCGCTGAGCATCGGCCAGTCACTGACCGCATCAGATCCATCTTTCATCGCTTCGGTTTCACGATTAGGACTCGCAACAGAACCACAGTCTAAGTGATCACGACCAATAACGATTGGAGCTTTCACTTTCCCCTCTTTCACTAATTGATTTAGTAACAAGCCCGCTTTTTCACGCTCACCGTATTCTAACCAACAAATACGCGCTGGAAGCCCTTGGAACTGAATACGCTCGGCAGCCATATTCATCCAGCGAATTAAATCTTTTTTGTGTGGGAATAATTCTTTGATCGCCTCATCCGTGACTTTGATATCATTCGGATCACCAGAAAGCGCTACCCAGCGGAATGGCCCACTGCCTTTACAAAAAAGTGGGCGAATGTATGCCGGAACAAATCCCGGATAATCAAAAGCATTTTTCACGCCGTAATCAAACGCACGAGCACGCAAATTGTTTCCATAATCAAACGTGATGGCCCCTTTAGCTTTCATCGCCAACATACCTTCAACGTGTTTTGCCATGGCTTTATAAGCTGCATCCAGATATGCTTTTTGATCGCGCGCTCTAAACTCTGCCGCCGTTTCTACTGTATAACCTTCTGGAATGTAGCCTACTAATGGATCATGGGCTGAAGTCTGATCTGTTAAAATGTCCGGAGTAAATCCTTTAGCAATCAATTCATGAATCACCGTGGCCATGTTACCTAGTAAGGCCACTGATTTCGCCTCTTTATTGTCCGCATACTGTCTAACTTTAGCAATGGCTTCATCAATGCTCGTTACCGACTCATCGACATATTTTGTTTTTAAACGCTTTTCAATACTGGCAGGATCAACTTCTACCGCTAAAACTGTGGCTCCAGCAAAGACTCCCGCCAGGGGCTGAGCTCCACCCATTCCGCCCAAACCAGCAGTTAAGATGATTTTTCCTTCTAAGCTACCGCCGAAGTGCTGGCGTCCGATTTCAGCAAACGTTTCGTAAGTTCCTTGAATGATCCCCTGTGTTCCAATGTAAATCCATGAGCCCGCAGTCATCTGACCATACATCATAAGACCTTTTTGATCGAGTTCGTGAAAGTGTTCCCACGTCGCCCACTTAGGAACAAGATTCGAGTTGGCTAGCAAAACACGTGGAGCATCAGCATGGGTTTTTAAAACGCCGATAGGTTTTCCTGATTGCACCAAAAGAGTTTCATCATTTTCTAATTGTTTTAATGACTCTAAAATCTTGTCATAACATTCCCAGTTACGAGCTGCTTTTCCAATGCCACCATACACAACTAATTGATCTGGGTTTTCAGCAACAGCCGGATCAAGGTTATTCTGAATCATACGATAGGCCGCCTCTTGCAACCAGCCTTTGCAATTAAGCTGTGTGCCTGTAGGAGCTTTAATCACGCGTTTCTGTGATGTAGATGCTGATGGCGATGATGGCTGAGACATAGAACCTCTCTTTTTAAAAAATGAGCATTTTTTGTAACCCAAAAACCATAGCAAGAAGAGGCGTTTAAGGCTAGAATTAACCTATGACAAATACCCCAATAAAACGACTCTGTGTATTTTGCGGTTCAGCAAATGGCAATTCTCCCCGATATCTTCAACAAGCCCAATCTGTGGGACGCTTGATTGCTGAACATGGTGTCGGCCTTGTCTATGGCGGCGCTACAGTGGGTGTTATGGGTGAAATTGCCAATGCTGTCCTTGAAAAAAACCAAGAGGTCATTGGTATTATTCCCAATTGCCTACTTGAAAAAGAAAGAGCCCATTACAAAGTCAGCAAGCTTCACATCGTGGAAACTATGCATGATCGTAAACGCATGATGTATGATTTATCTGATGCTTTTTTAGTTCTACCGGGTGGAATGGGTACTCTGGACGAGATGTTCGAAATCCTCACATGGTCACAGCTTAAGTTACACTCGAAACCAATTTATCTTTTAAATGAGTTTGGATTCTACGATCATTTGCTTCAGTATCTTGAGCATTCTCATAATGAGGGATTTATCCGTGCTGAACACAAAGGCCTCTTGCGCGTTTTAAATACGCAAGAGGATGTTAGAAAAATTCTGGGATAATTTTTAGAATTCTAAAGGTCCTACCGCTTTTTCTACTGCTAATAATAGAGTGCGGTTCTGAATCAATTGACGAATTTTTTCGACGTCTTTTGCAAAAATACGATCTTCTTTGGCAAATGGAACTTCTTTACGAACACTTTCATAGGCCGCAAAAACTCCTGCAGTCGGCTTTAAAGGAGCTAACATATCTAAAGCCTGTGTCGCGGATAGAAACTCCATCGCCACAACATTCTGTGCATTTTTAACAATTTGTGAAAATTTACGTGAAGCAATTGTTCCCATTGAAACGTGATCTTCTTTTTCTGCCGATGTCGGCATAGAGTCCACGCTGGCAGGGTGAGCTAATACTTTATTTTCACTGACCAAGCTGGCACTCGCCACTTGCACAATCATGTGTCCTGAATTCAAGCCGCCATTCGGAGCTAAAAATGGAGGAAGCTCACTCATCTGAGTCGAAATAAATTTTGAAATACGCTCATGGGAAATACTAGCTAAGGACGATACCGCAATAGCCGCAAAATCAAGAGCATGGGCTACTGGCATTCCATGGAAATTACCACAGGATAAGATCTTTTTTGCTTCAGAAAAAACCAATGGATTATCTGTGCTCGAATTGGCCTCTGTTTCTAAAACTTTAATAGCATAAGATAATGCCATCTTGGTCGCGCCATGAACCGCAGGCATACAACGCAAAGAATAGGCATCTTGTACACGTGGATCATTCACCGCGTGGCTTTCTGAAATTTCGCTTTTAACATCCATCACTTTCATTAAATTGCGAGCTGTAGGAGCCTCTCCAGCATGGGGACGTGCTGCTGAAATCAATGGATCAAAGGGACCTCTTGAGCCGCGCAGTCCTTCGAGCGATGTAGCTCCGGCGATATCTGCCAACTTCACAAGGTCACGGGCTTCATACAATGCTAAAAGACCAACCGCTGTCATCACCTGACATCCATTGATCAAAGACAATCCCTCTTTAGCCTTTAACTCTAAAGGTTTAACACCTTTTAAACTCTCGCCCCAGACTTCTCCTTCGCCAATTAAAGCCAAAGCTAAATGAGACAATGGAGCTAAGTCACCACTAGCCCCCACACTGCCCTGTTGAGGAATAACAGGAATCACATCGTGATTTAAAAATTCTAAAATTTTTTCAATCACGTCGATGCGAACGCCGCTATGACCTCTAGCTAAGGTATTCGCGCGTAAGATCATCATCGCTTTCGATTGCAATTTTGTGAATGGCTCGCCGATCCCCATAGAGTGAGACCGGATTAAATTACGCTGTAATTGCTCAATTTCAGAATCAGAAATGCGAACAGAAGAAAAGGCACCAAAACCAGTGTTCACACCATACATCACATCGCCATTTTGAATGCGGCCTTCGATGTAATCACGGGAAGCCTTGATGCGAGTTTTCGCATCGCTGGCTAGTTCGAATTTTCCTTCTTCGTAAGTCATTTCATATAAAGAATCGATGGTGATCGAATGTCCGTCTAAGATAAATTTTTTCATATAATGATCACTCCTATTTCAACGCTTGAATATTTTGACGATAGTTTTCGACTGTCTTTTCGCCTTTAAAAACAGCGCTACCCGCAACCAGCACATCGGCTCCAGCAGCAATACATGTTTGCGCTGTTCCTGCAGCTATACCGCCATCGACTTCAATGAGGTAATTTGCCGAATTTTCTTCGCGCCAGTTTTTAAGGTCTTTAATTTTTTGCACTTGCTCTGACATAAAGCTCTGCCCGCCAAAACCCGGCTCGACTGTCATCACTAAGACAAGATCCACTAAGTGCAAGTAAGGCTTAATACTTTCTAAAGAGGTTTTAGGTCTTAATGTAATTCCGGCCTTGGCTCCAAGACTTTTGATTTTTTTCAAAGACTCTTCCAAAACATCCGTAGATTCTACATGTAAAGTCAGATAGTCACTACCAGCCGCAATAAATTGCTCGATGTAACGCTCTGGTTTTTCAATCATCAAATGAACATCCAATGGAATTTTCGCATGGGGCTTCATCGCTTTGACAATTGGCATTCCCAACGTCAAGTTAGGCACAAAGTTGCCGTCCATCACATCTACATGTAACCAATCAGCACCGGCGTGAGTGACCTTTTCAATTTCATTTTTTAAATCGGCAAAGTCAGAAGATAAAAGGCTCGGAGCTATTTTAACATTTGAGCGCACGCTTGTATCGTTAGACAAACATGTCCCCCTTTTTAAGAGTGTTCGCTTTTAAAAAATCCGAAACAGCCAAGCGTGATTTCGATTCCGGCTGTACTTCGAGCAGTGCTAAGACTCCCGAAGCGGTTTGTATATGGACTTCATGGTCTAATAAATTCACGATATGGCCTGCAACTCCTGTCGTATTCAAATCCACTACACGAGTGCGATGAATTTTCAGCCTTTTACCTTGAAACATGATATAAGTCCCCGGCCCCATAGTGAAGGCACGGACGCGGTCATGGATTGTCTTTGCCGCTAGATTCCAGCTTAATAAACTTTCTTCTTTTTCAATTTTGGCAGCATAAGTCACTTTGGACTCATCTTGTTCCGTCAAGGCAATTTCCCCGCGCACATAGCGAATTAAGTCTTCAGCTAATAACTCGCACCCTAAAATGGCTAAGCGGTCATACAACTGTGTCGCGGTGATGGCGTCATCTAGATCGACTTTGCGTTCACCAATGACAGCTCCCGCATCTAACTTCTTCACCATTTTCTGCAAGCAGACACCTGTTTCTGTATCTCCGGCCTCGATAGATCTTTGAATGGGAGCCGCCCCACGCCATAACGGCAATAAGCTTCCATGAACATTCACGGCGCCATGGGGGAAACTATCTAAAAACTCCTGTGATAAAATCTGTCCAAAAGCCACAACGACGGCAACATCAGCCTTCCATGCTTTGATCTGCTCGAAAACCTCAGGCTCTTTACGTAAATTTTCTGGAGTTAATACAGGCAATTGATGCTCTGTCGCCAGCACTTTCACCGCAGATGGTGTGAGTTGCATTTTTCGTCCAGCAGGACGATCCGGTTGAGTCACCACACCAACAACGTGATAATTTTTATCAGCTAGCAACGCTTTTAAATGTGTCGCCGCAAAGTCAGGTGTCCCTAAAAAACAGACGCGAACGGGGCTCATGCCTTAACAGGATCTTTCTTTCGCTCAGATCTTTTAGCCGCTAGCTCTTCACGTGTTGGATAGCCGCTCTTTTTGATTTGATTTTTAATACGATTACTTTTTGTAAAGCTGATGTGATCAATAAAAAGCGTTCCCGCTAAATGATCCATTTCGTGTTGAATACAAATGGCCAATAGACCATCGGTCACCAAGTGAAACTCTTTGCCATCAACATCGTAAGCTTTCACTTCGATTTTTTCGTAGCGTTCTACTGTTTCATAAAAACTGGGGACAGAAAGACAGCCTTCATCAAAAGTAGTCTTACCTTCACCTTTGATGATCTCTGGATTAATCAGAATCAAGGGCTGTTTGATTTTCTTTTCTAGTTCTGTTTGATCGTCATTTTCATAACGTGAACTTTCGGGATCACGCGGACGTGTATCGATGACCAATACCTGAAGTAATTCCCCCACTTGAGGTGCAGCTAAACCAATACCGCTAGCGTCGTACATTGTTTCCAACATATCTTCCACTAACTTTTTAAGTTTAGGGCCAAATTCAGTAACAGGCTGAGAAACCTCGCGCAGTATGGGATTGGGGTAGGTCAAAATCTCTAATTTCATAGCTTATTTTTAGACGATTAACGATTTGAGCGCAACAACAAGAATATCCCTAAAGCCATCATAGCCACATTGGGCATCCATGCAGCAAGCACAGGAGCTAATTGCCCATGTTGTCCCATCGTCTGCGATGTACTGTAGGTAATCCAATACACCACCACAAGGCCAATACTGATACCGACATTCTTCACCATGCCGCCACCACCGCGCGCCTGCCCTACACAGAATGGAAGTGCTAGAAGACTCATCACCAGACCCGCAAGGGCAAAACTGAACTTGGTATGGAAGTCCACCTCATAACGAATGGTGTCCAAACCCGCTTCCTTATTTTTTGCAATAAAACGTGACAGTTCTGCTTGCGTGAGTAGATCTGAAGTCTGTCCTGTGCTTCGCAAATCCTGAGCATCTTCCGTCATCACAATCGTTTTTTCGACAAAGCGATCATTTAAAGGGAAGCTCGAAGACTGATCAAAAACGGTCACTGTTCCATGCTTTAAAATCCATTGGCGTCCATTCATTAAAACCGAATCTGCCGTGAGCATTTGCACTAAATCCCACTTGTCATTGAAGAAATAAAGCGTCAGACCTTGCGCTTTATTTCCATCTGTATTGAGTGTTTTAATGTTGAAAATAGAGTTCTTTGATCGATACCAAATTTTATTCGTCTTAATCGTTTGGAAGCGGCCCGGAGTTCGCTCCATGTCATTGTAATAAATGAAATTTTTCTGACGACTGAACGCCGGCATCAGTTGATCACTTAAATAATATGAAAAGATGCTCAATACAAAAATTGAAAGAAAGATCACGCGCGAGATACGGAACAAACTCATCCCCGACGCGAATAAGGCCACCAACTCACTGCCCTTGTTCAGCGATGAAATCGTCATAACCGTGCCTACCACACAGGCAATAGGAAGCATCCTGTAAATGATCTCGGGAGCATAAACAGCGTAGTATTGCAGAATAACTGCCGTGTTGATCTCTTTGTACTTCACCAGCGTCGTCATCGCATCGGTCGCTAAGAATAAGGTTAAAAAGATCAAAAGGGCCGCCATAAAGGCTGACCAAAAGATTCCTAGAAGATAACGATCAATTCGAGCAAACATCGATTTATCATGCCTTGATCTTGACTCATTTGCTATTGTGATATGTACTTAAGTATGGCTTTGCGTGTCTTACTGGCAGATGAAAGCTCGACCATTAAAAAGGCGATCCAAATGGTGTTGTCTGACTATGGCGTCGAGGTGAAATCGGTTCCTACTGGAATCGATGTGTTGTCTGTCACCCAGACCTTTCAACCGGACATTATCTTAGCCGACATCCTTTTAAACAAAAAGAATGGTTACGAAGTCTGCGCCGAAATCAAAAAGCACAATGAGACTAAAGATATCCCTGTGATTTTGATGTGGAGCAGTTTCATGCAACTGGATCCCAATCAATATGCGAAGTCCGAAGCTGATGGCTCTATCGAAAAGCCATTCGAAGCCGAAACAATCCGTAACTTGGTTGAGCGATTAGTTCCTAAGCTTCAAACTTTCCCTTTAAAGGGTTTTTTAAATCACCCCAATCTTCCTGATTTTGAAGAGTCCGATACTTTTGTACGCCAAAGAACAAGTTTCGCAGAAAGTGCAGAGGTTAGTAAAACTCCCACTTATCAAATTGATGGTACCACTACAAATACTGATGTGGACGATGCCGATCAGTTTGCTAAAGTGAATCTAAATCCAGTGAAGCCAGTCCCTGAAACGGATGAGTGGAGTGCGGCTCCGACAAATCAATTCGTCATCGAGACTGAAAACTTCGGAGACTTTGAAGAAGTTAAAGTGATCAACTCAAAAGGTGATGACTCTACGGATTTACAGCAAAAGCTGAATGATCAGGTGCGCACTTATTTACAAGACTCCCCTGTTGCCAGTCATAAAGCCCAAAGTACATTACAGCAAAAAAACCACTCTAGTTTTGACGAACAATTAATGCGCGAAGAAATTCGCCATATCGCCGAAAGAATCTGCTGGCAGGTTATTCCTGAAATCACGGAAAAAATAGTCCGTGAAGAACTAGCCAAGCTTATGCAGGGAATTGAAAAGAACACATGACAACTTTAGATCTTATTAAAGCCGCGTTGAAAGAGGACATGCCCTCAGGTGATGTCACGACCGAATCTTTAGCAATGAAACCGAAGATGGGGGAAGCCCTTCTTAAAGCCAAGGAAGACCTAGTTCTTTCGGGAGCCAATGCTTTTGAAGAGACCATTCTATTTATGGAGCCCCAAGCCCGCGTTAAGTGGCAATTCAATGAGGGTGACCTTGTCTACAAAGGACAAAACATCTGCTCTATCGAAGGTGATCTTTTACAAGTGCTGAAAGCGGAACGTGTGGCTTTGAACTTCTTGGGCCGCCTATCTGGTATCGCCACTTTGACTCGAAAATTTGTAAAAGAAGTTGAAGGCACACAAACTAAAATTTTAGATACTCGCAAGACAACTCCGCTACTACGTGAACTAGAAAAACGTGCCGTTCAACATGGTGGTGGTTTAAATCATCGCTTTAATTTGTCCGATGCTATTCTAGTCAAAGACAACCACATCACCTTAATGGGCGGAATTTCAAAAGCTGTTGAGCGTATTCGTCAATACAGCAAGCTCCCTTTAGAGGTAGAAGCGTCTAACCTTGAACAGGTACGTGAATGTGTTTCATTAAATGTCGAGCGTATTTTATTAGACAATATGGACAATGCCACTTTAACTATGGCCTTAGAACTTATTCCTAAAACAATTCGCACAGAGGCCAGTGGCAATATGTCCTTAACTCGAGTCAAATCTGTGGCGCAATTAGGTGTGGATTTTATCTCGGTTGGCGCATTGACTCACTCGGCTCCAACTGCGGATGTCAGCCTGCTCTTTGACTGGGGAACATAATGCAAGACTCACCTTTAAGTGATATCCGTATCGGTCAAGTTACCGCTCAATGGGCTAAAGCTCAAAAAATTTCGTCACAGTACTTTCCTAAAATTGACAGTACGAATTTAAAAGCTAAAACAGAAGCTTTCTCGGAAGAAGCTTTTAATGAACATTTAATTCTGTATGTAACTGATCACCAAACCGCAGGACGCGGGCGTGGACAGAATACATGGAGTGATGCCGGAAGCGGATCACAACTTCTTTCCACATGGTCGTTTATGTTAGAGCAAGCTCTACATCCGACAGCGGCTCCAATGATGGGACTGGCTCTGTATCGCGCGGCTGTGGCGACATGGCCCTTCTTAGAATGGAATTTAAAAGCTCCGAATGATTTATATATCGGCAACAAAAAAGTAGCTGGCTTGCTTTTAGAAAGCCTTTCTCAAGGGTCAGACCACCGATTACTTGTGGGACTTGGGCTTAATGTGATTTCTTCACCTGAGAATGTCTCTACTGCAACTTCATTAGTTCACGAGCTGCCAGAATCGGTACCTTTACTCGCTGAAGACTGGATTGCATTCTTAGAAAGACTTGTTTTCGAGATGTCATTTTCTTTACAGCTGGCACATGAAGCGATGAATAGTACTAGCACGCAAGCGCTGCTACACGCCCTCAATAAACACCCTCTTTTAAAAGAACAGTACACAGCCTTAGATCAGAATGGAAACTTAAGTACCCCATCAAAACAGATCTCTTGGATGGAGTTATAATAAGGAGCTTTCATGCCTATCTACACACCGGAAGTAAATGAGTTTGGCCAAGATATTCCTAACTTCTCTTTACCAGCAACGGATGGAAAGACTTATTCGCAATCTCAGTTTATAAATGGAAAACCATTGGTGGTGATGTTTATCTGTAACCACTGCCCCTACGTACAAGCTATTGAAGATCGCCTGATTACTTTAGGACATGATCTGAAAAAATTAGATATCCATGTTGTCGCGATTTGTGCAAACGATGCGATTAGCTATCCAGATGATAGTTTTGAAAATCTAAAAAAACGCGCTGAAGAAAAAGCCTATCCTTTTGTTTATCTACACGATGAAACTCAAGAAGTAGCTAAGACATTTGGAGCGGTTTGCACTCCGGACTACTTTGTTTATGATAACAATGCAAAGCTCGCTTATCGCGGACGCCTAGATGACTCATGGAAAGATGCATCGCAAGTTAAAACCCGCGAGCTTTACGAAGCGGTTTTAGAGCTGGCTCAAGAAAAACCAATCTCTCGCCCACAGACTCCATCTATGGGCTGTTCTATCAAGTGGGTTAAATAGTCTATGTTAAAACATATCTTCTATGCTGTCGGATTAGGGGTCGCATTATTTTTACTTTATCTGATGCAATACACAGGTGCTTTTAAGTCAGTCACCATTCAACAAGATGAACGCGGTCCCTACACCATTATTTATAAATCCCATGTAGGTCCCTATCATAAAATTGTCGCGAACATTCAAGAAGTTGAAAAATGGGCGCAAGAAAATGGTCTTAAATGTCGCCTGAGCTTTGGGGAATATTTTGATGATCCCTCTATCGTAGAGGAAGGTCGCTTGAACTCTCGTGGTGGTTGCTTGATTGATCCATTAGTCGAAGAAGAAAACGTAACCTTTGAAAAATTAAAAACGAATTTACCAGAAGGCTTTCAAGCCGATGAGATCCCACAGACAAAAGCCGTTGTGGCTATTTTTTCTGGTGCGGCAGGTATCGGTCCACTAAAAGTTTATCCAAAAGCTGAAGACTATATAAAAGAACATCGCTTGCAGAAGAAATCTTCGGTGATTGAGATCTACGAAATCTTTGATAAGAAATCGATGCAGACAACCTACATCTGGCCAGTGCATTAGAAATAAAAAGGCTAAATCCACCAGAATAGATTCAGCCTTAGAATGAACATGATCTAATTATTTAACAACTTTGATATCAGCCGGAGACGTCAAGCTCATTTGTGGGCGGCTTGGCTTACTTGCATCTTTACTTTTGTACTCAGTCACAGTTCCCGTTAAGTGAACTTTTTTACCTTTGTAAGCTTTATCTAAATCTGCTTGCTGAGCTGTTGCTTCAGCCGCTTTAGAGAACTTAGCAATATCAGCCGTTTCAATAATAGCCGATACAGCTTTACGGAAGTCCTCATGAAAATTGATGTAACAACGTTTACCATCGCAAGACGTCGCCACAACAGTTCCTTCGATTGTTACTTTTTGACCGTAGTGTTTTGCCGCATCTGTATGAGGCACAACCGCTGCGTGAGCAACAACTGCATTCAAAGTGATAGCGGTGATTAATGTTAGTGTTTTTGTAATAACTGATTTAGTCAGTGACATGTTTTTTCCTTTGTTATGGGCGAAATGCCCGCTAAAAAACATGCCACTACGTTAGAAAACTGTCTAGAGGAACTCTGGTTAAGATTCGGTTAAGCCTTAGTTATGTTAAATGACACAACCTCGACTCAACCTGAAAACTAGATTTCGAACTCCATTTGAACATCGACTCTTACTTTAATTTGACCTGACGACAATTCAGTTGAAACCGCTGAATCTGATGCTGCACGCATCATCATGGCCTTTTCAAACATAGGCTGAGGTGTCGGCGGTGCGTAAGACGTATGCTGGATTTTATGCACTGCTTTTATTTTGACTCCGGCTGCCTTTGCTAGCTCTTCCGCTTTTGAACGCGCATTTTTTACCGCATCCCCTAACGCTGAACTTTCAACTTCTGCCTTCTTATCGTAATCCCAAGCCACGCTTTGAATTCCAATACCGCTGCTTTCATTTTTACTCACAACCACTGCATCAAGGAACTGACCCACATCATCTGTTTTACGATAGATCACAGAGACATTATGGCTAACACGATATCCTGTAATGCGGTTGGTTTGTGTTTTTTGATCGTAAGTGTACTCAGGATTTACAGAGTAACCTTCAGTTTTCACATCTTCTTTTTTGATCTTATAACGATCTAAAGAGTTCTTAAACTGAGTGTACTGAGTTGCCTGCTGATCTTGTGCTTTCTTCGCTGTACTCGCTTTAGCCCAAGACTCAATACGAACAATCACCATGTTGGGCTCTACAGTTTTTTCTGCAGAACCATTCACCATGATAAGATGACGATCGCTATCAGCAAACGTCACCAAACTTGAAAACAAAACCATAAGAGCGATAAAAGATTTCATATCTTTCCTTTTGCTTATGCCCCGCGGATCAAATTCAGAGCTGATCCGGCCTTGAACCATTTGATCTGCTCAGCATTGTAAGTGTGTTTAACCGGAATCTGGTCAACTGTACCATCCGCGTGTTTTGCCTCCAAGACCAGATTTTTACCTGGTGCAAGGTCGTTTAATCCACGAATTGTTAAAAGATCTTGTTCTTGGATTTTATCGTAGTCTTTAACGTCTACGAAAGTCAGAGCCAATACGCCTTGTTTTTTCAAATTCGTTTCATGGATACGCGCAAATGATTTTGTAATCACCGCAGTACAACCTAAGAATCTTGGCGACATAGCAGCATGCTCACGTGAAGAACCTTCACCATAGTTTTCATCACCGATGATCATCCAAGGTTTACCCGCTTTTTGATATTCACGAGCAACTTGTGCGAATTCTTTTTTCTCGCCAGTTAATTGATTTACACCTTTACCGATTTCACCTGCGATAAAGGCATTGTCTGCACCCAATAGCATGTTGTTCGAGATATTGTCTAAGTGACCACGGTAGTTTAACCATTTACCACCTGGGCTGATATGATCTGTTGTACATTTACCTTTAGCTTTCGCTAAAACTAAATGATCTACAAAGTCACCGCCATCCCATTTAGAAAACGGAGACAACAACTGCAAGCGGTCTGATGTTGGATTTACATCCACAACAGCAGAAGCCCCTTCAGGTTTTTGATAACCTTCTGTATCAGGCACGAAACCTTTTTCAGGAAGCTCTGGAGCTTGAGGTGCTTTCAATTTGATTTTGCCTTTTGGACCTTCTAACTCGTCAGTGATCGGGTTGAAGTCTAAGCGACCGGCTAAGCCCAATGCCATCACCATTTCAGGTGAACCAATGAAAGCCAGTGTTTCCATATTTGCATCATTACGACCACGGAAGTTACGATTGAATGACGTCACAATCGTGTTCTTTTCACCATGTTTCACGTCATCACGTTTCCATTGTCCAATGCAAGGTCCACAGGCATTCGCTAAAACGGTAGCTCCTACAGCTTCGAATGTTTTCATCTGGCCATCACGAGTGATCGTGTTTTGGATTTGAGTCGATCCTGGGGAAACTAGGAATGGTTGATTCATTTTCACACCGATTTCCATCGCTTGCTCTGCAATCATCGCTGAACGACCAATGTCTTCGTATGATGAATTCGTACATGAACCGATCAAGGCACTTGAAAGATTCAATGTCCAACCATTAGCTTTTGCCTCTTCTGCAATTTTCGAAATTGGGCGAGCTAAATCCGGAGTATGAGGACCAACTAAGTGTGGTTCTAAAGCTGATAAATCGATTTCGTAAACTTCGTCGAAGTATTTTGCTGGATTCGCTACAACATCTGCATCCGCAGTTAAGATATCTGTATTTTGATCTGCGATAGCTGCTAACTCTTTACGTCCTGTAGACGCCAAGTACGCTGCCATCTTCGCATCATATGGGAATACCGAACACGTCGCACCTAATTCAGCGCCCATATTAGTGATGGTCGCTTTACCAGTACATGACAATGAGTTTGCCCCTTCACCGAAGTACTCTACGATTTTATCTGTTCCACCTTTAACCGTTAACATTCCGCAAAGTTTCAAAATCACATCTTTTGCGGCCGTCCAGCCATTTAATTTACCTTTTAAGTGAACACCGATCAGTTTCGGATTTTTAACTTCCCAAGGTAATCCCACCATAACGTCGCTGGCATCAGAACCACCAACACCCACAGCGCACATACCCAAACCACCGGCATTCGGTGTATGAGAATCTGTACCAATCATCAAACCACCTGGGAAAGCGTAGTTTTCTAAGATAACTTGGTGAATGATCCCTGCGCCTGGTTTCCAGAAGCCGATATTGTACTTAGATGAAGCTGTCGCTAAGAAGTTAAATACTTCTTTGTTCGACATATTCGAGGCCGCCATATCTTTTTCTTTACCTTGATAAGCTTGAATCAAGTGATCACAGTGAACAGTTGAAGGAACAGCCGCTTCAGATTTTCCAGCTAACATGAACTGCAAAATCGCCATTTGAGCTGTCGCATCCTGCATCGCCACGCGATCTGGTCTTAACAACAAGAAACTTTTTCCACGCTCTAAATCTTGGTTTTGCGGGTCATCTAAGTGACCATAAATGATTTTTTCCGCTAAAGTTAATGAGCGGCCTAAACGCTTGCGGATCACCTCTGTTTTCGCGCGAGTTGTTTCGTAGACTTTTTTAACCATTTCTGGACTAGTTTCGATTTTTGCCATGTGCCTGCTTTCTTATTTAGTTTTCAATTACGCAGGTAGAATCGGCTATATTTATTCCAGAAAAAATTGAATAATAGGAATATAATGTAGTATTATAAGGAATATATTAAAGGACCTTTGTCGTGTTAGATGGAATAGAAGCCCTATTAGCCTTAGAAAGAACGGGAACAATCAGCGAAGCTGCAGCCCAACTGCGCTTGACCCAATCTGCTGTCAGTAAGCGCATCCAATCCTTAGAAAATGAGCTGAAGTTTAAACTGATTGAACCCCATGGTCGCCGTGTGAAGCTGACCTCCAAAGGACTTTCCTTTTTGAATAAAGCCCGTTGGTTGATGTCAGAACTCAAAAACCTGAAACAGCTCGAAACAGATAACGAAAGCCGCAAGTTCTCGATTGGGGTTTCGGACTCAGTAGCGGCTTCTTGGGGGCCAAAGCTCATTCGCCTAGCTGCGCGAAAACTCAAAAATGCCGAATTTGAAATTCACGTTCACCGCAGCACGCTGGTTGAAGAAAACGTCAAGCTTGGAAAATATCATCTGGGTCTTTGTATCACCACCTCTCACGATCCTCAGATGGTCTCGACCACTATCCTAGAAGAGCCGCTAGTGCTTCTAACTAGTCCACACGACACAGAATTGGAAAAGCCAAAGCTTATTACTATTGAAAAAAACTCAGGCTCTTGGCGTGACCTCGAAGAGAAAATCCTAAAGCATCCCAAATTAAAAAACTATGAATTGCTGCATGTAGAATCGTTCGCGGCTATCGTGCAAATGGTTAGGGAAGGATTCGGTCATGGACTGGTTCCCTTGGGTATTGCCCAAACAATGCAAATGCCGAAAAAGAATATCTTAATTCTAAGTCCCAATATTCGTCGTCATATCAAACTGATTTCTAGAAAGAATATTTCTCAGCTACCTGTGATTGAAGAGTTCCAGAAGCAAATGCAGGCACTCGCTTCCGAATTGTAGCTAGAGTACATAAAAAATGGGGCTTTTGCAGCCCCAGATCTTTTAGACGTAATCGCCTTTTCTGATTTTCTCTAAGATGATCTTTTCTGTTTTGATCGGATCTTTTGGGTCAACCGAGAAGTAACTTTGTTGCTCGCAACGGACTTTCTCTTTGATTAACCATTTTAAAATATCCGCCAATTCTCTATTCTTTTTGTCACGGAAGAACGGATCGTTTTCTAAAGCATCTTTCGCTTTTTTCAAAGCTCGCGCTTCTGCTGGATCAGATTCTTTCACTTTGTAGTGAGGTAAATCGTATTTCTTCACATCCCCAGGCAATACACCCAAGAAACGTACATTCGGCGCACTGAAATCACTATTACGAATCAATGAAGCGGCAGAGCCGGCTTTTAATGTACGGAAGATATTTTGCAATGTGTACGCATCCAGATCGCCGAAAAAGTACATCGGTACATCTAATTGATTTTCAATCAACTTACACCAGCCACGCACACCATTAGATGGAACCCCTTGAGCACCCATCAAGATACAATTATTACGTTTTGTGAACCCCATCGCTTGCAAAGTACCCGCCGTACCTTCTGATTCAACCACAAGGCAAAAATCAATTTTCTTTTTCGCCTTAAGCTTTAAAGACTGAGGTTTATTTTTCGGCTGGAACGGTGACGTTCCCAATGTCGATAGATCCACAACAGCTTTATCTCCGTCTGGCAGAGCTTCTGTTACTATAAGTTGTTGCGAGTATGTTTGACCACCACGATCATTGGCGAAACAGTTTAGTTCTTCACGATAAACTTCTAACATATCACCGATAAAGTCGATGATGCTGTCTGATTCACCTTGGTCATCAAAGTCCAAAGGCTTGTAACGAGAGTCGCCTTTGATGAGACCTTTACAGATATAGTACAATTCACGCTTCGTATTGACTGCGCCAATATCTAAATTGCGCAACAAAATCTCGAGCATGAAAACCACACGGGCTAATTTTTGTACTGAAGATACATTCAACTCGGTTCGAACAACTTTCTCACCCGGAGTTAAGAACCCCACTTTAGCGTTGTAGTTAGAATTATCTAGCGATGTTTTTACAGCTTCTAGGTAAGGACGTTTTGAGCTTTCCAAGTCCTTCAACATTTTTTCAGCTAGGTTCTTCGCTTCTTTTGGAATATTTAAATTTAAATCACGTACTTTTAGTAAAGCCATTGCTACCTACTTTTTATTCTTCTTAGTGGATTTTTTCGGTTGAACATCTTCTAAAGCTTCCAAATCTTCTTCTGTTCCCAACTTTTTAGCTTCTTTACGTTTTTGCTCTTCCAGCTTGCTCTGCGCTTGTTCTAAATCACTCATCGCCGCATCTGAATCACGGCCTAAGATTTTCTTCAAGCCCTCTTCCGCACGTTTACGACGAGATTCATTAGCTCCCGCAATCGCCACTAACTTTTCAACTAAGATCGGACCAAATTGCTCGATATGAGCTAATTTTCTTTCCAGATCCGCTTCTTTCATTTCGTGTTTGATGTGACGGGAAAGTTTTTGTCCCGCTTGCATCAACGCACGACGAATTTCTTCTACCAACTCATCCGAAGCATCAATCGTCTCTTTAGACGCATTCTTAAACTTAATAAACGGAGACACCACCGACACCGCAAATACATACGGACCCAATGGCAATGACTCTTTTGGTTGTGCTAAGCCGTAAGATTTCCAGTTTACGCTTTCAATAGCCCATGTGATCGCACAGCCAGATTTATCAAACTGTAAGGGAACACGGTTCGCGAAACGCAATAATTGAACCGGTTGGTCATCAGAACCACGATTAATAAAGCGAGCTAATGAAACTTCAACAACCACTGGCTTAAAGTCACAGATCGTTGGCTTACGAGTCACCACCGAGAAAAAGTCCACTTGTCCTAAGCGATTGATAGACTTTGATAGCGCCTCTTCACCCACAGTCAAAACAGATTTAGTTGAAGGAGCCATCAAATTGGTTGCCTGAACCGCTTGGAAAACCTTCTTAAAGTCTTCTTCACTTAAAGATGTCAGCGGTTTTTCTAATAGAGACTTCGGCATACCCGCTTTGACAAAATCAGTTAACGCTTGGTCCGAAATACGAGAAAACCCCGTGCGTAAGAACTTCGATAATGTGATTTTTCCATACAGATGAGAGTGAGTGATAAACTCACCTAGTTTAAACGTATGAGGATGTGGCAAGGTGGCCTGTGGAATATCTGGAGTCTGTGTGCTGACTCGCTCTGTCTTAATCCAATCACCATCCCCAAGTTTATATTCTACAGAAACGTGAGGATTCAATAGGACAGTTCCTTCGATATAAGTCAAAAGACCGCCATCACCATTTAGCTGGATACGTCCATCCATTAAAAACTCAACGCGAGTTCCGTTGTTTTTCTTCCAGTCTAAAGTTTCTTTATTACGCATGATGCCTGTATTTGTTTTAATATCGACATCGATCTGAGCCGAAATGGCTTTGCGCATATTTTTAGTTTTAGAAATAACTTGAACACCTTTAGCATTCGTCATCTGCGCCCATGTTGTTGCTGCAGAAATACCAATACCTTGTTGTCCACGGGAACACTGTCCACGACCAAATTTAGAAGAAGCTAAGTATTCACCGAATACTTTTGTTAAATCGTCCGCTTCGATACCCGGACCATTATCTTCAACAACGATTCTAATAAGATCTGTATTCTTAGTGGAACCCGTTCCCACTTTAGTCACTTCAATTTGTAACTCAGGTAAAATTGCATGTTGTTCACAGGCATCTAAAGAGTTATCTACCGCTTCCTTTAAAGTCGTGAGTACCGCCTTCAACGGCGAAGAAAATCCTACTTGTTGCAGGTTTTTTGCAAAATACTCAGCTGTACTACTTTTGGTGATTTTGCTCACTTGAACCCCTTTTTAGGTCAAAAAGAGCCTCAAAAAACGCTGTTTTTCCCCTGTTTTACAACAAAAGAGCATGGATGTTTTGAGGTCTAATTCAGTTAATTACATTTCATTCAAGGGGCAACATCCCCTTAAAATCAAGCCCTCAGGGTATTTGCGCCGCGTTAACCACCTGAAATGCACAGATTTTAAGAAATATTAAACCAAAGAGTTTTATTTCTAGCCAAAAATATTCGCTTTTTAAAAACTCCACCTTGCAATACAAAACCCCACCAGTACAGTGACAGGCCACTAACGGAGTTCAGTGCCATGGGTTTTATCTTTATTATTTTGGGAACATTAATGTGGTCCTTCGACACACTGATTCGCTATCCCCTGCTGGCCTCATTACGACCAGACACCATGGTGTTTCTAGAACATGCGCTACTGACCATTATTTTTGTACCTCTGCTTTTTAAAACAAAGTCATTCTTCCGTCAGATGAATGTACGCCACTTGACCTCGTTCCTTGTTATCGGTGTCATGGGTTCTGCCGTCAGCACACTGGCTTTTACTCAGGCCTTTGCTCTTATCAACCCTTCGCTCGTTATCCTTTTACAAAAACTGCAACCTATCGTCGTTATTTTATTGTCGGTGTTTATTTTAAAGGAAAAGTTCAGTCGACGTTTTTTTGCTCTGAGCGCACTGGCCCTTATAGGCGTATTCCTTATTTCTTATCCTGATATATCACCGCTGTGGATGACGACAAACTCCCCCATCTTTCAAACGGGCTCGCACGCTCTGCTGGGATACGGCTTAACTTTGCTGGCTGTTATTGGCTGGGGAGCCTCGACTGTGTTCGGGAAAAAACTTTCAACAGAGGGCTTTAACGAAAATGAAATCATGGCTGGCCGTTTCAGCTTAGGGTTTCTATTTTTACTAGTGTTCTGCCTCAGCCAATCTAGTCTTCCGACAACAGAGATTTCTTATGATGTTTATCTTAAGGTTGCGGCAATGGTTTTACTTTCAGGGCTTTTGGGAATGTCGCTTTACTATCGTGGATTAAGCCGTTTACCAGCTCATATCAGTGCGATTGCGGAAATGTTCTTTCCTTTAAGTGCTGTGATGATTAACTGGATTTTCTTAGGCAAAGCCCTTTTGCCGATTCAAATTGCTGGAGCCATTGTTTTAACTGCGTCCTCTATTGGGATTCAGCTTTCACGCCGTCATACAAATTAATTAGGATTCAAAATCGTCGTCCGTATTTTGCTGAGAAGCCAACTCTTCCATGGCCATTTCAGCGCGGGTTTTATAGCCCTTTTTCGTGTTGCAGTCTTTGCAACTAGGAACACAATTTTTTTTATCTGACTTTCCACCACGAGCAATCGGAATCAGGTGATCCATGGTTAGCTCATCAGGCTTAAACTTTTGTTCGCAGTGATAGCAGATACCTTTTCCTAAAACCTGCTTCCACCAGCTTCCTTGGCGCAACTCACGCGCCTTGGCCTTTTCTTTCTTTTTATGTGCTTCACTGGCTGGAGCAAAATAGATATCCGACATAGATGCTATGTAATCCTATTTAGCAGGATAGTAAAGTCGATTGTCGTAAAGTCCCTCGCTGAAGTATTGCTTCACGGCTTTTAGCTGCTGCTCGGAATCTTTTACATCCCCCAACAGTTCATAGTGACCATCCGAGTAGAGAGCAATGAACTTAGAACCACTCTGCACTAAACTACGAGCCAAATAGTTTTTATTTTTATAAGGGACATTCAGAATCTCTAAAAGGCTTGGCAAAATATCAATGTGTTGAGCCCACTGATCTGTGTTTATGGACTTCAAATTCAAATCCGCAGGGCTAAAGAAAACCAATGGCACTGAGTAACGATCTGAAAATGATGGGTTGGATCCTAACTCTGGCCCCGTATGGTCGGCTGTAAAGACAAAGAGCGTATTTTGATACCATGGCTGCTGAGCCGCACACGCCATAAATTTCTGTAGGGCTGTATCCGTGTAACGAATTGTTTTAAGTATCGGATGGCGGTCATCCTGATAAACGCCACGATAAGCCTCTGGCAAGTTATAGGGCTGATGTGATGATAGGGTGAAGATCGTCGTAAAAAATGGTGCAGAGAACTCAGTTAACTTCCCACAGGTCCATTGCAAAAATGGCTCATCATAAATTCCCCATGTTCCATCATTATCTTGTTGATGAGGGTACTCGTTCTTACCAAAGTAGTTTTCAATACCGACACTTTTGGAAAACCGATCAAAATGCATACTGCCATTGGCTGCACCATGAAAGAAACTGGTATGATATCCCTGCGCGCCTAAAAGAGTGCCCAAACCAATAATTTCATTCGCCGAAAATTCAGAGTTAATAAAGGGCTCTTCCATTAGCGCCGGAATTCCTGACAGGATTGCAGCCATGCCCTCTATCGAACGACGCCCATTCGCGTAGGCTCTAGGGAAATCCACCGACTGCGAACGGAGCTGATTGAAATACGGCGCCACCTCTGGATCTTTTAACGCCAGATATTCTTTGGAAAAGCTCTCGAGTATAACTAATACAACATTTAATCGCTCTGTTTTAATCGGGCTTGGCTTTAAGTTTTGAGGATTTAATAGTGCCAGCATTTCATCCTGTTCATAAAAGCGCTCTTGCACTAACGATTTTTTACCCAAACTTTTCACCACAGTAAAAGTGGAATTCAACACCAGATTATTCGCATAGGAACTATTAAAAAGCTTCGCGTCCACAAAGGTCAGTGGCTTGTGCTGAAGTCCTCCGCGTGAAAACAACACCCCGCAAACCAACACACCAAAAATTCCTATTCCACGGCGTTTCCAGTCCCATCCATAGGTAAAACGTGAACTGATGCGGTAAGCGAGGTAAATGTAGACGGCAACAATCAAGATAGAAAAAGTCGCCAGTGGAATATAAGGGAATATTAAATTTCCCACACTGCCCTCACCCACTAAGAAAAAGGAAGAGGCCGAAAAGCGTTTCGCTGTGAAATTGAAGAGCTCAGCATCGGCAAGATTCAATAAGTAAAACGTAGCGTTTAAAAGAATAAAGAACCATATCCAGACGGAACGCAAAATACGCGGTAAAACCAATAGGCCTAAAAAACAAAGTCCCACGGAAATAGCCAGTACTGACAGGTCAAATCGAATGCCATTTAAAAAGGCCCATAGAATTTCAGATAGGCTTAAAGTCTTTAAAGACGCCCAATTCCATATCAGGAACTCAAGGCGAACCACGCTATAAACGATTAAATGAAGTATAAAGTACGCTAAAAACCACATAGTTGACCTTACAAGAGTTGCTCAAAAAGTTAATTTTTGCTACTACATTAGTATGAAAATTGAAGAAATGAAACAACGCCTTATTCAGGCTTACCCCGATGCTGATGCTAACACTGAAATTGAAGTCATTGATTTGACTGGTACTGCTGACCACTGGGAAGTCAGCGTGAAGAGTTCGGCCTTCCAAGGTCTGACTCGTATCGAACAACACCAGCATGTCATGAAAGCTTTCGCCGCTGAATTAAAAACAGGCGAAGTTCATGCGTTATCGATCAGAACCGCAATTAAACAATAAATTTTAAGTTTTAAAAAATATTTTAAGGAGTTCTACATGTCAGATGCTAAAACAAAAATCGAAGCGCTACTTAACAGCAACAAAGTTGTCCTTTTCATGAAAGGCACTCAACAATTTCCAATGTGTGGATTCTCTGCACGTGCAACGGCTATCTTACAAGATATGGGCGTTGAGTTTAAAGATGTTAATGTTTTGGATGACGAAGAAATTCGCCAAGGCATTAAAGACTACGGCAACTGGCCCACAATTCCACAATTGTACATTGATAAAAAACTTATCGGTGGCAGCGACATTATGATGGAAATGTACCAAGCCGGCGAATTACAAAGCCTTCTTAAAAACTAATTAAGCCATGCTTTGCAATACAGCCCTATGGGACCGTGCCATTCGATTTCTTCTAGCGGTAGGACTACTCAGTTATGCCATCGCTGGTGGACCTATGTGGTTTTGGCCTGTTGGGCTTTACCTCTTGCTGACGTCAGCATGGGGCTTATGTCCTCTGTACGCATTTTTTAAAATCAGAACTCTGAAGTAATCCGAAAGGACATCCCGATGCAGGAGCTGTCATCGTTACCACTTAAAGCCGAGCAGATCAAAACCGATACCGACTCTTTGAAGTACTACGGTAAAGACTGGACAACTTACTTTGACATTAAAGCCTCAGCCATCGTCTTTCCTGAATCCACAGAAGATGTCGTCAACATTGTAAAGTGGGCTCGTGCCAACAAGATCGCCTTAGTTCCCTCTGGTGGACGCACAGGATTAAGTGGAGCCGCTTGCGCTCTTAACGGAGAAGTGGTGGTTTCATTTGAAAAAATGCATCGCATTTTAAGCTTCAATGAAACGGACTCTACTGTTCAAATTGAACCCGGAGTTATCACAGAAAGTCTGCAAGAGTTTGCTCGCTCTAAAAACCTTTACTACCCCGTTGATTTTGCCGCTCGCGGCTCATCACAGCTAGGTGGTAATATCGCCACAAACGCTGGTGGTATTAAGGTTGTTCGCTATGGTCTAACGCGTGATTGGGTTGTAGGCCTAGAGGTGGTCACTGGCAGCGGAGAAGTTTTAAACTTGAATAATGGTCTTATTAAAAATGCCACGGGCTTAGATCTTCGCCATCTATTTGTCGGCAGTGAAGGTATCTTAGGTTTTATCACCCAAGCGACAATCAAGTTAGCGCCAAAGCCTCCTGAACTAAAAGTTTTAGTCTTTGCCTTAGACCAACTTTCAAGTGTTATGAAAGTTTACTCGGAATTTAAAAATCGCTGTGCCCTACAAGCCTACGAAATGTTTTCTGAAAAAGCTTTGAAACACGTTTTACACTCGACAGGTTTACCTCGCCCACTTGAGACTGTGGCCGATTTCTACGTTGTTTGCGAAGTGGAATGCGCTTCAGAAAAGGCCGAAGAAAATATCATGTCTGTCTTTGAAGGCTGCCTAGAGAATGGTTGGTTATTGGACGGAGTGATCTCGCAGTCAGAGGTGCAAGCGAAAACTTTCTGGCGCTATCGTGAAGATATCAGCGAAGCTCTTTCCGTTCACTCCCCTTATAAAAACGACGTAGCTGTTGCTATTTCAAAAGTTCCTGACTTCATCGTCGATTTGGACTTAGTGCTGTCGCAAGCTTATCCGAACTGGGAAGTGGTTTGGTTCGGACACATTGGTGATGGCAACTTGCATATCAACATTCTGAGACCTGAAGGCATGACGAAAGAACAATTCGTCGCCGAATGCCGTAAAGTGGATGAAATGGTTTTCAAAGCTGTGCAGAAACAAGCTGGTAGTATTTCAGCAGAACACGGCGTCGGCGTTACGAAACGTTCATTCTTAACCTACACGCGTTCACCAGAAGAAATCGAAATTATGAAAGGGATCAAAAAAGTTTTCGATCCTGATAACATCATGAATCCAGGAAAAGTGATCTAGGCCGATAATACGGCCTAACACCTAAAATACAATTCGAGTTTTAATATTACGTTTTGAAGATTCAAATTTAGCAGCCAATTGCTCGGCTGTTGTCGTCGCCCAATCCAGCTCGAGATCTGTGACTAAGTAACCGATTTTTTGATCTGTAGAAAGATATTGTCCTTGGATATTGGCTTTCGCTTCCGAGATAAACCCGTTGAGTTCACCCAAGACACCCGGCTCGTTACGATGCACGTTCATAATACGAGTGACTTTGTCTTTGGCCCCTAAGTCTACGTTCGGAAAATTTACAGCCCCCGCTGTCGTTCCATAGCGAATAAATTTACGGAAACTTTCAGCCACTTCAAGACCAATCGCGTACTGCGCTTCTTCCGTACTGCCCCCGATATGAGGAGTCAAAATAACATTCTTCAACCCTTGTAGCGGAGATTTGAATTTTTCTTTATTCGACGCGGGCTCTTGCGGAAACACGTCTAAGGCACAGCCTGCAATATGATTCGATTTCAGTGCATTCACTAAATCCTCGATCACAATCACTGTACCGCGGGACGCATTGATCACGTAGCTTCCTTTTTTCATCGTCGTTAGCTCTGCAGAGCTGATCATATTCATCGTCTCGGGAGTTTCAGGTACATGTAAACTGATAAAATCAGCTTCTTTCAAAAGCTCATGTAAATGTGTTGTGGCACGCGCATTACCTAAAGGAAGTTTCTTCACGATATCGTAGAAAATAACTTTCATACCAAAAGCTTCCGCCAAAATACTGACCTGACTTCCAATATGTCCGTAACCCACAATTCCTAAAGTCTTGCCACGCACTTCACGTGAACCTTCAGCCGATTTCACCCACTCACCTTGATGAGCCAATGTGTTTCTATCACCGAGTTGACGCGATAGCGCGATCATTTCAGCCATGACCAATTCAGCCACAGAGCGTGTGTTACTATGAGGAGCATTAAAGACCGGAATTCCAAAATTATTTGCACAGGTCAAATCGATTTGATTTGTACCAATACAAAAAGCACCTATCGCCAGCAGATGCTGATTATTTTGTAAAATGCGTTCATTGATATCTGACTTTGAACGAATTCCCAGAACATCGTAATTCTGCAAAATTTGATTGTACTCGTCTTCCGATGGAGCATGGGTCAACAGATCAACTTTGAACCCTTCTTCAATCAGTTTTTCTTTAGCTACACTATGAATATTTTCAGCAAGTAATATGCGCATCGCAATATATAGTATCAATGTTAGTCCAAAACCGACAAGATATTAAGTGCCTTTTAATCCAAAAAATGTTTACGATATTGAATCATGTCAGAACCTCAGAAACTCAACCTTTTGATTGTCGAAGATGATCCTCATTTAGCTAGCTCATTACGCCTTGTTGCTCCAGATTCCTACAAGGTCTATGTGGCCAAATCTCCGCACCTGATTCCAGACCATGTCTTCTTTCATGCCGCTTTAGTGGATATGCATTTAGAGGTGGAGCCTCCTACCCCAGCAGATGGACTTAGTGTTGTACAAAAACTGGTGAAGAAAAACCCGCAGGTGGAAGTTGTCGCCATGTCCGGAAACTTGGACCGCGCCTTGATGGAAAAAGCCATCCAATCTGGAGCCCAACGCTTTTTAGCCAAGCCTCTTTCTGCCGACGAACTCAATGCCGTCCTTGAAAAAATCGAAGCCTACTGGTGGCTGCGTTTCGCTACGTACGAAAATAACCTATCACGTGCTCAGTTGATTGGTTCGTCTACGGCGTCTGAAGCTCTTCGCAAAAAAGTAGCTGAGCTTAAGGGTGAAAAGGCCCATGTGTTGATTGAAGGTGAAACCGGTACAGGTAAAGACGTGGTCTCGCGCCTGTTAAATCAACAAGAGGGATCTCGCCCCTATATCTCTGTCAATTGTTCAGCTCTGACTGAAAATCTTTTCGAAAGTGAGTTTTTCGGACATCTAAAAGGCTCGTTCACCGGAGCCGACAGTAATAAAATTGGTTTCGCCGAAGCTGCTCACGGCGGAGATTTATTTCTAGACGAAATCGAAGCTCTGCCACTTACACAACAGGCGAAGCTTTTGCGGTTCTTAGAATCAGGTGAGATTCGCAAAGTCGGAGCCAAAGATGTTCAGCACGTCGACGTTCGTGTGATCGCCGCCAGTAATATTCCATTGTCCCAATTACTTGCTGAGAAAAAATTCCGTGAGGACCTTTATTTTCGTCTTGCTGCCCACAGAATCGAAATCTTACCACTGAATCAACGACCGCAAGACATCCCCGATATTGCTCAGGCATTTTTGCAAGCAGAAAGACCTAAGCGAAATAAATCATTTGATGAGTCCGCGCTAAAAGAGCTGCAAAGTTATACATGGCCCGGAAATGTACGTGAGTTAAAGCGCGTCTGTGAGCAGCTGATTTTGACGTCTCCATTGCCAGTTATCCGTGATAGCGATGTACAAAAACTGTTACTGCGCGATTCTTATTCAGCTTCGACTACACGCATGCAATTAGATCAGAGTCTAGATGCCTTTTTAAAGGCCCAAGAAAAGAAGTTCATAGATTATTGCCTATCTCAAACTAAAGATATTGATAAATGCTGTGATCTTCTTAAAATATCCAGATCAAGTCTTTACAAAAAGATTAAGGAACTGGATATCAATTATGAATAACTGGATGAACGCCTTTACAAAACCGGCGGCTTGGGAAAGTCCAATCTACCGCCAAACTGTTCTGATCGTGCTACTGACAATTTTCGTTGGAGCCGCTATCAGTTTTTTACTTAAAAAAAGAACTTCTTACTTCACGATGGCATGGGCATCAGTCAAAAGCTGGCTGATCTGGGCGCCATTGATGTTTGGGATGTTGGGATTGAATGCTCCTATTCCTATTCTATTTCTGACGTTGCTCGCCATCTATGGTGCAAAAGTTTACTTTCAAATCTTAGGGATGTTTCACCAAAGCTATTTCGTTTACATCTGTTATGCTGGGATTTTTGGTTTAGGAATTTTCAGTCAGTTCAACAATCTCGCTGTCTACAATGCGCTGCCAATGGGCGTATTGGGTTTATCGTGTCTTGTTCCACTAGCGAAACGCGATTACCGCAATATGATTCAGTATATTTCACTAACACTACTTGGGTTTATCTTCCTAGGTTGGTCGTTTATGCATCTAGGACTGATCTTAAATTTTGAAAACGGAATCTATCAGGTCATGTACTTAGTTATTCTGACTGAGTTCTGCGACAATACCAATTTAGCTATCGGTCGTTACTTCAAAGGCCCTAAAATCATCAGTGCTATCAGTGCGAAAAGAACATGGCTCAGTACGATTGTTTCCATCATGCTAACGATCCTACTTGCCTATGGTATGCGCCATCTTCTTCCGAACAGCAGTGATAAGTATTGGCTGGCGGCTGGTCTGATCGCCTCTTTCGGTGGTGTGATTGGCGACATGGTCATGAATGTGGTTCGCCGTGATGCCGGAGTTAAAATCGTCAGTGGTTTCATCCTTGGCCGTGGAGACTTCTTACAGCGTATGGATCGCCTGATCTTCGTTGCTCCAATCTACTACTTCATTATGTTAGGACTTAACTAATGCGAGAGTGGAATTACCAAAACGAACAGTGGACTAAGCTTCCCGGTTACCTGAAGCATTTACCTCTGTTCACACACCACTATGACCTCAGTAGCCGCGTTATCCGCTTCTTGTGGTCTTTGGTTCTTAAAAATTGGTTCTATACTTTTTATATTCGCTTAGATGTAAAAGGTGGAGACTTCCAAGAGCTTTACCAAAAGCACAAAAAGTTAATCATTATCTCGAACCACGCGTCCCACTTAGATGCCACATCCATTGCAGCTTCGATTCCACGTAATCGCTGGATGGACCTCTATATGGCTGCGGCGAAGGATTACTTTTTTTCAAATGCGCTTTTTACTTTTTTCTCGCAGCACTGTTTGGGAGCCATTCCCATAGATCGCAAAGATAGAAAAGGCGAAGCCGTTCAGTTGATTCTAACATTGCTAACACAACTCGAGCGTATGTGGTTAATTATCTTTCCTGAAGGGACGCGCACCAAAGATGGAAAGCTACAAGAATTCAAACGCGGTATCAGTATTTTCGCCGAAAAAACGAATACGCCAATTTTGTTTTTATTCATCGAAGGAAATTCTCGGTTGTGGCCTAAAGGGGCGATCTTTGCAAAACCGGGTAAGTTGACCATTCATATCGGCCCCGTTCATCAGCCGGGACCGATTGAGCAAATTTACAAAAGTTATATCTCGTGGGTTCGCACCATTGACCCGTCTGTTTTACCAGACGATATGACGGAAGAAAATGAAGTGGCCGAAGCGCCAGTAACCTTACAGGATCTGGAAGGTGAAGATGAAAACAACTGAAGCCTTAACGAAATTGAAACTTCAAATTGGTCCCTATGCTGTGGGAGCCGTTCCTACAGGCCTGTTCGCCTTAGATGGAGGCGCTATGTTCGGGACTGTCCCTAAAGTTTTGTGGCAAAAAACAAATCCTGCCGATAGTGAAAATCGTATTGCGATGGAAGCGCGCGCGCTGCTGTTAAAATCTAATGGTCGCAATATTCTCATTGATACGGGCAATGGCTCTGATTTTATTGCTAAGTACGGCGAAAAAATGGGAACTAAATTCGGTGAAATGTACGGAGTGCAAGGCGATGGAGTTTCTTTACTCTCTTCACTGAACGCTTTGGGATTAACACCGGATGATATCACGGATGTCATCCTCACCCATTTACACTTTGATCACGCGGGCGGAGCCACCTGTGCCAAAGACGGAAAAACTGATGGCAAAATCGTCCCGACCTTTCCCAAAGCCACTTATCACGTACAAAAAAGTAATTATGAAAATGCGCTGAAACCCAATGTTCGTGAAAAAGCCAGCTACCTTAAACCTAACTTCGTCCCACTAATGGAAGCTGGAGTTCTTAGGCTGGTTGAAGGCTCGCAAAAAAACTATCTTCCGAATATTTCATTGGTTGTGTCAGATGGCCACACTGTTGGACAACAAGTTGTCGTAATAGAAGATGAGCAAACACAACTGATCTACTGTGGTGATGTCATTCCAACGAGCACACACGTGCGCTCTGCATGGATTATGGGGTACGACATCAACCCTCTTGTTCTGATAGAAGAAAAAGCCAAAGTCTTGCAAATGACGGATACGAAAACTAGTTATTTGTACTTCGAACACGACCCTTACTGTGATCTAGCCAGTGTTGAAAAGAAAGCGGACAGCCCTGAATACCAAGTGAAGGAAAGGTTTATTCTTTGATCTTCAAGTTTTTAGCTCGCTTGCATGACGAAATGAATGATATCCGTTTTGCGGCTTCGAGCTTGGCCTTTTCTACCCTGCTATCGATCATCCCCTTTATGGTCATCGTGCTTGCGGTCTTTCAATATGTGGGTGGTTTAGATCAGCTTTATCCTAAGATGGAAGGTGTGCTTCTGAATTATATGAAAGAAGCAACAGGCCCAACTGTCACTCGCTTTATCAGAAAATCTCTACAAAATGTGAAGCCTTCAACGCTGGGGATTTCTGGGGGATTGTTTTTAATGTTCGCCTCTTTAGGGCTCATCCGTAATATGGACTTTGCCTTCAACAAGCTTTGGAAACTGAAAATTAATAAACCTGTTTACAAGCGCATGTGGCTTCATTGGATGGTCCTTCTGGCGGCTCCACTGACACTGGCGATTTTTACTGGTTTAAAATCCACTAGTTTCTTTAGCCAAGCTCCTCAGAACTGGGATCATCAGTTTTTGTTTTTATTTTGGATCTGCCTTCTGCTGTTTGCTCTGTATAAAATTATGCCCGACACCAAAGTTCACACGTGGCCGGCCTTAATTTCGGCCGCCCTAGCTGGTATTATGCTGGCCTTGGTGCAAAGCTCGTTTCTTTGGATTTCTGTCAAAGTCTTCAAGAACAATACGATCTACGGCTCCTTGGCCTCGTTCCCCATCTTCCTGATCTGGCTCCTGACAGTCTGGTATGTAGTCCTGACCGGAGTTGCTTTCTGCGCCTTTTTGCAGCAAAAGGTCTTCCGTTAGGGTGCCAGGCCCTGTTTACGGATACAGTGCACAAAAAAGTTCTTAACTGTCAGGCCGAGTTTTGTTAGTTTAAGTTTTGATTTCAATCCGTGGTACCGTAGCTCAGTTGGATAGAGCAATTGCCTTCTAAGTCTGAATTTTCCCGACTTTAGTCCTGTCAATCCATCATAAAATCAAATAGTTAGCTCTTTTGGCTGGATAAAACCAAAGGCCAAAGTTGGATAACAAATATCCAACTGGCCTCCATCTTCCGTCTGAGGGCTTTTACGATGGAAGGATGGGAGAATTGAAACTCGTCAAACCCGCACCAGTGGCGGAACCGCAAAAAGTCAGCGAATGGTCACGATGGTATCTTGTTCAGGAAGGTGGTCATCCATCTATCAAAAGAAGCCGCAAGGTGAACGGCAAAACCACATGGAACCGCTACCCCGCAAAACATTATAAACACATGAGTCCCGAAGAATTGACGGCACTCCTGCGACGACTGAATGCGACTTTTGAAACTGAGAAAAAACTGGCGGAAGAACGCTACAACTTTGACCATGCTTATGTGAATGTTAGGTCTCTTACTGCCTTTGAAAAATACCTTAAAAAACAAACGACCGTAGATTCTTCGGTCAGCAATCCGATGTCGATGCTCCAACGTTATTCACTGGAATATTTCATTATCAAGCAAGGTATTCCCGACCCCGCAAAATGGCATATCAAAGAGGATGACTGGGGTGAATGGCTTCTCGAACAAGATTTGTCGGTGGCTCTTCTCAAGCGTATTGTCTCAACAACAAATCGCTTTACGAAATTTTTGAATCAAAAAATTTATCCGGAAATGCCGAACGCCCGAAAATTGGAACCCATCGGACGAGCGAAATACGCAGAAATAAATTATCTCCGAAAGAAAAAAGGCGAAGACGACGAGTCCAAATATATTCAACCCGAGACTTACAAAAAAATCGTAAAAGCCTTTGAAGAAGAGGAACCCGAAGTCCTCCCAAACGTGAAACTCTGCAAGGCTTTTGGACTTCGTATCAGTGAATCTCTGGGTTTTGATAAACCAAAATTTTTGAAGGATGCGGTCTTGGTCGATGAACAGGGCAAAGGCGTCAAGGGCGGTCAAATCGTGCGCAAGAAAGTGAAGACGAACGAACGCATGGTCCCTTACTGGAATATGACCGCCGTTGATGCGTGGACGCTGGTCAAACAGATTATTCCCATGCACCCAAACACGCTAACCAAGAAGGTCAACAAAGTGCTGGCGAAGTTTGGCCATTCCTCCCATGACTTCCGTAGAACTTTCATCACTGAGGCTCACCGCAGTCACCACTGGAAGGATGTCCAACGGGCGGCTGGTCACACCACGCACCAAATGACGATGAAATACGACCAAGACGACCGCAACCTGTCGCCATTGTTGGCCGACTTGGATGACTAAGGAGCGTCATCAATCTGCTTTGATTTCATTTTTTTGAGTGGTCACGCCAATTTAGCGTGACTTCTGAGGCGTCCAGATGCTACTCTTGCCGAGGCAGTTCTATCGCTTGCCATTTCAGGTTATATTATTGCTCTTTTTGTGGCCCCGTAGCTCAGTTGGATTAGAGCATGGTCCTTCTAAGACCAGGGTCCCAGGTTCGAGCCCTGGCGGGGTCACCAGTTTTTTTCTTACAGACCGTCTGTAAGAAAAGGAAAAGGTGGACAAAATGGGTTTACTAAAAATGCTCCACGACCCAGAGATGAACAAGTGGGCTCAACAAAAAGCCGTGGAAGTTTTGAACTCCATCCCTTCTCAAGATTTGATTTTAGAGGCTTATCTGTTCGGCTCCGCTGTTTACGGCAATTTCACCGCCGATTCTGATTTGGATTTTATTATCGTCACCAAAGACCAAGCCTCTATCAAACAACTTCAAAAGGAAGTCTACACCGCTCGCTTCACCGACATTGCGATTGATTGGATTTTTAAAACCAAAGAGTCGTTCGATGAACGAAAAAACTTTGGCGGTGTTTGCTTCGTTGCTTTTCATAATGGAATGAAATTGCGATGACGAAAAATCTAAAAAAACAACTTTTCCCCAAAGAATACGCCCAAGAACTTTTGAGAATTGCCGAAGGGGATTTGGCTTCAGCGTTGGCACTTTCTAAGGTCACCACGGGACGGCCTGAAAACATTGTTTTCATCGCTCAACAGGCCGTCGAAAAATACATCAAGTCGGTGTTGGTTCATCTTCAAATTGCGTTCCCTCTCCTTCACGACTTAGGCGTTTTAGTCGCCCTTTTGCCAGACGATAAGATGCCCGCAGAAGGCTTTGAACTCATGGAATTAAATCCGTTCGCCACGGTTCGCCGTTATCAAGAAGGGGACATTCCGCTCACGAAAGAAGAGATCGAAGCCTCTTTGAAAGTGGCTCGAAACATCGCTCATTGGGCAAAAGAACTTACGAAGTTATAATTGGCGTGAACGAATGTCAGCGGTCTGCAAACGACGTATTACACATGGGGCTTTGAAGATTCAAAGCTCTGAGGTTGTAATAAATCTTCGAGAAAAAATGCGGCAAGTTCAGACCTACCAGCCAGACCCGATTTAGAATAAATTGAAGCCGCCTGAACTCTTGCGGTCTTTTCAGACGTATGCCTCACCTCTGCAATTTCTTTCAGCGAAAGACCTTTCAATAAAAGAAGTGCGACTTCCTTTTCCGCTTCCGATAAGGCCCATTTTGTAAGTTGCAGGTCAATGGACTTAGATAGTCCTTCAATGTATTTTTCACTTTCTCTTTTCCAATCCTCGGACTCTTTTTTGAGTTTGATATTTTCGCTGATTGAGTCTGAAAGTTTGTGCCGAAGATCGTAAGACCCTTTGAGAAAATAGAAGATTCCAAATAAAGCCGCAAGGCCAGTCCCGCCTTCAACTAAGACATGCCAAATTGCGACCCCTTCTTTGGTGTCCGTAATTATATCCGCAGCGACCATCAAAGCCACCAGGGCCAGAATCACAATGATAACTGAACGCTCTTTTCTACTCACGTTTCGAGAATACACCACATAAAATTAATCGTCATCATCGTCATCGTGCTTCATCTCGATTAATTTTCCACTTTGGCTATGGAGGCCGAAGTCATTTCCTTCGCTTCTCCCTTTTTCGCTCTCACCAAGCTGGAGTTTTTGACCGAACAACAGAAGAGTCCTGCTTTGCGTATCAAAACGATTATAGAGAAACAATGTTACTGACAATACGAGTATAGCTGAAACCAAACCCGCCAAGCGGCGAGAAGAGGTTATGGTTTCCATGCCTTCAAGAGTTAACTTCCTTCCGTTCACCATGCTGAGCGCAATCCAATCATGATGCCGAACAGAATGAAGAACGACCCCAGCGACATGGAGAATAGCCACAACCAAAAAAGCATTGGCCAAAAATTCATGCAGGTCCTCATAGGTCTCTTTGTGTCCTGTTGTCATTAAATATCCAGTTACAGCCAAACCCAATCCCAGTGCAAACATGAATAATGCGGCCCAACTTGAGGCCGGGTTATGACCCGTCCAACGTTTTTTTGAATTCGACAAAATCCCAAGAAAGTAATCTTTAAGTTCCGATGGCCTAAGACTGAAGTTTGAAAACCGTGCGTATTTTGACCCGATGATTCCCCACAATATGCGCCATAACACGATGAATCCCAATAATAGTCCCGAGAGCATGTGATAGGTGAAGATCAACGATTCGTCGTCCACCGTTTTTGCAACGACAAAAGAAAATAGGAACAGTCCGGCGAAGAGCCAGTGAAAAAGTCTTGTAGGTACGTCATAAACTAAACTCGATTTCATTTCAGCCTCCCATATACTTTAAAGTTCACTCGGATTGAGGGTTTCGTCCATTGGACAAACAGTCTATCCGGAGCAAATTCAAATATTTAGGGCATTTGGCCTATTTCCAAAATGAAGAGAAATGAAGATACTGGGGTCAGTCAATGGGAATGACCCCACTGAAAAGGAGAACGAAATGAAACAACTCGTAATTGGACTGGCTCTCTTGGGCGTAGCGTCTTCGGCCTACGCTAAAAAAGACTGCACAAACGAACCTAAAGAAAAGTGGATGCAGGAGGCCGAATTTAAGAAAAAGGTGGAGGCTGAAGGATACAAAATTACAAAATTCAAACAACCTGGCACCTGTTACGAAATCTACGGGACAAACAAAGACGGCAAAAAAGTTGAGATTTACTTTAATCCTGTCGATGGCTCGATTGTTAAAGAAAAGTAAACATCTTCTATTTAAAACACCAAAGCCCATGAATGTCTTTACGACAAACATGGGCCATTGGCTTCAACCTCGGCTGATAAAGTTAAACGACTACAAATCCTAAACTCTCGGCGTGCCGACGCAGGATTCGGTGTTTGAATTCATAGCGGGATTCTGTTTTTTCTTTTTCGTAATATCCCCGACCGTAAATCGGGTCTTCCCAAATTCCCGTGTTGGCTTTGAGAAAATCCATCGCTCGCTTACAGAGTTCAGCCATACGGGGCCAGTATTCATAACAGCGTGGGTCTCGCTCGTGAAGAACCACGAAGTCCACACAATCAAGGGCCTCTCTAATTGAAAGAGGCCAACGTCTTTCAATCACGACCTTTTCGTAGTAATTGACCTGATATTCGGTCATGTATCTGATTTCTTGAACATCAGCGGCTGGGATTTCTTTTAAGAAAATCCCCTCCAACTTTTTGAACATTGGACGAAGGCGTTTCATTTATTCCCCCTCGCTCAATGCTTGAATGATTTTTGAATCTTTGATTTCTTTAAGACCCGTGTAGAACACTTGTCCCTGATAGGTTGAAATCTTCACCATCAACAAGTGCCACCCTTTTGACAAGGGATGGTCGAACTTCACCTTGCCTGTGTCGGGCAAAAATCCTTCCTTCCCATCTTCACCCATCACTTTTTTAGCGTTGTTAAAAAAGGATTGGTAAACAACCTTTCCGCTCTCTGGGTTCACTGATTTTTTAGAGAGAATCACCTCAACTAACATGAACATTTTCATAACTGCCTCCTTTGGCATTTTTTTGGACTCACCATTGAGTCACAAAAATAAATGGGAGACGGGTTATTGAAAAAAAAGATGAGCCCCCCGTGCTACGCACTCGCACCTGATAGAACAGGTGCGACCACCGCCAGAAGCCCTGCGGCCTTGCCCTTACGGGCCGGCCTTGGGCTTCTGGCTTGGGGGCAGGGTTTGGCTTTCGGGGATTTCCCCGTTTTCTTTCAACCATTCCATTTGTTCTTGGAATATCTGAGCAATGCCGTCGGCGGTTTTGTTTTCATTGATTCCGTATCTGATAAAATCACGAACCATGTCCCTGATTTTGACTTCCTTGAAATCGTCGTAAAGACGCTCAATTTTTTCTTTCTTCACTCGGTCAAAGGTCTGGGGGTCAAAATCACGGAACAGCCTCTTGAAACGGGACTCGTCTTGACCGCTCTTGGTCTTTATACGGTGATAATCGCCCCAGTGCTTGAGAATGGCCTCGCAGAACTCGGATTCCTTACAGACGGTCTGTAAGGCTCCTTGAACGGCAACCAGGGCTTCGGCACTCTTCACCCGAAGCTCAACCCGTGTGATGGGTTCGGCATCGTTTGCCAGCGTTTCAAAATAAGATTGCTTAATGGGGTGGGGATTGCCGTCCGTGATTTCCACCCGTTTGTCGTAGACCGTCAGGCTCCACCGTTGGCGGTGGATCGTGTAGCCCGTGAAAAGCATTTCACCGTTGCGGTCTTTCGTTTGGTGTTCGTGGTAATTGAAGGCAAAACCCCATTTATAGCGTTTTGATTTCGGATTCGGGAAGGCGTCAGATAATCCAAGGCCGAAAATATCAACCGCCACATCAACCCGTGTGAGCTTCCAACTCATGCCCTCAATCGTCCTGATTTTTTCCGCTATTCTTAAAAATTCATCAAAAGGCTTTGCCACCGCTCCCGTCCAGTAAAGCCCTTGCAGTTCAACCTTTGCCGACCCCTCGTCGTTCGTTGAAAGCCTGAATCCTCGGTCAATGAATTGTTCAAAGAACCAACCACCACCAAAACCAGCGTAGGTCTTTTCGTTTTGCTTCACTCCGATTTTATCTCTGAGAATTTTTAAAAGTTCCGCACCCCGTTTTTCCGAACCCGAACCATAGACGGTAATCCAATCAGCGTGAGTCATTTCCATTCGGGCCTTTGATTTTGTGTTCTTCTTTTTCATGCCTCCTTAAATGGGGACCGCCTTCTTATTTTTAAAAATCCTCCTGAATACCCCTTCTGTTCTTGAAATATTTTGTTCTTCCGGCTCTACGAAAACTCATGACCAAAAATTTTTTGGCATGGTTTTGTCCACCGTCGTTCGTTTGATTTTTTTTATTTCCAGACATCAGGGCGTTTTAATTATCGCCACTACACAAGGGGCTTGTGAACGTAGTGGCTCAACAAACGAAAACCAGAGGAGGTTTTTATGAAAAAGAAGGCAACTCAACCCCAAGCGGGTCAATACAAAGACGAACTTATCATCATTGAACCGATGAAAGTGCGTCTCTCGAAGAAAGGGAATACCGTCATGGTTTTCCTGAATCAAAAAACGGTGATGATGTTCTCGAAAAAATTCTTGGACGCCGTCATCAGTCGTAAATACCAAAAGCGGGGAGCCTAAAAGGGCCCCCGCCCTTTTTTTGGAGGTGGTTATGAAACGAACAATCAAATCGCAGTATTTCTTTTACTCGAAGGTTAGACGGCAAACAAAACTTCATGTGCTCACCATTTTCACGAATGGCGAATACACATGGGAAGGAGCTTAAAGTTATGGACTATCAATTTATTGTCGGAAAATTGTCCGACGTCATCTGGCACTCAGCCATTTTGATTTCGGTCGTTGGAGTTCTAAAAATCTTTTTGACTCAGTATTTTCTCTACAAAATCACTGTGGCCAAAAAGAGTGAAATCAAGTTCACCCGTGAAGGGAAATCGGCTTCGTATTCCAACTACGAAGACCAACCCGAAAAGGTCATCAACATTTACAAAAATCTTGATGATGTGGACGAGGACTTTTTCAAAAAGTCGTCATAAGAAAAAATAAACCCCCTGAGATGACTCAGGGGGCTCAAAAGGGCCAAAGATTAGGCCACTTTTTTATCTAAATACCATTTGGATATTTCACCAAGGACCGAATCAAGGCTCTTGTCCAAGGACGAATCACCGTCAAACTCAACCCGAACTTTATCAAAGTTGGATTTAATTTTTTCGGCAATCACCTTAACATTCACTGTTGAATCACTTGAATCTGACTTGGAAATCTTAACCCGCTTATTCGGGTTGTCTGCCCGAACAAGTTTCTTGATTTCCTTGAACGGCAACTTTTTAAGTGCCGCCGTTGGGTGCTTGGTCATGAACTTTTTCAAGCTCACGGCATCCAAACGGGACAACTCAATCAGCACCGTAGTAGGCAAGCCCAAACGATGCAGGTCTTGCCGTTCCGCAAGTCTAATCAATTCATTGGTGTAGGTTTCCCCGCACTTGAACCGGACTTGAACGAATTGGCGGAAAGCCGTTTTCGCTTGATAAGAACTTGCCTGACCTGAAACCGTCAGATGAGAAATTATCTCACCTTGCAGTTTCGCAAGTAAGCCCCCAAGGTTCACGGCAATCCGTCTTTCATTGAGGAACGCCCTATCAATAGCGGAGACGGTTTTTGAGACCGCCTTTAACACCGCCGTGGTGATGAGGGGTGAATAAGCGGTTTTGGAAAGGACCACTTTTAACTTTGCAGAGTTCGTTCCACTGACGGCTTTTAGCGTCTTTTTGCTGACGGGGCGTTTGCCCTTGGCTGATAATTTCATATCGCCTCCTTGATTTTGAGACTAAATCAGGAGGGCACCAGTCTAAAAAACGCCAACAGTTGGGGGGCTTCCCCAACTGTCCGAGTTCTTACTTAAATCGCTGAATTGTTTACGAGAAATAAAAGAAAGACGGACCGTTTTAAGCCGTCGTTTTTCTTTTAGAAGGACCTAAAAGATAAAAAGGCAGTTCTCCCGCCGAAATCATTTCGCTATTGCGTTCCACTATATAGTCCATCAAAGCGTCGTCCATAAATCCTTTATCAAGAGGAATGGACTCCATCATCGCTCGGTCGTCGTTGGCTCTGCGTTCACGTCCGTCAAGAAAGCCCGACGTGATTGGAAAATCAAAATGTCTTTTAGATTCAAAGTTCAATTTCTTTTCGGCCAGTTGATAAATCCGTGTTCCTCGTCCCCGAAAATTTCGTTGGATATACTCGCCGTAAGTTCCCATGAAAGCCAAAATATAAATCTTAAAATACAAAAAGCCCCTGTGATTCATCACCAGTTGCCCGTTTTGAAACGAAAGAAATTTCCAGTTCTGCTCTTCGCCCAAAATACTTTTCATCGCCCATGACTCTAAATCCTTCGCCGTCTTTTCTAACGCCGTTTTCAACTGGTGAAGTGAAATCTCGCCGTTGATGCCGCTCAGTTGCTCCCGTATCGACTGGATTTGTGAGACTTGGGCGGTGAGTTTTTTGTTTATCTCATTCACCCGGTCCAATTTTGTCGGCCTGATGTCTTCAAGTCCGAAGAAGGATTTTTTCGAAAACTGTCGGGTCAATTCCAAAATCTCTGCGTATCTGCTTTGCGGAGTTCCTTTTACTTTCTTTAAGGCGTCGGCGTAATTCTTATCGCCGTAATCAAAAAGGTTTCGTTCATGGCTTTGAAGTGAAGCCCTGAAAATAAACTCCATCACCTGATACGTCTCAAAACTCATTTCCCATTTGTCGGTGAGATACACAAGGAAGCGGTCAAGCGCCGTGTATTTCTTCCGCCGAGCCATCATCAAAACATCGCTCTCGCCACTGCGGGCGTTTTTGATTTCGCCCCTTACATTTTCCTTCGTCTGTTTTTGAAAACCCCGAAGCCCTCGGCGTTTTTGCGTCAGTTCTTTTTCTCGAAGAACAAGGTCATAGATTTCCGTCCACCGCTTCAAGGTGGTTTCTTTGGGTTCGTTTGGGGTGACGACTAAGGTGCACGACATACCCCTCTAATTCTCCACTGACTCGGACAATTCGGCCACTCCTCCCAACTGTTGGACTTTCAAAAATAGCCCAAAGCCTCAGCCACAATTTTCTATGCGGTCCCTTCGTCTGGACCATTTCCGCATTGACAATCCATCGAAATTACACTAGAAATTGGTTCGGGTGGATAACGCAGAGACCTTCTAAGCAATAGGTCGAAGGTTCGAATCCTTCCGGTATCACCATTTCTTTTTCTAAGAACCCTTTCAAATAACCACCTATCAGCAAAATGTCATTTCTGTGGAGTTTGTGCTATCTTTTGGGACCTTTAGCTCTGTCTTCATTTGCTCTTTTTGATATACTAGATTTAGAAGCTAGATTCAGGAGGCCGCATGGAAAATATGGAAGTCATCGTCGCGTTTCTAGTGGGTGGACTCATGTTCTTTTCCACTATCGCCTATATTGTTTTAATGATTTTCTTTCCGGAATGGGTTGGCATCACAGGAGACGTTGCCAAAACTGTAGAGCGTGCCCATAGTAGTAATCCTAATGGCACAGAAAACTCATAATAAGCCAAAATCATCTGACATTCGCTATCCTATGCAGGCCTTTGGCAATCTGCTGGGACATATTGAAAAAATTCGTGTGAATCAGCTTGAACATCGCCTCACACCGAAAGTTCCTTTTCCGCATAAACATGACTTCTATCACATTCTCATTATCACTAAAGGCAAAGGATCACACGAAGTCGACTTTACAAAATATCCTGTTTTACCCCACACCATTTTTATTCTAAAACCAGGGCAAATCCATTCGTGGACTTTAGACCCCAATACGACAGGTTATGTTGTCGAGTTTGAACTTCCAGCCATTCAGAACTCTTTACAACAGTTCAATGTTTTAGAAAATATTTTGCTCACCCTGCCTGATCATCTTCGCTATCGTTACGACGATTGGAAAGAACTACTCACTCTCGTAGAAAGTGCTCGTCTAGAGCTTCACAAACAGGAAGAAGGCTACGAAGCTCTGGCTTGTTTTAAAGTCGCTGAGTTGCTTTTTTTGATTTATCGTAGAATTCCAAAAACTATTCGACAACGTTTCAAACAAGATGACTACGCTCAACAGTTTTTAAGACTTGTAGAAGACAACTTCACTTCACATCATCAGATTGAGTTTTATGCTCAAAAACTGGGAGTCACGGCGAAAGCATTATCTATGCGTCTAAGTCGCTCGTTAAATTTACCAGCCAGAACCATTATTCAAAACCGCTGTCTTTTAGAGGCCAAAAGACTTCTTGGATATTCCAATAAGTCCATCAATCAGATCAGCTATGCACTGGGCTTTGAAGATCCAAATTATTTTTCTAGATTTTTTAAGAAGGCCACAGGACAAACCCCTGTGTCCTTTCGCCAAAAGATAAAAAAGAGCTAATTCACCTATACAGTCCACGCTTCTCGGATCCACATTCCTAGAATCAAATAGAATGAGATATGCACGGCGTAAGAGTAAAATAGTCCACGCTTCATATACAAAATGAAATATGTAAAAATAAATCCTGCAAATATACTGGGAATAATAAAATAAAATCCTTTCCAACCGAACAACATCAAAAGTGGAAAATGTAAGAGCGCGAATCCAATGCTGGTCAACCAAACCATCTCTTTTTTTGAAATTTCAAGACTGCTAAGACGATACAAAATGACCAACAACATCACCTGTTGATAGGCCACATCTGACCATTTCACAGCCCATGTGTTGAGCTTAAATAAAGGAAAAGAAAATAACTCACTTTTAATATAGTTAGCCTGCTCAATACTAATCGGTCTCAGTTCGTTCGCTATATGCCCCAAAAAAATAACCACGGCCGTGAATAACCCCATATAAACTAATTGGCGCAATCCATCTTCATGGTGAGGCAGCAAAGACTTCACGCGATATAGGCAAAGAACTAATGCCGCACTCAGTATGTAGTACAATGTCGTCAGATAGTTTGTACCATCCAACCCCCACAAGGGTTTCAAAAGATAGCTATGGATGGCTCCTAAAAATAGCCATAGCAAAACCCATTGGGTCACAAGTGCTATTGGCTGCTTGTTTTTTAGAATCGAGTTCATATTATCGAAACACCTATTAATACTAATTGTCTTACGCCTTTCACTTTACATTTTAAATCGATTATTTTCTATATACTCACACAAAACTAACAAACATTTGAAATTTTGATATTCATCAGACCTCAGATAGTGACTTATTGCAGCCCTCTGTTTAACTCTTTGTCAGTTTCTTGGATATGAGCCTCCCCTTAAATAGAGCTGCTTTTGGCACGACTTCTGATACATGAGCCAGCGTAGATAAAGAGGTACGTTCATGAATATAAAGAGCAAACACAGTAAAAAACACAACAATAAACACAGTGTCGTTGTGACCTATGGTTTAAAAATAGGTTTGATGTCCGCCTTACTTCTAGGGCTTGTCGGCTGCGGTAATAACAAAGTCAGCCAAGACCTTAAGAACTCTGTTAAAGCCAATCAGATGGCCAGCAACTTAATGGCGTGGGAAACATCAGAAGCCCACCCTGAAAATGTCTTTAGTAACTGGAGAGCCGAGGCCGCTGAAGGCGCTGCCCAAAAAGAAAAAATAGCTGATGAGATCTGTGAACATTTACCTCAGCTAGATGGGCAATCTTTAACGGTTTTCGAGCATGAAATTGCCAACCCCGAAAATCGGGACCTTTTAGCTGAGTGTCAGGAGCTTCTACAAAATAATCTAGAGAACTACTACACTAGCCAACGTTCAGGAGCTGGTACAAATAACTTCCGCTTTGAACCCACAGTTCTAAAGCGAGATCTTTCTAACGGCTACTATGCAGTAACTGCGGATGTCGGTCCGAAAGAAGTTATTTTGACTTTTGATGACGGTCCATCTGGAGCTTATACTGAGACTATTTTAAGTGCTTTGCGCGAAGTTGAAGCGAAAGCTATTTTCTTCGCATTGGGAAAAGCGGTTCGAGCTAATCCCAACATCCTTAAAAAAGTAGCCGCCGATGGTCACGCTATTGGATCACACAGTGTGAATCACCCGTGCATGGGCTGTGGTAAAGTGAGCCACGAAAGTGCCCTTGCCGAGATCAGAGGAGGCCATCAAGCCATTTATGATACTTTAGGTTGGGTTGATCCTTTCTTCCGCTTTCCTTATGGCTCAGCGACTCCGGCTTTGAAAAGCTTTTTACGTCAGAATCAAGTTGCTGAATTTTTCTGGGCTGTAGACACTGAAGACTGGAAAGCTCAAAGCAACGAAACTCTGGTGCGTAATACAATGCAAAGATTGAACGCTCGTGGGCGCGGTGTTCTTTTATTCCACGATATTCAAAGAAAAACTGCGGAAGTTATGCCACAGCTTCTACGTGAGCTTTATAGAAACGGCTATAAAATCGTGTTGTTAGAATCTTCGAATCCGAACGCTCGCTATAATAGCTCGTTAGTTCGCCAAAACCGCCCGCTTCCATAATACGTTCTATTTCATACCATCTCCCTCCTATCACACCCTATGTAAGGTGTGATAGGACCTCAGGGGTCTTGCATATACGCTCTACCACTATTAAAATAGAGGTAGACATTTGGAGACCCCATGAAACACGACGACGACAACAATTGCTGCTCTTCCCACAAAAAGTCTTCACCTACATCCGATCAACACAGCCATCAACATGGTCATGATCACAGCCACGATCAGAGTCACCACGACCATGACCACACTGATTCCCCAAAAACGGAAAGCTCCTTCCAATATGATCGCAATTTGACAAGTTCACAGACCAGTAAATTTTCTGTCAGTGGAATGGATTGTGCCGATGAAATTTCCGCAATTCAAAAATCATTAAATCATCCGCTGGTATCAGGTGTCAGTGCGAACTTGATGACGTCAGAAGTCAGCATCACTCATTCACCTGAAATGAATACCGCTGATCTTAAGGGATTAATTGAAAAAGCCGGTGTACGCGTTGTCAGCAGCTCTCAACTAACTCGCAGTTTCTTTCAAGAAAATAAAATGCGCCTTACTTTAGTCACTGTCTCTGGATTATTTGTCAGCATAGGGCTTATCGCGAATTTGATCTTAAATTTGAGCGAGCCCATTGTCTTTACCTTATTTTTATTAGCCACACTCAGCGGTGGTGCTTTGGTATTCCCAAAAGCATGGCGGTCCTTAAGAAATAAAAACTTCGATATGAATGTGCTGATGACCATTGCCACTGTAGGTGCATTCTTAATTCAAGAGTACTCCGAAGGAGCCACTGTCGTATTCTTATTTTCTTTAGCAGAAATGCTCGAAGCTTTCAGCGTATCGCGTGCGCGCAAAGCCATTCGTGAAGTATTATCAATTACTCCGAAAACTGCGTTGGTGAAAAACGGCGAACAGACCTCTGCCGTACCTATCGAACAAGTTAAAGTGGGCAGTTTGATTTTAGTCCGTGCCGGAGACAACATTCCTCTGGATGGACGAGTTGTTGAAGGAGAATCCTATGTGAATCAGGCTCCTTTAACCGGAGAATCTCAGCCTATCGTTCGCAAAAAAGGAGACCTTGTTTTAGCAGGGACGATCAATGAGTCAGGTTCATTAGTGATAGAGGTTTCCCACGAGTTTCAAGATACTAAAATTGCTCAGGTCATTCGCCTTATCGAAGAGGCTCAAGCGCAAAAAGCTCCTTCACAGGTTTTCGTCGATCGCTTTTCTCGTATTTACACTCCGGTGGTCACAGTCGTCGCCCTGTTGGTTTTTTTAGTCCCACCACTGCTATTTTCCAGTGATTGGGCAACATGGGCTTATCGCTCTTTAGTTTTCTTAGTGATCGCCTGCCCATGTGCGCTGGTTATTGCCACTCCTGTTTCGATTGTCTCTTCTTTAACAGCACTGGCCCGCAAAGGAGTACTGGTTAAAGGAGGCCGCTTCTTAGAAGAACTGGGTCGATTAAAAGCTTTAGCCGTAGATAAAACTGGAACCATTACCGAAGGAAAACCTCGCGTGGTTTCGGTGAAACGATTTGGACACCTTTCTGACTCTGAATTTTACAATGTGGTTTTATCTCTTGAGTCTCAATCTAGCCATCCTTTAGCAAAAGCCGCCGTTGAATTCGCTTTAGAGAAACAAGCGACATCACTGACTGCAGATCAATATCAGGTCATTGCAGGCAAAGGTGTTGAGGCCACAATTAATAATCACAATTACTTTGCTGGTAATCACAATATGGCCCATGCTCTTGGCGTCTGCACACCAGAGTTAGAAAACTACTTACAAGAGCTTGAACACAATGCCCAATCAGTTGTGATTTTCGGGCATCGTCCCCACGCTCAGTGTGATGGTGAAGTTATGGGGGTCTTAGCCTTAGCCGATTCCCCACGACCACAAGTTCATAAAGCTATTCAGAATCTGCATGCGGTGGGAATCGAAAAAATCTCAATGCTCAGTGGTGATAACCAACGCACCGCTGAAGCCATTGCAAAATCTGTCGGTATTGATGAAGTGGCTGGCGATCTTCTGCCCGCAGATAAAGTGGCTGAAGTCACTTCGTTACTACAGCGATTTGATCACGTGGCCATGATCGGTGATGGCATTAATGATGCGCCAGCATTAGCAAAAGCATCAGTGGGAATTGCTATGGGTGCCGCCGGAACAGATGCCGCTATCGAAACAGCTGATATAGCCCTAATGACAGACGATTTGAATCAGCTCCCTGCCGCCATTCAACATGGTCGCTTTACGCTTTCCGTTATCCGTTTTAATATCGGATTTGCCTTAGCTGTAAAAGCTGTGTTCCTCGTGTTAGGAGCAGCGGGAATATCGAATCTTTGGCTAGCCGTAGCTGCCGATATGGGAGCTTCTCTTTTAGTGATTGCCAATTCAATGCGATTACTTAAAGTTCAAGACATCAGTAGCAGACTCAATGTATAGACCTTTGAGATTTAAATCTGGATACGAAATCGCGTAGACAGTGCTCACATGAGCACTCGATTGATCTTCAAACCTGAATACATCCTCAAAGATGATATCATGTGGATAAACCTTGATGTTTCCCGCACGACACGTCAGATGATCTGAACCAGCACTAAATTTTTCGGTGTACCCTTGATTCTGTAACTCTCGAACTTTAGCGTGAAGTCCACCCTTATGTTCTTTTTTAACTGGCAATGTACGATTTATTGATATTATTTCCATATAACTTCCTTAAGAACTCTCCTTTAAAGTTCTTCTTAGAATTTTGTGATGCAATTTCTATCCCTATTTTTTATTCACGATATTCTGGACGCTTATGATTCTTTTGTTCCATTTTTGCTACTGGCACGGGGCACTTTTTACCATTTTGAAACATCCCAGAAACAAGTTACAGTCTACCCATTTAAGACCCGATAAGCTCCTTATGCTTTGGCTTTATACCATTCTTATTATCGGCAGTATGACGTATGCACCATCTGCATTTGCTAACGACCGCTGTCCCTCATCGACAGAATGGCATGCCCTAAAAACTCGAGCCTTCTTCAATAAACTTTTCGTTGCCGCAACTACGTGTCGTTATCATAAAGACGATATGCAAAGCCGTTATGACCAAGTACGTGAAAAACTCACAACGACCTATCGTCCTTACTACACAGAACAAATCCGTCTGGCCAATGCCTACTATGATCGTATTGACCGCGATGGTTCTACGACTCGTAAAGCCCGCGGTCAGAGTTCCGAAGACTTTGGACAAAACAAAGAATGGGATCGAAGTGAAACGCGCAATCTTAATTTGTACTCTTTGCAAAGCGCACAGCTCAGCACACAAAACAGATCCGCTTTCCAAAGCTACTGTCAGCAAGCCGATCAGGTGTTAACACAATTACTCTCAACCCGCACAGCAGAAGCGGTTGATCAGATCGCGATCAATCACGCCTACGCTCGTGAACACAATCTGACGGAGTGTGATCCAGAAGGTCGTATTGTCACAGAGATTTCAGCAGAGCCTTTAACAGAGCCTGAGCCTGCAGTGGAAACTACACCCGAAGAAGTCGTGACTCGTGAAGAACCGGCCTCTGTGGAACCAGTCCGTAATTCTGAGCCTTCTTCCACTCGATCTGCAATATCGACTCGTACCAATAGACGCTCGAACACTCCGCTTGTATCTGCAACAGATACTCCATTACTTTATCGGCTTATGTCATCTGGTACGACGACGACAAGGCCACAACCATCCGTCACTACCTGTGACGGAGAAATCGTCGTCATTAATAATATACGCTATTGTAAGATTGATGAAGACACGTATGAGTCGATTGAAGACAATGACTAAATGACTGACGAAATAGATCAGTGATCTAGCAGTGGGCTATTTATTCGGTCTATGTTAGTTATTAGTTAGTCTATGCCATATTCGCGATCAATTGATAGACCACAATAAAGTGAACGACTGCGGCTGCGACTACGCACAGATGAAAAATCTCGTGATAACCAAAGACTTTCGGAAATGGGTTCGGTTTTTTAAAAGCGTAAATCAGCGCCCCAGCCGTGTATATCACCCCACCAATCACGAGGAGCCACGAACCTAAAACCCCAACGCCACGACTGATATCTTTAATATAAGGTAAAGCCATCCACCCCGCAGCAATATAAATTAAAGCCGCTAACCACTTCGGAGCTTTAATCCAAAATAGCACCTGAACGATACCCACCAATGTGATACCCCAAATAAGCAGTAATGGAGTCACACTTTTCTCTGGAGGCAACGCTAACATAAAAACAGCCGTCGACGTTCCCGCGATTAATCCAAATATTGCGGCGTGATCTAAGCGGCGCATGATCTGTCGGGCTTGCGGTTTCCACTGAATACGATGATAAAGGCCACTGATGGCAAACATCAAAACTAAACTGATAGAGTAGACGATAGCAGCCAAAGTGGTTCGGGCATCTGAACACTTTGCAATTAACATCAAACAGGCACCTAAACTGACAAATCCAGCAGCCTCATGAAATCGACCACGTAAAAAGGGTTTTAAAACTTCAGAGCTGCTGATGGACATAAATTAGATATCTTTCTGAGTGTAGGTAAAATCAATATCCCAGTCATCTTGGCATAACTCAATGGCTGAGCGTGCTTCAGTCAAAAGCAACGTCGAGCGATCTTTTATACTCAGATAACCTCTTAGAATTTTATTACGAGGCCCCACCAAACGTTTTACTCGACGAGCTAACCCACCTTTTACACGATTTGATTTTTGGTATACATGTGATTGCATTTGTACCTCCTTGTTTTTTATTAAAGGGAATTGTCATTGCAATTACCTTCTTTAAAAACAGTATACATGTGTTTACCAAAAATAAAAAGTCAAAATCGATGGAGCTTTTACTCAAGTCATATTGACGACGATAAAGGGGCGAAATAACATAACTTATGGCTATAACAAAAAAAGAACAGAAGTCCCAGACTCGCCGCCAACTGCTACTAGCTGGACTAAGACTGAGCTCAGAAAAGGGCTTTAGCAGCCTCAGTATACGCGAGGTGACAACCAGCGCTGGGATCACTCCTGCCGCTTTCTATAAACATTTTCACGACATGGAAGAGCTGGGGCTTGCTATGCTCGATGAAGTGGGACTCAGCCTACGCCAAATGTTACGGGATGCACGCCGACGCGTCGACACGGACTTAGACCCGATACGTGCCTCTGTAGAAACATTCCTTAGCTTTGTTCATGACAACAAAAATCTTTTCCGACTTTTACTAGGTGAACGCCAAGGGGCGACTTCAGCTTTTCGTATGGCCATCCACACAGAAATGGATCGCTTCGTCGCCGAACTGGCCATCGATCTGGAGCGTCTTCAAAGTGCCATCAATAGACCCTTAAACAATCCAGTCCTCGCTGCAGAGTCGATTGTTGCTGTCAGCTTCACACTCGGAGCGGAAGCTCTTGATCTACCTAAACACAAGCAAAGTGGTTTAACAGAACGTATTGCCTATCATATTAAAACAATTCTGCGCGGCTCACTGAAAGCCAATAACACTAAAACCTCTACCGCCAAAGCAGCAAAAACTCCCAGTTCCAGCCGCAAAAAACGCAAAGCGAATTAAGCGACTGGTGCTATTATAAATAAGCTAAATTGCTAATTGAGTTCTTTCGAGCGTGGCCCCATCGACATAAAATCATAGCCCGTAGGGTTCTGGAAAAATCTCAAACCAAACTCAGGCAAGATACTCAGGATATGATCAAAAATATCAGCCTGAATCCCCTCGTAAATCGCCCAACGTGTGTCGCGTGTGAAAACATACAGTTCAATGGGCAAACCCTCAGGCCCTGGCTGTAATTGTCTAACTAAAAAAGTCATATCCTGATGAATCTGAGGATGGTTTTTTAAATAGGCATCCAGATAAGCTCGAAATGTTCCTACGTTCGTCAGACGGCGTCTGTTTAAACTGCCCTTCTGAACATCTGGCGGCAATTGCTCGTTATAATCTTGTAGCTCTTTGTTCTTTTGCTCAAGATAAGGCCGCAAAAGTCGATACGAAGAAAACTTTTCAATATCTTCAGAAGTTAAAAAGCGAATCGACTGTACATCGATGTAGAGCGATCTTTTTATTCGGCGACCACCCGACTCTTGCATACCACGCCAATTTTTAAAAGAATTCTCAAGAAATTTATGCGCTGGAATAATCGTTAATGTTTTATCCCAGTTCTGTACTTTCACTGTATGCAAAGTGATTTCACGGACATCACCATCCGCATTGAACTGTGGCATTTCGATCCAATCGCCAACACGGATCAGATCATTTGTTGTCAATTGTACACCCGCCACCAACGATAAAATGGAGTCGCGGAAGACCAACATAATAATCGCCGTCAAGGCCCCTAAACCGCTAAGGATTAACAATGGCGATTTATTCATGAAAACAGCGATAATACTGATGAAGCCAAAGCAGTAGGCGACGATTTGAATACCTTGCAGATAGCTCTTGATAGGGCGAGTTCTAGAGATGGGCTTCTGAGTATAAACTTCATTCACGACCCGTGACAAGTTTGTCAGTACCAGCAGACTGGCTAAAATAAACGATGCCAGCCCAAATCGCTCAAGCACAACCACCATAGTCGTTGGCAAATGGGGCATCCATGATAGCCCCTGATAAATAATTGTAATATAGACAAGACAAGAAACCCAAAAAAGTAACTTCTGATCTTTTAAAAGTGCTATTGTATAAAATTTGCTATCACGAAACCAGTGTACGACAAATTTTTGTACAAAGATCTTAATGCAAAAATGCACAACGAAGATAAGGGCCAGTAACACCAGAAACCCACTTAGGGTTTCAAATACTTTCACATTAGCTGAGTAAAATTCCGACATTGCATGAACTGTATTTTTCTAAAAAAATTTTATCAAGTCGCACTGGGTAAATATGTTTAAGCTTTCAGCGCTTGCTGACGTACTCGATAAACTTGAAAATAGTACATTAAGAAAAATAAACTTCCTGATGTTAAAGCTGGGATTATAAATCCGCCATAATGCCAGTGAGTAAATGCATAACCACCAGCCAAAGAGCCCAAGAAGAAAAATAATATGATCCCTGTTCTCATCATAATGGCACGAGTTTCTTTAAACATATCTTCTTGTAGTTTTTTTCGATTGATTAAACGAACAAGGCCTATTCCTAAATCTGTGGTGATACCGGTTAAATGCGTCGTTCGCACAACTGATTTCGACACAGTGGTTACCGTCGCATTTTGCAGACCACAGATAAGACACAGTAGCGCTAGTAAAACGTGATCTCTTAAAAGAAAAAAGGGCTCTCCGAATGTTCCGAAGTACCCCAGCAACCCTGCAATTAAAACACCCAACACTAATAGAAAAATCAAACCAAACGACAGGTAATATTTAGGACGCTTATGTTGTTTCAGACGAATATCGACTAATTGTGCACTTAACATACATCCGATTAGAAAGAACAAAGGAACCACTAACATCCCATAGGCATCTTTATAATCAGCGCGATTCACTTCGTAACCAAAAAATGTAGCAAACCCCGTTACGTGGGATACGAATCTATGACAGGCCATAAAGCCACCCATATTAAGCAATCCAGCCTGAAAGGCCATGCTCATCCAAATACTCACGTTAGTCGGCGTGTACTCAGAAATACTCTCGTTACCGAACAACACTTGTCACCTTCTTACGAACTTAACTTTTTTTGCAGAACTCCAGATATTTTTTAACTAAGCTCTGAAGTCTTTCCTTCATCTTAGCATCTTGAATGTCATTTGTATCTGTTAAATTTTCGTGTGCTTTTGAAAGACCAAACATCTCTGGGTATACATGACATCCCAAAACTTCTAATGGCACGCGTCCGTGCCATAGGCCTCGTACCCCGCCTAAAGCTCCCGGTGAAGCCGCCAATAACAGAACATGCTTACCAGATAAAGCATTAGATGGATGACGAGAAACCCAATCCAAAGTCGTTTTCAAAGCAGAAGAGATCGATCCATTATATTCTGGGGAACTGATAATCAAAGCATCACAGCCTTGAATTTTTTCGATCAATGATAAAATCCCTTGAGGAATTCCAGAAGAGGCTTCAACATCGCCATCATAGATTGGAATTGATAGCGATTGTAAATCTACAAACTCCACTTCTGCGAGTTTTTCCGTCCCAACAAAATTTTCAACAAAATGACAGAGTTTTTTGTTTAAAGACTTCTGTCGCAACGAACCCGCAAAAGTAAGAACTTTCATAGTGATATCTCTTTAAAGTAACTTTAAATTACATTCTTCTATGGGCGCGACCAAATAGATCGAATACCACGAAGTCTTCAGCAAAATTTAACTCGAAACGACCTGAAGAAAAGCCCTCAAAGAAAGGACGGAATTCAATTGTAAAACGGCATGTTTCATTTGGTTCAAGACCACGTGAGCAACCATGGAAAGCAGCAAAGTCTGAACCCCAAATACGAGCATCACGGAATGTCAAAGGAGTAGCGCCTGTATTTCTTAGAACATAACTTTGGCTCAAACGAGAATGCACAAATGTCGTTCCAAAATCCAAACGATAATAATCTGCCGTATTTACAACAGAGTTGGCCTCAGCCGTGATTTCCAATTGAGCTGCCTGAGCGGATAAACCTAAAACCATAGCTAAAATAGCAGAAACGATTTTCATATTGATCTCCTTCTTGAGTTCATAAAATGACTGTTTATGAATAAGTCTAGAAGACCTCTACCTATAAATTCAATTTCAATTAGGACTTGCCGCCCTATGTTGAGCGCAATATTTTTTTTGCGTACTGTTGATATTCCATATTTACAGCCTCTACCTTTAGCTCTGCCACAAATGGGACATCGTAAGAGTGCAGCTTAACAATTTCTTTTTGAACTTCCTTAGAAAACGAAGTCAGTGTCTTAAAATACACAGCCACTTCTTTACTTCTTTGCAGTTTTCCCTGCCACATATACAAGGACTCCACATCTTTTACGATGTTAGCACAGATCACTTTACCCTTCTTTAGCAAAAGGCTCGCTGTCTTTTTGGCTTCAGTGCTATCAGGATATAGACAGTAGACAATCGTCATCTTATCTGACTTGCTATTTTTACTCATGCTCACTCACTTTATACTCTCTGAACTATTCAAAAGAACTCTTCAAAATTTTACAAAAAACAGATTCTAAGTAGTGATCTAACCAGCGACGTCCATAGGACGTGTTTTTTTGTTTTGAAAAATAACCCATGTGCCCGCCATAGCGCTGTAAACTCAAGTGAACGGAAGAGCTCCACGGAGCCGTAAGATAATCCTGAACATCAATAAAAGGGTCATCGTAGGATGACAGCACAAATGTTTTTGTCTGAATACGATCCACATAGTTCATTGACGAACATTGCGTGTAGTAATCTAAAGCATCTGCAAAGCCATTGAGCTTAGATGTATACCAGTCATCGATATCAGTTGTTCTAGCCCATAGAGGAACGTGAACTTTTTCACCTTTTCGTTCTTCGATCATTTTCTTTAACAGAAGACAAAACCTCATATCGTAAACACGAGAAAAACCTGCCGACAATAGACGAGCACTCTTAGCCAGATCCAAGGGAGCATTCACCACCACAGCATAATCAGGCTGCTCTTCCCCATAGCGCAAACTTAATAGATTTAGTAAAATACTGCCGCTCATAGAAAAGCCCACAGCTATTTGCTGTGTATCGGGAAAACGCTGCCGACACCACTTGATCACCTCAGAAGCATCTTCTCCTCGTCCCGAGTGATACGTCTGACGAGCGTGCGTGCGTATTCCCCGATGGTTGACCTGCACAATGTTCCAACCTAGGCGCTGTGCCAGTATCGCTGATCTTCTGATGTAATCCGATTGAGCATCACCCGCAAGACCATGATATAAACTCACGGTATAAGCCGATTGATTATCTACATACTCCAGTAATAACTCATCTCCGTCAGGTAACGTTAATACTTGAGAATCAAAGCCAAAGTGTGTTTTTTCAGAGGGAACAATGTGTCCCAAAACTGTCTGAGTATGCCCTGTTGCAAATGGCAAATAGGGCACAAAAGGATCTAATTCTAATTCGACTTTTGAAAATGAAGACCTCATCTCATCACCAAATTTTAACTCTGTCAGAAGGCTCTAAATACAACTTGTTCTTTTTTGTACACTGATAGGCTTCGTGAAAACCACTTTGATGTTTAACCTGTTCGTTCACGCGTGCAAAACCCAATGCATGTGGATCTGTTTTTAGCTGCATCTCTTTCGTTTTTTCACGCATCACATTACACCATAGGCGCGCATACGATACAAAAAAGCGTTTTTTATCTTCTACATTCCCTTTGTTTTGTGGGAAGGCGGCATTGTAAGAAAAAGTCAGTCCTACTAAGTCCGCAATATTTTCACCTTGAGTTAACTGTCCATTGTGACCGACTTTATTAAATTGCTCGATCATACGACGCCCTCTTTCTTGGAACGTCTTCACATCCTCTTCTGTCATCCACTGATTCAACTTGCCGCTGGCATCAAATTTCGAGCCTTCGTCATCAATACTGTGACCAAGTTCGTGCCCAACCACGGTTCCAACAGCACCAAGATTTTCAATCATGTCCCCGTCCTTCATAAAGAACGGATATTGTAAAATCCCAATAGGCAAAACAAATTTATTCTTATCTGGAGAATAATAAGCGTTCACTGTCAATGGAGCCATCCCCCACGCCTGTTGATTTACACCTTCACGTAATTTCTTAAATGCACGTTTGTGCCCCGCTGCTACCAGACGCTTAACATTTTCGTTAGATTTCTTCGGGTCCATTTTCAGAATGTCTTTAAAGTCCCACTCTCTTGCATTGTTTGGTTTCACAAGCTGCAATTGTGCTGTTTTGATTTTTTCAACAGCCCCTTTTTTACTCTGCTCTGAAAGCCAATCATTTTGATTAATACCATCTAAGATAGAAGCTCTGATTTTTTCAGCGACCTCTTGAACTTTTTCTGCAGGGAACTTAGGAAACAATCTAGGTAACAATTCCAAATCTAATTCGCGACCGAAAGCTCCCATCACGGCTCCAGTACACCGCTCTTGGCGATCTGGACGCACCAATGGCCCCCCAAGATATTTATGACTGAACGCCATTCTTTTTTTGAATAGTTCAGGATAGGCATCATCCATAATTCCACGAGCATTACGATAGGTATAAATATCCTTAAAGACCTGCAAGTTTTCAGGTTTTAATTCTTTTTGTAAAAACTCAAACCCCTCAGGCACAAAATCGCGAATTAAGGTTTTAATGGGAATATTGGCCATAAAGAACTGTTCCAACTTCAGCGGAGCCGCCCGTTTCAGAAATTCAGCTCGTTCAATCCGTCTAGGCTGAGTATAGCGCTGGCGAAACTCTGCCGGATACGGATAGATGTCACGGAACTGTTTCTCGAACTTAATCATGGCCGCAGCTCGCGGTACAAATGTGCTCGGGTCTTCCTTCGGGTAGAGTTCACTAAATGTGTCGACGATCAACTGCTGATAATCTTTCAACAATTCTTCATTGTCATAATAACTGTGTTCAGGAAGCCCCATCAGCGAAATATCAAACATCACATCATAAATCAGTGGGTTGTCGATATTGGGAATAATTCCATACCCCGCCAAAGACCACTTTTCACGTGTCATATTTTTTCTATTCAAGTCTACGAATTGCTCCAACTTTTGAATACGCTTCACTTCGTCTGTCAGCTCAGCCACTAGCTGCTTTTCTTCTTTAATAGACTCAGATTCATTCATACAGGCAAGATAGTAATTTTTAAATTGCAATGAACGATCTGAAAGTTTTTTCTCTTGCTGGATATTCTTAAAGAAATCCTTCTTTTTTTCTAAAATTCTTTCACTCGAGTCTGAAAATGCAAATACGTGTGCGCTACGATCATCGCGCAACTTGAATTCAGACTCTACTTTCGAGCAAACATATTGATGAAAATCGTCGCATGGATTTACTTTGTCATTCAGTTCAAATTTACGCACATCTGGAATGACAGAAGATGGTTCGACTTGTGCCGTTGCGATAGCTCCCATCACTAAAGAAATTAAAAAAACAACACATCTCGATTTATTCATACAACTCCCAGCTTGCATAGTGTCTATAAGAACTCAATTCTGACATATCCCGTCTTCAGGCGTGAAGCTTTTTTTACACAATAGACATCATCTGAACTTCAAGTGATAATAAGGCCATATTTAACTTAATATGGCTTAATTCTTTTGTATTAAATTTTGTGTTTTAAACTTTGTTTAAACTTTAAGGAGTCTTCATGTCTGTCCCATTTATCGATCTGAAATCACAATACCTTGCTTTAAAAAACTCAATTGATTCTCGTATTCAAAAAGTTTTAGAAAGCGGGGCCTACATCGGCGGTCCAGAAGTCGCTGAACTTGAAAAGACCCTTGCTCAACATACCGGCGTGAAACACTGCTTAGCTGTTGGTAGCGGTACGGATGCTCTGCTAATGCCACTTATGGCTCTGGGCATTGGTCGAGGCGATGAAGTGATCACCACTGCTTTTTCATTTATCGCCACAGCCGAAACAATCGTCCTTGCTGGTGCCACTCCTGTATTTGTCGATATCGATCGCCAAACATTTAACATTGATCCGAAAAAGATCGAAGCCGCAATCACACCACGCACAAAAGCGATCATGCCCGTTTCTCTTTACGGACAAGCCGCAGACTTAGAAGAGATCAACGCGATTGCAAAAAAACATAATCTCTTCGTCATCGAAGATACGGCACAGTCTTACGGAGCCATTTACAAAGATAAAAAAAGTGGAGCTTGTACAACTGCTGCCGGCACCTCTTTCTATCCAGCAAAACCACTTGGTTGCTACGGCGAAGGCGGAGCTATTTTCACAAATGACGATCAACTTCATATTGCGATGAAAGAAATTCGCGAGCATGGTTCGGAAAAACGCTACTACCACACGCGCCTTGGACTTAATGCAAGATTAGACACCATTCAATGTGCCATTCTTTTATCAAAAATGGAGCGTTATGATTGGGAAGTAGAACAACGCGATCGCCTAGCTAAACGCTACACCGATGCATTTAAAGGCCTTGAATCGCTAGATGCACAATTTTCTACACCTCATGTAAAAGCCGAAAATAAAAGTGTTTGGGCTCAATACACTGTAACGGTGACTAATCGCGATCTTTTCCAAAAGAAAATGTCAGAGCTTCAAGTCCCAACCGCAGTTCACTACCCTATGACAATGCCAGACCAACCTTGGTATAAGAAGAATACTCCGGCTACCCACGATATCAGCATCTCTCGTTGGGCCGCAGACCATGTTGTCAGCTTACCGATGTTCCCTGATATGGACCAAAAGACTCAGGACATCGTAATTGATGCTGTAAAAAAATCTGTCGAATTTTCGGCAAAACAGGCGTAGTCTGAGTCTTATGAAAACAGAATTCACGCCGCTTAAAAATGTAGTTACACTAGATGCTCCAAATGGACAAATCACATGGGGAGACGCAAAGAACTTCGTTCTATTTGCGGGTCCCGACATCATCGAAGATGAAGGCATGGTCATCGAAACAGGTTTAGAAATTAAACGTGTCACAGATGCGCTAGGAATCCCATGGATCTTAAAATGCTCATTTGATAAAGCCAATCGCCAAAGCGCCAGCAGCTTCCGCGGACCGGGTATGAAGTCAGCGCTGCACTCTTTGGACAAAATTAAATCTAAATTGGGCTGCGCTCTTATCACAGATGTACATGAAACAATCCAAGTAGAAGAAACAGCTCAATATGCTGAAGTGATTCAAATCCCTGCGTTTCTATCACGACAGACAGATCTGCTTGTGGCCGCGGCAAAAACTGGTCGCGTGATCCACATCAAAAAAGGACAGTTCTTAGCACCTTGGGATATGAAAGCTATCGCGCAGAAAGCCGTACAAGCCGGTAACAGCAAACTTTTACTTTGCGACCGCGGAACAACCTTCGGCTACAACCGCTTAGTTAATGATATGACCGGCTTGGTTGAAATGCGTCGTTTAGGTTTCCCTGTTGTGATGGACTGTACCCACTCGACCCAATTGCCGGGTGCTACTGGGGAATCCAGCGGCGGACGTAGTGATATGGTGTGGCCATTAGCACGCGCAGCCGTGGCTGTGGGCGTCGATGGAATCTTTGTTGAAACTCATCCAAATCCTGCTGAAGCTTTATGCGATGGACCCACTTCATTACCTTTAAAAAACCTAGAGGGTTTTTTAAAGAATTTGCAGCTTATTTTTAAGACGCATCAAGCTTAAAAACTATCCTCAATCCGTTCCGTTTATTCCCCTTTTGTTTCCTTTGGGCTCGTAGACTTGACTCTTTAGAGCCCAAGGTCATTATTAAAGACGCATGAACTTCCTAAAAAAAATCTGGCGTCCGCTTTTGGCTTTTTCTCTTATTTTCGTTCTTATAAAAAAGGGACCATTCAGTCTTGAACAGCTGACTTTTGTTTTAACCAATCCGTTTATTTTAGCGTTGGGGCTTATTATCTTTTTAGGGCAACAATTACTATTTGCTGCCCGTTGGAATCTATTTGTTAATCTGATTGCTCCTTTAACGGCCTTTAAAGCTTTGCAATTAAACTTAATCGGAAGCTTTTTTAATTACTTCATACCGGGTGGTGTCGGCGGCGATATCGTGAAAGCTCTTGAGCTTTCAAAAACAAAGGCCATGACTCGCTCTGAGGCATTATCGACAGTCCTCTCGGACCGCGTGTTCGGACTTTTTGCCATGATCACTTTCACATTCCTGTTTCTTTCATGGGACTACTATCTACAACGTGAAGCTTATCTAGTAAAATTCTTACTTCTTAGCATTGCACTATTAGCTGGAATTATCTCTGCTCTTTTGTTTTTACCCATGGTGCTCACGCAGGTTTCGCGTTTTCTTTCAACCAAAGACTCTGCCATTTTAGTAAAATTAGAAAAACTAGTTTCTAGCCTACACTTCACATTTGTCACGTTCCGCAAAACTAAACTACAAGCGAAAAGCTTCGTTCTGAGTTTTGTAGGACAGCTAATTGGAATCTTCTTCATGTATAAGGTGGTCGAAGCCTTAGGTGTAACGCCACCCTCATTCCTTGTGTTCTTCGCTCTTTGCTGCTTTTGTTTTGTGGCTTCAGCTATACCGATTTTTCCAGCGGGGATCGGCGTCGGCCAAGCTGCGATCTATATTATGTTTCAAAATATCAGCGACGAAATCGCACAAGCCGCAATCACTGCTATTACGACCTTACAGATTTTTAATTTATTTTACGCCCTTATAGGAGGGGCCATTTTTTCTTTCAGACCAAAGATGAAAGAGGAGATAAAAAATCACGCTTATGAAAAAACGTAGTACGATCAAAACCTTCAACGTTCACGGTTCCGACTCCACCCAAGCATGGGAATTTTCGCATCACCTTGTCCCCCCAATGACCGCTTCTACCACCTTCCGACTCAAGTCTCTTAAACGTGGGGCAGACGGTTTCCAACTCTTTGCCAACCCTAAGCAACTGAAGAAAAATAAAACTGATCCTATTTGGATTTACGATCGCCTTGAAGAGCCTTCATCGAAAATGCTCGAAGAACAATTGGCTAATATGGAAAATGGCGAAGCTGCTATTAGTTTTTCTAGTGGCATGGGTGCTATCTCGGCAGCTCTTTTAGCTTTCTTGAAAAGTGGTGATCATGTTATCTCTCACAAAACACTTTATGGCTGTACTTATAGTTTAATCACATCGTGGCTTCCACGCTTTGGAATTGAACATCAGTTAATTAATATCAATGATCTAACAGCCTCTGATTTACGTAATCCTAAATTAAAAATTTTATATTTCGAGTCTGTCTCGAACCCTTCGCTCGAAATTGTCGACATCAAAAAAATCAGCAAATTAGTTAAAGCCGAAAACAAAAACCGCAAAGAACAAGATCGCATTAAAATCGTAGTCGATAATACTTTTGCAACACCATGGGGAATGCGCCCACTAGAACATGGCGCTGACCTTGTTATTCAAAGTTTAACAAAAAATATCGCCGGCTTTGGAACAGAAATGGGCGGTGCCATCGTTACTTATCAAAAGCACCTTAGCCAGTTGCTTTTAATTCGCAAAGATATTGGTGCGATCATGCATCCTCACTCGGCATGGAATATCATGGTCTATGGTATCCCCTCGCAAGTACTGCGCTTTGAAGCCCAACAAAAGAATGCTTTAAAAGTAGCCCAGTATCTTGAAAAGCATCCGCGCGTCGAAAAAGTCTTCTATCCAGGCCTTTCTTCATTTCCTCAGTACAAACTGGCGAAATCACTTTTAAGATCCCCAGCTGGAGACTTTGCCCCAGGACAAATGCTGACCTTTACACTGAAGGGCTCAAATAAAACCACAGAAAAGTTCATCAATCATATCGCGACTAAAAGCTACTCGATCACATTGGCCGTCAGTCTTGGGCTTATTAAAACGCTCATTGAAGTACCCGGCCTTATGACTCACGCCGCCGTCCCAAAAGAGCAGCAAGAGAAGTCAGGGATTCCAGCAAAACTCATTCGTATGAGTATTGGCATTGAAGATACAGAAGATATCATTCAAGATTTAGAGAAAGCTTTTAAAGTCATTTAGAAATTGAAAGGGTCCTTTCATGACATTGTTAACGAAACAACTGATTAATCTGATCAGACTATTACACTCTGACACTGGACAAAATCAGATTGCCGCTGGTTTGGCTTTCGGAATATTTCTTGGGTTTGCTCCGTTTATTTCACTGCAAACCTTTTTAGTCTTATTCATCACTTTTGTTTTCCGCGTGCAACTAGGAGCTGTCTTCATTTCAGCTTTCTTCTTCAAATTCATAGCCTACTTATTAGATCCTGTGGCGGATCCCATTGGAAGAGCTCTGCTTGAGCATGAAGCCCTACGTCCCCTATGGACATGGATGTACAATGTACCTCTGCTCCCAATGACTCGTTTTAACAACTCGATTGTGATGGGCTCTTTTATTATCTCGATTATTCTTTGCCCGATCCTATTTTTTGTCTTCAAACAACTGGTGATCAAGTATCAGGTCACATTGGTACACAGACTCGAAAAGACAAAAGCGTGGAAGTTCTTCAGCGCCACTCGCTTTTATATCTGGTACAAAAAATATAACGACCTGTACGGAGCCTAATCATGAGCAAAACAACTACAACTCCTCCTGTAAAAAAAGTCAAAAAACAGGGCCCAATCCGTTGGAATGCCATTATACCTTTTGCCATCCTAATGGTATTAACTTACCTCTACTTCACTTTGTTCTTTGATCTTCATATGAAGAAAGCCATTGAATGGACTGGTTACCAAGCTCTCGGAGCTGAAGTAAATGTCGGTCAGTTCAAAAGCTCTTTCTTCAAGGGCCATGTTCAAATTTCTAAATTAGAGCTGACGAATAAAGAAAAGCCAGATTACAACTCAATTGAATTTGCCGACATTCGTTTTGACCTGAACTGGGATGCTTTATTGCGTGTAAAATTTGTCATCGAAGAAATCGCAGTTGAAGGCATTCAGTTGATGTCTAAACGTGCGTATCGCGGGAAAGTGGCTCCACCTAAACCACCATCAAACGAACCCGGCTTTGTGGACCAACTACAAAGTAAAGCCCTCAATAAACTCGACAAAGACAACCCCAATAACATTTTGGGAGATGTAGCTCAGTTCCTACAATCAGGTAACTTCGATGCTCAAATCCAAAATCTAGAAGGCCAACTGGCATCTAAACGTCTGATCGAGCAAATGAATCAGAAGTGGACAGCTAAGCGCACTGATTGGGACGCTCAGATCAAAACACTTCCCACGTCAGAAGATCTAAAAAATCTGAATACGCGCTTTAACAGCATCAAATACAAAGACTTTCAAAATCTTCAAGAGTTAGACGCTTCCATCAAAGAAGCCGACTCTTTAATTAAAGAAATTGATGCCCGCACAAAACAAGTCCAAGAGCTAAAAAATAACTTCGAAACGGATTTAAAATCTTTAGATCAAGACAGAAAAGCAATTGAACTACAGATTAAAACCGATATCGATACACTTAAGAGTCATTTTAAAATTCCGAAAATCGATGCCAGCAGCTTCGCTAAAGCTCTTTTCATGAGTTATCTGACTCCGTACATGCGTAAACTCGATGACTACAAAGCGATGTTACAAAAGTACCTTCCGCCGAAGTATGCAAAAATGATCGATGGGGAAAAGACAGAGGCCGTTGATGACACGATTCAACCGCACCCTCGCACAGTTGGGGTTACATACGAATTCCCGATTCAAAATGGTTACCCACTGTTTTGGATTCAAGCTATTCGTATTAGCTCACAATCTAATGCACAGGCCGACTATGGTGACTTTAAAGGGCTTATTAGCCACATCACCTCAAATCAAAGACAGATTGGCAAACCGACAACACTTAAAGTGGATGGGGACTACAAATCACTAAGTCTAAAAGGCATTCATATCAATGCACTTTTCAATAACATCAACCCAGAGGTCTTAGTTAAATTCGATCTTGGAGTCGATTCTTACCCAATTAAAGATATTCGCCTGATTCAAAGTAAAGAGGCCGATATCGCTATTCCTTTGAGTGACTCAAAGTTCTTCACATCGGGTGAAGTTCTGGGCTTCAAAACATACGACCTTCGACTTTCAAATGCGTTCCGTCAGGTCAAATTTGATATCTCGGCAGAAAATAAAATCGTCGATGAGGTTCTGAAAAGCACACTGGGAACAATCAGCCAGTTTGATCTTCAGGCTTCTGCAAAGGGCGAACTAAAAAACCTCGATATCGACATCCGCTCAAGCCTTGGTGGTGACCTTGAACGTGCATTTCAGAACCTTCTGCAAAATAAAATCAAAGAGGCTAACGAACAACTGCAAAAAACAGTTAACGCTGAAATTGACAAGCTAAAAGCTCAGTTCAATGCCGAAGTGGATGCTTTAAAACAGCAGGCCGAAGGTGAAATCAAAAAAGTACAAACACAGCTAGATGCTCAAAAGAAACAAACAGAGGACAAAATCGCTCAGGCTAAAAAAGACTTCGAAGATCAGGTCAATAAAGCCAAGAAGGAAGCTGAAGATAAAGCCAAAAGCGAACTTCAAAAAGAAGGTCAAAAACAGCTCGACGGACTAAAAAAGAAATTCGGACTATAAAGTCCAAGGAACCCATTAAAGAAACGTCTCAAATAAAAAGAGGAGCCCATAGCTCCTCTTTTTTATTTCTAGTTATTTTTATTTCTAGATTAAAAGCCTTTAGCAGCAATGCCTAAAGCTCAAAGTTATTCCAATCCACGACAGATTTGATCATTTGAACTCGCGCTCGATCCGAACGCACCACCGCACTCATGGGCAAGCGGTCCGCATTGATAAATTTAGCCAAAGCATTGTCTTTATCCCACACACGGATAAAGCGATTGCTATCAAATTCTGGGAAACTCTTCATAAACTTCGCAATATCTTCAGATTCTTCATCTAAAGAGACCACGATAAATGTCACTTCTGGATTCTTATGGGCAAACTCAATCAGTTCTGGCACTTCGTTCACACAAGGACCACACCAAGAAGCCCACAGATGCACGACAACAGGCTTCTGAGGCATGAATAGATCGTCAGCTAGCAGTAGAGGTGCCCCTTTATAATCGCGCACCACAGCCGCTTTAAGGCCGTCAAATAACTGCTCGGGACTTAGCTCTTCCGTCACCGCCACGGGACGCTTAGGAGCAAAGCTAAAACTAAAGTAGTTCCCTTTAAAAACGGCATAGGTAAAGGCGATGGCTAAAACGACAAATACAAGCGTGATTTTGAGTTTCATGTTAAGCTTCATGGCGTCGACACTAGCGCCATTTATTCAATTATTGAACCCTTTACGCAAAAAAAAACCCAAGGTTTTCACCTTGGGTTTCCAACATCAAATTGAAAATCAGATTATCTGCTAGCGTGCATTGCTGCACGAGATTTGCTCTGGATTTTTCTAACAGTTTTCTTAGCTTTAGTAGCTGCAACTGCTGTTTTCTTTTTAGCTTTGCTCACTGCTTTTTTCGCAACTTTGTCTTCTTTTGTTGCTTTAAATGCAGGTTTAGCAGCTTTTGCTTTGAAATCGTAATCAACGAACTCTAAGAAAGCCATCTCTGCCGTGTCACCTGGTCTACGACCAATTTTGATCACGCGAGTGTAGCCGCCATTACGGTCCTTAAAGCGCGGAGATACGTTTTTAACGATATCTAACGCCGCGTCTTTATTAGCCAAACGAGCCACTAAAAGACGGATTGAGTTTAAGTCACCTTTTTTACCCAAAGTAACTGCTTTTTCAATGTGACGTCTAACTTCTTTAGCACGTGCTACAGTCGTTTTAATACGACCATGCTCTACTAAAGAATTCATCAAACCACGCAAAAGAGCCTTACGAGGACCACTTTTACGACTAAAATGTTTTACTAAACGACGATGAGATGCCATCTCGAACTCCTATATTCTTACGCTTACTGCACTTCTTTTTTAACTGACACTGGCATTTGGTTAGGATCCCATCCCGGAGGTGGCCATCCTTCGATCTTCATTCCAAGACCCAAGCCCATAGTCGTTAAGATTTCTTTAATTTCATTTAATGATTTACGGCCGAAGTTTTTAGTCTTCAACATTTCAGCTTCAGATCTCACAACTAACTCACCGATGAAGCGAATATTCGCATTCTTCAAGCAGTTAGCAGATCTAACACTCAACTCTAAATCATCAACTGAGCGGAACAGATTTTCATTCAATGATGATGTACCTGCGCCTCTAACTTCGTCAGTTGGCTCAAGTGATTCATCAAAAGTTAAGAAGATCTGTAATTGTTCTTTTAAGATTTTTGACGCCAAAGACACTGCTTCTTCAGGCTTCAAAGAACCATCAGTCCATACTTCTAAAGCCAAAGAATCGTAATCTGTTCTTTGTCCTACGCGAGCATTAGAAACTGAATAGTTAACTTTTCTGATCGGGCTGTGAAGAGCATCAACACCGATAAATCCAACTGGTAGATCTTCAGCACTGTTCTCAACAGGAGCATAACCGCGACCATAAGAAACGATCAACTCAGCGTTGAAAGTTGCATTATTGCCCAATGTAGCAATGTGCTGGTGAGGATTCAAAATTTCAATTTTGTCAGATGTAGAGATATCTGCAGCCGTAACTACACCAGGACCTTTTTTTGAAATTTTCAATGTCAAAGCTTCTGAGTTATACTGTCTGAAACGAACTTGTTTCAAGTTAAGGATAATATCAGAAACATCTTCAAGCACATCTGGAATAGTCGAGAACTCATGTAAAACACCTTCGAATTTCACTGCAGTTACTGCAGATCCCATCATAGAGCTTAATAGAATTCTTCTTAATGAATTTCCAAGAGTAACACCAAAACCTCTTTCAAGAGGGCGTACGACAAATTTAGCGTACTCTAAAGATTGAGTATCTTTCTCGATCTCGAATCCTTTTGGTTTAATTAACTCTCTCCAAAATTTATAATAGTGCTCTTGCATTCTCGTCCCCTTAATTATCGTGAGTAGTACTCAACGATCATACTTTCTTCTACTGGAATTGTGACTTCATCACGTGAAGGAAGATCTTTTACGGTTCCTTTAAACGCAGCGTGATTAGCCTCAAGCCAGCTTGGGATTGTACGACGTGCAACAGCTTGGATAGCCGTTTGAACTTTGCCCATCTCTTTACTGCTTTGGCTAACTTCAACTACATCACCTTTGTTCACGATAAAGCTTGGAATATTCACGCGTTTACCATTAACAAGGAAGTGGTTGTGTGAAATCAACTGACGAGCTTCACGACGAGAGCTTGCGAAACCTAGAGTGTAAACTACGTTGTCTAAACGTAACTCTAAGAATTTCAATAAAGCATTACCAGTGATCTCTTTTGATTGATCAGCCATTTCAAAATATTTATGGAATTGTTTCTCAGAAAGACCATAGTATCTTTTTGCTTTTTGTTTTTCACGCAATTGCAAAGCGAACTCAGAGAACTTCAAACGAGATTGTCCGTGTTGTCCTGGAGGATATGGTCTTCTTTCAAAAGCACATTTGTCAGTGAAACATCTGTCACCTTTTAAGAAAAGCTTCATGTTTTCACGACGGCATAATTTGCAAACTGAACTATTTACGCAACTCATATTATACTCCGATTAAATTCTACGACGCTTAGGAGGTCGGCATCCGTTGTGAGGGATTGGAGTGATATCTTTCAAAGAAAGAATTCTCATACCTGTTCCTGCTAAAGCTCTGATTGCCGGTTCACGACCTGCACCAGGACCAGTTAGCAAAACATCCACTGATTTCATACCGCTATCCATAGCTTTCTTCGCAGCATCTTCACAAGTCACTTGAGCAGCGTAAGGAGTACCTTTACGGCTACCTTTGAAACCTAAGTGTCCAGCTGATGACCATGAAACTGTATTTCCATTTGGATCAGTAAATGTGATGATAACGTTACCGAAGCCAGCAGAGATATGACACTGACCTTGAACAACATTCTTTTTAACTTTTTTCTTAGCCGTAGGCTTTTTTTCCATTGTATTCATTCTATCACCCTACCGATTAAACAGCTTTTTTCTTGTTCGCTACGGTTTTCTTAGGACCTTTACGAGTACGTGCATTTGAACGCGTGTTTTGACCACGAACAGGTAAACCTTTTCTGTGGCGAGTTCCGCGGTAGCAGTTGATATCAGTTAAGCGTTTGATAAACATACCAACATCACGACGTAGATCACCCTCAACTTTAAAGTTGGCTTCGATCAACGCACGCATTTGTGCAATATGTTCGTCTGTTAAAGCATCAGTACGTAAGCTTTCGTCAATACCAACTTCTTTACAGATGTTGCGCGCTCTAGAGCGACCGATACCGAAAATATATGTTAATGCGACTTCTACTCTCTTATTACGAGGTAAGTCGATACCCATTAAACGTGCCATAGCTTAACCCTGCCTTTGCTTGTGTTTAGAGTTTTCACAGATCACTCTAACAACACCTTTTCTTTTAATAACTTTACATTTATTACAAATCTTCTTTACAGATGGTCTGACCTTCATAACAATACTCCGCCAAAAGGCTACAATTAGTAACACTCTATATAAACCTAGTCTAGCTCTAATTCGCTAATCCTAATATTTTCGTAATTTGCTCAAAAACCACATCAGGCTCTTGATCGCTGTCTACTTCTGCAAGATTTCCCTGCTTTCTGTAGAATTCGATTGTGGGACCTGTGTTCTTTTCGAACTGAGCCAGCCGCTCATTAATAACATCTTCCCTGTCGTCTGCCCTGTGAACCAGGGGTCCATTGCACTTTTCGCACAAATCACCCTTGCTCGAAGGCTTAGTCTCGATATGGTAGATTTCACCACATTGAGAACATGTTCTACGACCGGTTAAGCGTTTAACTAAGATCTGAGGATTGATCTTAAAATAAACTACTTTTTCAATCTTAGATGCTCTTTTTTTAAGCATATCGTTCAAGCTTTCCGCCTGAGCGACTGTTCTTGGAAATCCATCAAAAATAACAGATTTCCCTGCTTGTTGAGTCATGTAGCCATCAACTAGGCTGATCATAACTTCATCGGGAACAAGCTTCCCCTGATCCATAAAACTCTGAGCCAGTAGACCAGTTTCTGTTTTGGCCGCAATAGCAGCTCTTAAAACATCTCCAGTACTCAGTTGAACAAAGCCAAATTTATCAATAAATCTACGGGACTGGGTACCTTTACCCGACCCCGGAGCTCCTATCAAAATTATGTTCAAAACTGAACCCTTCTACTGCGGATCTTAACGCCCTTAAGGAAAGAGTCATATTTGCTAGATAATAAATGTGACTGAATTTGTTGAGATGTATCAATAGCAACACCCACCAAGATCAGTAAGCTCGTACCACCGAAGTGGAACGGGATATTTAAGAACTGCACCATCAATCCAGGTAAAATACAAATGATACAAAGGTACAAACAACCTAGGACATTGATGCGATCTAAAACGTAGCGAATAAACTCAGCCGTGCTTTTACCAGCGCGGATACCTGGAACAAAAGCTCCAGATTTTTTCAAGTTCTCAGACACTTCATCAGCATTAAACACGATGTCTGTGTAGAAGAACGAGAAGAATACGATGAACAATACGAATAGAATATTAAAGATAACTCCATTCGGATTTAACGATTCATTCATCGCTGTTAACCAAGGTACATTCACGAATTGAGCAAGTGTACTTGGGAACATCAATAATGAACTCGCAAAAATCGGCGGAATAACACCTGGGAAGTTGATCTTGATCGGTAAATGGCTAGAAGCCAAAGATCCCATGTTATTATTAGCTAGGCGTTGGCTATACTGAATAGCGATACGTCTTTGTGCTACTTCCATAAAGATAACAGCAGCAATAACTAATACCATGAATAACAACAAACCAGCTGCGATAATGAATCTTAACTCACCCGTTTTAACCAAGTCATATAAGTGACTCGCACCAGATGGGATTGAAGCCGCAATACCAGTAAAGATGATCAAAGATGTACCATTACCGATACCTTTTTCAGTGATCTGATCACCTAACCACATAATAAAACAAGTACCTGCAACTAATGTCAGGACCGTTACAAATTTAAAAGGAAGAATACCTAAAGAGCCTGAAGCCAATAATGACTGCCCCATCTGTGTTGTTTGACCAGAAAGCCAAGAACTAATTCCATAACCTTGGACAACAGCTAACACCACAGTAGCGTATTTAGTGTATTGACTGATTTTTTTACGACCAGCTTCACCCTCTTTTTTCAAAGCTTCAAGGTGAGGAACTGCTGACGTTAAAAGTTGGAAAATGATCGACGCCGAAATGTACGGCATGATCCCTAGAGCAAATACAGAAAATTGCTCTAAAGCACCACCACTGAAGGTGTTGAACATACCGAAAATGCCGCGGCTCTGAGAGTTAAAAAACTCAGATACAGCATTTCCGTTAACTCCTGGAGTCGGAATGTGGACCCCAATTCTGTAAACAGCTAAACAAATTAAGGTGAAAAATATTTTACTTTTAAGACTACCTAAACCTTTGCTGTCGCTATTCTGGCTCGCCACTACTTGATTACCTCAATTTTGCCACCAGCTTTTTCAATAGCTGCTTTAGCTTTTTCACTGAATGCGTGAGCTTTAACAGTAACTGCTTTAGTCAATTCACCTTTAGCTAATACTTTTACACGAGCAGATTTAGTTACTAAACCAGCTTTATGTAAAACCGCCGCATCAACATCACCTTGAAATTTATTCAAGTCAGACAAGTTGATGATTTGGAATTCATTAGCAAATGCCGCATTAGTAAAACCGAACTTAGGAAGACGACGAGAAAGAGGAGTTTGACCACCCTCGAAACCACGTCTTACAGTTCCACCTGTACGAGCTAATTGACCTTTGTGACCTTTAGTTGATGTTCCACCCATACCAGAACCGATACCACGACCGATTCTTTTACCGTAGTGAGTAGATCCAGCTTTAGGTTTTAAATTTGATAATAAACTCATGACGAACTCCAATTAATTCTTAACAGTGATCTCAACTAAGTGTTGAATTTTATAAAGCTGACCTCTGTTTGCAGGGTTGTCAGCTTTAACTACTGTTTGATTTACTTTTTTCAAACCTAGCGCGCGAACAGTTTTGATTTGATCTTGGCTGCAGCCGATAGTTGATTTTTTCAGTTTTACTTCGAATGTTTTAGCCATTACTGAGCTCCTGATTTTCTTAACTGTTTCAAACCATCTAAAGTGGCGCGAACAGCATTGTGAGGGTTACGAGTACCAACACATTTTGTTAAGATATCTTTCACACCAACTGACTCAAGAACCGCACGTACAGCACCACCTGCGATTACGCCAGTACCAGCAGCAGCAGGTTTCATGATAACTTTAGCGCTACCAAAGCGGCCAATTACTTCGTGAGGAATTGTTCCATCTTTAAGGCTCATCTCTTTACAAGTTTTCTTAGCAGAACGAGTTGCTTTACCGATCGCCTCAGGAACTTCACCGGCTTTACCAGTTCCGAATCCAACTTGACCTAATTTATCACCTACAACTACTAAAGCGGCGAAAGAAAATCTACGACCACCTTTAACAACTTTAGTAACACGGTTGATCGCAACTACTTTTTCTTCGAATTCATTTACGTTCACTTTTTCCATTTAATCTCCGATTAAAATTGTAAGCCAGCTTCGCGTGCGCCGTCTGCTAAAGATTGAATACGACCATGGTAGATAAAACCATTTCTATCAAAAACAACAGTATTGATACCTTTTTTGATAGCAGCTTCAGCTACTGCTTTACCAACTGTTTTAGCTAAGTCTTTACCAGAAGCTTTCGCTTCTAAGCTTAATGAAGACACAGCTAAAATCGTTTGCATAGCATCGTCATTGATCACTTGAGCATAGATATGCTTGCCGCTACGGAAAACACAAAGACGAGGTCTTTCAGAAGTACCTTTTACAGTTTTTCTGATTCTGATTTTCTTCTTCATTCTGTTAGCCGTTTTTGACGACGTATGTTTTGAAACTCTTAACTTCATAAAATACCTCTATATTTTAAAATCTATTTACCTGCAGACTTACCGGCTTTACGACGGATGTGCTCGCCTGAGTAGCGAACGCCTTTTCCTAAGTATGGCTCTGGTGGTCTGTAGCCTCTGATTTTAGCAGCAACTTGTCCTACCAACGCCTTATCAGCACCAGTAACAACTACAGTTGTTTGCTTATCAACTTTAATTTCGATTCCTTCTGGAATGTCGAAATTAATCGGATGAGAGAAACCTAACGACAATTCAAGTTTTTTACCTTGAACATTCGCGCGGTATCCAACCCCGTGTAATTCTAAAGATTTTGTGAAACCAGTTGTTAAACCAGTTACAGCATTTTGGATTAAAACTTTGTAAAGACCATGCAAAGATTTAGATTCTTTAGAATCATCAGCGCGAGTCAAAACTACTGTTTTACCGTCAACTTTAGCAGTAATACGAGTGTCTAAATCATACTTCAAAGCAGACTTAGCACCTTTGATCGTTACTAATTGACCAGCAACGCTCACTTGTACTTTTTCATCGAAATTAACTGGATACTTACCTATTCTTGACATAACACCCTACCAAACTAAGCAAAGAAGCTCGCCACCTAAGTGGTTAGTTTTCGCATCTTTACCTGTCATGATTCCTTTACTTGTACTGATGATTGCTTGGCCTGTACCAGAACGAACTACAGGAATTTCTGTAGCTTGAACATATACACGTCTTCCTGGAGTACTTACTTTTTCCAAGTTGATGAAACCAGGCTCACCTGTTTCGTTGTACTTCAAGTAAACGCGCATGATACCTTGTTTGCTATCACGAGCAATTTTGTAGCTGCGAGCAAAACCTTCGTTAACTAGGATTTTAGCAACGTTCTCACGCATTTTTGAAGCCGGCATATCTACTTTTTCAAGTTTCGCTGCCGATGCATTTCTAATGATTGTTAACATTTGTGCGATAGTGTCCATTGTTCCTCCTACCAGCTAGCTTTCGTTACGCCAGGCAATTTACCATCAAGAGCTAATTGTCTGAATGCAATTCTTGAAAGACCGAACTTACGGTAGTTACCGCGAGGACGACCTGATAATTGGCAACGAGTAATAACTCTGTTCGGATTAGTGTCGCGTGGCAAAGCTTGTAACTTTGCGCGAGCCGCATCTCTTTCCTCATCAGAAAGTTTCAAGTCTACAGCTTTAGCTCTCAACTCAGTTCTATATTTATAGTAGCGAGTTGATTTTTCTTTTCTTTTATTGTTTTTCTCAATACTTGCTTTTCTTGCCATTTTCTATCCTATTACTTTCTGAAAGGCATTCCAAGGGCCTCTAACAATGCTCTACCTTCGTTGTCGTTACCGGCAGTAGTACAAATAGTGATATTCATACCGCGAACTTTTTCGATTTTATCGTAATTGATTTCCGGGAATACGATCTGTTCTTTCAGACCCATATTGTAGTTTCCACGACCATCAAAACCTTTTGAAGGTAATCCACGGAAGTCACGTACGCGTGGCAAAGCCAAAGTTTGTAAACGATCCAAGAATGACCACATGCGTTCGCGACGCAAAGTCACGCGAACACCTATTGGAATGCCTTCTCTTAACTTGAAGTTAGAGATGGCTTTTTTAGCTTTAGTAACAACTGCTTTTTGTCCAGCAATCGCAGAAATCTCTTCAACGATACCGTTAACGATTTTCGGATTTTGAACAGCTTCGCTTGTACAAACGCTGATGATGATTTTCTCTAAACGAGGAACTTGCATCGAGCTTTTGTAACCCATTTGCTTTGATAAAGCGGGTACGATCTCTTTTTGGTAGGTTTCTTGTAAACGATTCATCATTAACCTCTATAAAACTTCCGGAGCCAGAGAAACAATCTTAACGAATTGTTTTGCTCTTAACTCTCTTGCAACAGGGCCGAAGATACGAGTACCTACTGGCTCTTTAGATGCATTGATCAATACAGCCGAATTGTCATCGAAACGGATGTAGCTTCCATCCGGACGGCGCAATTTGTGCTTTGTGCGAACGATAACTGCTTTCGCTACGTCACCTTTTTTAACTTTAGCATTTGGCATCGCATCTTTAATAGACACGACGATAATGTCACCGATGTGAGCAAATCTTCTTTTAGAGCCGCCAAGTACTTTTACGCACATGACTTCTTTAGCCCCTGAGTTATCTGCAACATTTAATCTAGATTGCATTTGTATCATATATGCACCTTACTTCGCTGCGCTTACAACACCAGACAAAGTCCAGCGTTTAGTTTTGCTGATTGGACGAGATTCAACGATAGTTACTGTGTCTCCGACTTTAGCAACTTGCTTTTCATCGTGAGCTTTCAATACAGTCGATTTTTTCACGTACTTACCGTATTTATCGTGCTTAACAGTTCTGTAAACCAAAACTGAAATTGTTTTTTGAGTTTTGTTAGCTACAACTTCACCTTGTAACTCAACACGACGTCCTCTAGTAGCTGTAGTAGTTTGTGTAGCCATACTATCTAGCCGCCTTTCTTACGATCGCCGTATTAATACGTGCGATATCACGACGAACATTTCTTACTTGATGAGGTGTTGCAAGTTGGCCCAATGAATTTTTCATTTTCATTTCGAACAACTTAGCAGAAAGTTCGTTCTTCTGCTTGATCAACTCAGTTACTGATTTATTTTCAATATCCGCAAATTTCATGACTAAACTCTCTCTAAAAATTTAGTTTTAAAAGGAAGCTTGTGCGCTGCGCGCTCGAAGGCTTCTTTCGCTTGCTCTTTAGTAACGCCGTTCATTTCAAACAGGATTCTTCCTGGAAGAACGCGGGCAACCCAAAACTCTGGATTACCTTTACCGCTACCCATACGAGTCTCAGCAGGTTTTTTAGTTACAGGAACATCTGGATAAACGCGGCACCAAACTTTACCACCACGTTTAATTGTTCTGTTAATAGCAACACGGCCAGCTTCTAATTGACGAGCAGTTAAACGCCCTTCTTCAGCAGCTTGTAATCCGAAATCACCGAAATCTAAGTTAGATCCGCGATGAGCTAAGCCCGACGCACGACCAACAAATTGTTTTCTCCACTTAACACGTTTAGGACTTAGCACGGCCAGCCTCCTGAACTTGAACCTCTCTAGCAGAAAGGATATCACCTTTGTAGATCCAAACTTTCATTCCGATAATACCGTAAGCAGTTAATGCCTCAGCAGTTCCGTAATCAATGTCGGCTCTTAATGTATGTAAAGGAACAGATTTCTCATTGTACCATTCAGAACGAGCAATCTCTGCTCCATCTAAACGACCAGAAACACGAACTTTGATCCCGCGTACGCCGCCCTTAGTGGCTGCAGCGATAGCTTTCTTAAGTGCACGTCTCCAAGAGATACGTTTTTCTAATTGCATCGCAATGCTTTCAGCAACTAATTGAGCGTCAGTGTCTGGTTTTCTAACTTCTTGGATGCTCAAGAAAACTTCGTTAGTCGTTAACTTTTGAACATCAGCTTTTAGAGTATCGATGCCAGTACCTTTTTTACCGATAACAACACCAGGGCGAGCAGTGTGAATGATCACTTTAACTTTATTAGCTGCACGCTCTAACTCGATTTTAGAAACACCAGCGTGTTTCAATTTAGCTTTCAAATATTTTCTTAATTTAATGTCTTCATGTAAATTGTCATAATAGGTTTGGCCTTTAGCATACCAACGAGAATCCCAAGTTCTGATGACACCTACACGTAATCCAATCGGATGAACCTTTTGTCCCACTATTTACTCTCCCCAATGACAACATTGATATGACTCAATTTTTTACGAACGCCGAAGGCACGACCTTGAGCTCTTGGTCTGAAACGTTTCAACACAGGGCCTTGATCTACAGTGATAGATTTCACGTACAACTTGTCCATGTTCATCGTTTTTTTGTATTCAGCATTGGCAACAGCTGACTCGATTAATTTCTTAACCAACACAGCAGTTTTTTTATTCATGTAAGTAAGGGTTTTTAATGCCTCATCTACAGACTTACCGCGAACAACATCGGCCACTAAACGAGCTTTTTGAGCTCCGACCATTGTATATTTTAAAGATGCTTTAGATTCCATTATCTACCACCACTACTTCTTGCCAGGAGCTGAGCTCGTAGCTTTTTTCTCGGCATGGCCTTGGAAAGTACGAGTTGGTGCAAATTCGCCCAACTTATGCCCAACCATGTTTTCAGTTATGTAAACAGGTACGAACTTTCTTCCATTATGCACCGCAAAAGTCAAGCCGATGCATTCAGGAAGGATTGTAGAACGACGTGACCATGTCTTAATTACTTTTTTGTCATTTTTTTGAATTGCATTCTCAATTTTTTTACCAAGGTGCAAATCAACAAAAGGTCCTTTTTTAATCGAACGTGCCACAGTGTCTCCTATTTACGACGTTTAATGATTGAAGAGTTAGTTCTCTTATTATGGCGAGTTTTGTAACCTTTAGATGGTTTACCCCAAGGAGTTACAGGATGGTGTCCTTTACCTACACCCTCACCACCACCGAGTGGATGGTCAACCGGATTCATGGCCATACCACGAACGCCCGGACGGATACCTCTCCAACGAGATGCACCGGCTTTACCCAACTTGATGTTTTCGTTATCAGTGTTACCAACTTGGCCGATTGAAGCTTTACAAGTAGAAAGAACTTGCTTCAATTCACCAGAAGGAAGACGAACCTGACAGTACATTTCACCTTTACCAGCCAAAGTTGCAGATGCACCGGCACCGCGACAGATTTGACCACCTTTACCAGGTCTTAACTCAACATTATGAATAACAGTACCTACAGGGATTGCAGATAATGTTAAGCAGTTACCCGGTTTAATATCCGCTTTGTTACTAGAAACAACAGTGTCACCAACATTCAGACCCACAGGAGCCAAGATGTAAGCTTTTTCACCGTCTTTATAGTTAACTAAAGCGATACGGCAAGTACGATTTGGATCGTATTCGATCGCAGCAACTGTACCTGGAACTTCTAACTTAGTTCTTTTGAAATCCACTAAACGGTAACGTCTTTTATGAGCGCCACCCACGTGTCTCATTGTAATTTGACCGTGATTGTTACGTGCAGATTTCTTTTTAAGAGGAACTGTTAATGATTTCTCTGGAGTCGTTTTAGTGATCTCAGCGAAGTCAAAACCGATTCTGCCTCTGCTACCATGTGATCTCGGGCTGTAAACTTTTAAACCCATGATTAAGCTCCCTCAAACAATGAAATTTTTTGTCCAGCAGCAAGTTTAACGTAAGCCTTCTTCCATCTGCGGATTTTAGAAAGACCAAACTTGTTGTACTTCATATCACTGCGGCAAACTGCAGTTCTGATTCCTTGTACTTTTACAGAAAAACCAGTTTCGATAGCCTTTTTGATTTCAGGCTTCGTAGCTTCTCTGTGTACTTCGAATACATAAACACCTGCTTCAGACAGATTCGTGTTTTTCTCAGTGATCAGTGGAGATTTGATAATTTGTTTCATCTTATTTCTCCAATTACTTTTCTAACGAGCAGCGCTCGACGATTTTGTTAATAGAATTTTTAGTGATTACAGCCGCATCGAACTTCAATAAGTCGAATACGTTGATACCAGCAACTGGCGCGTATTTGAAATTTTGTAAGTTGCGCGCTGCTAGTTGAAATTTCTCATCAGAAACTTCATCAACTAAAACTGCTTTTTTAATACCAAAGCTTTTTAATCTTTTGTTCAATTCCGCTGTCTTACCTTCAGAAGCCATGCTGTCCACTACGAACAATTTGCCTTCTTTGAATAAGTGAGAAAGAGCCATTGAAAGACCTACTTTTCTCATTTTCTTAGGTAATACATAAGCGTAGTTACGAGGTACTGGACCGAACATAGTACCACCGCCTGGCATCAACGGAGAACGAGTAGAACCTTGACGGGCATTACCTGTTCCTTTTTGTTTGAATGGCTTTTTACCACCACCGCTGACTAAACCTTTAGTTTTAGTCATGTGCGTACCTTGACGACGAGAAGCCAATTGCCATCTTACAACAGAGTGTAAAACTTCATTTTTAACTTCTACTTCAAAAACATTAGCAGCTAAATCAACTTGGCCAACTTTTTCTTTTTTCCAATTTATAACATTAACTGTAGCCATGATTACCCCTTCACCAGCTTAACAAGAGTATTTTTGCTACCAGGAACTGGTCCCTTAACCAAAACTACGCCTTCGCTTGCAATAACATCCACAACCACTACGTTTTTAACTGTGATTGTTTCATCACCCCAGTGACCTGGAAATTTCTTACCTGGCATTACACGACCTGGCCATGTTCTGTTACCAGAAGAACCCGGTTTTCTGTGGAATTTAGATCCGTGAGTTGCAGGACCGCCCGCAAAGTTCCAACGACGAACTGAACCTTGGAAACCGCGACCTTTAGAAGTCGAAGTGATTTTAACAACGTCACCTTTTGCTAAAGTGTCGATCGATAAAGCGTCACCAAGTTTCAAACCATCTGGTAATGCATCTGTACGTAATTCTTTAACGTATTTTGCACCAGCTTCGAAACCTGCAGCTTTCAAGTGAGCTGTTTCAGCACCTGAAGCATTTTTAGATTTTTTAGGAACAGCAGCTAACTGAACAGCAGTGTATCCATCTTTTTCTTGAGTTTTAATTTGAGAAACTTTCCAAGTTTCATAACGTAAAACAGTCACAGGAATTGACTCGCCTTTTTCGTTATAAACTGTTGCCATACCTTCTTTGAAAGCAAACAAACCATTAAGTTTGATACCTTCAGCAGAAGGAGCTTGAGTTTCTGAGTTTTGTACTTCGCTCATTTCCTACCCCTTCTTAGTTAGCAGAAAGTTTGATTTCAACATCAACACCAGCAGATAGATCTAATTTCATCAATTGATCAATTGTCTGTTGTGTCGGCTCTAAAATATCGAGCATTCTTTTGTGAGTACGGACTTCGAATTGCTCACGAGATTTTTTATCTACGTGAGGAGATCTCAATACCGTGAAACGGTTGATACGAGTTGGAAGCGGAATCGGACCAGCGATTTTAGCGCCAGTGCGTTTTGCTGTCTCAACGATTTCTTTTGTCGATTGATCAAGTAATTTATGATCAAAGGCTTTCAGCCTGATACGTATTTTTTGACTTTGCATAACTCTCTTTTCCTAGTTCTGCCCGCCAAAACCTTTTACCCACAGAGCATGACTGCTTTGAATATGGAGGTTTCCGTAGCGTTAACAAGAAAGGAGAATATGAAAGAAGCCAGACCTAAAGTCAATGGCTATTTAATAATATTTTTTAGGGGTATCTAACTGGTATTTACGAGGGTAAAAGCCGAGGTAAAGACCTCAGTTTAGCGACCTAGTTTTTGAAGGATTTCGGCACGGACTTTCGGCGGAACAGGAGCGTATTCTTGGAATTCCATGCTAAAAAAGGCTCTACCCTGCGATAAGCTGCGCACATCGGTCGCATACCCGAAAAGCTGCGCCAGTGGCACCTCGGCCTGTATAACCTGTCCCTGCATTGGTTTAACCGTCATGTTAAGAACTTTTCCTCGGCGCGAATTCAAATCTCCGACAACATTGCCTACAAATTCATCAGGGCAAGTCACTTCTAAACGGAAAATAGGTTCTAACAATAAAGCGTCTACTTTTTTGACAGCTTCACGGAAAGCCAAAGAGCCTGCCGCCTTACAGGCGATCTCGTCTGTAATCTGAGGTTTTCCAATAATTGATTTTATGTTTATTTTTAAGCCCGTCATAGAATAGCTGGCAATCGGCCCCACTTCAGAAGCTTCTTTTAAGCCATTCTCACAAGCTCTGATCCAATTTGGCTGGATCTCTTTGCTCGGCTGCACACTCGAAGTGATTTTTACACCTTCTGCTGCCGCTATAGGTTCAATCTCAACAGTCACCTGAGCAAATTTTTCTTCCGATCCCAACTGACGTTCAAAAGTATATTCTGTCGATGTGGCTGCAGCAATAGACTCACGATAAGCCACTTGAGGACGTCCTACATTCGCCTGTACTTTATGTTCACGCAGAAGACGATCAACTAGAATATCCAAGTGAAGTTCGCCCATACCCGACAACAGAATTTGTCCTGTCTCGACATCTGTACGCAAACGGCATGATGGATCTTCTTTTTCTAAACGTTGCAAACCTTCTAACATTTTATCTTGGTCAGCAGAAGACTTCGCCTCTACAACAACAGAGATAACTGGCTCTGGGAATACCATTGATTCAAATACAACTAAGCGATGCGAATCACACAACGTATCACCTGTAGACGTAAATTTTAAACCGATGATCGCTCCGATATCACCAGCTTTTAACTCGCTCACTTCTTCGCGCGCGTTTGCATGCATCTTCACGATTTTTTGCACGCGCTCTTTTTTCTCGGTACGTGGATTGAAAAGTTGTTCACCCACTTTTACAATTCCCGAGTAAACACGGATGTAGGTTAACGAACCGGCAAAGGCATCGTTCGCCAACTTAAATGCAATCGCAGCAGCTGGCTCATCAAAGCGAGTATGACATTCCACACTCAACTCTTCCTTCACAGGGTTCATACCAACTGCAGATGGAATATCAAGTGGACTCGGCAAGTAATCAATAACTGCATCGAGCAATTGCTGAATACCTTTGTTTTTGAAAGCGGCTCCGCAGAAGACTGGGAATGTTTTCAATTCAATAGTCGCTTTTCTTAATGCGGCTTTGAGCTCTTCTAAAGAAGGCGTCTCGCCATTCAGAAATTTTTCAGTTAAGGCATCATCCAACTCACATATCTTTTCGACTGTGTTGGCATTTTCGGTTTCAACTAGTGACATCAAATCCGCAGGGATCGCAGTCTCTTCAAATGTATGATCTGTTGAACTTTTCCAAACGTAAGCTTTTTTTGTCAGAAGATCGATTACACCTTGGAACTGATCTTCTGCACCAATTGGAATTTGTAATTTAATCGGATACGCATCTAATTTATCTTTGATAGTGCCAACACTCATTTCGAAGTCAGCACCAACGCGATCCATTTTATTGACGAAACAAATGCGCGGAACTTTATATTTGTTCGCCTGTCTCCAGACAGTTTCAGATTGTGGCTCTACACCATTAACTGCATCGAATACCGCAATAGCTCCATCCAACACGCGAAGAGATCTTTCAACTTCAATTGTGAAGTCAACGTGGCCCGGAGTATCGATGATATTGAATCGAGAGTTTTTCCAAAAGGCAGTGGTGGCCGCAGAGGTAATAGTAATACCACGCTCTTGTTCCTGCGGCATCCAGTCCATAGTGGCTGCACCGTCGTGAACTTCACCTATTTTATGATTTTTACCTGTGTAGAAAAGAATGCGTTCGGTGGTGGTAGTTTTACCGGCATCAATGTGAGCCATGATGCCGATATTTCGAGTGAACTTAAGATCAGCTTCAGTTTTAACAGAATTCGCTGACATCTAGATTTTTGATTACCAGTTGTAGTGTGCAAAAGCTTTATTTGATTCAGCCATTTTATGCACATCTTCTTTTTTCTTAATAGAGTTACCGCGATTGTTGTAAGCGTCTAATAACTCACCTGCTAATTTTTTAGTGAAGTCTTTTTCGCCACGAGCGCGAGAGTACTCAACTAACCAACGCATAGCTAAAGTCAAACGACGAGTTGGACGAACATCAACAGGTACTTGGTAAGTTGCACCACCAACACGGCGTGAACGTACTTCGATAGAAGGCTTAACGTTTTCCAACGCTTTCTTCATAACTGCGATTGATTCTTCACCAGGAACTTTACCTTTCAACTCTTCTAAAGCTCCGTAAAAAAGCTTTTGAGCAGTTGATTTTTGACCGCGTTCCATAATTTTATTGATAAATTTAGCAACGACGATGTCTTTGTAAACTGGATCTGGAATGATTTCTCTTTTAAATTTGCGATTACGACGTGACATACTCTACCTCAAACTATTTCTTAGGTTTCTTAGCGCCATACTTAGAGCGGCTTCTCAAACGACCGTTAACACCTTGTAAGTCAAGAGTTCCACGGATGATATGGTAACGAACACCTGGTAAATCTTTCACACGACCACCACGAATCATAACAACGCTATGCTCTTGAAGGTTATGTCCGATACCCGGAATGTATGAAATCACTTCAAAACCGTTAGACAAACGAACTTTTGCAACTTTTCTTAAAGCTGAATTCGGTTTTTTTGGTGTTGTCGTGTAAACACGAGTGCAAACGCCACGTTTTTGCGGGCATTTCGCTAGAGCTGGCGATTTAGTTTGGTTCTTTTGAACGCTACGCTCTTTCTTGATCAGCTGGTTAATTGTAGGCACTTCGATCCCCTTTATTATCTAGTTAAATATTTAACCAAGTTCGACAAATTAACGACAACCGAAGTCATCGTCAAGTCATTTTCTTGACCTCAGTGGCTTCAGGTTATAAAGCCACTGTTGTTTAATTTTTAAGCAACTAGCCACCCATTGGCAATGCTGCTGATTCCATCTCTTCATCCTCAGTCACAACAACTTTCCAACGTTTATAAGACGTTAGACCTGTTCCCGCAGGGATTAAGCGACCCATGATGATGTTTTCTTTTAGGCCACGTAAGTGGTCAGTTTTTGAGTTGATTGCAGCTTCCGTTAAAACTTTTGTCGTTTCTTGGAAAGATGCCGCTGAAATCCAGCTTTCAGTGCTCAATGAAACTTTTGTGATACCAAGTAGTAGCGATTTCGCTGTTGCGATTTGTCCGCCTTCTCTTAATACACGTTCATTTTCAGCATTGAAAGTTGTGCGCTCTACCTGTTCACCAGATAAGAAGCGAGTGTCTCCAGCGTCAATAACTTCAACTTTACGTAACATTTGACGAACGATGACTTCAACGTGCTTGTCATTGATACCCACACCTTGCAAGCGGTAAACTTCTTGAACTTCGTTCACTAAGTACGCTGACAATGCGTTAGCACCCAATACCGCTAATACGTCATGCGGATTCGTTGGTCCATCCATAAGCGCCTCACCGGCTCTTACAAACTCACCCTCACGTACCGCTACGTGTTTACCTTTAGGAATCAAGTATTCACGTTGCTCACCGATTTCAGGAGTAACGATTACACGTTGTTTACCTTTTACGTCTTTACCGAAAGTTACATAACCATCGATTTCAGAGATGATAGCAGCTTCTTTAGGTTTACGTGCTTCGAATAACTCAGCAACACGCGGAAGACCACCCGTGATATCTTTTGTTTTAGATGTTTCACGATGCATTTTCGCAATAACGTCACCGGCATGTACATCTTGTGCGTCAGTCACTAACAACTGAGCTCCAACTGGAATCATATAACGAGCTGGGATCTCACGACCTGGCAAGTTCAATACTTTTCCACTCTCATCAACCAACAATACTGTCGGTTTGTTATCAGAAGATTTTGACTCTGTAATAACTTTAGTAGCGAAACCAGTAACAGGGTCAACCTGCTCTGACATCGTCACACCTTCAACGATATCTTGGAATTGAATCTTAGCCGTTACCTCAGAGATAATCGGATTAGAATATGGATCCCACTCAGCAACAGTTGCGCCTTTAGCCACTTTGTCGCCTTCGTTGTAGCTTAATACAGTACCGTAAACTAATTTAAAGTTCTCACGCTCACGACCTGTTTCGTCGATAACTAAAGCCTGTCCGTTACGATTCATCACTGTCAATTTACCGTTGCGGTTTCTAACAGACTGAACGTTAACAAGTTTTAAAGTACCTTCGTAACGAGATGTATGAACTGATTGCTCAACTGAACGAGATGCCGCACCACCTAAGTGGAACGTTCTCATCGTTAACTGAGTACCCGGCTCACCGATAGATTGAGCCGCAATAATACCAACTGTTTCACCTAAGTTAACAGTCGCACCACGAGCTAAATCACGGCCATAACATTTCACACAAACACCACGTTTAGCTTCACAAGTTAAAGCTGAACGGATGGTTACTTTTTCGATACCTAAATCATCGATTTTCTTAACAGCAGTTTCATCGATTTCGCTATTCGCTTTAACCAAGATAGTGTTGTTAGTTGGATCAACGATATCATGTAACGGCGTACGACCTAAAATACGCTCGCCGATACCTTGAATGATTTCACCAGCTTCGTATACAGGAATGATATCTAAGCCTTCAGTCGTTCCGCAGTCGATTTCAGAAACAACTACGTCTTGAGCTACGTCAACTAAACGACGAGTCAGGTAACCTGAGTTCGCAGTTTTAAGAGCGGTATCGGCCAAACCTTTACGCGCACCGTGAGTTGAAATGAAGTACTGAAGAACCGTTAAACCTTCACGGAAATTCGCCGTGATCGGAGTCTCGATGATCTCACCAGAAGGTTTCGCCATTAGACCACGCATACCACCCAACTGACGCAACTGATTGAAGGAACCACGGGCTCCCGAGTCAGCCATGACATAGATAGGATTGAATGAAGGGCCTACGATTTCTTTGCCATCAACAACGAATTTTTGCTTTTCGATCTGACTCATCATCTCTTTAGCAACTTTGTCTGAAGTTTGTGCCCAGATATCCACTACCTTATTGTAGCGCTCACCATCTGTAATCAAACCTTCATCGTATTGCTGTTGAATTTCTTCAACATGCTTTTCAGCATCGGCAATCATACCCGCTTTTGATTCAGGGATGATCATGTCATCCAATGAAATCGAAAGACCTGCTAATGTTGAGTATTTGAAACCCAACTGCATGATCTGGTCAGCTAAGATACAAGTTGCTTTCGCACCTGCGTGACGGAAAGTTGTATCGATCAATGCAGCAATCGCTTTTTTACTCATCACTGTATTGATAGACGCGAATGGCACCTCTTTAGGAACAGCGTCAGAAAGAATAGCGCGACCTACAGAAGTCTCTTCGATTTTACCTTTAATTTTAACTTTACAAGCCGCTTGAATATCAACCAAACCTGCTTCGTATGCGTATGTCGCCTCTTGAACAGATGCGAATACTTTACCCGTGCCTTTAGCACCTGGGCGGATACGAGTCATCCAGTACAATCCCAAGACAACGTCCTGAGATGGATTGATGATTGGTTTACCATTGGCTGGAGACAAGATGTTGTTCGTCGACATCATCAACACGCGAGCTTCCACTTGCGCTTCTACTGACAACGGAACGTGAACGGCCATTTGGTCACCATCGAAGTCGGCATTGAACGCAGTACACACTAACGGATGCAATTGGATTGCTTTACCTTCATGTAATACAGGTTCGAAAGCTTGGATACCTAGTCTGTGAAGAGTAGGAGCACGATTCAGTAATACTGGATGCTCTTTTACCACTTCAGCCAAGATATCCCATACTTCTACAGTTTCTTGATCTACTAAGCGTTTTGCTTGCTTGATTGTAGTCGCCAAACCTTTTTCTTCCAATTTGTTGTAAACAAATGGTTTGAAAAGTTCTAACGCCATTTTCTTAGGTAAACCGCACTGATGTAATTTCAGTGTTGGTCCAACGGTAATAACCGAACGACCAGAGTAGTCCACACGTTTACCCAATAAGTTTTGACGGAAACGACCTTGTTTACCTTTAAGCATGTCACTTAAAGATTTAAGAGGACGTTTATTCGGACCAGTAAATGTTTTACCACGACGACCATTATCCAATAATGCATCAACCGCTTCTTGTAACATACGTTTTTCATTGCGGATGATGATATCCGGAGCGTTCAGCTCTTGAAGACGTTTCAAACGATTATTACGATTGATTACGCGGCGATAAAGATCATTTAGATCTGAAGTCGCGAAACGACCGCCATCCAATGGAACCAATGGACGTAAATCAGGTGGCAATACAGGAAGCGCTTCTAACATCATCCATTCGGGCTTATTAGAAGAACCTTTGAACGCTTCAACTACTTTCAGACGCTTAGATAATTTTTTAATACCCGCTTCTGATTTTGTTTCTTTCAATTCCATTCTTAACTTACGAGACAAGTACTCGCAGTCAATTTTACGCAACATCTCACGTACAGACTCGCCGCCCATACCCGCTTTGAAGCTTGGACCGAACTCATTAAGAGCTGCTTGGTACGCTTCTTCAGAAAGAACAGCACCTTCTTCAAGTGTTGTCTCCATCGGATCAATCACGATGTATGATTCACAGTAAAGAACCTTCTCAACATCTTTCAATGAAAGGTTAAGTAAGTTACCGATACGTGAAGGCAATGATCTTAAGAACCAGATGTGCGCTACCGGAGACGAAAGCTCGATGTGACCTAAGCGCTCACGACGAACTTTAGTTTGTGTAACTTCAACGCCACACTTTTCACAGATAACACCGCGGTATTTCATACGTTTGTATTTACCGCATAGGCATTCATAATCTTTGATTGGACCGAAAATTTTAGCACAGAACAAACCGTCACGCTCAGGTTTGAACGTACGGTAATTGATTGTTTCTGGTTTTTTAACTTCACCGAATGACCATTCACGGATCATTTCAGGCGAAGCCAATGAAATTCTAACGGCATCAAACGAAAGTGGATCTTTTGGTTTGTCGAAAAAATTTAATAAATCTCTCACAGTAATCTCCTACTTCTACTCGTTAGTGTTGAACCGGTTCATTTGCGTTTGACTCTGGATCATCAGTTAAAGGCTCGTCATCTGTTAAGATGTCTGACTCAACCAATTCCACGTTCATCGCTAACGACTGAAGTTCTTTGATTAATACGTTAAATGACTCTGGCAATCCCGGCTCAAGGATGTTCTCGCCGCGTACGATACTTTCGTACATACGAGTTCTACCCGCTACGTCATCCGACTTAACAGTCAGGAACTCTTGTAGTGAGTAAGCAGCACCGTAAGCTTCGATCGCCCAAACTTCCATTTCCCCTAAACGCTGACCACCGAATTGCGCTTTACCGCCAAGTGGCTGCTGAGAAACTAGAGAGTAAGGTCCAATTGAACGAGCATGGATCTTCTCTTCAACCAAGTGATGAAGTTTCAACATGTACATGATACCGACTGTAACCGCGTTGCTGAACGGCTCGCCCGTACGACCATCAATCAAGATAGATTGAGTTGTCGCTAACTCAGCTTTCTTCAACAGATCACGCATATCAGATTCATGCGCACCATCAAATACCGGTGTTCCAACGTGGATACCATCTTTGATTGCAACTGCCATCTTCTTCAATGAAGTCTCGTCTGCTTTATCTACTTTTGCTGAAATGTCAGTATCTTGGTAGATCTCTTTCATTTTAGCTCTCATAGAGTCTGCATCGAATTTTTCTAATTGTTCTTGGATTTGTTTACCCAAGTTATGAGCGGCCCAACCCAAGTGAACTTCAAGGATCTGACCGATATTCATACGCGAAGGTACGCCCAGCGGGTTCAGAACCATGTCAACCGGAGTTCCGTCAGCTAAGTAAGGCATGTCTTCTTGAGGTAATACTTTTGAAACAACACCCTTATTACCATGACGTCCGGCGAATTTATCACCGACTTGCAATTTACGTTTAATAGCAACGTAAACTTTAACCATTTTGATTACGCCTGGAGGTAACTCGTCACCTTTTTTCAAGCGGTCGATTTTTTCATTAAATACTAACTTAACAGCATCTAATTGGTTACGAGCGCCATCGATGATTTTGCTAACTTGGAATTCTAAATCTTGCTCAAGAGGTAAGTAGCTCAAAAGCTCAAATGGAATTGTTTCTAAGTCTGCAGATGTGATGTCTTGGCCTTTATTTAAAAGCTTAACACTTCCATCTTCATTTAGAAGAATACCAGTTGTTTTCTTACCGATCACGATTTCACGCAATTTTTCGATAGCGTTATTGCGGATAACGTTTTGTTCGATAACAAGATCTTTTTCTAATTTGATACGTTTTTCTTCGATGATAGAAGCTAAACGCTCGTCGCGGTCAGCACCTTCACGAGAGTAAACTTGCGCATCGATAACAGTTCCGTAAACACCAGATGGAACACGTAAAGATGTATCACGAACGTCACCGGCTTTTTCACCGAAGATCGCGCGTAATAATTTCTCCTCAGGTGATAACTGAGTTTCACCTTTAGGAGTTACTTTACCAACTAAGATGTAACCCGGTTTAACTTCTGCACCGATACGGATGATACCTGAAGTATCAAGATCTTTTAACGCTTCTTCACCAACGTTAGCGATATCACGTGTGATCTCTTCTTTACCTAATTTAGTGTCACGAGCGATACATTCGAACTCTTCAATGTGAACTGAAGTGTACGTGTCTTCTTTCAGAAGTCTTTCTGAAATCAAGATAGAATCCTCGAAGTTGTAACCCATCCAAGGAGTGAACGCGACAAGGATGTTTTGTCCAAGTGCCAATTCACCTAACTCTGTAGATGGACCATCCGCGATGATGTCGCCTTTGAAGACTTTATCACCTTTTTTAACGATTGGTTTTTGATTGAAACATGTATTTTGGTTTGTACGTTGGTACTTCGTTAAGTTGTAGATATCAACGTTCGCTCCCAATTCACCGCCTTTAGCAAGACGACGAACCACGATACGAGAAGCATCCACTTCTTCCACGATACCATCGTTAGAAGAAACAACTGAAGTTCCAGAGTCACGCGCCACTAAGCGCTCAACGCCAGTACCAACCAATGGAGCGCGAGATTTCAACAGAGGCACCGCTTGACGTTGCATGTTCGATCCCATCAAGGCACGGTTGGCATCATCATGCTCTAAGAATGGGATCAAAGAAGCTGCGATAGAAACCAACTGTGACGGAGAAACGTCCATCAAAGATACTTTTTCACGGTCAACTAACTCGTACTCACCATCACGGCGTACAGTTAAGTTACCTTGTCCCAATTCCTTACTGTATTTTTCATCAGTCGGAGCTTGAGCGATAAAGTGTCCACCCTCTTCAAGAGCTGACATGTAGTGAATTTCAGATGAAACACGTCCACCTTCAACTTTGCGGTACGGAGTCTCGATGAAACCATAGCTGTTGATACGAGCATAAGTCGACAAAGACGCGATAAGACCGATGTTTGGTCCCTCTGGAGTCTCGATCGGGCAAATACGTCCGTAATGCGTCGGATGTACGTCACGTACTTCGAAACCAGCGCGGTCACGAGTCAGACCTCCGGGTCCAAGTGCAGATAGACGACGTTTGTGAGTGATCTCAGATAATGGATTTGTTTGATCCATGAACTGAGATAATTGAGAAGAACCGAAGAACTCTTTCACTACGGCATTCACTGGCTTAGCGTTAACTAAGTCATGTGGCATCATCGTTTCTACGTCTTGCAATGACATACGCTCTTTGATGGCTCTTTCCATACGAACCAAACCTACGCGGTATTGGTTTTCTAAAAGCTCACCCACAGAACGAACACGGCGATTACCTAAGTGATCGATATCATCAACAACACCACGACCATTTTTCAGATCGATCAAGTGTCTTACAGTCGACAAGATATCTTTATGAGTTAAAACGCGGAAGCTCGGAGGACATTCTTCCATCGAGATACCGAATTTGTGATTGATTTTAATACGACCAACTTCTGATAAGTCATACGCTTCTGCATCGAAGAATAGACGATTGAAATAAGCTTCAGCCGCTTCCATTACTGGAGGCTCACCAGGACGTAGACGTTTGTAGATTTCTATTAAAGCTTCTTCTTTGTTGTTAACTTTATCAACTAACAAAGTATTTCTTAAGAATGGACCAACAGTTAGACCATCGAAGAAAATTAAGTAGAAGTTTTCAATACCAGCAGAAACTGCTTTTTTAATAATTGAAACAGTTAATTCATTGTTTGCATCTGCAATGATTTCACCTGTTGACTCATCGATTAAAGGCTTAGCTAATACTTTGCCTTCTAAATCTTGAGGTTGAACTTCAACTTCAGTTAAGTTCAAGTCTTTTACTTTTTTAACGATAGCACGTGTGATACGACGACCCGCTTTAACCAGAACCTCGCCTGATTTTGGATCCACGATATCAGCAATCGCTCTTTGACCAGACATTCTTTCGATATCTAGCTTACGATATAAAGATTTACCTTTAACTACGATTTCATCTAGATCGTAGAAGTACTCAAGTAATTGCTCAACATTGTAACCCAATGCTTTTAACAAGATTGTTACAGGGAATTTACGACGACGATCGATACGAACGTGGATAACGTCTTTTTGGTCGAACTCAACGTCTAACCAAGAACCACGGTATGGAATCACGCGTGCAGAGTAGATTAATTTACCAGAAGCGTTGTTCTTACCACCATCGTGGTCAAAGAAAACACCCGGAGATCTGTGTAATTGAGAAACAACAACACGCTCAGTTCCGTTGATGATGAAAGAACCGTTAGCTGTCATCAATGGGATTTCACCCAGATAAACTTCTTGTTCTTTTACATCGCGGATGCTGCGAGCTTCTGTTTCTTCATCAATATCAAAAACGATAAGACGTAGAGTTACTTTGATCGGAGCAGCGAAAGTCATACCACGTTGACGGCACTCGTCTACGTCGTACTTAGCTGGCTCAAGAGTGTAACTTACGAACTCTAAAGACGAAGTGTTATTGAAATCAGAGATTGGAAATACTGATTTAAAAACACCATTCAGACCTTCATCACCACGACGATCTGGATCAGTTTCTCTTTGCAAGAAAGCTTCGTATGATCTTTTTTGCAATTCGATCAGATTTGGAATTTCAATAACTTGTTTATTTTTTGCGAACGATTTTCTAATTCTCAGATTAGATGCAGTAATCGGAGTTTGGTTCATTCCGTCTCCCAGAATATTAAGCTGTTTTTAGCTTTTAAAATCGAAGTTTCGCTTCGGGGGGAAATCTTCAAGGCCCACATTAAATAGAATTTCGTATATATCTTAAAAACACAAAAATCCGGATGAGAAAACAGAGCCCCTCATCCAGATTAAATTAGAAACAAAATTACTTAACAGTAACTTTCGCGCCTGCTGTTTCCAAAGCCTTTTTGATTTTTTCAGCTTCTTCTTTAGTAGCGCCTTCTTTAACTGCTTTTCCGCCAGCTTCAACTAAAGCTTTTGCTTCAGCTAAACCTAAACCAGTGATCGCACGTACTTCTTTGATCACGTTGATTTTGTTAGCACCAGCGTCTGCTAAGATAACATCGAAAGATGTTTTTTCTTCAGCAGCTGCACCAGCACCAGCGCCTGCACCAGCAACCATTACAGGTGCAGCAGCAGATACGCCCCATTTTTCTTCTAATGTTTTTACTAATTCAGCGATTTCAAGAACTGTTTTGTTCGAAAGCGCTTCAACTAATTGTTCGTTTGTTAATGACATAAAATTTTTCCTTCCAAAATTAATTTAAAACTAAGTTATCAACTATGCTTCTGGTGCAGGAGCAGCTTCAGCCGCTGGTGCGCCATTCTTTGTAGCATATTCGTTTAATACACGTGCCAATCTTGCACTTGGTTCTTTTAACAAGCACAGGAATTGAGCGCGTAATTGATCTTTACCTGGTAATGTAGCCAAGAACTTGATCTTATTTTGATCAAGAGCTTCTCCGTCCATAATACCTGTTTTGATCTTAAGAGCCTCAACATCTTTCGCGAAATCAGCTAGTGTTTTTGCAACGCCAACAACTTCGTTGAATGCGAATACGATTGCATTCGTTCCAACCATTGTTGAGTCAAAAGCACCTTCTACTTTCGGATGATCTTTGAACGCGCGCTTCGCTAATGTGTTGCGCACAACCTTCATCTCAGACTCTACAGCGTGTAGCTTTTTACGTAAGTTCGTAACTTGCTCCACTTTAATGCCCTTAAAGTCTACGACAAAGGCCCCTTTAGCTTGTGCTAATTTTTCAGAGATCAATTTAATGTCTGCATCTTTATCAGCTTTTAACATACCGGAACCTCCCTTCGTTAGAATTAAGAACGTCCGTCTCGGGTGGCTCAAGCTGCAAAACCTATTTTTGCGGCTCAATTTAGGTTCTTACGAACACCAATCGTCAGCGACGTTCTGTTAGTTTTATCTACTAATCTGCAGATCCAGCCATCGCTTGATTTGCATCAAGTTTGATACCAGGACCCATAGTTGAAGCTACGCTTAAAGATCTTAAGTAAGTACCTTTAGATGTAGCAGGCTTAGCTTTAACGATCGCTTGAATGAAAGCATTGAAGTTGTCTTTCAATTTATCAGCGCCCATTGATTTACGTCCGATAGAAACATGTACGATACCTGCTTTATCAACGCGGAAATCTAACTTACCTTTTTTCTCAGCTGTAACAGCTTCGCCAACGTTCATAGTTACAGTTCCAACCTTAGGGTTTGGCATCAAACCACGAGGTCCAAGAACCTTAGCTACTTTAGAAACTGTCGCCATCATATCTGGAGATGCGATACATTTATCGAAATCTAACCAACCGCCATTGATTTTCTCAACTAGGTCTTCAGCTCCGACATAATCAGCACCAGCAGCTTTTGCTTCATTTTCTTTAGGGCCCTTAGCAAATACAACTACACGTACAGTTTTACCTAAACCGTGAGGTAATGCGATAGCACCACGAACTTGTTGATCTGATTGCTTAGGGTCAATACCCAAGCGAACAGCTACGTCGATAGACTCGTCAAATTTAGCTGGAGCAGTGTCTACAGCTAGTTTGATACCATCTTCGAAAGAGTATTTTTTTGTTGAATCGACTTTTTTAGAAGCCTCTACGAATTTTTTACCCATCTTGCACCTACTCTACGTCAATACCCATGCTCTTCGCCGTGCCGGCTACTTGAGACATAGCTGATTCTACTTTAACGCAGTTTAAATCAGGCAACTTAGTAGTTGCGATAGTTTTGATTTGGTCCTGTTTGATTTTTCCGACTTTGTCTTTTTGAGGCTGTTTTGAACCAGACTCTAATTTCAATGCCTTTTTGATCAAAGAAGATACCGGAGGCGTCTTAGTGATGAATGTAAACGAACGGTCTTGGTAAACAGTGATGATGATAGGCACGATGCTATCACCCAACGCTTGTGTTTTAGCGTTGAACTGCTTACAGAACTCCATAATGTTTACCCCATGCTGTCCAAGTGCCGGTCCAACGGGTGGAGCTGGATTCGCTTTCCCTGCCGGTATTTGCAATTTGATCATACCTGTAACTTTTTTTGCCATTTTGTGATCCCACTTTGCATTTGCTTACGTTGCCGCAAGCAAGGGTTTAATTATCAAACTGAGCCCCATGCTCAGTTCGTTTGAAAACTAATTTTTTTCTACCTGAATGAAATCCAACTCAACAGGAGTTGGACGTCCAAAGATACTTACTAAAACTTTAACTTTAGCTTTTTCTTCATTGATGTCTTCTACAGTTCCATTGAAGTTACTGAATGGGCCATCAACTACAGTTACTTGCTCACCCACAGAGAAGTTCGCTTTTGCTTTTGGTTTTTCAGCTAAACCAGCCATCTGCTGAGTCACACGCATAACTTCAGCTTCTGGAACCTCTGGAGGACGAGTTTTAGCGCCACCAGTACCTGCTCCTACGAAGCCACTCACTTTAGAAGAGTTCTTAACTAAGTGCCATGTCTGATCGCTCAGAACCATGTTTACAAAAATATAACCAGGGAAAAACTTACGAGACTTCGTTGTTTTTTGCCCTTTAACTAACTCAACAACGCTTTCAGCCGGAATAAGAATATCACCAAACTGCGCTTCCATTTTGTTAGATTTGATTCTTTCTTCGATTGCAGTTTTTGCAGTCGATTCACAACCAGTTTGCACGTTAATGATGTACCATTTTTTTTCCATGCTAACCCCTTAATTACTTGATCAACTGGTTCAGAACAAAACCCGAGAACATATCAAATACGCTAACGATCACACTTGAAATCAAAACCATGATAACAACTACGATAGTCATCCCACGAGTGTCTTTTGCTGGTGGCCAAACTACCTTACGCACTTCTGCGATCACTTCATCCGCCCACTTCAAAATACCTTTATTGAACTGAAGATAAATAAAAAGACCAAAGGCAACCGCAATCGGTAATCCATGTCTAACAAGATCATAATTCATCGCTCTTGCTACCACACTGAACGCGCCAGAGAAAACTTTCAACAATGTAGCTAATGTAAAACCTACGATCGCAGAAAATGTAAGGAAACTAAGAGTTACAATTTTCGAATTTGTATTATCCATCGTACTCAACCTCATTATTTTTCTTTGTGTTTTTCAACGCTCATCCAACGCTTCACTTGATAAAATCACTTCGTGAAATCGCGCTAAATGGCAGGGCAAGAGGGATTCGAACCCACGACCTAACGATTTGGAGTCGTTCGCTCTACCGCTGGAGCTATTGCCCTATGGTTAAAACACAAGATGCAAAATATAACTCTAAAAAGCCAAAAGGGACAACTGCTAAGTTGCCCCTTGGCGTATTTTTTGAATGTCTGTTTAATGCGCTGTGTAATTACTACTCGATAATTTCAACAACAACACCAGCACCTACAGTACGACCACCCTCACGGATAGCGAAACGTAGAGACTGTTCCATAGCGATTGGAGTGATCAACTCAACATTGATCTCAACTTTATCACCAGGCATAACCATTTCAACACCCTCTTTAAGAGTTACAACACCAGTCACGTCAGTTGTACGGAAGTAGAACTGTGGACGGTAGTTAGTGAAGAATGGAGTGTGGCGTCCGCCTTCATCTTTAGTCAGGATGTAAGCTTCACCTTTGAATTTTTTGTGAGGTTTAACAGAACCTGGTTTAGCTAAAACTTGACCACGTTCAACTTCTTCTTTTTTAGTACCACGTAAAAGAACACCGCAGTTATCGCCAGCTTGACCTTCATCTAACAACTTACGGAACATTTCGATACCAGTAACTGTTGTTTTTTGAGTTGGACGAATACCGATGATTTCAACTTCGTCATTCACTTTAACGATACCACGCTCAACACGGCCAGTAACAACTGTACCACGACCAGAGATTGAGAACACGTCCTCAACTGGCATCAAGAAAGTTTTATCAACTGCACGAGCAGGTTGTGGGATGTAAGCATCACAAGCTTCCATTAATTTCAAGATAGATGGACGACCCAATTCAGATTGGTCACCTTCTAAACCAAGTTTAGCAGAACCTTTTACTATTGGAATCTCGTCACCAGGGAATTCGTATTTTGATAACAATTCACGAACTTCCATTTCAACAAGCTCAAGTAATTCTTTATCGTCAACCATGTCACATTTGTTCATGAAAACAACAAGTGCTGGAACACCAACTTGGCGAGCCAAAAGGATGTGTTCACGAGTTTGTGGCATAGGACCGTCAGCAGCAGAAACAACTAGGATCGCGCCGTCCATTTGAGCAGCACCAGTGATCATATTTTTAACGTAGTCAGCATGGCCTGGGCAATCAACGTGAGCGTAGTGACGATTGTCAGTTTCGTACTCAACGTGAGTTGTAGAGATAGTAATACCACGAGCTTTTTCTTCTGGAGACTTATCGATTTGGTCGTAAGCCATTGCTTGTGCTTTACCTTGAGCTGCAAGAGTTGTCGTAATAGCAGCAGTTAAAGTTGTTTTACCATGGTCAACGTGACCGATAGTACCGATGTTCACATGCGGTTTCGCGCGGTTAAATTTCTCTTTAGACATTTGTCCTCCTGCAGAGATTTGTTAATAAACTTTGTTACCAAAACTAATTTTTAAATAAGCAAAAATCAACTCTAAATAATGGAGCCCGTGATCGGAGCCGAACCGACGACCTCACCCTTACCAAGGGTGTGCTCTACCACTGAGCTACACGGGCGATAAAATCACCCTTATTAGCCAAAAGTTAATTGGAGCGGGAGACGGGTCTCGAACCCGCAACCCTCTGCTTGGAAGGCAGATACTCTAGCCAATTGAGCTACTCCCGCAACCTCAAACTCTTGAGACTACGCATTTTTTTATATCCGGCTAGAGATAAATGGTGGATAGGGAAGGATTCGAACCTTCGTAGACCGAAGCCAGCAGATTTACAGTCTGCCCCCTTTAGCCACTCGGGCACCTATCCAAAAAAATGCGTACTCGCAAAAATTTGGAGCTGGTTATGGGACTCGAACCCGCAACCTGCTGATTACAAATCAGCTGCTCTACCAATTGAGCTAAACCAGCACATAAGACACAACGGGGCCAAAGTAGAAATCGATCCAGTTACGCCGTAACTTGGAATTTTTACTGGATGAAAAGGCCGAGGTCAAACTCATTTTACAAGACCCAGAACTTAGCCTGCTCATCTAGGCCTTTATGCTCAAAAATAAGGTTTTTTTACTTAAAAACCATGAAATGTGCACAGAAAACAATCACTTATAGCGTTTCAACAAAGCACTAAATTCTTTAGAGCTGCGGACATAGATCACTTTGCCACGATAGATATCTCGTAAAAATATCCGATCCAACTGCACCCATAGGCCATGGTGAACATTCCATATCGTTTTCATCAGTCTAAATGTCTGACGAGGCGTCGATTCAAAACAGCCACTTGGCAATTCGGGACGTCTGAAAAACAAACCTTTTATTTGTCTTTTCACACACCACCAATAGTTTTGCCACAGAGGAATACGAATACAGATAATTTGATCTGCTCTTTCAAGACGATTTTCAATAGTTCTAAGAGGGCCCAAGCCATCTATTATCCACTCGTCATGTTCTGCGATTTTATTCAGTACTTCACAGGTTTCTTTAGGATCTCTTAATTGCATTCCAGATAGAAATTGAATGCTATCGACATGAATCAAACTCTGAGTCATCTTGTAGTGCTTTGCTAGCTGACGACTCAGAGTGGTTTTTCCAGAGCAGGAATTACCAATAACGGCAATTTTCACTGAATTACTTTAATACCAATTTAGTCGCGTTTTTCTTAACCGAAATCGCTTTTTGTAAATTGTCCGTAATCACTTGAACACTTACGTTTTTCACTTTTGGAAAGTGCTGTTGAACATTGAAAACAACCTCTGTGCCCTCTGGATTTTTATCACAAGCCACATCGAATTCCGCCACAGTGTCGCTGTGAGCTGCATGATTGTGTTTTGATTTTTTCTTGCTGTCCGTAGTTTTTTCTTCGTCGTGAGATTCAACAACCACGTCTACTTTAACTTTTGTCAGCTTACATCCCAATGATGCGTCAAAGGCAACCATCTCGGGCATCGCTGTTTCTAATTTCGCCAATTGTGTTTGTTGAGTGGCTTTGTCTTTATCTGATTTAGCTTCGTGTTCGAAACCAATCACGCCATCACTTGGAGACTTAAATTCGATCTTTCCTTTAGCTCCCTCAAATGCAATCGCCAAATTAGCGGCTCCATGTTGATGGGCCCCGTGTTGACGACGTTTAGCTCCATGGCCGTGATCGTGACCTTTATGCTCATGGGCCATCGCAAGGCTTGAAACCATCAATAGAGCGATTCCCACCATTTTTACACCTACATTTAATTTCATAGAAACTCCTTTTAAATTTATCTTCAAAATTTTCTTCAAAATTTATCTTTTAGCAGACCACTGACGTTTCGTTTCAGCTAAAGCTAGCGCCGCGGAAACAGAAACATTGTAGCTGGCATGTGGTGACATTTGCGGAATACTGACTAACTCGTCACATGCTTTTTCTGTGGGAGCTCGCATTCCCTTATCTTCTGCACCTAAAACCCAAATGACTTTTTCAGGAATCTGCAAATCATAAATCGTCTTCTTGGCTTTATGGGAAAGTCCAAAAACCCAAAATCCAGATTGCTTCAAAGTTTCAAATGGTGCTGCAAATTGGTTCGTACGATGGACGGGAACATGCTCGACTCCCCCACAGGCCACTTTGTGTACTGTAGCCGTTAATCCCACCGCGCGATCTTCAGGGATAATCACACCATTGACTCCCATCAACCAGCTTGTACGCAAAATAGCTCCTAGATTTTGTGTATCTTCCACTCCATCTAAAGCCAGAATTAATCCGTTATTTTCCCAAGCTGAATTTTCATAATCAAAATCAAGATACTCATCAGAAAAAGCCACAGCACCTTGATGTGAGCGGCAAATATCCTGAAGTTGTTGCTCTGACTTCATTTCAATTTTAATTTTTTTCGCCTCGAGCTTTTCAGCTAAGTCGCGCAGCTCGGATGAAGAATGCCAATTATTTTGCAACAAAACCGTTTGAATGGTCTTCGGACGCACACTCAGTAACTCCATGATCGCATGCGTTCCTGCTACCTGACGCCATGACTTAGGATAAGCTAATTTTTCTGGTTTTCTATCGGGAGTACCCGCTCGTCCCCCAGAATTGTGTGAACGCCCTGATGATGGTTTACCTTGTGATCGTGTATTATTATTTCTTCTCATTACGTGCAACTCTCTAAAATATCGAAAATAGTCTCGCGTGGTTTGTGGGCTTGTAGAATGGGACGACCGATAACTAAAGCAGAAGCCCCTGCCTTAATCGCCTGTTTCGGAGTCATCACTCGTTTTTGATCTTCAGAAGCATTCAGGGCTTGTTCTGTCGAAAGACGTATACCTGGAGTAACCTTAAAAAGATCTGGATAATTCAAATACTCTAATTCATGTCCCGAGCACACCAATCCACGCAAGCCAGAGTTGTAAACCTCTTGAGTCAAGCTTCGCACATGGTTTTCCACAGACCATGAATGAAAATTCGCTGGCATCATTTGACGATCCCAACTGGTCAAAATCGTCACGGCCAAAATTTTAAATGGACGTATGCGATTTAATTCCAGCTCTAATTTATACAACTCTTTTAATGCCGGACTTCCCGCCAAAGCATGAACTGTAACTAAAGTCGCACCCGCTTCAAAACTGGCGCGGACAGCTGAAATCATGGTTGAAGAAATATCAAAATATTTATTATCGACAAATACCGGCGCCACTTCAGACATTTCAGAAATCAGCTCGGCCCCATAGCGATAAACCAAACGCGGCCCCAACTTAATACCGCCTAAAAGATCACCGACATGATCGATGATCTTGAACGCATCACCTTTAGAATCAACATCTAAAGCTAGAATTAAGGGGTTCTTTAAAAATCTCACTTCGCTTGCTCCAACAAGTCTAATGCCTTTTGCACAACTTGGTCTTGAGCTAGTTTAGAAACTTCTTTCGTGCGTCTTAAAACCACTTCAATTTGATTTCCCTCTAGGCCTTTTTTACCAACAACGATTCTAACTGGGAAACCCAATAAGTCCGCATCCTTGAATTTTACACCTGGACGCTCATCACGATCATCGATAAAGACTTCTACACCTTTAGACTCTAGCTCTTTTGCAACCGCCTCCACAAAGCCATTCACCGCTGCATCCTTAGGATCTAAATGACAGATATGAACATGGTAAGGAGCAATAGCCATTGGCCAAATAATCCCATCTTGATCATGGCTCTGCTCAATACTGGCTTGAACTGTACGAGTCACGCCAATACCATAACAGCCCATTTCATAGAATTGGGATTTTCCATTTTTATCTAGAAATACACCATTCATTTTACGTGCATATTTTTGTCCCAGATAGAACACGTGACCAACTTCAATACCGCGATAAGATTTAAGTCGACCATCGGACTCAGGACACTTATCGCCTTCTTTCGCCATACGTAAATCAGCAAACTGAGTCACTTGATAGTCACGTCCATGATTCACATTTTTCAAATGGAAACCATCTTCGTTGGCTCCCACAATGTAGTTTTTGAAATTTTGGATACCATTATCCGCATAGATCGGTATTTTTAACCCTACAGGTCCGCATGAACCAGGATTTGCTCCAGTCACTTGACGAACCTCTTCATCTGTTAACATCTGCGGAGGATTTGTCATACCCAATAGATTTTTTACTTTGATTGGGTTCACTTCATCGCTTCCACGTAAAAGCACCGCAAATGCTTTTAACGACGAATCTTTAGCTGACACGTCTTCATTGGCTGAAAAGTACAGTGTCTTCACTAATTCAAAAGCGCGTATACCTGTGAACTTTTCCAGATCTGCGATTGTTTTTTGATGAGGAGTTGCGAATTTTTCGATTGGCAACTCAGCCTGACTGGCTGGCTGATAAACTTCGACATCAATTGCAGGGCAAACTTCTATGTTGGCTGCAAATTGCGTTTTATCACTGACAAGTAATGCATCTTCCCCTGCGTCTGCTAGCAATTGAAACTCGTGAGTTTGACTTCCCCCGATATTTCCTGCGTCCGCTTGAACAATACGATACTGTAAGCCTAAGCGATCAAAAATACGTTGGTAAGCTTTGTACATAGAATCGTAAGTTTTAAGAGCTCCCTCTTGATCTAAATCAAAGCTGTAGGCATCTTTCATCGAAAATTCGCGACCACGCATCAAACCAAAACGCGGTCTAATTTCATCACGATACTTCGTTTGGATCTGGTAGATATTCTTAGGTAAATCACGATAAGATTTTAAATCGTGGCGAACATAATCGACAACGGCCTCTTCATGGGTTGCTCCCAAACAGAACTCGTGATTATTGCGATTTTTAAATTTTAAAAGTCCCGCACCCATTTCATTCCAACGATTAGTTTCCATCCAAAGTTCTTTTGGGTGCACCACTGGCATCAGAATTTCAATAGCACCATCTTTATCGAGTTCTTCACGGATGATATTTTCAAATTTGCGAATAGCTCTTAAAGCCATGGCTCCATACGTATACAAACCCGGAGCTAACTTCTTCATAAAACCAGATCTCACTAACAATTTATGAGATGGAATCTCTGCATCCGAAGGAGCTTCTTTCAATGTGTAAAGATGGGTTTTTGTCCACTTCATAAACTAACCTCAATTCCATAAGCTTTAATTTTTCTATGCAGGTAACTTCTTTCAAGGCCAATAGCCTCAGCCGTTTTTGAAATGTTCCCACCATTTTCTTGAATTTTTTTAATTAGAAACTCTTTTTCAAATTCCGCACGAGCTTCACGAAAAGTAGAAAACTCGCTATTTTCAGCAGAAGATGAAACCGCTGTCGATTTTTTATCAACCAATCCCGCAAAACGTAAATCGTGCACATCAACAAAATCTGATGGTGTCAGAATGTAAACGCGCTCAATAAAATTTTTCAACTCACGCACATTTCCCGGCCATGAGTGCTTTAACATCAACTTCATGCCTTGCTCAGAAATAGTCTTTCTAAGGGAAGCCATTTGCTTAGCTGCAATATCGCTGAAGTGTACAACTAACGAGTAAATATCTTCCGGACGCTCACGCAGAGGAGGAACTGTCATGCTTGACTGCCCTAAAATCTGCGCCAAATCAGCGGTCAATTTTCCGTCAGCTTTGAGCTTTGCTGCTGACGCCGTCGTGGTCAATACAAGACGCACATCACTTGTCAGCTCATCTGAACTGCCAAAACGCTTAAACTTACCTTGGCGAATAAAGGCCACTAATTTTTCTTGTAACACTAGAGGCATCTCGTCCACTTCTTCAATCAAAAGTGTCCCACCATTCATCAATTCGATTTTTCCACGACGGGTTTTATCAATTCCAGGAAGAGTCCCTTTTTCGATACCGAAAAGTTCAATCTCGATTAAGTCTTGGGGTAAGGTGCAACAGTTAATTTCTGCGAATGGACCACTGGCGCGAGGGCTCATAAAGTGAATATTCTGAGCCGCTAATTCGCGTCCAGAGCCCACTTCGCCTTCGATCAACACAGGCACATTGTTTTTCGCAAATACAGTTACACTTTCGCGCGTCTTTTGCATTCCTGCTGATTCACCCACAAGAGCAATAGTTTTTCTAAGCTTATTTAGAAGTGCATTTTTTTCTTCGCGTTCGCCTTTGAGGCGCACAATGTGATCAATCGCAATAGAGATCTTATCTAATGAAAGTGGCTTTTCGATAAAGTCCCAAGCACCGATCTTTGTCGATTTCACGGCTGTTTCGATAGTGCCGTGCCCTGATATCATCACAAACGAGGTATTCGGGTGCAGAGGAACAGCCTGAGTCAGAACCTCAAGTCCATCCATTTTCGGCATCCAAATATCTAAGAAACAGATATCCGGCTGAAAGCTTTTTAGAACTTCTAAACCAGAAGGTCCATCGGCTGCCGCCATAACTTCATAACCATCATCACGTAAGCTTTCAGACAAAACTTCACGAATAGGTGATTCGTCATCAATAATTAGAATTTTTAATTTATTCTTTTGCGCATGAAGTTCCATCTAAACTCCCTCAACCGGCACAACCGGTATTTCAATATACATCTTCGTCCCTTTATTTTCATTCTCTAAAACTCGAATGACCCCACCATGGTCCTCTACGATACTTTTAACAATGGGAAGTCCTAAGCCGGTCCCCTTTTCTTTAGTCGAAAAGTAAGGCTCGAAAACTCGGGCTCTGTCCCGTGGCGCAATCCCCACACCATTATCTGCTATAGAAATCTTCAGAATCTGCTGAGCCCGATTATATTCTGTTTTAATCCCAATCCAAGGTTGAGGTTCCCCTTGTACCGCCGCCACAGCATTATCAATTAAGTTCACAAAAACACGTTTCAGTTGGTCTGGATCAAATTTAAACTCAGGAAGTGAGGCATCCAAATCTATTTCAAAGTTAACACTGGCATGAGCGTCCACATAAATCTGGGCTGACTTCTGTAACACACTATTCAACTGCCCTTGCATTGTTTTGATTTGAGGTAGACGCGCAAACTGACTGAACTCGTTCACTAAAATTCGCATATCATCCACCTGTGAAACGATCATACGAATTGAATCCTGAAAGGCTGGATCTTGAATTTGGTGACCAAACTTTTTCGCCAATCGCTCTGCAGACAAGCGAATAGGTGTCAGTGGATTTTTAATTTCATGGGCAATACGACGGGCGACCTCTGTCCATGCCGCGGCTCTTTGGGCATTCACTATTGGTGTCATATCATCAAATACCATAATGCGCCCGATTTCATGACCCTCTTCATTTTTTAAGATCGAGATGTGCACGAGTAGCGGAATCGCCTCGTCCCCCACAGTCATGCGGATTTCTTTTTGCAAAGACAGTAATGCATTTTCTTGCATTGAACGGATGATGCTAGAAAATAAGCGGTAATTTTCTTCGCTCAACAAAGTCTTCACATGTTTACCAACGCTGCTGGCTGAATCAATTTGCAATAGCTCTACGGCACGGCGATTCACTGTCGTCACATTACCCGTCATATCGACTGAGATCACTCCGGCGCTGACGTTTTTCAGAACAATCTCTACATAACGTGTGTACTGATTTAGGTTTCGAAGTGTCTGTTGCAGTTCTAATTCCGATGTCGAAAGATTACTGATCATTTGGTTAAAACTGCCAATCAAGCTATTGATTTCCTCACTGCCAGATTCGATCTCGAGCTGTGAGTAGTCTCCGGCGGCAACTCTTTTTGTAGCCCGACCTAATTGAACCAGAGGAATAGACAACTGGCGGGCGAGATAGAACCCAAACCAAACTGCGGCGAATAGAATGACCAGTGTCATCACAATCAACATAATAAAATAAATCGAACGCAGTGGATATTCCACAAGCGAGTTATTATGAAACTCTTGGTAAGCTCCAACGATATCATCAAACCGAGAGCCTGGGGCTAAGTTCAAAAACTTAGTGACCACGACAACCCCATGCAGGCTGCCTTTTTCTACAGGCACCATGACACGCAGTAAATTGTAGTCTCCGAAAATTTGGATTGTGCTGGCCTCGTCGCGATTCGCGATTCCCTTTTCTAAGAATTCTAAATTCAGCGGTGGAATCAAATTCGAGTTCAATTCCGCGTCTTGTGAAATCAGGCGTGGGTCCACAATACCACTGTAGTACTCAATCGCATCTAACTTGTACTGCTTGCGCAATTGATCTAACTGAAATTGACGAGGACGTCCGGCTGTTCGAACCAACTGCTCTGCTGAAAGACGCGAGTATTCATACCCACGCTTCTTCTCATTCATAATGAATGTATCGATAACTTCGGAAGCATTTCTTAGAACCGATAGCATTCTTTGCGAAAACCATTTTTCAAAACTACTATTTAGATAAAACACCGAAATTGTGAAAACCATGAGTGTTGGGATCACAGAAAACGATACGAAAGATATCATGAGTTTGGACTTCAGACTCGATCCGAATATCTTCCCTCGTCGTTCGATAAAAACTTTAACTATGTTACGGAAGATCAAAAACAATAACAGAAGGACTAATATCAAATTGACGTTTACTAAACCAATAAAGAAGAGCACATACGAAGAAGGTAGATTTTGTCCCGAGCGGAAGATATAGACTTCAATCCCAATCAATACAGCTAAAAGAATCGACAAGGAAAAAATCGACAGAATTTCCCGCTTACGCTTCTTCAGCTCGAGCTTTCTTTCTGTGTTGATATCCTTCATTCGAACAATCCCTTTACAATTTCGATTTATAACTTCGACTCGGTAGCTTTACGATATGAAATTAAATCCTGAACCGTGCCAATGCGAATGCCGTACTTTTCAGAAAAGGCATTGAGATAATCAGTACGAGCGGCAGATCCCTCATCATCTAAAACTTCACATAATACAGCCGCTGGGTTCAAACCCGACAGACGTGCTAAGTCGACACTGGCTTCTGTATGCCCTGCGCGCTCAAGCACACCACCATCAACAGCTCTTAAAGGGAACACATGCCCTGGGCAGACAATATCACTGACCTGAGCTTGAGGGTTAATAGCTGTTTGAATGGTGTGAGCTCTTTCACGAGCCGAAATGCCCGTTTTAATGCCTTGGCTCGCTTCAATAGAAAAAGTAAACGCAGCGTGATTGCAGTTAGAGGCATGAAGCTCTGATTTCAACATCGGCAATTGCAGCCGCTTCACTTGTTCTGAACTCATAGCTAAACAAATCAGACCGCGAGCTTCTTTCATTAAAAAATTGATATGGGTAGATTCAGCGAACTGTGCTGCTAACATCAGGTCGCCTTCGTTTTCACGATTTTTATCATCGACAAGGATGACGAAACGACCGGCTTTAAAATCTACAAGAATCTCTTCAATTGGACTGATCTGCATCCCAACATGTTTATCACAAGCGACCGACTGAACCAATCTGTCCCAGTCAGCAAACAGGTGAATGTTGCGAAGCATTATTTATGGCAGATGAAGCGACTTTATAAGGGTAACTCGAGGACTGGGCTAGATTAAAAACTCAAGCCCGCGCCCCCAGATAGAGTTAAGAAATAACTGAGGTCATCCCTCTTCGTTTCGGCTCCAGCAGAGTTGTATTGGATCTTGTCATATTTGAGGTATTTAGCACCGGCACTGACTGAAAAACGACCAAATGACAGTCCCAATCCCCCCTCGGCAAATCCCGCATTTTTTTCTGAAGGATCAGCCCAGCGATAACCGGGGCCTAGGAAAAAGCGGAAAGCTCCGCCCGAGAAAGGTTTACTGAGCACCAAGCGTAAACTGGAATCTAACCCTGTGATATCGTCTTCCGTACCACCCGAGCCAAAGCGTTTAAACGCCGCATTTCTCCATGTTAACCACTCTGTGAAATTCATATTCACACCTAAATGAACCTCGCTGTAGGTGCGTCCGTTGTAATTACCTGACGAACCTGAAATATCCAGATCGAAGAAAGGAACTTTAGTACTTGAAGTTTGAGCATACACCAACTGAGTGGTGATAGCAGACATAAACAAGAAAGCTAGAATGGCTTTTTTCATAAAACCATTCTAGCCGATGTCAGCGGAATTGCACTCCCACTAGAGTCTAGTTATTTGAAAACTAGCTCATTATTTTTATAGTCCACTAGAATTTTAGACTGGGCCTTAAATTCTTGAGCGATTAATTTTTTCGCCAGTGGATTTAAAATCTCAGATTGAATCAAACGCTTCAAAGGTCTTGCACCAAACTGTGGATCAAATCCTTTTGCTGCCAACCAATTTAAAACCTCATCAGAAAAACTTAACTCGATCTGTTTTTCTTTCAGACGTTTCACCACATCTTCCAACTGAATTTTCACGATGTGAATCATATTATCTTTTTCTAACGAGTTGAACTCGATGATGTCATCCACACGATTTAAAAACTCAGGTCTGAAAAACTGTCTAAGCGCCGCTTGGATCGCATCGTGGCCTTGGCCAGCTCCTAAATTAGATGTCATCACGATGATACAGTTTTTAAAATCCACAGTACGCCCTTGGCTATCCGTCAGACGTCCTTCATCTAAAAGCTGCAACAGTACATTGAACACATCTGAGTGTGCTTTTTCAATTTCATCAAAAAGAACAACTGAGTATGGCTTACGTCGGACCGCTTCCGTCAACTGTCCACCATCTTCAAAGCCCACATAGCCCGGAGGCGCTCCGATCAAACGTGATACAGAGTGTTTTTCCATGTACTCACTCATATCAATACGCACAATGGATTGAGGGTCATCAAACAGAAAGTCCGCCAAAGCTTTTACAGTTTCTGTTTTACCTACGCCCGTTGGGCCTACAAATATAAAGCTACCCATCGGACGATTAGGGTCCGAGATTTCAGCACGTGAGCGTCGAATAGCATCAGAAATCACTTCCAACGCACGATCCTGCCCAATGACACGTTTTTTAAGTTCCTCTTCCATGCGCAGAAGCTTTTGCGATTCGCTTTCTAACATTTTTGAAATCGGAATCTTAGTCCATTTAGAAATCACTTCCGCAATATCTTCGGCATCTACTTTTTCTTTCAGAATAGCTGATTGATTGCCTTTGATTTTTTCTTCTAGAGATTTCAATTTCTTTTCTAGCTCTGGAAGCTCTCCGTATTTTAATTGTGCTGCTTTTTCAAATTGCGCCTCGCGCTCTGCTTTTTCAATCGCCGAACGGACTGACTCGATATCTGCCTTTGTTTTTTTAACATTGTCGATTTGTGAGCGTTCGAGCTGCCACTGTTCTTTTTGAACCTGCAACTCTTTTGTCAGTTCAGACAATTCAGCCTCAATTTTAGAACGACGATCATTTGACTGAGCGTCTGTTTCTTTTTTCAAAGCTTCCAATTCAATTTTCAAACTTAGAATCTTACGTTCGATCTCGTCTACAGCTTCTGGTACACTGCGATTTTCAATCGCTAACTTACTTGCTGCTTCGTCAATTAAGTCGATCGCTTTATCCGGCAAGAATCTGTTTGTGATATAGCGATGCGATAACTTCGCAGCGGCCACCAGCGCGGGGTCCGTGATCTGTACACCATGATGCACTTCATATTTTTCCTTAAGACCGCGTAGAATGGTAATCGTTTCGTCCACACTTGGCTCTTCCACCAACACTGTTTGGAATCGACGTTCTAAGGCCGCATCTTTTTCGATATGCTGACGGTACTCATCTAAGGTCGTCGCACCGATACAGCGCAGTTCGCCGCGCGCCAAAGCTGGCTTAAGTAACTGCCCAGCATCCATGGCGCCTTCGCCTTTGCCGGCACCAACCAGTGTGTGCAATTCATCAATGAACAAAATAATTTGTCCTGAACTTTCAACCACTTCTTTAATAACCGCTTTCAAACGATCTTCGAACTCACCGCGATATTTTGCGCCTGCGATCAAAGAACCCATATCTAGCGACATCAATTTTTTTCCTAAAAGATTTTCTGGCACGTCTTTTTTTATAATACGTAAAGCAAGGCCCTCAGCGATGGCTGTCTTACCAACACCCGGTTCCCCGATAAGAACTGGATTATTTTTTGTACGACGAGACAACACCTGAACCACACGACGAATCTCTTCATCGCGTCCCACAACGGGGTCCAGCTTTCCTGTCTGAGCTAGTTCAGTTAGATCTCGCGCATACTTTTTAAGAACTTCGTATTGATTTTCTGGTGTATCGTCTGTCACTTTTTTATTTCCTTTAATTTTTTTAAGAGCTTCTTGGATACCTTTTAAATCAATCTTAGCTTCACGAAAAATTGACTTAAGATCCGAGTCACTCGACTTCAGCATCGCTAAGAAAAAATGCTCTGTGGAAATCAACTCATCTTGATTTTCACGGGCTTCTTGCTCGGCCGCTTGAAATATTTTTTGAAGTCTATTACTGGCATAGACTTGTTGCGGAGCCTGCCCTAACTTAGGCAGCTTCGCTACATAACGCTCTAACAAAGGCAGTACAGCCTTCGGTTTGATTTCAATTTCTTCTAATAAGCGAGGCACTAACCCACCGTCTTGTTCGACGATCTCCACCAGTAAATGCTCTGGCTCCACAACACTATTGCGAGCTGTTTCAGCTGCCTGTGCCGCGGCCTGCATCGCCTCTTGGCTTTTACGGGTCATTTTCTGCATATCCTGACTCATGCGGTAGTTTCTCCTACAACTAAAGATGAGTTATGTGTATGATTTGTCAATGCAATCTCGGGCAGAAAAAAGAACAAAAGCTTCAAAACGAATAGGTTCATCTATACGAAAAGATGCTATTCATCCAGCGGACTACAACCGCTACAAGCTTCCTTATGCCTGTGAGGACTGTTCGCATTTTAAGTCTGAAAATGAAAGTTGCACTCTGGGAATGCCCACTGAGCAACACCTTCGCAGAAATCAAAAAAGATCTTACGAACTCTCGGGAAAAGTCGCTCTTTGCCGTCTGCAAGAGATTGATTAAATCTTACTAGCTCTTCTGATAACCCCGACTCGACGGACGAATTAAGACGTGACCTGCGTCTTGAAAACCACGACTGAAGCATGATCTAGAACTGCATTTTCCCTCTGAAAACACCCATTTTCTATCCTTGTGTCCTGTCAAGCTATTCAAGGAAATCCCGAATAGTCAGCATAAGAATAACTCGAGGCAGGAAGTCTCATGGGCCAAGGTGCCCAAACTCATTGAAAGGAGACCTCAAGGAAGATTTTAAGGAAGATTAAAAATTATTACGGAAGAATTTTTAAGGTTTAAAAAAACAGGATCGGCTAGGATGCCGTGGATAACTCAAGGAGGATATGAAATGAAACAATTAATTACATAATTTAATAAAATGGAGTTTTACAATGGGAATGAGAATTACAACTAACGTAGCAGCTTTAAATTCACAAAGACAACTAGTTAACAGCAATCGCGCTATACAAAATTCAATGGCTCAACTTGCGAGTGGATCACGTATCAATCGTTCATCTGATGACGCAGCAGGATTGGCTATCTCTGAAAACATGAAATCACAAATTAGATCAGCAGTACAAGCAAGACGTAATGCTAACGATGGTATCTCTTTAGTTCAAACCGCTGAAGGTTCATTACAAGAGTTATCTAACATCACGACTCGTTTACGTGAACTAGGTATCCAAGCCGCTTCTGATACTATTGGTGACAGAGAAAGAGGATTCATTAATCTGGAAGTTCAACAGTTGAAAAATGAAATCCAACGTATCTCTCAAACAGCTAACTGGAATGACAATAAACTTTTAGATGGTTCATCACCAGTATTTGATTTCCAAGTAGGTTTAGGATCAACAGAAAACGACGTCATTTCGTTTGATGCTAGCCACAATATCGCGACTTTAGCGTCTTTGGGTCTAACAGATTTAGATTTCGCATCTAAAGATGGGGCTCGTAATGGTTTAACTGCCCTAGATACAGCTCAAAACAACGTAAGCGGAATGAGAGCTAATCTTGGAGCATTGCAAAATCGTCTGACGTCTACAGTAGATACACTAGCTGTAACTGAAGAGAACTTAGCTGCTGCTAACTCACGTATCCGCGACACAGATATCGCTGCCGCTTCATCTGAAATGGCCCGCAACAATGTGTTGTTACAAGCTGGTACAGCAACTCTAGCTCAGGCCAACCAATCAACTCAGTTAGCTCTGAAATTGATCGGCTAATAGCTAATAACAAGTCAAGATTCAGTTAAAGATAGGCCCCGAACTCAGTTCGGGGCTTTTTTTCGCATAATGCCAATAGAAATCGAACAAAACAGTCCTCATCTTTTTTGAAATTATCTGTAAAGTCTTGGACTAGACTTGCCGACAATTTTAAAGCTCGCTACTCTGTTCAGGTTATCAACTAAAGAGGTAAAAATGGCTAAAAAAAAGAAAGCTCCAGCAAAGAAAAAGACTGTTAAAAAACCAAAAGCCGCAGCTAAAAAAACTGCGAAAAAACCGGTAAAAAAGGCAGCTCCTAAAAAAGCCTCTAAACCGAAAAAGAAAACTGCTACAAAAGCTAAAAAAGCTGCTCCCAAAAAAGCGGTTGCAAAGAAAATAGTAAAAAAAGCTACGAAAAAGCCGGTAAAAAAAGCCGCTCCGAAAAAGGCTGCTAAACCGAAAAAAGCTCCAGCAAAAGCTAAAAAAGTAAATCGCAAAGAAGCTGATGAAGTTAATACAGCAACAATGACTCAAACTTCTATGATTGAGGACATTTCCTCTGAGTTTGATGACGAAGCAGAACTAGATACACTAGTCGATATCGAAAGTGAAGATGCCCTAGCCGACGCTGAGCCTCTTGATGAAGACGATCTAGATGACGATGACGAAGACGACGATGAAGAAAAAGAAGCGGGCTTCGAAAGCCTAGAAGATGAAGACTCTTCTGACGATATGGAAGATGACATGGAAGATGATATGTCGTTGACTCGTTCAGATGAAGAAGACGATGAAGATGATGACGAAGGTTACTTCTAATTCAGAATTCTGTTTTTAGATAAAACAAAATAAAAAAGGAGTCTTACGACTCCTTTTTTATTTATTCTAAAATTTGCTACCTTGATCCGTCGACGTTTCCTTATTCAAAATAGCTTGTCCACCTTCCGTCAACGTGTCCTGATTGATGGTTTAAATCGAATATAAATTAATCTTTCATCGGTTTTGAATGAACCGCGTATTTTTCAAACTCACCATACTCATGTAATTTGTTGTACAACGTTTTAATCGTGATACCCAAACCTTGAGCTGCCTGTGTTTTATTTCCACCGTAATGAGCAAGAGCTTTTAGGATGTACTTTTTCTCTAAATCATATAAAGGTACTGATGGATCAAATTCCATGCTGTCTTCCATAACCTCTGGATTGCGAATGCCTTCTGGCAAATCGTTCACCATAATCATGTGACCTTCAGAAAGAATCTGTAAACGCTCGCAAGCATTTTGTAATTCACGGATATTTCCTGGCCATTCATACTTCACCATGATTTTCATCGCTTCTTCATCGATGCTTTTGCCACGATTCATAAATGAGTTACCAGAGCTTAAGAAGTAGTTCACTAATACTGGAATATCTTCTTTACGTCTTCTTAATGGTGGAGCGCTCACTACGATTGTATTAATACGATAGAATAAGTCTTCACGGAAATTTCCACGCATCACTTCTTGATCTAACTCGCGGTTTGTTGCACAAACAAGGCGAATATCTACTTTGATTGGATCTTTACCACCAACACGATAGATCTCACCTTCTTGGATAAATCTTAAAAGCTTCGCTTGGATCGCTAATGGCAACTCTCCGATTTCATCTAAGAATAAAGTTCCGCCGTTAGCTGCTTCAGCTAAACCGATTTTTCTGTTGTATGCACCAGTGAAAGAACCTTTTTCGTGACCGAATAACTCAGACTCTAATAGTGTTTCTCTTAAAGCGCCGCAGTTGATCGCTACGAAAGGTTTGTTGCGGCGGTTAGATTTGTCGTGGATAGCGCGAGCGATTAACTCTTTACCCGTTCCAGACTCACCCATAACCAATACACTGGCTTGAGATGGAGCCACACGCTCGATCATTTTCATTAACTGCATCATCACATCGGACTTATAGATAATCTGTTTAGTTTCAGTAACTTTTTGTTGAGCCACCCAACTAGATTGTGTTTGAGACTGTAGAAGTGAACTTGGTAAGTGCGGTAGTGAAGTTGCGTTTGATTCTGACATTTAATCCACCTTTCAGATGTTCCTATTTTGCGACTTTTTGCATCAATCTCATTTTGATACAACGCGTCATAAGGGCACTATAACTAAAGTCCTGTATTAATTGCAAGAAAAAAATTTCATTATGATATATTTTTTTCTGGCCTTTTAAGGGCTCACAGCCGCAGGCATAATATAGAGGATGGGCCAAAAGCTACAGGAAACAATAGATAACTATTTGAAATATCAAGAAAATATTGAATCTTGCTCACCTTTAACCCTGAAGGCCTACAGGTTAGATCTTAAGCAGATCTTTGATAAAAAACTAAATAATGTTTATGAGTATGCTCAAATTTATCCCCTAGCCAAAGAAAACCTCGGGATTTGGGGGCACCTGTGCCTCAGCAGTCGAAATCGCAAAATTGCCACTTTAAAAAGCTTCTTTGCATGGATGTTCAATCAAAGCCTCACCGAATCCAACCACTCCCACCAACTGGTCTGCCCTAAGGTTTCACGCAAGCTCCCCCACTTTCTATCTGTAGATGAGGTCCTCAGTGTGATGGGTTACTTAAATGGTCCCACACCTCAAGACACAAATGCCCTTTATTACAGACAGAAACAAAAGACATTGTTTTTACTTCTATATGGAGGAGGCCTTCGTATCAGTGAAGCCTGCAATGTAAAGTGGAAAGATATACACACAACGGAAAGACGAATTTTGATTCGGGGAAAAGGTAATAAAGAACGTTTTGCCGTTTTACCTGAATCCGCTATCGCGCAGCTTTCAGAGTTCAAGAAACTCAGTTCTACAAATTCGAGCTATGTTTTTGGAGATAAACCCTTAAACCCGCGAATTGGTTATAAACTCATACAGGAACTCGGTGTCGCCGCAGGGCTACTGACTCCACTGCATCCCCATGCCTTAAGACATAGTTTTGCCACACACCTCTTATCCAGTGGAACTAATTTAAGAACACTGCAAAAGCTCTTAGGACATGAAAGTCTACAGGCGACAGAGAAGTACACGCATTTAAGTATCGATCATTTAGCCCGTTTAGTAGATCAAACCCACCCGCTGGTGAAGCTTAAGCTCACCAGCTAGTCGTTTATTTTTTAATCTTCGCTTTTCTTGAATCTCATGTGATTTAGAACCAGATAAAACTGCGGAACAACAAACAGTGTGAAAATCGTCGATACGATCGTTCCCCCGATAATCACCAAACCCATCGGTTGGCGCGTTTCATGCCCCATACCACCACCGACAACCAGTGGGAATGCAGCAGCAACTGTCGCCACAGAGGTCATGAGGATCGGACGTAAACGCACTGGACACGCTTTTAATAAAGCTTCGCGATAGTCTAACTTGTCATGTTCACGAATTTGGGTGGTGAACTCTACCAACATAATAGAGTTCTTCTTCGCAATACCCATCAACACAATTAATCCAATGAAACTGAATAAGTTTAATGAGGAATTAAACATCCAAAGAATAATAATCGCTCCGGTCACCGAAAATGGTAAGGCCATCAAGACCGCAATCGGATCACGGAAAGAATTGAACTGTACCGCTAGAATCATATAAGCCACAACGATACCGATTAATAAGACTAAGTACATATTTTGGAAACTCGAGCTAAAGCCTGCCGCCGCACCTTCTAGATTAAATGTATAACCTTCAGGTAAAACCTTGGCCGCAATTTGATTCGCCTGCGCAAGCACCGTACTTTGCGATTGCCCTGGAGCTAAGTTTCCGTACACCGAAATAGCTCTTTGACGATTAATACGATTGATCGATTGCAGCGCTTGCTTGTGTTCGGTCTCAACAAGCTCTGAAAGTGAAATCACGTTCCCGAAATTATTGCGAACATACAGCTTATTGATATCCTGCTTTTCTTTGATTTGCTCTTCAATGACCTTAAAGCGAATATCATGTCGTTTACCATCAGCCATATACTGACCTACACGTAAGCCGGCAATACTGACCTGTAGAACCTGTGATAGGGCATCGGCACTTACACCTTTACGAATCAACTGATCACGCAGTGGAGTCACGCTAAGTTCTTTTTGTCCCAAACGATAATCCGTGTCGACATCGACGCCTAGCTTTTCATCTTCCAAGATCTTGATCATCTCTTGCGCTTTATCATTTAAGATTTGTAAATCAGGTCCACGGATATTGAACGCGATAGGATTTAAACGTCCTGTCGTTAAATTCCGAGCCGAGATATCACGCATAGAAATACGTAGCCCTTCAGCTTCTTTACTGCGAGCACGAATACGATCCATTACCTCTGTATGCTTAAGATCACGCTGTGTTTGATCCACTAACGCAATCGGTACAAATAACTGACCTGGTCCAATAGAGATCATGTAACCCGAAATCTCTTTAGTTTCGTTGAGGATTTTTTGTAATGGTTCAGCCATTTTAATCGTTTCATCCAGCGCTGTACCTGGACGAGCTTGCGCCGTTAGAATGATTAAGTTCTGATCTTGTGATGGCACGAACTCTTGTTTGATTTTCGTCAACAAGAACATCGAACCGCCAAACATCAGGAATGATACAAATAAAATTTTCCATTTGTGATCCAAACACACCGCCAAAATAGAGCCATAGTACTCGCCCCATTTTTCAAACATGTGATCTAATTTAATTTCCAGCTTGCTCATTTTAGGTTTCTTACCCAAGAACGTCGCCGCACGCATTGGAGTGATAGTCACCGCTTCCAATAGCGACAGGATAACAGCCGCTGACATGGTGATACCGAATTGGAAAAGGAATTTCCCGATAACTCCATCCATAAAAATAACTGGCAAAAACACAGCCAATACAGCTAAGGTAGCCGCCGTAGCCGCAGGTAAAACCTCAACGGCACCATCATAGGCCGCTTGAAACGAGGTTTTCCCCATCCTCGAGTGCCGCACAATGTTTTCTAGAATCATAATCGCATCATCGACGACAATAGAAATTGAAAGTGTTAAAGCCAGAAGAGTGAAGATATTAAGTGTAAATCCCGAGAAATATAAAATTACAAATGTTCCTAGAATAGAGGTAGGAATCGAAAATAGAATATTCAAAGATGATTGAAAGTTTCCTAAGAATAAGAAACACACCAAAATCGTAATAATCGATGCGGCCCATAGCTTTTCAACAGTTAAATCCACAGTACTTTTAGTCGACTGTGTAAAGTTCACGTTTACGCGATATTGCAAACCTTCTGGAAACTCGACTTCATTCAATTTTTTAATGACACTGTCTGCGACTTCAACCTCATTCGTACCGCGTTGTTTGAAAATCCTAAATGAGATCGCTGTTTTTCCATCTACACGTGCAATACGGCGTATATCATCAAGTCCATCCTCAACTTTTGCCACGTCTTTAATATGAAACACGCGATCTTGAATAAGCTGCCCACCACGACGCTGGATAGGAAAATTTTCGATCTCTTGTACAGTTCTGGCCTCACCTAAGTAACGAACGCGAACCTCTTGCTTCCCATCTGAGTACTGACCCGCAGCGCTTTCTAAGTGCTGCGAACGAAGCGCTTCAACGATGTCATTTACAGTGAACTCAAGACGACGTAGTTTATTTAAATCTAACCAGACACGTAAGTTTCGGTCAGGAAATCCCCCGATATCAATTTCACCCACCCCTGGAATGAATTGAATCTGATCCATAAAGGTATTATCCGTCCAGCGCATCATATCTTCGAGTTTACGATCACCATAGACCGAGATAATGATAATCGGATCTTCTTCAGGATTGGTCTTTCTTACAATGGGTGGATCCACATTCAATGGATAGCGGATCTGACTGATCGCCGTTTGAACCTCTTGTAAAGCCACATCGACATTACGATTGATATCGAATTCAAGTGTAATACGTCCCGTGCCCTGAGTCGCTGATGAACGCATTTCTTTAATGCCTTCAACAATCAACAGACGCTGTTCAGTTTCATCTAGTATTTCATTTTCAATAACTTCCGGCGCAGCCCCCGGATAATTAATGGTGATATTCAAAACCGGAAAGTTAACATCCGGCATTTGGCTGATACCCATTTTATTTAAGCTGATCGCTCCAAAGATAATAAGCCCTGACATCAAAACCCATCCGAAGACAGATCGTTTCAACGCTATTTCAATTAAATTCATGCAAACCCCGCATCCGCTGTTTTAATATATTGGGCGACCAAAGACTCAATCGAGCCCAAATAGTTTTCTGTTATAATTTTGATATTTTCATCTTCAGCCAACTGAATCGAGTCGCTGATATTTGTTTTCAAAAATGGAGTCATCCATGTTTCAAGTGAGATCACACCTTGCTGGTACAAAAACTTAAGACAAAAATGAAGCTTCAGAACATCGTAGTTTTTACTTTGTGAGACCGCACGCAATGTATGACCTGTTAAATTAAATAAAAAGTCTGAACTCTGATCCCCTTCAAGGCTGACGTGGGAAACACAGTTAAGAACAAAAAGACCTAGTTCTAATTTATCATAGTCTTCACGAATATCTTTAAAGTCTTCTATCAGAGTTGCTTCATTCAGAGTCTTCATCTGATGAGCTGCTGATCCTTCTTTATAAGTAAAACCCACATAGTGTAGCGGTTCTAAAATACCCCCACCAAATCTCTTTTTACTTTTTAAGGCACTTTTAGCAATAAAGGAATGTCGAGATCCATCCACACTGATGGCCTGTATAATGAGGTCCGCCTCGCCGTATTTAATTTTTTTCAAAATAATAAAGCGGCCTTGCTTTTCACTCACAGATTTATCCTCTGAAAAATGTAACCACAATCATTACCGAAAGCCAAGGTGAACGCAGTCAGTTGAAACTCTTTTTTAGACCTCAGATTAAAAAAATTTAATAATGTCTTACTCTGAATAAAGTGTGGCCAACAATACACGACGATTGTCTTATTTTGATGCTCTTAAGGGTCACCTTGCCTGACTTATATCAGCCAACATAGAATGATAAAGAGCAAGAGGTGTTATATGAAAAATCATTTAATTAAGTTTGTCTTTTTTGCTGCGCTAACGTCAGTTCCTGCAAGTGCTTGGGCTCTGTTTGAGGCTCGCCTGACTTATGGAAGTTTAGTTTCACAGCAAAGTTTAACTGATATCTGCCAAGGATCTTGTACAGCTCCATCGGATGCACCTTCTATCGTTCCTACTTTTGGATTAGGCGCTGATGCCATCGTAACACTGCCATTTGTTCCAGTGGGAATTGGTCTTCGTTACGAAGACATGAAACTATCGACTTCTAGTGCGAATATCGAAGCCGATTTGAAATACAAACGTACGGCTTTACTTATAAATTATCGCCTTATTGATACGATCTTACATATCGGCCCTATTGCCTCAATTGGAATCTCGCATTCCGGCAGTATGAACCTTAAAGAGGGCGGCACCGAGCGCATCAATCTTTCCTCAGGCTCTGTTTCCTCTTACTCTTTAGGTTTAGAAGTAGGAGCGAAGCCTTTAATCGTTGTACCGATTAAGATCGGCGCCGAGGCTGGTTATATGATGTACGACTGGGGTAAAATGACAAACTCTGTAGATGGAACACAAAAAGATATCAATTTAAGTGGCTACTACTTAAAAGTATTCCTCGGTTTAGATATTTAGACCCATCTTACCTCTCTTGTTAGTTCTTTTCAGTTGGCTCTTTTTGGCCAAACCTAGACTTCAGTCTGTTTCGGGCAGGTTTAAATCAAGTTAATTGAAACTCTGTCCGATAGCGCTTTATGTGCTTCACTAGAGTAATTACTTTTTTGGCGATATTCGCATCATGGACTACAGCTTGGGCCAACAACACGACCTATGTGATGCGCGCAACAAGTTACTTTATTCGAAGCTCTCCTGACTTCGGGTCTCACCGCAACAACCTCGTAGGTGTCTTAACAAAAGATAGTCGTTTCAAGGTATTAGAGCGTCAACAAAGGCCAGATGGCTCGTGGGCCGTACGTATTGAAGTGAAGCGGGAAGACTTAGGACGCAATGGTAATTTGAATTCGTCACCTACCCGCCAATATTGGATCTTTCAATCTAACGATCAAGATTACGTTCGTGCTGATGGACGAACCGATACAACAACGACTGCGGGTCGTGATCAAAGCCGTACATGTACAGGTTCTGATTGCAGTGGCAGCAGCACAAGGCAGCCGATTCCACGACGTACACAGGATGATTTTGCCGCGGTTTCACGCGAGGCTACTCGCCGCGCAGAAGAGGCCACACCCACAGCTGATACAAACAGACGCCCAAGTGCCGGAGCTCCGACACGTGCCGAAATCGCCAACTACAGTAGCTCCAGTAAAGTGACCCGTATGATCAATTATGCTCAACGAAACTTCGGACATAATAGACGTGGTGGTGGTCGCTGTTATCGTCGTGTTAAAGACTCACTTGTTGCTGGAAACTTAATTCCAAATTGGTACTCAGATCAGGCCGCTAAAAATGCCGTCCACACTTTAAAAGGACGTGGCTTTATTAATCTTTTAGATTACGAGCCCTACAAAAGTGAAATTAAAAAAGCCAGTGATGCTCCTAAAGGTGCCATCCTTGTCTATGAAAACATCCCCGCTAGCAATGCGGCCTGCAGACGTCGTAGTAAAAGCTGTGGTCATATAGAAATCAAAATGGATGGCCCCGGAAGACCTGGATATATCAGTGACTATCGCTCAGCAACAGCCATTAGTGAAACCTCTGCATCTTATACTCGTCGCGGACCACTTTATCGTCTTATTGGTGTGATGGTAAAAAGAAACCCTTAAGGATGTTAGATATGAAAAAATCGTTTTTAATTATCTTATCACTTCTTTTAATGAATACCTCGTATGGTAATCAATCAGCCACACCAACGCCTCCTGCTGCTACTCCGGCTCCAACAACGCCGCCTGCAACAACAGCTACACATGAGGCGGCCCATCTCGACACGAGCGCTATGGATGAAATCGAAGAGTTTTCAAACAAGACTCTTAATAAAAAAACCGATTACCCTGCAGTCAAACGCATAGTGGAACTACTATTAGTGATGGATGATCGCGACCCTTCGCGCTCTGGTGTGATGTTGCTGTCTTACAGCTATAATCAAAACAAACAGATGTACGATAAAGCTATCAACGAAGTTTCAAAGAGTAAATCCAAGGAGCAGAAAAAACAGCTCCAAGAAATCAAAACGATATTAAAAAATTATTTTGAAAAAGGTCAGGATTACTAAAAAGACAAAGCGGGATTAGATCCCCGCTTTGTGTCTGTCTTGATCATCAACTGCAGACTGCACGCCACCTTTTAATTGTGGGCGGTATGCTAAGTGATTGATGTCATAAATAAAGTTTGAACCATTTTTACCTGGTGTTTGCCACTCAGGTCCCAAGCGAATAGCATCCACAGGACACGCCTCTTCACAAAAGCCACAGAATACGCAACGTAACATATCAATCTCGTAGCTGATTGGAAACTTTTCAACCTGAGCATCTTCATGCTCGCTCGCTGTGATCTTAATGCATTCTGCTGGGCAATTTGTTGCACACAACATACAAGCCGTACAACGGATAGCGCCATCTTTTTTTACAGTAAGAATATGATTCCCTTTAAAACGCGGAGAATATTCGTACTTTTCTTCTGGATAATTTAGGGTCAACATCTGCTTCTTGTTAAAAATATTTTTCACAAGATGTTTAAATGTAATTCTTAAACCCGTCAAAATACCCGGCAAGTACCAAACATTTTTATTTTCTTTACTAACAACTGACATGTTCGCCTCTTTTATTAAAGTCGTTCGCTATTAAAGCCGTCCACGGTTAAATACAAATTCATTCTTCTTACGATGATCCAATGTCACTTGGTCTTTACGTGTATTCGATACAGCCGTGAAAAGATTTTTTTCGTTTATCACTTGAATTTGTAAGCTTTGTCCCGCTAGTAACTGAGCCGCTTCAACGCCTGTTAAAGCTTCGCTAACTACGATGGTCGCTTTCTTAAACTGTTGTGCACGTCCTTGATAATTCACAAAAGTGCCATCTTTTTCGATGTAAGACTTCAATGGAATCAAAGTAACGGATTTCAATGCGGCTGCATTTTCCAAAGCTGGAACCTTCGCTGTACTGAAATAAGTTAAGTTTTGCGCCTGAGCAAACAAGTCAAGTTTTTGATTTAGGTCAGGATACACAGCCGTATTTTCTGGACCAAACACGACAACATGTTTCAATTGTCCTGATTTAATTCCTTGTTCTAAATCAGTCCATTTCGCCGTAATACCATACTTCGCTAAAGCTTGTTTTAAACCTGAAGTATTTGGATTTTTATCACCGCGAATTAACAGACCATCAAACTCTTCTGCTTGCGCCTCTTGTGGCCACCAGTGGAATACGTTCTTAGTTTGATATGTATTAACAAATGTATTCAAAATAGCTTCGTACTCTTCAACAGTCTGTTGACCTGTTAAGACTAACGCGATTTCACCAGCCGGAGAGGCTTTCAACACTTGAGCCGCTTCCATCGAAGCTTGACCTGCATGAACCTCAGCCTGCCATGAACCATTTACAAACTTTTTACTTTTTTGCAAGCGATGCTCTTTGTTCACGAATTTGTAGGTGTTGCGACCTTCATCGCACATCCAGTGTCCGTTCACTTCTGCATTGTATTTTGGTTTAACGCGGAAAAGTCCTTCCTTATTGAAGTAAACTTTTACATTACAACCAGTTGAACAGCCGTTACATACAGTTTCAGAATCTTTTAGATACCAAACTCTTTGTTTGAAACGGAAATCCTTAGATGTCAAAGCTCCCACCGGACAGATATCCACTGTATTCAAAGAGTATTTATTATCTAACTGTTTTCCATCGTGGGTCCCAATTTCAGCATGGTCACCACGATTGAAGATTCCCAATTCATTTGTTTTAGAAACTTCATCAGTAAAACGAACACAGCGAGAACAAAGAATACAACGCTCAGAATCTAGAACTACAGTCGGTCCTAAATCCACCACTTTGTGTTTCTTTTGTTTTTTCTCGGCCATTTCAGGGTTGTATTTACCGTATTCCATATACTGATCTTGCAGACCGCACTCACCGGCTTGGTCACAGATCGGACAATCCAATGGATGGTTGATCAAATGGAAATCTAATCCCCACTTAACAGCGTCTTTTACTTTTTCTGACGTGTTATTAATTTTCATGCCTTCAGTGATCGTCGTGTTACATGCGATTTGTACACGTGGATTTCCTTCGATTTCCACCATACATAAACGACAAACACCTGCTACGCTCAAACCTGGATGCCAGCAGTAATGTGCAATTCTTTGCGCATTATCATTCATTGCCTGAATGATAGTTGTTCCCGGTTTTACTTCGAGTTCAACGCCATTAATGGTGCATTTCAGCATACGGAGCTCCTTTAAAAGCAGTACCTTTTACTTTAGATTTGCCTTCGCGAACAAAGTATTCAAATTCGTCTCTGAATTTCGTCACAAAACTTAGAACAGGTAACGCGGCTGCATCTGATAATGCACAGATCGTTTTACCTTTCATATTGTCAGCAACTTTCAATAACAGCTCGATGTCTTGCATACGGCCTTTACCAGCCAAGATCGAATGTACGATTTTATCTAACCATCCTGTACCTTCACGGCATGGAGTACACTGACCACAAGATTCATGGTGATAGAAGTGTGTTAAGTTCGCTAAACACTGAACCATGCAGTTAGAATCGTCGATCACGATAATCGCACCAGAACCTAACATCGTGCCCATCTGAGCTAGGCATTCATAGTCTAATGTTGCTCGCCCAGCTTCTTCTGCTGTCAAAACCGGAGCTGATGAACCACCAGGGATCACTGCTTTTAGATTTTTACCAGCTTTCATACCGCCACCAAGACCGAAAATCATATCTTTCAGAGGATATGCTAAAGGAACTTCGTAGTTACCTGGCTTTACAACGTTTCCTGATAGCGAAAACAGTTTTGTTCCTGCAGATTTTTCTGTACCGAAAGTACGATAGTGAGCAGCCCCATCACGGATAACATACTTCACAACAGCTAAGGTTTCGACGTTATTCACGATAGTCGGTTTTTTCAAGTAGCCTTGAACAGCTGGGAACGGAGGCTTTAATTTTGGTTGTCCTTTAAGACCTTCAAGTGACGAAATCATTCCTGTTTCTTCACCGCAGATATAAGCACCAGCACCACGATATACATCCATATCGTGATCGAAGCCCGAACCTAAAATGTTTTTACCTAAATAGCCGGCTTTGTATGCCTCTTGGATAGCATTCAATAGCGAGTTGATAGATTTATCGTACTCACCACGAACGTAGATATAAGATTTTTTTGAATTGATCGCAAAACCAGAAATGATCATACCTTCGATCAATTGATGTGGAGCGCGCTCCATCATCATACGATCTTTAAATGTACCTGGCTCGCCCTCATCGGCGTTGCAAAGTAAATATCTTGGTTCGTCATTTTTAGGTAAGAAACCCCATTTCATACCAGTCGAGAAACCAGCACCACCACGGCCACGAAGACCTGAAGCTTTCACTTCATCAATGATAGCTTGTGGTTGCATCTTAAGAGCTTTTTCTAACTCTTTATAGCCACCATGCTTTTTGTAGCCTTCAATACCTTGAAATTCTGGCAGATGATAGAACTCAGTTAAGTATTTAGTCTCTGTAACTTGTTGAGTAGTTTGCATTACTTCATACCTCTTAAAAGATTCATTGCAGATTCAGGAGTTAAATTTTCGTAGTACTGATCCCCGATTTGCATCATAGGAGCCGTACCACATGAACCCAAGCATTCCACTTCAGAAACAGTAAATCGTCCGTCAGCAGTCACTTCATTCAATTTCACATTTAATTCTTTGCACAGATGAGCCGTTAACTCTTCAGCACCATTCAACATACATGATAAAGTACGACAAACTTGAACGTGGTGTTTGCCGATCTTTTGTTTGTTGTACATCGTATAGAATGTGAACACTTCATTAATTTGTGATTCTGGAATATCCATCACACGTGAAAGCTCTTTGATCACTTCGGCATTGATGTGACCATTGTTTTCTTTCTGTCCAATGTAAAGCGCCGGCAATACTGCTGACTGCTTTGATTCGTATCGCTTTAGTTCGCTTAGAACTTTTTCTTTTCCTTCAGATGATAGTTGAAACATTATCTATCCAGTTCTCCAGCAATAACGTTCATGCTGGCTACAGTTGCAATTGCATCGGCTAACATTGCTCCGCGAACTACAGTCGGGAACGACTGATAAATGGCAAAGCATGGTGGACGAACTTTCAAACGATATGGATTCGCAGAACCATCGCTGATTAAGTAAAAACCCAATTCACCATTAGCTGCTTCGGTCGCATCATAGACTTCACCTGCTGGAGGTCTTAAGCCTTTGATGATCAACATGAAGTGATTCATCAAACCTTCAATGTTACCGTAAACATCTTTTTTCTCTGGCAATACAATGCCCTTATCACGGATTGTATAGTCGCCGCCTGGCATGTTTTTACAAACTTGACGGATAATACGAATACTTTGGCGCATTTCTTCAATACGAACACAGTAACGATCGTAAATGTCACCATTTGTTCCAACTGGAACGTCAAAGTCGTAGTTTTCATATCCATAGTAAGGATTTGTTTTACGTAAATCTTGAGCTAAACCAGTCGCTCTTAAAAGAGGACCTGTGTAACCCCAAGCAATCGCGTCCTCTTGTGAAATCGGACAGACACCTTGTGTACGTTTGATAAAGATCTTGTTGTCTAACAACATTTTAGAAATTTGATCGATACCTTCGCTCATCTCGTCACAGAAAGCTAGAACATCATCGAACCAACCTTCAGGAGCATCTTGAGCCATACCACCTACGCGAGTCATCGACACTGTCAAACGAGCCCCGCATAGCTTTTCAAACAAGCTATAAACTTTTTCACGATACGTAAATAAATGGAAGAACGCAGTTAAAGCCCCTAAGTCAACTCCACCAGTACCGACCGCAATGATATGGTCGATCACACGAGAAAGTTCACACAGTAACACACGCATAGCTTGTGCGCGTGGTGGAATGTCGACGCCCAAAAGACGCTCAACAGCTTTACAGTAACCCACGTTATTCATCGGTGCCGAACAGTAGTTCAGACGATCTGTATAAGGGATCACTTGATTGTACGGATGAGTCTCGGCCATTTTTTCAAAGCAGCGATGTAAGTAACCGATTTCGCAGTTAGCGCGCACCACAGTTTCACCATCCAGTTCAGCCATCACACGTAAAGTTCCGTGCATCGCGGGATGCGAAGGACCAATGTTGATAGGAACAAAACGACTGTCTAACAAATCACCGCGTTGTTCTGGTGTATTGTTGAAGTGGATTTGCATCACGCTATCGCAATGTTGTTGAGCATCAGCTTCGTAATCTTTACGAAGTGGATGTCCTACGAACTGGTGATGCGTTAAAATTTTTCTTAAGTTGGGATGCCCCTCAAAAACGATTCCGAACATGTCATAAGCTTCACGTTCAAACCAGTCCGCACCCACCCAGATATTCGTAGCTGTACCGATTGTTTCGTCTTCAGCCACTTGTGTTTTTACACGAACACGACTGAAATCTTTTGAGTTGAATAAGTGATAAACCACATCAAAACGTTTAGCGCGATTTGGAAAATCCACACCGCAAACATCCATCAAGAAATCAAAGCCCGCATACTCTTTTAGGTATTGTAAAAGGGCATGAGATGCGGCTTTAGGAGTTTCAATAACTTGATCTCCGACAGGCGTAGTTAAAAACTTAAATTGGTCTCCGCCGAATTTTGCGATCAAGTCACTTCTTAACAATTCTGGAAAATTTACTGTTGTAGCCATTACTTCACTACTCCCAATTGCTCGACTTGGCCCAACTCACTTGTTGGATTCGACAATGTGTACGGAGAAGTCCAATTGTCTTTCCATGGACGAGGCGTGCCGTCTTTGATCATTTTTTGTAAAGTCATAATTCCATCCAACACAGCTTCTGGTGTCGGAGGGCAACCTGGTACATACACATCAACTGGAATGACTTTGTCACAACCTTGCAAAACGTGATACGCGCGATAGAAACCACCAGAGCTGGCACAGGCTCCCATCGAAAGAACGTACTTTGGCTCAAGCATTTGTTCATAGATACGAACTAAGATCGGCGCCATTTTTTCTGTAATCGTTCCCGCAACAATAAGTAAGTCCGCTTGACGAGGAGAGAATCGTACAACCTCAGCACCAAAACGGGCTAAGTCGTATTTAGGTCCCATCACCGACATCAATTCGATACCGCAACAAGCTGTACCGTATGGCAGTGGCCACATAGAATTTCTTCGCCCCCACGCAACGATTGCGTCTAGCTTAGTGGTCAAGGCAAAAGACCGCGACATGTCGTCTAAGTTTTTTGAATCAGACATTCAACAACCTCACTTCAAGCATTTGCTGCATTTCGATAAATAGCGAAATGAAACAAATAATTTTCATTATGTTTTCAACTAGACATAATGACAAAAACCCTCTGTGAAGACAACGAGATAAGTCATTGCGCCCCCTCTGTAAAAATCTTTCAACGCGATGGCTCAATTTCGGGTTTTCACTTGGCGTTCGGAACCGGTGTACTAGACTTCTTGGCAGCTTAAACAGTTTTCACTCGAGGGGGAGTCATGAAGACCATTCTGACGCTATTTTTAGCGAGTTTCGCCTTTTCTTTAAACGTTCACGCTGACGATTTGCTGGTTAAATTAGCAAAACCTGTCTCTGCTGACCGCATGTCACAGTATTTTCAATCTAAAGGCCTTCAATCTGAAGCTTTGACTGAAAACTGGGTCCGCCTGCAGGGCAGCTCTTCCGCCTTGCAAAGCTTCAGAAATGGTGGAGTTCTAGAAAGCTCTGCAGTTTTACATGTGCAAAAAAATTACAAGATTCAATTGCGCGAAAATCCTTCGCTTAAACAAGCTTTGGCTGATTATTTAGCAAAGTATCCACAAATGAAAAATGCAGCTTTTTCTGCTGCTAAAGATAATCCAGCAATTCCCGCTGCTCCATCAACAACAACTGGTGCTGACCCACTTTTCAATCGTCAATGGGGAATGAAAGATATCGGTGTGGCTCAAGCATGGGATATTTTCAAAGGTGATGATAAAGTCATCGTAGCTGTGATCGACACAGGCGTTGATTACACTCACGAAGATCTATTACCAAACTTATGGCGCAATCCTTTTGAAATTCCAGACAACCAAATTGATGACGATAATAATGGATACGTAGATGACATCATCGGTTGGGATTTTTTCTCGAATGACAATCTTCCTTATGATCTAGCCGCCTCCAGCTTAGGTGAATTACTTAACGGCGGAAATCCAGGCCATGGAACTCACTGTGCAGGAAATGTAGCCGCACGTGCAGACAATGGATTAGGAATTGCAGGAGTCGCACCCAACGCCAAGATCATGTCTATTCGCTTCTTAGGTGACAAAGGTGGAACCACAGCTGATGCCATCAAGTCTATCAAATACGCTGTAGATAATGGCGCGAAAGTGCTTTCAAACTCTTGGGGTTCTGAAGGCGAAGATCCCGACGACGCGATCAACAATCAAGCCCTGCGTGACATCATCACCTATGCGGCTGAACGGGATGTTCTTTTCATTGCTGCCGCAGGAAATGGCCATCAAGGCAAAGGTTACGACAACGATAACGACCCTCACCCCGCTTATCCGGCAAGCTACAGCCACGATAATATTATCTCGGTCGCCGCTCTTGATGTGAACAATAATTTCGGAAGTTTTTCTAACTGGGGATCCGTCTCTGTAGATATCGGAGCACCAGGTGTTAAAGTGTTTTCAACAACTGTTGGTCAAAAGTATTCAGACACAGTTATTCCGCTACTGAATGCAAACTGGGATGGAACGTCAATGGCGTGCCCTCATGTTGCTGGAGCCGCAGCACTTTACTGGTCACGTCACCCGCACAAAACATATCAAGAAGTTAAGGAAGCTATTTTAAGTTCAGCGATTCCTATTCCAGCTGCCGCAGGTAAATTGGTTACCGGAGGAAAACTGAACGTTGAAAATTTAATGAAGCAGTAGAAACTGCTTCATTAATTAAGCTGCTTTTTTTGTGAATTTATCAATGAAGTCACGGGCAGATTCTGAGATCTGCTCGAATTTGACACCGTAACGTCCACCTGCACGGCGAACGATCTTACAAGTGGCATTGAAGGCCGGAACCTCTGGGCCCGGTTTAAAATGAAGATGTAATTGATCCCCTACTTTAAAGTCCGCATTTTCTATCTTGAAGCTCGCTCCACCATTGCTGATTTCGATGCTAGTTGCTGAAAATACTTTTTTATTATTATGAACAAATAGCTCACACGCATAATCAGCGCGCGGGTATTTACGACGGAAAAATACGTCGGCGATATTTTCGACCACTTGTCCTTTGCTTTCACAAAATGCTTTCACATTCTCTGGCTTAAACTGTGGTACTTCGGCTAAACGCTTCCATGAAGCCTGCGTCTGATTCCAAATAAAATCGAATTCAAAAAGAGCTTTGCTCTGCAACATTTGAATCATGTCTGCAGCTGTAAAAGGACCATAGTTGTCATTCACTTTTAGGATATACCAAATACGGTCATGGTAGAGGTCTACGTTTTCTAGTTTATGATTTTTCTGCACAGGCTTTTTAAAGCTCGAATTAAAATGCTCTGTCAGTAACGGGAACTCAAATAGGAAGATCCACGACTCTTTTTTTTCATCATAAATATGATCATTCCAACTCAAAGTATGACTTTGGATGTTTTGCAAAATCTCTTGCAAACTCCACGGCCCTTTTTGCTCACCACGAACTTCAATCAAATATTTATGCATATGATGTCCTAACACGTTTGTCTCTAGTTAAGACTTCGGCTTTAATCTAGCTGGACTTTAATTAATCTCATATTGAGACTATATTCAGACGATGTCAGACAGCATTCTCGCCATAGATTTTGGCACCAGTCATTCTTTGGTGGGAGCCCTCCATCAACAAAAACGTATCGACACCATCCCTATTGACCCCCACCATCCTGACGATCGCAGCTTGATGCGCAGTCTACTGTACTTTCCAACGGCCAATCAGTGCTTCTACGGCTCAGAAGCGATTTCCAAGTACACCGAAATGGAGATGGAAGGACGCCTATTCCGTTCATTCAAATCACATCTTCCCAACAAAAATTACATCGGAACAGTGATCGACAATCGTATCCTTTCACTCGAAACCATGATCGGTCTTTTCCTTCTGGAGTTGAAAAAGCGCGCGGAGGCCCACTTAAAAACCTCGGTAACCAAAGCGGTCATTGGTCGTCCTGCTCGTTATTCTATGGACGATGTGGCTGATGGCTTTGCCCTACACCGCATGCAAAAAGCTGCGGAATATGCTGGTTTTAAAGAAGTCAAATTTGTACCGGAACCTCTGGCAGCAGCTCTGGATTTTAAACGACAAATTTCAGAGGAAAAGTTAGCGCTCATTGGAGATTTCGGTGGAGGAACCTCAGACTTTACCATTATGAAGATCACGCAGTCTGATTTTAAAAAGTCAGACGTGCTTGCTGTAGAAGGCTGCCCTATGGCCGGAGACGCCTTAGATAGTCTTTTCATGCAGAACCGCCTCAATAGAAGCTTCGGTGCAGGTGTTCAATATCGCATGCCTATGTCGAGTAATCTTTTGCAAATGCCTCAGGCCGTCATAGAGCGTCTCAATAAACCCGCCCATATCGTGCATCTCAAAGAAAAAGAGACCTACGAATTTATCAAAGAGGTTCAGCGCTGTGCTTTGCGTGATGACGACAAAAGTAATATCGATCGCCTGTTTGTTTTGATCGAAGATCAGCAGATATTTTCATTCTTTGAAGAAATTGAAAAAACAAAGAAAGCCCTATCGTCTAAACCGACAGCCAAATTTCAATTCGACTATCCTGACATTGAAACGTCCGATGTGTTTTCCTCGGACGAATTCATCACATGGTCTGAACAGTTTAAAGAGGGCATCTTTTCCGCTTTAGATCGCTGCTTGAAGCAAGCACAGGTCGAACCCCATCAGATTGATTTGGTCTTTCTTACCGGTGGTACCGCCCATGTTCCCTTTATACAGAATGAATTCCGACGTCTTTTCGGAGAAGAGAAACTTCAATCTAAGAATTTCTTCCATTCGATTATGTCAGGATTGATCGAGAGCGCCAGAAACTGGGATGAACTTTAGAATTCAGATAGCTGGCGTGAAATTACTTCGTGAGCTCAATGGCCTTAAGCCACTCTTCTGTCGGTAATACTAATTTACGATTTTTCAAATCGAAGAATCCAGCAGTGAAAATGGCCTCACTGGCTACTTCTTGGTCTGCTTTCAACATCTGTTGTTTAATCTTAAATATCTTGCCTTCGGCAGAAAGCATTTCGACCGTGATTGTGATCGTTTCGCGCAGCTTAAGTTCTTTCAAGAATTTAATTTCTGCGCCTAAAACCACAGGTCCGAAGCCTGTCTGTTGCACCTTCTTGTAGCCATAACCGCCCGATGTGATCGCTTCCCAACGTGCCTCTTCATACAAAGACATGTAGTTCGCGTTGTTCACGTGGCCGTAAGAATCAAGATGGTGCTCTTTAATGACAACTTCGTATTTAAAGGACATCTATTTAAGCGCCTCACGAATGTAAGCAGATGCCTGATCCATTAACCAAACAACAGCCGCAATCACCACGATAATTGTGCCCACTTCTGGCCACATCGCCTGCCCTTGGTACTTGATTAACATCGTACCGATACCACCACCGCCGACAAGACCGATGATCGTGGCCATACGCACGTTGATATCCCAACGATATACAGTGAACGAGATATAAGGTAAAATCACCTGAGGAACGATCGCAAACCAGATGGTTTGCAGTTTATTCGCACCACATGACTGAACACCCTCAATCGGGCCTTCATAGACAGTTTCAACCATTTCGGAGTACTGCTTCGTTAGTGATGAGATCGAGTGAATCATTAAGGCCAACATACCTGCGAATGGACCGATACCCACCCAAACCGAAAAGATAATCGCCCAAACAAGTGCTTCAATTGAACGAGTCACATTCATCACTGTACGTAATACGATATAGACAGAGTAAGAAAATGGCCCCTTCATAATATTCTTTGCCGCCATGAAGCTAAGAACAAATGCGAAAGGAATCGCTAAGAACGTCGCTAGGAACGCCATGAAAATCGTTTCAATGATATTCAGAATAGCTGTTGGTAATACATTCCAGTTCGGAGAGAAAATACCTTTGAAAAGACGTTTTGCACCCTCGAAGCCATCTTGATCTAAAAGTTCATACATCGAGAACTTCGTCTTAAAGATACTCACGACAAATAGAACGACGATTGTTAGGAATAAATGCCAACCCCAGAAAGCTTTGTACCACGGCTTAGCTTCCGCACGTGCTTTGATATAAGCTGGCTCGAATAGGTTTTCACCGAATGTCTTATACCCTGCTTTGTTCAAGAAGTGACTGATGATACCACCAACAAAAATAGCACCTACAAAGATAGAGGCTACAAGCGGTAAATTCATTAAGTCTTCATCTGATGGATTGAAAATAAGGGATAAAACGACCGCTACAAATAATGCGAAGCTGACGCCATCTAAAATAGATCTACGAAAAATATGTGATTTCGATTTCATTCTGCAGCTCCTTAGTTGATGTGAACTTCTTTAGCGCCTTCGCCGTAGATTTTTTCGAACCATGCCTGATCGATATTTTTAGGATCGCCTTCATAAACCAACTCACCACCTTTTAATGCGATTACGCGAGTTGCGTAAATACGTACTAATGAAAGGAAGTGAAGATTACAAATAACGGTGATGCCTAGTTCTTGATTTACCTTTTTAAGATAATCCATAACTGTATGACATGTAGCTGGATCTAATGAAGCTACCGGCTCATCGGCCAATAAAACTTGTGGGTTTTGAGTTAAAGCACGAGCAATTGCCACACGTTGCTGTTGTCCACCTGAAAGCTGATCAGCACGGATATGAGCTTTCTCAGCAATACCCACCAGCTTTAAGTATTTCAAAGCTTCTGCTTTATCACTGTCAGAGAATAACCCTAGGATGCTTTTCCATGTAGAAGTGTAAGCTAGCTTACCCATCAACACGTTATTTAAAACTGTGTGACGAGGTATTAAGTTGAAGTGTTGGAAGATCATGCCGATCTTTTTACGCAACCCACGGATTTCTGATGATGTTGAAAGCTTTGTTGTATCTTCCTTGTGAAAGATAACTTCGCCGCCAGTCGGATCATGTAGACGATTCAAACATCTTAATAAGGTTGATTTTCCAGAACCGCTCAGACCGATGATAACAAGGAATTCACCTTTCTTAACATCGAAGCTCACGCCTTTAAGGGCCTGAACTCCATTTGGGTAGGTCTTTTGCAAGTTTTTGATTTGTAAAATAGGTTCAGACACGGAAGTTCCCCCTCATTATCTGCAGTTATTTTTTACGAACTAAATCTTCAGCGTTAGCACCAACTTCTTTAATCATCGCGCGTGCAGAATCATAATCAGCGTCAGTAGCTTTTTTAATCGCAGTAATTCCATAGATAGCTTTAAAAGCCTCAACTCCTTCTGGAGTTTGTACGAAAGCCAACATCGCATCTACGATTTGGTTTTTCATTTCTTCCGACATCTCTTTTCTGAATACGATTGGATCGTTCATCAAGTGTTCAGATAATGAAAGAATTGTTACTTTTTTCTCGACATCTGGGTACTGAGTCATCACAAGGCGACGAGCATCTTCAATCACTTCTACGCCTTTATCATCTTTGCTTGGCGGAGAGTAAAATGTAGCGCCGGCATCCACTTGACCTTGGTAAACCATTGAAACCACGTTGTCGTGTTTACCCGCAAAAACAGTTTCTTTTACAGTAATGCCTTTGTCTTTCAGAGTTTTGATCGGCAACAAGTAGCCAGATGTTGAAGCGGGTTCAACAAACGCGATTTTCTTTCCAGCTAAGTCTTCTACTTTTTTGATGCCGCTATCGGCGCGAACGATGAACTGAGACTGGTACGTTGATAACCCATGGCGGATAACCGTCAAGCGAGCCTCTGCACCATATTTTTCGTGAGCTAAGATATAACCGAATGTATTGAAGGCTGCGACATCGGCTCTTTTCGTACCGAAAGCCTCTACAACTGCAATAAACGACTGAGGAATAGTGATTTCGTATTTATAGGGAGTATTCTTTTCGAGGTAATCTTTGAAGATTTTTGAATTGTCTTCGATCACTTTAGCATCAACTGAAGGGACAAAGTGAAGCTTAACAGGGTTTTCAGCAGTTCCTAGTTCTGCTTTATTACGCGTACAACCGGTAAAAAGCACGGCAACAGACACAAGGACAGCGACCAAAGTTCTCTTCAGAATAGAGCTCATAATTCTTCCTTTTGCTTAAATTACAAAATTTTGCCCGAAGTTAACAAAAGAGCGCTCTGATTCCAAGCCTCTTTTAGAAAACACTTTTCTTTTTTTATGGTTCATTACATACTCGGGTCAAAATGAGTGCAATTCCTACAAATCTTAACGAAATCCTTAAAATCTCTCGTGAATATGCTGCTCAAAATCTGCGCACATTGGCTGTTTTCGATCTCGATTCGACCCTGTTTAATGTCAGCACACGCACACAGAAAATCCTCTCTGAATATGCAGAGCTGCACCAGATCGAAAAACTAAAATCGGTCCGCGTCTATCCAGAAGATTGGGGCATAAAAGAAGCATTGTTGCGTGCAGGATACAGTTTAGAAAACGACTTGCAACTTTTACAGCCTTTGCGTGATTTTTGGAGCGAGCGCTTCTTTTCTAACGAATATTTACACTACGATGTGCCTTATGCTGGAGCAATTAGCTTTGTGCAAGAGCTTGCCGATACAGGTTGCGAGATCAATTACCTCACAGGCCGAGATCACAAACGTATGTATAAAGGCACTGTTGAGGTTTTAAAAAAGTGGGGCTTCCCACTTTCAGAAAATGGGCTTTTTCTGAAACCAGAGCGCACTCAAGAAGATGAGTTGTACAAATATGACTGGTTCGCACGTTTGAACCACGCTGATTATCATAAAATTTATTTTTTTGAAAACGAACCCATCAATGTGAATGCCATTGTCGACTCTTGCCCTGAAGTCGAAATTATCTTTTTAGATACGACCCATGCACGTAAGCAAGAAGTAGGTCAGCACATTCCCCGTATTAAAAACTTCAGTAGGTCTTAATATGTTAACGCTGATCGCAACTCCTATTGGACGAAATGACGAAATCACTTTGCGCTCTTTAGAGCTTCTAAAGGCTGCGGATGTCGTCGTGTGCGAATCAACTAAGGAAACGTCAAAACTATTAAAGTCCTATGAAATCAAAGCCAAGCGCTACGAAATTCTGGATGAACATTCAACGCCTGAAGATGTAAAAGAACTACTCGCCCTTTGCCGTGATCAAAATGTCGTGTTGGTTTCGGACTGCGGTACCCCAAGCTTCTGCGATCCTGGATTTCAATTAGTAGCCGCTTGTCGCAAAGAGGGCTTAAAGGTTGAATCATCATTGGGTGCGTCGAGCCTGATGGGCCTACTCTCTTTAAGTTCTGAGCGTATTTATCAATTCCACTTCCGTGGATTTATCCCTGCGGAAACCGTGGCACGCGAACGCGAATGGCAAAGTCTGAAAAAGACCAAAGAGCCAATTGTGCTGATGGATACGCCCTATCGTCTAAAAAAAATGTTAGACGAGTGCTGCCAACATCTTGATGATCGCAAAATTCTTTTGGCCTTAAATCTTTCTCAGCCAGAAGAGTGTATTTTAGAGGGACGTCCTACAGCCGTACGCTCTCAGTTAAAAGCCGATAAAGCTGAATTCATGATTTTAGTGTATGCCAAAACTTGATGCGCTTCCTATTGATTCGTACCTTGAGACCGCTGCACTCGCTTTTATAAAAAGTGCGAATGTTATTTTAACAGCGCCTCCCGGCTCTGGAAAAACGTCCCGCACTCCAGCTTATCTTTTAAAACACTTCAAAAAAATTATCGTCTTAGTGCCTCGCCGTATTGCTGCCCTGTCTTCTGCGGCCCGTATCTGTGATGAAAATAATTGGAATCTAGGTGAAGACGTTGGCTATCAGGTGCGTTTTGAAAACAAGACACAAGCTAATACACGTTTAATCTTTATGACTGAGGGTGTGTTTGTAAAAAAACTCAACGATCCGAAGCTATGGCAAGATCTTGAGTTGATTATTTTTGACGAATTTCATGAGCGCTCATCGCAATTGGATTTAGCTTTAGGAGTGTGTTTAGAAAAGCAAATTTTAGAGCAATCGATTAAGATGCTGGTGATGTCGGCGACCTTAAATACCGAAAAACTTCAAAGTTATTTACCTGAAAGCACTTTGGTCGAAGTGGAAAGCTCACCTTATCCCTTACAAATTGTATACTCGAAGAAGTCCCAAAGATTGATGTGCGATTACCAATTTGCGGATCAGCTTATCGAGACTCTACAAAGCGCCGTTAACACCTGCAAAAAAGATATCCTGATCTTTTTACCGGGCTTAGCTGAAATACGTTTTATTGCACGAGCCATAGAAAATAAATTTAGTTCTCTTGAAGTGGCTATTTTACATGGGTCGACGCCGTTGGCTGAACAAAAAAGAATTTTGGCTCCTACCGCTCAACGCCGGATTATTCTATCGACGAATGTGGCGGAGTCGTCGCTGACATTACCTTCGATAGATGGCGTGATTGACTCGGGTTTAGAAAAAAAAGCGGTTACTGAAAGTAAAATCGGCTTTAAAAAGCTAGAGCTGACCCGCATTTCTTTATTTTCAGCCAAACAGCGCGCAGGGCGAGCCGCACGTACAGGAGCTGGAGTTTGTTATCGTCTGTGGCATGAACTGGATGAGCGTTCCATGGATGAACAGATTGAACCGGAAATTCTAAGTAGTGATCTTTTAACAGAGAGTCTGACTTTGGCCTCTATCGGCATTAAAGATCCAGATAGCTTTAGCTGGCTTGATCGCCCGAAGAAACCCTTTAAAAAGGCCCTTGAACAGCTTCAAAGTTGGGAACTGTTAGATCAAAACCTCGATATCACCTCTAAAGGGCGTCTTGTGCAAAGTTGCCCTTTAGACATCGAACGCGCCTTGCTTTTTGTTGAACTGGCTGTAGCCGGCTTTCAGCCCGAAGCCGCGACTTTCTTGGGCTTTATTGAAAGTACTAACTTTGATAAACAAACTGAAGCCATCGATTTAGCGTCCTTGCACCTTAATGATGCTGGTTTACGAATTGCCAACCAACTGAGCCGTCTTTTTATTACGTTAAAGGAAAGTGAATTTAAGACCTTTAAAGAGCAGTTGATTCATACCTTCTTCAGATACTTCCCGCACCGTATTGCACAGCTTAAAGATGGCGTACAAGCAGTATCCAGCTTGGGACGCGGAATTGAACTGTCGTCTTATCTTGTGACACCGCAAGTGCGCTATTTCTTATTATTGTCAGGACGCGACTACACGCAGGCGATCACCAAGTGTGACTTTGCCATAGGAGTAACACCTGAGGAATTTACAAGACACAGCCAACAAAATGTTCTGACTCAAACAGAAATTCTTTTAGATGAGGAACGACAGCAGCTTTATAAAATAGAGCGAAAAACTGCTGGTAACTTCGTGCTTTCTGAAGGGGTCAAAACATTCCTTAAACCTACGGAGTTAAAAGAACATTTTGCTGATTTTCTAAATCAACGTTTCTTTGAACTTTTGGAAAAGAATGAATCTTTTCAGAAGTATCATAACAAAATGAATTTCTTGAAGAAAAGATCATCTGATTTAGGATACAACTCGAACGACTTTAGCTTTTTAGAAGACCTGAACGAGCAGTTAAAATCCAGCGTGATTGATACAGTGGGAAGCCTTGAAGATTTTTATCAATTAAATATCTATGAGCTTTTATTGTTTCTGACACCAGATAAAATAAAATCAGATCTACTGCAATTGCCCGACTACTTTAAACTTCCTAATAGCAAAACAGTTCCGATTGATTACCTATCAGAACAGGCACCAAAAGTTTCTGCTCGTATTCAAGAGTTCTTTGGCTTGCAAAAAAATCCTACCTTATTAAAGGATCGCCTTCGTATGACCATCGAGCTTTTGGCTCCAAACTACCGCCCAGCACAGGTTACAAGCCAGCTCGAAAACTTTTGGAAAACAAGTTACCTTGAAATTCGCAAAGAACTGAAAGCACGCTACCCTAAACATGCATGGCCAGAAGATCCCTCTAGTTATATAGCTCCGATACAAAACAAAAAATAAGTCTGTTACTTACAGCAAGCGCTTTTATTCTAAGCAATTTAAGATCATGACAGAAATAAGTGGTGTCGTTTTGTTTTGGCCTACACTTTGCTAACTCTGATTTTCATCAATAAAAATGGGGGAAATGAATTTTATGAAACCAGTTATGAAAAAAGTGAGTCAATTAGCTCTATTAGCAGTTGTGGCTGTCAGCTTCACAGGCTGCGATGAAAAAGATGTTGTGAATGGTATTATTATCGGTGGAATCATCGGTGGTATCGCTGCCGGTGCGGATCTAACAGTGGATACAGGCCGTCCTGGTTACACATTCCTATCTGATTGTGAAGGATACAATCGTGAATGGGTTTGTGAATGGTATTCTGGTAACTGGCGCCGTACACACCGCCGTCATACTTATAATCCGCCATACCCAGCTCCTCACTATCCGCCACATCGTCCACCGCCACCACGCCCAGGCTACCCACGTCGTCACTTTAGTGCGGAAGTTGGATCTGCAAATACAGCCACTGTAATAACAGATTTAAAAGCCTTACAAATCGAAGATCGTTGGAAACTAAAGCCAGCGGCTGCTTCTAAGTTGTCTCTTGTAATCGAAAATGCAAAAGGTGGAGACTTAAAAGCATTTTCTGGCATTGGATTAAACTTACGTGACCTCAACACTTTGTTACAGAAAAAACAAGTGAGCGCAGATAACCTAGAAAAAGTATCACGCCAATTACAAACGACAGAAGACAATGCGTTAGCAATCTTGAATGACTTTGTACGTGAGTACCAACTTCAACAACGTGATCAAAACAGTGCTATGTGGCAGCAATGTGTTGCTAGCGGAAATTGGAAAACTCCAGAAGTAGCTAGTTGCTCTTCATTAAGTGATGCAGGCTGCGCACCGACAACTGGCGCCTCTAGCTGCTTACCTCTATAAGCACCTGTAGTTCAACGCTCAATAAAAAAGGCCTATCAGAAATACCTGATAGGCCTTTTTCTTTTTGATATTTATCGAAGTCTTAGTCAGCAGAAGAGACAGTAAACGTGATCGTATCGGTATAGGTCCCTGCCGCTGCTCCAGTCATATTCCCGATAGTCACAGCGATAGGAATTCTTTGTCCGCCCGTTGGCGAGACTCCTGAGGCCGAAAGTACCATCGACGGCGATGGCTGTAACGAAACTGATGAACCATTCAGTGTTAATGTGTAAGGAATAGTTGTGGATTTTTGGTCATTGTGAATTCGTCCTGCATTCGTTGAACTCACTGAAATTTTATAACCAGCATTATAGCCCAGTACTAAATCCACGCTTCGAGTGGCACCTTCCTCTAAGTTTCCAAAATTCAATGACTGTGAAACTGAAAAGGGATTAAAAGCAGCACCTGTGCCCACTAAAGACAGATCAACTTTGCGACTTTGATTAAAACTCAAGGTCACCGAGCTTGTATTTTGTAAATTCGGACTACTTAAATCACCTTGATAGAGTTTAATAACAAAGTTTTGACTGTACTGCCCGAAACGCAAATAGGTGTTGGGATCAATATAAGGTCGATAGTAAACTTCAGTCGTGTCGTTGGATCCACTGAAAGTTCCGGATAAAGTATCAGATAGCGATGAAGCCTCATTCAAAGATTTTATAATTTGAGTGCGTCCGGCATCTTTATAAATCTGTACAGGATACTCATCCCCTCCCGAACTTAAGGAGCGATTAACATAAGAAGAGGCGCCTCCATTTTCAAAGACAACAAAAAAATTGCAATTTGTGTTGTTATCATCACGACGAATACGAATTTGAATACTGGGAAAGTTATCAGAGCTTAAGCTCACAGAAGACGTCGTCATCATTTGTAAATTGTTGGCACAAGCGGAAGCAACTTCTGTTACAAATAAAAATGATAAGAACAGAAGCTGTATCGATGTCTTTCTGATATTTTGTGGGCTCAGTATCATGTTCCTGCCTTTTTTTCGACTTTGATATCACCGAGGTCTAAATCACTTGCGGATTCAATTTCTGATTCAACTTCACTGGAGTCAGGCATTTGAATTATCAGTGGGATTCTCTCTAATCGAGGGTCTGATAACTCGACTTCATAACTTCCATAGGATATCCCATCCAAAATAAAATTTCCAGACTCGTCCGTAAAGAAACTATCCGAAAATACTCGTCCATCTGAGGTCCAAATTTTTCCGTAAGCGTAGTTAACAAGTTCAGGATTATCCGATTTTAAGCGTCCTTTGACGACTACAGAGCGCACGACTTGTAAAGGGACAAAGATTCCACTGCGATAACTCGGCTTCATAACGTAAGCCTCGCGCTCTAAATAGAAACCCATTGGCAGCTCTGTGGAGTCAATTTGAAGTTGGCTCTCAATATAAGACGTCAAATTCGTGTAGACAATTTTCTGACCATCTTTCAGAGGAATACCTTCATCCCCCTGTGTATCTGGTACCGTCAATTGACTTTTTCCCAAACCTCTTGCCGCAACAATAGCGAAAGAATCCGAAATCGGACGCGATAGCCCTACACTTTCCTGTGTCCATGCCACCGCTGATCTTAATCCCACTTGCCCTGTAAATGAACGATCATCACCTAAACGTGTCTGATTCAAGCGAACATTCGGTTCGACCACACGGCCAAAATACTCTGCATCCAAATCAAAGCTTTCACTAGACACTCCATCTGTAGGATTTCTTTGTGCCGCCAACAATCCAAGTCTTGTATCCTGATACTGCCGCGAGTTGTTATGATTGTATCTTAAAGAGCTTTCTCGCACAGCCGAGTTATAGGCAACAGCCGCTGACGAATATCCTAAAATTTCATTCCACGTCAGTGTCAGTAAAATTTGATCCCGTCTTTGATTCGACCATTCATACGACACATCCCCCATCCACTCGCGAGAGAAGTAAGTTTGAAATCCTAAGCGTCTGGTCGATTCATCGACCCCTGTGTTCTGTCCTTTAAGCTCCGTTAAAGCAAAACTCAATGAACTCGTACTGCCCAATTGTTTTTGCGCTACGAAATCATACTTATCTGAGTAATACGGCAAGATGGTCGTAGGATACTGAATACTTTTGAAATTAGAAGAACGATTTTCTATTCCACCAAATACACGCATGTGGCTGACAACATTGTTATGTATATCAGGAGAGCTATAACGCCAGCGCCACGCTCGGCCCGCATCAGCCGAGTCATCGCGGTAGTACGCTACATCCAAGAAGTGAGTACCAAGACTTGTGATCAGCCCCCCACCAATTTGATATTGCTGAGCATCTTGATAGTTTTGGAAACCCGCCTGAAAAGTAAAAGCATTGGTTACACCATAGCGATGATAAATTGATGAAAAAACATGGTCATCATAGCGCTTGTCGAAATTGTTATAATAAGAAGGGATTCCGGCTTGATATGAAAAATCATGTACGCCTTCAGATAAAATTTGATCATCAAACATCAGATCAACCATAAACTCTTCGCGACCGCCGAAGTCGTCTAACATCACAACTTGCACAAGGTTACGCCCATAGAGTACAGGTAGCTCTCGTAAATTGTACGGTCCTGGGTTGACTCGAATTCTAGAGATCAAACTTCCATTCACATAGACTTCCATGATGGAACTCTGTTTGACCTGTATCAGTGCCGAGCGCTTTGTTAAAGAGCCTAAATCTGGGCGGATATTAAATTGCTTCTGTATCTGAACGCCTGCAGCGGGCAAAGCCGCTTGAAACCCCTGAGCCCCCGTATCAAAATCACCAAAGCGATAGCGGATTTGTCTTGCCTCTTGATTGTAAACTAAAGAGCTATTCTGCCTTTGAAAAGACTGTGGCTCTTGTTCACGATAGGTCGCCGTACTTTCTAGAGTAAGAAAATTCAGGTTCTGTATCAGTTCTAATTGTCCTTGAATCGGTCCATACTGCTCACGACTTCCAGCCCCTGTCGTGTTTTGTGTGCTATACGAAGTTTGTACTGAGTAGTTCAAGTAACCTGAATAAGGTTTTCCTTCAATCGCTAAGCCTGTTTTTTCACGATACCCATTCAACGGAAAATCCTTGATCAAACGCTGATTCAAGGGGATATCCAGTTTCAATCGGAGTTCTTTTTCATCAAAATTAGCTTGGATACCAACCCGTTCCAGTTCAGAGACCATTAAGGTATCGCTGGCATCACGCACTAGGCTCTGTAAATGACGAATTTTATTGCGCTCAAGGTACGGGGCCAATACTTCAGCTAAAGATGATGCCCGCACTGAGTTGGCTAAGCCTGTATCTAAAGCAACATCCATAGGAGCTTGCCCGATGACAACCTCATCAAGAGTCACTTCAACAGGAATCCACTCTGCGTTCGCAAATATAGAAAAAGTTAAAATGGAAACAACTGTTAGCAGTCTAATCTGCATCTTTCATTTCAATCTGTGCAGGACGTGCTTTAAGATCAAATTGGGATGCGCTTTTAAAAGTATATGTACGACGTCCACCCGATAAAAGATTCTCTCCGTTCCAATCTTTAACAAGATTTTCATCTACGACGATGTGACGCCCCTGTGTATCTTGTAACTTGATAGAGACTCCGCGCAACAGTCTGTGACGTGTACCTGTATTCGCAATCGTCATTTGTACTTGACCATTTGCAGGAGCCGTAATGGATTCAACTTCAATTTGAGGAAAAAATTTAGACTGATTTACATAAACTGAAGCAACAAACTCGAATAGAAATTTAACCCCTGATTGACGTGTTTCTTCTTTAAAGTCCACTGGCAATTGCGTTGCTACTAATCTATATGACTGCTCACGATCAATTTCTTTGGGGCCACTATAAACAACGCGAATCACACGAGAGTCTTTTGAATTCAACGAAAATTGCGTTGGAAAGACTTTAAAGTCCTGAGTCGGTTCGCGTGTTTCAATTCCTTTATCATCCACAATACGACGATACATTTGAATTTTAACTGCAATTTTTTCTTGGGCTTCATTATCTACACGGATAGTCTTCGCCGCATGTGTTCCTGTCGGTTGAAAATCTACGACCATTGGATCTAATCTAAACGCCCACGTGGTCACAGGGCTTAATACAGATACTAAACTAATAACGGCAAGAATATGTTTGTACATACTCTCATTTTAAAACAATTTCTTATGTCGTGATAGGGAAATCAATTAGATATAGCACGTGTCTATTAAGGCGCTTCAATGCGAATATGACGATAGTCATCGAGTTCCTGTGCACTTGTCACCACTTCCCAACGTCTAGAGTCCAAAGTAAATGTATTCTTGCCAACAGGTGCTCCAACAGAGGCTGGCTGACGTCCGACCTGTGACACTTTAGCCACATAGACTTTGTATCCTGACTCCGGTTTAGGAATTAAAAGAGTGCGACCTACATCGTTTTTCTTAAGATGATAAGGAGCGTGACGAACAACCCCTGAAATTTTCAAAGTTGATTGCGCATAAGAAACTGCTGCAACAAACAAGATAACTAACGCCACTACACCCTTCATATTACTCCCGTCTTTAGTCTAGATACCTATCGGAAGGTCTAGCCACAGAAATGAGGACACGAAGAAGGTTTTTTAAATCTGTCTCAATTCAATCCAAAAAAATAAAAGGGAGCTTGTTAGCTCCCTTTTATTTCTATTTTAGAATAGCAATCGAGGTAATCGAAATTAGTTCGCAACAATTGAAATTGTAACAGTATCTTGGTACGTACCGGCCATCGCATTGCTCAATGGTGTTACGTTTACGATTACTTGTGATGTCTGAGTTGTCATGTTGTTCAAGTTACTTACAGTTTTCACTGTTTGATCTGTCTGATGTAATGAAATCGCAGACTGACCATTGTAACTTACAGTGTACGGAGTTTGTTTACCGTTATCTGTAGTGTGAATCAAACGACCAGCATTAGCTGATTTCATATTGATTTTATAACCTGTTGGGCTGTTTGATTTTTCAGTTACTTCAGCCACGTTTCTGTTAGTTTCACCACCGATGATATTCAATGCTGTAGCTTCAGCTTTAGCGTTGATGATGATCTCGTTAGTTACACCAACAACACCTTGTAATTGCAAAGTGCCCGTTGTTGCTGCCATTGCAGATGTGGTAGCTAACATCACGAATGCTGTTAAAAATGTTTTCATAAAATTCTCCTTCTTAAATTTGTTATTCTTTAAAACTAATCTTTTGTTTATTAATTCAAAAATTTCTTTTTATACTTTCGTTTGCAATTCACATACTCGAACTTTCTATGCTCACTTGCAGTATAGAGTTACTGGGATCAGTAAATACTTTGTGTGTAGTTATTTTTATCATTTGCTGTACAACTTATTTACTCACTCTTTTTGAAAAATAGATACAGAGATAGAGAACTTCTATTCAGAGATAGAGTTAAAAACATAGAGTGAAAAATTTAAACAACCAGCTGACTGTTTGCTCTAGTGAATTTACTTGAGCAAGCGACCTAGTTTTCCAGAGTCAGTAGACAAATACAGATACCCATCGGGGCCGGAACGAACGTTGCGAAAACGATCGACATTTTCTAGCAACACTTCTTGCGAAACAACACGTGAACCATCGAGCTTAAGACGACGTAGCTGTTGACCTGACAAACACGCCACAAAGACGTTACCTTTCCATGCAGGGAATACATCAGCATCGTAAAAAGCAATGGCAGAAGGTGAAATCGATGGAACCCAATAAACAACCGAAGGAACAACTCCTACTTTTTCTGTGCCTTCACCTATCTTCGGTCCATAGTACTCACGCCCATGAGTGATATCAGGCCAGCCATAATTTTTTCCTGCTTCGATGATATTAATTTCATCTCCACCTCTTGGTCCCATGTCAGCTAACCACAGCTCGTTAGTTTGAGGACGAAATGCCAATCCCTGTGGACTACGAATACCATAAGCAAATATCTCGGGACGTTGGCCTTTCTTTTTAAAAGGATTGTCTTCAGGTATAGAGCCGT